>NZ_JAJMPA010000003.1 GCF_020991475.1 Pedobacter sp. MC2016-14
GGGCTTTTCTTGTTTTATTTAAAACAATATTGCTCTAGCCCGGTTTTATTTTAAAATCATTTACTTAAATAAAATTATGGGAAATTTACTTTATCTAATCGCTGTTATTCTTGTTATCATTTGGGCCATTAGTTTCTTAGGTGGTTATTACACTGGAGGAATTATTCATGCACTTTTAGTTATTGCTGTAGTAGCAATCTTACTTCGGGTGATCAGAAGTGCGTAAATTTTAGGGCAAACTATATTGATTAATACTTAACGGCTGACAATTGTCAGCCGTTTTTTTTTGTCTGGTCGGTAAAATCTGCTTCCCCGTCGGTACAACAGGCTCATTAAACGATTGCTGGATTTTAAGTTGTTTTTTGGTACGTGCTTTGGACTTCATCTTGTAAATACACACCATTAAATTGAACAAAATGAAAAGAATAGTATTCGCTGTAATTTTAGCCGTAGCTTCGGTAAGCAGCATCAGCACTAAAGCGCAAGTAAATGTGAACATCAATATTGCTCAGCAACCTGCATGGGGCCCAACTGGTTATGACCATGTAGATTATTATTATCTTCCGGATGTAGACGCCTATTATTATGTGCCATCCAGACAATATGTTTATCTTGATAATGGCGCCTGGGTATGGAGAAATAATTTGCCATCCAGGTATAGCAATTACGACTTGTATAAAGGATATAAAGTAGTGATCAACAATCCTAAAGCATATTTGTCTCATCAGTCTCACGTACAGCAATATGGTAAATACAAAGGTAACCAGGGTAAACAAGTGGTAATTAGGGACAGTAAAAATTCCAGGCCATCTGTACGCAGTCAATCTGTAAATAACGGAAACAGATCGGAGCGAAAAACCAATAACGGCAAAGGAAATGGCTCCAATAAGGCTAGGGGAAACAGGGGCGGAAATAGATAAATGATGAATTAATATCGAGCCAGTGGGTTAACCACTGGCTTTTTTATGCTCATTGTTTATGAAACAAAATAAGCTGCTTTAGGACAATAAGCCCTGGTTGTCTTTGAGTTGTACGCCAGAGATTTTTAACCTGAATGATTCCTGAACCAGGTAGAATATTTTGCCCGCCGCCAGGTCAAAATCCAATCCTGCAGGGCGAATGTTGGAGATGCAGTTTCGGGAATCATCAGTTAAACCCTTTTTAGGCTGATAGGTTAAATAGGCACCTAAGCTGTCGGCAGAACTTAATCCCGGTCGCTCGCCAATCAAAATGAGCGAAAGTTTTGCTTCCAGCGCTTCGGCAATTTCATCTGCAATGGCCACGCGACCTTGTTCTACGATGCAAAGCGGTGCAAGGCTAAGACCGCTGCTGATTAGCTTCGGGAGCAGCCGGCTGAGTAGCGGGATGATGTTTTCCTGCAACGCAAGGGCGGATAGTCCGTCTGCAAGTACCAGGACTACATCTGCACCAGTGACCTGATTTTTTAAAATTTCAGCAGACTGTCCGTCCAGTTGCCTTCCCAGATCAGGTCGTTGTAAATACTGCGCCCTATCTGCAGCTCCACTGTGCAGCAAAAGAATAGGGAGATTAAATTTAGACAGCGCTTTGGCAAACTGATCTGGTTGTATGGAAGAATAGACCGCATCTCTGGCATGGGCATGCGCCAGCTTAAATTCAAGCGATGCTTTGGCAGGGATACTGGTTCCGGCGCGGCCCAGAGCTATGCGGGCATCGGTGAATTTTTTTAAAAGCGCTAGCTTTGCCATAAGCGGTCCATATTTTTTAATAACGAAGCAGAGGCATCTAAAAGACGACCAGCCTGATCTGTAATGCCTTGTTTGATGAGCCATTCTTCAAACTCAGGGGCAGGCTTTAATCCCAAAACTTTCCGGACGTATAGGGCGTCATGAAAAGAAGTAGACTGATAGTTGAGCATGATGTCGTCAGAGCCGGGAACCCCCATGATAAAATTGCATCCCGCTACACCTAGTAATGTGACCAAATTATCCATATCGTCCTGATCTGCTTCTGCATGGTTGGTATAGCAGACGTCAACACCCATAGGCAGACCCAGGAGCTTGGCACAAAAATGGTCTTCCAGTGCAGCGCGGATAATCTGTTTACCATCATATAAATATTCGGGGCCAATAAAGCCTACTACCGTGTTTACGAGCAAGGGTTTATACTCTTTTGCTACGGCATAGGCCCTGGTTTCGCAGGTTTGCTGATCTACGCCATGATGCGCATTTGCCGACAATGCACTGCCTTGACCGGTTTCAAAATACATGACGTTTTCACCGAGGCTCCCTCTTTTTAATGACAAAGTAGCCTGGTGTGCTTCCTCCAGTAAAGTTAAATTGATTCCAAAACTTGAATTGGCTTTTTCAGTACCTGCAATGGACTGGAAGCAAAGATCAACCGGAGCACCCCGGGCAATTAAATCGATAGTTGTGGTGACATGACTTAAAATGCAGGATTGCATCGGAATAGCGAATTGTTGCCTTAAATTATCGGTTAAATGCAGCAGTTTTAGCACCGCATCCGGGCTGTCTGTTGCCGGATTGATGCCAATTACCGCATCACCGCTACCATAAAGTAAACCATCTACAATACTTGCTAAAATCCCTCTTGGATCATCTGTTGGATGGTTGGGTTGCAGCCGGGTGGAAAAACGTCCCGGTAGTCCTATAGTATTGCGAAAACGGGTGATGACACTGCATTTTTTTGCTACGGCGATCAGGTCCTGGTTACGCATGATTTTGGAGACTGCAGCAACCATTTCCGGGCTGATGCCATTTGCAATGCTGGTTAAGGTAGCTGTATCTGTGGCATCGTCTAAAAGCCAATCGCGAAAAGCACCCAGGGTAAGGTGACTAATTGCAGAGAATGCGTCTGCGTCATGCTCATCAACAATAAGCCTTGTTACTTCATCGTCCTCATAAGGAATCACGCTCTCGTTTAAGAAAACCTTTAAGGGCACATCTGCTAAAGCAATCTGGGCAGCTACCCGCTCTTCATAGTTTTCGGCCGCTAAACCTGCAAGTGCATCACCTGTGCGGAAAGGAGAGGCTTTGGCCAGCAATTGCTTTAAATCATTGAATGAATAAACCCTTCCCCTGACAGTATGCTGATAAGCCATGGCTAATTCTTAAACAAGTTGAAATTAGGTTTGATGATTTTAACGCTTTTCTTGGAAAGGTCTACACTGGCGTTGAGTTCAAAGCCGATGAGCAGGATGAGCGAGTTGAGGTACAACCAGATCATGACAACGATGAGTGTGCCTATGGAACCATAAATTTTATTGTACGAGCTGAAGTGATTGATGTAAAAAGAAAAGCCCCAGATGGTTAAAAAAGCGAGGATGGTAGCCAGCCAGGAACCAGCGCTAAAGAAACGCCATTTTTTGGAATGTGCCGGCCCATAGCGGTATAAAACAGAGATGGTTACAAAATAGAGCAGGGCCAGTAGCATCCAGCGTGTAAGCTGAATTACATAATAGGTAATGTTGCCTTTGATGTGGAGCTCTGACTTGAGGTAGTTGAGTGCGATTTCGCCGACTGTCATGGCTCCGATACAAATCATCACAGAAGTGAAAATAACCAATGTTAGTATCAGGGAGATGAGCCTTCTTTTGAGCCATGAACGCGTTTCTACAATTACAGAAGACTTGTTGAAAGCCATCATTAAACTGTGCACACCATTGGTGGCGAAATAGGTGGAGACGATAAAACCAAAAGAGAGCAATTTGCCGTTCTGTATTTTTACAATTTCTATAAGGGTTACTTCAAAGGCATCGTAGGCTTTATGCGGCAAAATTAGGCCAATGAGCATCATCAACTGGTCTTGAAAACCGTTGGGAAGAAAAGGGATGAGTGTAAACAGGAAAATGATGCCCGGAAAAATGGCCAGCATAAAATTATAGGCCAGGGAAGAAGCTTTGTTGACCAGAGAATCTTTTTGAATTTCCTGCAGGAAAAATGCGGCAACCGTATACAATGGGAGTGGGCTAAAACCCGGCAAAACATAAACTTTTGTCCAGTCTATTAACAAGGTGTAAGGTCTTGTTTTTAGCAGTAGTTTATGTAGCCATTCCATAGTTCAATTTAAAAGTAAGCAGCAATTTTATCCATGAATTCTTTTGGTGCCGTGCATGGCTTTTTAGTCTTCATGTCAAAAAAAACCAATGTGGTGGCACCGATATTGATCAGCTCCTGAGCGGGATTGTACAATTCGTAATCGAATGAAATGCGGACGCCTGGCAATGTTTTTACGGTGGTTTTAATGCTGATTTCCTGGTCGTAAAACGCAGGCTTGATGAATTTACACTGCAGTTCGAGAACGGGCAGCATTACGCCGTCCCTTTCCATAGCCGCATAATCCATTCCCAGACTTCTTAGCATTTCAACCCGCGCTACTTCATAATATTCTGCATAGTTACCATAATAAACGTAACCCATCTGATCTGTTTCTCCGTATCGGACCCTAACTGTACTGGTATGAATATACATTATCTGAAGATGTTGCGTTTATTTAAAGCATCCCTGTATTTTTTAGCATTGATGTTGTGCTCTTCTTTGGTCACAGCAAAATTGTGGTAACCGGAAAAATCTTCTTTGGCACACATGTAAATGTAGTTGTTATGGTCGTGGTTAAGCACCGCATCAATGGCATTGATGCTCGGCATCATGATGGGGCCCGGAGGCAGTCCTGCGTATTTATAGGTGTTGTACCTGGATTCTGTTTTTAGTAAAGCACCTGTTACCCGTTTTACTGTAAAATCATCATTCGCATAAATTACAGTAGGATCTGCCTGCAATAAGATCCCCTTATTTAAACGATTTAAATACAAACCTGCAATAATTGGCATTTCTTTGTCATACAGTGCTTCTGAATCTACAATAGAGGCCAGAATGGTCACCTGTGCAGGTGTTAGGTTTAAGGCTTCTGCTTTCTTCATACGTTTAGCCGTCCAGAATTTTTCAAACTCTTTATGCATTTTTTTGAAAAAATCCATCGGACTAATGTTCCAATACATTTCGTAGGTGTTTGGAATAAACATGGTATAGCTGTTGTCTTGTGTAAAGCCGTATTTTTCTACCAGGGCGGCAGAGTCCAATACTTTAATGAAGGTTAAAGAATCTGCTTCCATATTTGCCGCCAGGTAAGCAGCGAAATTTTCCTTTTTACGGATGTTCTGAAATTTAAGTTTTACCGGATCCTGATTGCCTGCTTTAATTTTATTGATCAGGGTGCGGTTATTCATTCCCTTAGCCAGTTTATATCGGCCTGGTTTAAGCTTACGGCCCAGTTCCATTTTAGCCGCTGCCTGACTAAAGGTGCCGACATCGCTTAAAATGTCTTTTTCTTTTAATACTGCAAAGACATCATCCAGCGTTGCATCAGTTTTGACGTACAGGTATTTTTGATTAGCGGTAACATTGGGTGAAAAATAAACCTTATAAAATTTTAGTCCCAGATAGCAGGCAGAGATCAGGATGAGTAAACCCAGCCCTAAAAAGATTTTGGTACCTGTTTTGATTTTTTTCTTTTCGGTAGTCATTATTTTGAAATGAATGAATGCTAATTTTTCTTGTTGGAAAGTACGATATTGATGGGGGTTCCAATTTTAACCTTTGTCAGCGAATCGCTCAGTAAAGGAACCTGCATCACAATGGTTGCCGAGGCACTGTCTGTGATTTCACCTTCGTACGTGATGGTGCCCAGGCTAAGCATAGCCCCCTTTAAAGAGAACCTGGCCTCATCTACTGTAAGACCGATTAAAGCCGGAATATCCACTTCTTCGCTTCCTCTTCCATCTCCCAGTACGAGGTCAATGCGCGAACCTTTAGGCAAAGACTGACCTGCTTTGATAACCTGGCCGCCGAAGGAAGCACTCAATACCACATCGCGGCTCACATCAGATTTGTAGGTGGTATCGCCGATTTTTAAACCAAAGCCTTCCAGCATAGGTTGCACTTCACGAAGTGATTTGAATTCAATTTCCGGAAAGGTAACGTTTGGTGCCAGTTCCGTATTGATGGTTAAATAGATGGTCCGGTTATCTTTCACAAAGGTTCCTGCGTCTGGATCCTGATCAATCACGATGCCTGGAGGTTTATCCATCACATATACAGAATCTACAGCATAACGTAAACCAAGTTCATCGAGTTTACTAATGGCCTGTCCGTAGGATAAGCCTTTTAAGGAAGGAACATCAAGTCCCTGACCATGTTTTGTGTAATACCTTAGACTAAAAAACGCAATCATTAAAAGTGCAAAAACGGTGGATATTGCCGCAATGAAGTTGTTTCTGAATGATTTAGTTTTTAAATAGGAGATGAATTTTGCCATTGAGCTTCTGATAAACGTAGTATTTTGTTCAAATTTAGGCTAAAAATATATTTTATCTCAATTTAAATGATATCTGTATGAACTAATTTATATTTTTGGCTTCATGAAGAAGACCATAGCATTGTTAACAGGAGGTACTACCGGCGAGTGGGTAATATCAGTAAAAAGCGCCGCAACGATTGCGCAGAACCTGGATGCTGATAAATTTGAGGTATATAAAATTATGCTTACCCAAAATGGCTGGTTTTATGAGCCTGCTGATTCTGTGAAAGTAGAAGTAGACAGGAACGATTTTTCTTTGCATATAAAAGGCAGGAAAGTAACATTTGACGGCGTATACATTGCCATTCATGGCTCTCCGGGTGAAGACGGGAAATTACAGGGCTATTTTGATATGCTGAATTTGCCCTATACCACCTGCGATGCCATGACTTCGGCCATTACAATGAACAAAGGCTATACAAAAGCCATTGTACAGGGGATAGCGGAGCTGAATACCGCGAAATCTGTGCAGATTTTTAAAAAAGGAAACTATAACCTGGAGCAGATTAAAAAAGACCTGAAGCTGCCTTATTTTATAAAACCAAACAATGGTGGAAGCAGCATTGGGATGAGTAAAGTGAACAACCAATACGACTTGAATGCGGCTTTAGATAAGGCTTTTAAAGAGGACGATCAGATTTTGATTGAAGAATTTATTGCCGGGCGTGAATTTACAGTAGGGGTAGCTAAACTGGATGGTAAAATTATGGTTTTGCCGGTTACAGAGGTGGAAACGGCTAAAGAGTTTTTTGATTTTGAAGCCAAGTATACGCCAGGTGTGGCTGTTGAAACTACGCCTGCGGTAATCAAACCTGAGACCAGGGCTCGTGTGGCGCAAATTGCTACCGAGGTTTACCAGCGCTTAAATTGCAGGGGAGTGGTGCGGATAGATTTTATCCTGACCGGTGATGAGGCTGATTTTTATTTCATAGAAATCAATACCATTCCTGGCCAAACGGCTACCAGTTTTATCCCGCAACAGGTAGCGGCGATGGGTATGAAGTTGAACGATTTTTATACCAAACTTATCCGCGAAACCATCGGTTAAACCGGATTTTGAATTCAATAAAAAAGGCTGCAAATTTCAAAATTTGCAGCCTTTTTTATTGATTGTGCTTTAGAACCTGAAGCCGATGTTGATTCCTCCGCGAAGGCCGGCCCATGGACCATCAAAATCTACTTTTGCACCATTTCCATCTACTGTGTAGCTGGTTTTTACAAGCGGAAGGTCATCAAGGTCTTTCAGCTGCTCTCTCAGCGCCTGCTGCTCATCTGAATTAAGGGTTTTCTTTCCGTCGATATGTCCTTTTGAAGTACCATAGTTGGGGCCGATGATCCACCAGTCTAAATAAACCAGTTTACTCAATTTCCATTGCGCACCAATTTGTAAGCCTCCGGTATAAGTGCTGATATTTCCATCCAGGTCAATGGTTTCTTTTCTGGTTATGGTAGTAACAGGGGTAGTCGGAATGTCAACGCTGACATCAAACGTATAAGGCATAGCGGCCGAGTAAGTGGCATATTTAACAAATGGTGCCAGGTAAAAGCCTCTGAATACACCTTTGCCGAAATAAAACCTTATCTCTGGTGCAATGGAAAAGTTACCGGTTTTTAGGTTTTTTACATTTTCCCAGGTATCGTCATTGTCGATCAGTTCTTTGATGTCTTCTTTAAAAGGAAGGTTAGATTTTGGCATAAAATGCAGGGTAACCGCTGCAGAGATTTTACGGCCAATGGCACGTTCATACTGAAAACTATAGTTGTTTACAAAGGGCGCAGTTACGCTTACTTTGACCAGGTTATTGCCGCCTGGATTTAAATCTGTGGTGTCTTTTTGAGCAAGAACCTGCGTTGTAGAGAAAACGCCCAGTAGTGCTACGCTCGCCAAAAGTGCTTTGGTAGATGTTGGTTTCATAAAAGGTTTTTTTGTAATTTGGAAAAAGCAAAACTAGGCAAAAAGTAAGTATAGCTACAATACCTACAGCTAGGTATTTTTAAATATTAGTACCTTTAACAGCTATGGACATTGCCTATTTAATTGACCATCATTTTGAGGTTATTTCTTATAAAAAAGGAGCAGTCATCTATGAACCGGGTGCAATCCCACGTGCGGTATATTTTATCAAAAGTGGTGAGGTTAAAATGGCTACCGTAAATAGTGATGGCAAAGAGTTTATACAAGGGATTTTTAAAAAAGGTGAGTATTTTGGGGAGCCGGCTTTGCTGGTGGGGCGACCGTACCTGGCCTATACCGTTACTACCTGCGATACAGAAATCATTCCGGTGTTGAAAAAAGAATTCCTAACGCTGCTGGAGACCCAGAAGGAATTTAGCATGGAGCTGATCAGGAATTTAAGTAACCGTTTGTTTTATAAATCGATGATGCTCGAAGAATTGGCAAATGAGCAGTCAGAACACCGGGTAAGGACATTGGTTAACTATTTATTTAAAGATCAGGAGAGCGGTGCTATCCTGAAATTTACCCGGCAGCAGCTGGCAGATATGAGTGGTTTAAGGGTGGAAACGGTGATTAAACTGGTTAAAAAGCTGGCCGCACAACGGGAATTAAAACTTAGCGGAAGCAAGATTGTTAAATTGTAAATATGATCTGCGTCATAAAATGGAATACTTTGTATAAGTATCTTTGAGCAATAATTAATCATCATGAAAGCGATATCAAAATTTCAAGCCGTTGTAGATTGCAAATGTCCGAGGTGCAGACAGGGTAATATTTTTTCTGGCGGTATGTATTCTTTGTCATTTAAGGGGCAAATCACCAACGAATATTGTCCGCATTGTGGATTGCGTTTTGAAAGGGAACCCGGATTTTTTTATGTATCGATGTTTGTGAGTTACGCGATGAACGTAGCAGAGATGATTAGCGTAAGTGTGGCTGCCTATGTTTTGGGTTTGCCGCTGGTTTATGAAAACCTGTGGTATTATATAGGTTTGCTGCTGCTTACGGTTTTTATCTGTTCGCCGTTTAATTACCGCTACTCCCGCGTCATTTTGCTGCACTGGTTAACTCCGGGCCTGCATTATGTAGAGGGCAGTGGTGATGCCAAGGCAAATGCTTAAATGCTGTAAGCGCGGATCATATCTTCATTAACCTTGCAACCTTTTCCTGTGTGGGTATCAATCATTACATAATCAAACCAGCCATCGGCGGCAATTTTTTTGGTACGTTGGTTTTCCATTTCAAACTGAACCCTGCAGCCTTTTTCGTTAATCGTTAAAATGCCTGTGCGCACTTTAACCACATCGCCAAGAATAAGCGGGCGCTTAAAGTCTACGTATGCGGTGCGCACTACCCAGCCAAAACCGCTTTCCAGAAAAGATTCCATAGGCATTTTGTAAAAAAGCTCCATCTGTTCGTATCTTGCGGCCAGCACATAATCAAAATATTTGCTGTTGTGTACATGGTTAAACATATCAATATCGTCTGGTCTAACTTTTAACTCGCTTTCAAAAATACTGTACGCCGCTTTTTCCATGGATCTGAGGTTGATGTACAAATCTAGCGATTTTTTGATACAACTTGTAAATCACTAAAAATACATTATCTTTGCGCTCAATTAATTAATTTTTACACACTTTAGTATCATTCAGGAATGTATTTAAGTAAAGAAAAGAAAGCCGAAATCTTTCAAAAACACGGCGAAGTAGAAACCAACACTGGTTCAGCAGAAGGTCAGGTAGCATTGTTTACCTACCGTATTGCACATTTGACAGAGCACTTGAAGAAAAATCGTAAAGATTTCTCTACTCAGTTGGCACTTCAGAAACTAGTAGGTAAACGTCGTGGGATTTTAGCCTATCTGTTCAAAAAAGATATAGAGCGTTACCGTGCAATTATCAAAACTTTAGGATTGAGGGATATCATCAAGCCTTTAGGTTCAAGAGACAGCAAATAAGCGTAATAATATCAGTAAAAGCCATTCTTAAGGGATGGCTTTTTTACTTTAAAATAAAATAATTATATATAATCCGGTGTATAGAAAGAGGAAAATACACCACAACAATTTGTAAATGAATGTAATAAAAAAATCGTTTGACCTGGGAGATGGAAGAACAATTGAAATTGAAACAGGTAAATTAGCTAAACAAGCTGATGGTTCTGTAGTGGTAAAAATGGGCGATACCATGTTATTGGCTACTGTAGTATCTACAGTGGGTGCTAAATCTGGTGTAGACTTTTTACCTTTATCGGTAGATTATCAGGAGAAATATGCTGCCGCAGGCCGTATCCCTGGTGGTTTCCTGCGTCGCGAGGCAAGATTATCAGATTATGAAGTTTTAATTTCACGTTTGGTAGACCGCGCTTTACGTCCGATGTTTCCTGAAGATTATCACTCTGATACTCAGGTAATGATCAGTTTGATCTCATCTGACAAAAACATTATGCCAGACTGCCTTGCCGGTCTTGCTGCTTCTGCTGCAATTGCGGTTTCAGATATCCCTTTTAACGGACCAATTTCTGAAGTACGTGTAGCTAAAATTGATGGTCAGTTTGTAATCAATCCTTATGTGAGTGATTTAGAGCGTGCAACAATGGAGTTTTTAGTTGCCGGTACTGAAAATGATATCGTAATGGTTGAAGGTGAAGCAGATGAAATTTCTGAAGCGGACATGGTTGAAGCCATTGAATTTGCACACAAAGCCATCGTGGTGCAGGTTAAAGCACAGAATGAACTTGCTGAACTGGTAGGTAAAACTGTAAAACGTACGTATTCTCATGAAGACAGCAACCCTGAACTTAAAGAACAGGTTTATGCTGCTACTTATGATA
Organism: Pedobacter sp. MC2016-14; assembly: GCF_020991475.1. Lineage (NCBI taxonomy): Bacteria > Pseudomonadati > Bacteroidota > Sphingobacteriia > Sphingobacteriales > Sphingobacteriaceae > Pedobacter > Pedobacter sp. MC2016-14. The sequence continues at coordinate 11,144 of NZ_JAJMPA010000003.1, forward strand.
AAGTATATGCTATTGCAAAAAGCAATACAAGCAAAGGTGAGCGTGGTGACGCTTTTGGTGCGGTATTGATGGATTTCATCGCTACTTTAGGTGAAGATATTGATGACGTTACCGGATTCCTTTCTAAAAAATATTTTCACGATGTGCAATATGACGCCATCCGTAACCTGGTATTAGACGAAGGAATTCGTTTAGACGGTCGTGATGTGCGTACAGTGCGCCCAATCTGGTCTGAAGTAGGTTACCTTCCTTCTGCTCACGGTTCTGCTGTATTTACACGTGGTGAAACTCAATCTTTAACTACTGTTACTTTAGGTTCTAAGGACGATGAGCAAATGATTGATGGTGCATTCATCAATGGTTACAACAAATTCCTTTTACACTATAACTTCCCTGGTTTCTCCACCGGAGAGGTTCGCCCAAACAGAGGTGCTGGTCGCCGCGAAATTGGTCACGGTAACCTGGCCATGCGTTCATTGAAAAAAGTATTACCAGGACTGGAAGAAAACCCTTACACCATCCGTATCGTTTCTGATATTTTGGAATCTAATGGTTCTTCTTCTATGGCTACTGTTTGTGCAGGTACACTTGCGCTGATGGATGCCGGTATCAAAATCAAAGCACCTGTATCAGGTATTGCAATGGGATTGATCACCGACGAAAAAACCGGTAAATATGCAATCCTTTCTGATATCCTGGGTGATGAAGATCATTTGGGTGATATGGACTTTAAAGTTACCGGTACTGAAAAAGGTATTGTAGCCTGTCAGATGGATTTAAAAATCAATGGTTTGAAATGGGAAGTATTGAAAAATGCTTTAGATCAGGCCAAAGAAGCTCGTCTTCATATCTTAAATGAAATGAAGAAAACAATTGAGCAACCACGTGAAGATTACAAAGATCACGCTCCGCGGATTGTTTCTTTAACCATTGATAAAGAATTTATTGGTGCAGTAATTGGTCCAGGCGGTAAAATTATTCAGGAAATGCAACGTGAAACTGGTGCTTCTATCTCTATTGAGGAAGTTGGCAACAAAGGGATCGTTGAAATCTTTGCTGATAATAAAGCGGCAATTGATGCTGCAGTTAAACGCATCAGCGCAATTGCGGCTAAGCCGGATATTGGCGCAACCTACGATGGTAAAGTAAAATCAATTATGCCATTTGGTGCATTTGTTGAAATTATGCCAGGTAAAGATGGTTTACTACACATTTCTGAGATTTCTCATGAGCGCTTAGAAACTATGGACGGTGTGCTTAAAGAAGGTGACAAAATCCAGGTTAAATTATTGGATATTGATAAGCAAGGTAAAATGAAGCTGTCTAGAAAAGCTTTATTGCCGCGCCCACCAAGACCAGAGGCAGCTCCTGCAAAATAATTGCGTTGGGATACTGCCCACTTACAATAACAGATTTGGAGCGAATGCTTCGTGATCATAAATTAAAAACCCCGCAAAGTTGCGGGGTTTTTTTGTATTTATATATATTTACCGGATGAAACATTTAATTGCCCCATCCATACTTGCCGCTGATTTTGCAAACCTGCAATCTGACATAGAAATGGTCAATTCCAGTGCTGCCGACTGGTTTCATGTTGATGTAATGGATGGCGTTTTTGTGCCTAATATCTCTTTTGGTTTTCCTGTTTTGGAGGCCGTAAAAAAATACGCGTCTAAACCGCTCGACGTTCATTTAATGATCGTAAACCCAGACCAGTATATTGCTCGTTTTGCAGCGGCTGGTGCAGACATCATTACCGTACATTATGAGGCTTGTCCGCATTTGCACAGGACCATACAGCTGATTCACGATGCCGGATGCAAGGCAAGTGTAGCACTTAATCCGCATACACCTGTTTCCTTATTACAAGACATTTTAGCCGATCTGGATATGGTGCTGATCATGTCTGTGAACCCTGGATTTGGCGGTCAGCAGTTTATTCCAAACACCTATCATAAGCTTAGAGAATTGAAAGAGCTGTCTTTAAAGCTGAACCCTGAACTGCTGATAGAGGTAGACGGAGGCGTGAGTATGGCAAATATTTCTGCGCTAAGGGAGGCTGGAGCTGATGTTTTTGTGGCGGGAAATGCCGTTTTTGCAGATGCCTCACCAGTAGAAATGATTGCCACCCTGAAAGCAGCGTCCGCTGCTTCATCCAGCTTTATTTAAGGTCTATTGTTTTAGTAGATTATTTACGAAAAACTACCGCTATTTTAGATAAAACACTTACTTTTACAACCAATAAATAAACATAAAACATGACACATAATTTTGGCGCAGGACCCTGCATTTTGCCTCAGGAAGTATTTAAACAAGCTTCACAAGCCGTTTTAGATTTCAAGGACGGATTATCTATTTTAGAAATCTCGCACCGTACCTCCGAGTTTGAAGGTGTTGTGGCTGAGACAGAAAAGCTGGTTAAAGAACTGTTAAACGTACCTGAAGGCTACTCGGTTTTGCTGTTACAAGGTGGTGCGAGTTTGCAGTTTGCAATGGTGCCCATGAATTTGTTGCCTGAGGGCCAAACAGCCGCTTACCTGGAAACAGGTGTATGGGCAAATAAAGCCATCAAAGAAGTTAAAAACTTTGGTACGGCAAACGTAGTGGCTACTTCTAAAGACGCTAACTTTACCTTTATCCCTAAAGGATATACCATTCCTGAAGACAGTGCTTATTTTCATTGCACTTCAAACAACACCATCTATGGTACAGAATTGTTTGATTTCCCTGAAACAAACGTTCCTGTAGTGTGTGACATGTCATCTGATATCATGAGCCGCGTTATTGATGTGTCTAAATTTGACCTGATTTACGCCGGTGCACAAAAAAATATTGGTCCTGCAGGTTTAACTGTAGTGATTGTTAAAGATGAAATTTTAGGCAAAAGTGGTCGTAAAATACCATCAATGCTGGATTATAAAGTACATATTGAGGGTGGTTCTATGTACAATACACCGCCGGTATTTTCTATTTATGTAGCCATGTTAAATTTAAGATGGTTAAAATCTAAAGGTGGCGTAGCTGAAATTGAAAAAGAAAACATAGCGAAGGCAAAAGCACTGTATGCCGAGATAGACAGAAATCCTTTATTTAAAGGTACCTGCGAGGTGGAAGACCGTTCCAGAATGAACGTTTGTTTTGTGATGAACAATCCAGAGCTTGAAAAACCATTCCTTAAGTTTGCTGAAGAAAATGGCGTAGAAGGCATTAAAGGTCACCGTAGTGTAGGTGGTTTCAGGGCTTCTATGTACAATGCTTTGCCGATTACGAGTGTGCATACTTTAATTGAATTGATGCAGATTTTTGCAGAAAAACACCAATAATTATACCTTAAATGATCAGGATACTTGCAAATGATGGGATTGATCCTATCGGAAAATCATTATTAGAAGAGGCCGGTTTTGTAGTAGATACCGAAACTGTGCCACAAGATAAATTAATTGAAGCGCTTCAGAATTACGACGGATTAACTGTTAGAAGTGCTACTAAAGTACGTAAAGACGTTATTGATGCCTGCCCTAATTTAAAATTAATTGGCAGGGGCGGAGTTGGAATGGATAATATTGACGTAGAATATGCCCGTGAAAAAGGCATTGCGGTTGTCAATACACCTGCGGCTTCCTCGTTATCAGTTGCTGAATTGGTATTCGCGCACTTATTTACCGGCGTAAGGTTTTTACAGGATGCCAACAGAAAGATGCCTCTGGATGGAAATACGCAATTTAACAGTCTTAAAAAAGCATATGCCAAAGGGATTGAATTAAAAGGCAAAACTTTAGGTGTGATAGGTTTTGGCCGGATTGGCCGTGAAACGGCGAAGGTTGCTTTGCGTTTGGGCATGAATGTGCTGGCTTATGATTTATTTCCACATACCGGAAGTTTAACCTTAGACTTTGCCGGTGGTGTTTCAGTAGACATCCCTGTTGCAACGGTAAGTTTAGAAGAAGTGATCCGTAACAGTGATTTCATTACCCTGCATACGCCATTTGCAGAAAGACCAATTTTGGCTGCTGCTGAATTTGATCAAATGAAACCAGGTGTGGGGATTGTAAACTGTTCGCGTGGTGGAATTATCAATGAACAGGACCTGATTGATGCCCTTGACAGCGGAAAAGTTTCTTTTGCTGGTCTTGATGTTTATGATAACGAACCAACGCCATTAGCGGCGCTGTTACAGCATCCAAAGATTTCGTTAACGCCACACATCGGTGCGGCAACAAATGAAGCACAGGAGCGCATAGGCGTTGAACTGGCCTCATTGATTATTGAGCATTTTAACAAATAAACTTTAAATACAATAACAAAGGCCGCAATTAGCGGCCTTTGTTATTTCAATGCCTTCATCAGCACCCAGTACCGGAAGCCGAGTACCGCTTTCTGAAAATTATTCAGTTTAGCGGGGTCTTTCTTCGCGTAGCTGGGCAGGACCACCTTGTTCAGTTTCATCAGGAGTTTGAAAAACCAATTCATATCATTTGTATTTAAGTTTTCTGTAGCCTAAAAAGGAAATGCCAATCAGCAGGAGGATCAGAAAGATGACTACATACCAGGCAAAATTCTCTGCCGATTCCATTTTCTTAACTTCTTCGCGCAGTGTTTGATTTTGTTCCTGCAATTTTTTGATGGCCAGCATATAACTCTGCAGCCTGCCCTCATTGTTGCTTACATTGCTTTCAATTTGTTTGGTCTGCAAATCTTTGTAGTCCATCAGCACCTTCAATTCTTTGAAGATATTGTTGTCATTTAAAGTGATTTCCCTCAGGATTTCATTGGAATGCCTGATGTCTGATTTGGTTTGAAATCCAAAGATTCCTGTTCTTTCGTTTAAACTGGCTTCGTACTGATCAAATTTCGCACTTCGCTCTGCCAGCAGGCTATTGATTTTTAATCGTTGGGTTTGATAAGCAGAGGTATCACTTTGCGCGTTCGCGCAGAAGGTAAAAGCGATAAATATAAGGGTTAAGATGTTTTTCATTGGCATTTGTTTGTTGAAACAAGCAAACACCATGCCTTTAGCTAGGAATGAAATTCTATTCGTACAATATCATTGAGGTGCAGGCCTAGTAAACCACTTGCTTTGCCCTTATTGATGGCGATTTCTAGGTGGTTGCTGATCCCAAAAAGGCAAAGTTTTTCGCCTTCGGGTACTTCATTATAATGCCAGCTCAGTTGGGTAATGGTTTCGCTTTTTCTAAAATAAAGTGTAAAATCCCGGTTTCGCTGTATTTTGGTAAAAAGCTCTTTAGAAATATTAGTGATGACATTGCAAAAAGTATCGATATAGATGACGCTGCCTCGGATCATATCGCGCTCAATTACGGGATTTAACAACATGCGTTCTTCTACATGCGCTGTTGGCACGCCAATGTCTTTTAACTTACTGCCTTTGGCCAGGTGCACGGCTGCTTTAACAAAAATATCTACCAGCGGGAAGTGAAGGTATTTTAAATCCTGCATAATGTTCAATTCTACTACTTCTTCTGGTTGTTCCTGGAAAAGTAAAGAGAATATTCCGTTGTCTGCACCTACAAAATAATGGTCATGATGTTTAACCGCCAAATATTTGCTGTGTTCACTGAATACAGAATCTATACCAATCAGGTGCACAGTACCCTTAGGAAAATAAGGGTAGGCATTTTTAAGTACAAAGGCGGCATATGAAATATTAAAGGAAGGAACTTCATGTGTAATATCAACAATATTGGCTGTAGGCAAGATGCTCAGTATACTGCCCTTAAGGGCAGCCTGATAGAAATCTTTGGAACCTAAATCTGTTGTTAAAGTGATAATAGCCATTAAAAATTGAATATTTATTCTTAACCTTGCGTAAGCGGCAAATCGCGCACAAATATATCAAAATATACACCTCTATCTAAAAAACAATATTTTGAACGAACTTAAACTAACATTAGAATCAGTAGATCCGGCTCAATTTTGGGGTACCAACAATGAGCATTACGAAATCATTAAACGTGCATTTCCAAAGCTCAAAATAGTAGCCAGGGGAAATGAAGTGAAGGTACTGGGTGGGGACCAGGAACTTGCCGCTTTTGAACTGAAGTTTAACCAGCTGATTGGGCGACTTGAGCAGTACAGTTCAATCAATGCAAGTGAGGTGGAAACTATTTTATCTGTGAGCAGTACGGAACAGTCAAAAGAACCTTTAGCAGAGAAAACAAATCATGGTACGGGAGAGGTGATTGTTTTTGGTACCAACGGACTGATGATTAAAGCCCGGACGGCAAACCAGCGCCGGATGGTAGACAGCATTGTAAAAAACGATGTTTTATTTGCCATTGGCCCGGCAGGAACCGGTAAAACTTATACTGCGGTAGCTTTAGCTGTACGTGCCTTAAAAAATAAAGAAATTAAACGGATCATTTTAACCCGCCCGGCTGTAGAAGCAGGGGAGAGCCTTGGCTTTTTGCCCGGCGATTTAAAGGAGAAGGTAGATCCGTATTTGCGTCCGCTGTACGATGCTTTGGATGACATGATTCCGGCAGAGAAATTAAAACTTTACCTGGAAAACAGGACGATAGAGATTGCCCCGCTGGCATTTATGCGCGGCAGGACGCTTGACAATTGTTTTGTAATTTTGGATGAGGCACAAAACTCTACTGATTTGCAATTAAAGATGTTTTTAACCCGTATGGGGCCATCCGCCAAATTTATTGTAACTGGTGATGTTACGCAAATTGATTTGCCTAAGAAACAAATGTCGGGCTTACACAATGCACTTCGGATTTTAGACGATATACCCGGAATAGAAATTATTTACCTTACCGGTGAAGATGTGGTACGCCATAAACTGGTAAAAAGAATATTAAAAGCCTACGGCGATATCCAGTAGGAGCAAGGATTAGAGCGCAAGGAATAAAGAGCAAGGAATAAAATTATAATGAAAGCAATAAAAGAAACCAATTTTAATTTTCCAAAACAGAGTAGTTTTTATAAAGGAAAGGTACGTGATGTGTACACGATAGATAACCGTTTTATGGCTATGGTGGTAACGGATAGGATCTCTGCATTTGATGTGGTACTTCCTGAGGCTATTCCATTTAAAGGTCAGGTACTGAACCAGATTGCGGCTAAGTTTTTGGAGGCCACAAAAGACATCATTCCAAACTGGGTAATTGCTGTTCCTGATGAAATGGTGACCATTGGTCGCATTTGTGAGCCTTTTAAAGTTGAAATGGTGATTAGAGGATATCTTGCTGGACATGCCTGGCGTGAATATAGCGCAGGAAAACGCAGTGTTTGCGGGGTAAGTTTACCAGATGGTTTAAAAGAAAATGATAAGCTTCCAGAGCCGATTATTACGCCTACCACTAAAGCGGCTGTAGGACATGATGAAGATATTTCAAGGGAAGATATTCTTGCCAAGGGCATTGTATCTCTTCAGGATTACGCAAAACTTGAAAACTTTACGCAAGCCTTGTATCAGCGTGGTACGGAAATGGCTGCTGAGTGTGGCTTGATTTTGGTGGATACTAAATATGAGTTTGGTAAAGTTGGCGACGATATTTTCCTGATTGATGAGATCCATACCCCTGATTCTTCACGTTACTTTTACGCAGAAGGGTATGCTCAAAGGCAAAATGACCAGGAACCGCAAAAACAACTATCGAAAGAGTTTGTGCGTAAATGGCTTATTGATAATGGATTTCAGGGAAAAGACGGGCAGCAGGTTCCGGAAATGACACCGGAAATTGTAGCTTCTATTGCCGAGCGTTACATAGAGTTGTATGAGCAAATTACCGGCGACAAGTTTGTTAAAAATGAAAGCCAGGATGTATTGAACAGGATTGAAAAGAATATTGTAACTGAAGTGAGTAACTTGCTGGCTGAGTAATTTGCTTGTTGGTAATGTGATTTAATATTAAAGCAGATTGTAAAATGAAATTTTCACTAGATAAACATGAAAAATACGTTGCGTTAAAGCTGAACGAGACTAAGCTGACCAACGAGAATACGCCGGGATTAAAGTCGGAATTTATTTTATTGAATGCAGAAGGTTATCGCAATATCGTTCTGGATTTATCTGCGGTTAAACAATGCAACGATTCTCAGGATTTGAGCTGTCTGCTGGTTGGCGACAGGCTTTGTAAATCAGCAAATGGTTTGTTCGTTGTGGCAGGTGTAACTCCATGTGTGGCACAATTGTTGGAAATTTCTAATCTTGACCAGAACCTGAATGTAGTGGGCAACGTAGAAGAAGCTACGGACCTTATTTTTATGGATGAGATTGAAAAAGAATTGCTGGGTAGTTTTGACAGAGAAAATTAATGAAGTTTGAAGTTACTATTTTAGGCAGCAGCTCGGCTACTCCGGTGCATAACCGTAACCCAAGTGCGCAGCTGTTAAACTGTAATGAGAAATTCTATTTGATAGATTGCGGGGAAGGTGCGCAGCAACAACTCATGCGGTTGGGGATCAAGGCCAGTAAAATAGACCATATTTTTATCAGTCATTTACATGGCGATCATTATTTTGGGCTGATTGGCCTATTGTCTACCATGCACCTCAACGGCCGGATTAAGCCACTGAAAATTTTTGCGCCAAAGGCATTGAAGGATATTTTAGAAATCCAGTTTCTGCATTCTGAAACAGATGTCAGGTATCCTATTGAATATGTTTTTACGGAAGCAAATGAAAATGCCCTGATTTTTGAAAATGCCGACCTTACCGTGGAGACCATTGTATTAAACCACAGGATTCCATGTACTGGTTTTAAATTTGTTCAGAAAAAGCGCTTACGTAAACTGATTGCAGATAAAATTGAGGCAGATCAGATTCCGGTGGCCTACTATCCGATGTTGAAACGTGGCCTGGATTTGAACCTTCCCAGTGGCGAAGTTTTTCTGAATGCAGACTATACCACTGATTCTGCTGTGCCACGTACCTATTGCTATTGCTCGGATACACTTGCAGACGGAAGTTATTTAAAGGCCATACAAAATTGCGATGGGCTGTATCACGAAGCCACGTTTACACATGACTTATTGGACCGAGCGTTGCAAACACACCATAGTACGGCTTTACAGGCAGGAGAGGTGGCTAAAGCTGCAAATGTAGGTCAGTTGATCATTGGACATTTTTCGTCGCGCTACAAGGTGCTGCAGCCTTTGCTTGATGAGGCGAAGTCTGTCTTTGAGCATACGCAGCTTGCTGTTGAAGGTATTACTTACAAGATATAAAAAAAGCCCCAATAGGGGCTTTTTTATATCTTGTCTTGTAAAGTCATGAAAGACTAGTTGTCTTTTTTACCTCCGCCGCCAAATACAGAGAAGTGCACATAACGTTTAGGGTTTTCTTTTAAATCAATGATCAGGTTGTCCAGGTTTTTAGAAGCATTGTTCAGGTTGTCATACATCTTTGTATCGTTAACCAGCAAGCCCAAAGTACCCTGACCGTTGTTTACTTTAGTTACTATACCCTGCAGATCGCTCACAGCCTTATTGGCATTTTCTATGGTCTGTTTAAAGTTTGCGGCAGCAACCTGATCCGTTACCGTATGAATATGGGTTAAGATAGCGCTGATCTTTTCATTGTTGTTTCTTAAATTGGCCGAAATGGCTTCCGCATTTGCCAGGATAGCAGAAATTCTTTTGCCTTCTGTGCCTACCAAACCATCTACTTTTTTAGAAGTACCTTCCAGTGAATTCAACGTAGCCGCAATGCTGGTAAAGCTCTTGTTTACGTTTTTCTGGAAATCTGGATTTAAAATGGTGTTTACACTACTCAGGATAGAGTCCATTTTACCAATAATGGCCTCTGCTTTTTTCTGTACTGGCTGTACAGCCTCCATCAGGTTTTTCTCTACATTCGCATTTAAGGTGTCGCCATCCTGCGCAAAATCATTACCTGTGCCTAAATTCATCACTATGGCCTTGCTGCCCAAAAGGTCTGTGCTTTCCAGGCGGGCAATGCTGCTTTTTGGAATTTCATATTTGCCTTTAATTTTTAAGGTGGCTAAAATAGTTCCGTCTGGCTGCAGCTGGAGTTTATCTACCCTTCCAATCTGAAAACCGTTAATTAATACAGGTTTAGAGACAGCTAAACCATCAACGTGCGAATACCGGGCATATAGTACTGTTTCACTGGAGAATATGGCATTGCCTTTCAAAAAATTGTATCCTATAATCAATAGGGCAATGGAAAAGGCTGCTAATATGCCTACTTTGGTTTCGTTCGCTATCTTCATTTATCTAAATGTACTAATTTATTTCAGTTTCTTTTCTGTAAGTCTTCACCGCATTAAAAATAGCAGAAACTATTTCATCCTGCCCATCGTCAGAGTTCAGGTATTTTTCTTCGGCCGGATTACTGATAAATCCTATTTCCGTAAGTACTGCAGGCATACCACACCTTTGCAATATTAAAATTCCCTGTTCCTTAACACCTCTATCTACTCTATTGTTCTCGTTTCTGTAATTACGCTGAAATAGGTTAGCCAGTTTTAAGCTTTTATCTCTAAATGTATTCTTAAACAAAGATAACAATATAAATGTTTGCGGATCGTTGGGGTCATAGCCATCATAATTTTGCTTGTAGTTTTTTTCAAGCTTGATATCGGCATTTTCCCTGATGGCCACGTTCTGTTCATTTAAACGGTGACTTCCTGCTACAAAGGTCTCTGTACCACTGGTTGTCGTGTTTTTTACATAGCTGTACTTGGCCACCTTTTTGCCTTTGCTGTAGCTATATCCGGTAATTTTACGGATGTCGGGCATAGAGTTACAATGTATAGAAATAAAAAGATCAGCTTTAGCGTCGTTCGCAATTTCTGCCCTTTTATAGAAATCAACATCTACATCTGTTTTTCTGGTCAGGATGATTTTTACATCTTCCATGTCTTTTTCAAACTTCTTGCCCAGTTTTAAGGCTACCTGTAAGGCTACATTTTTTTCGTACGAAAAACTTCCCGCTGCACCAGGTTTTTTGCCACCGTGGCCGGCATCAATCACAATGGTTTTAACTTTGTAGCCTTGAGCAAGGACTGGTGAGATGGCACTGCATAACAGTGATAGCAGAATTAAACTTTTCTTTAATGTGAATTTAAACTTCATTTTAGATTCTTCCCTCAATACTTTGCTTGTAATTCCTAATGGCATTTAAAATACATTCCGTTACTTCAATTTGTCCGGATTCTGAATTCAGGTAATCTTCCTCTTCGGGATTACTGATAAACCCAATTTCAGTTAATATGGCTGGCATTCCGGCCCTGGCCAGTACCGCAAGGCTTTTTTCCTGTACACCGCGGTTTAACCTGCCTTTACTCACATACTGATCCTGCACCATCCGTGCCAGTTTTAAGCTCTGTGAGCGGAAGGTGTTTTTCATTAAAGAAAGGATAATGGAGTTTTCGGGGTTGGAAGGGTCAAAACCTTCATAGTTTTCTTTGTAGTTCTCTTCCAGAAAAATAGCGGCGTTTTCCCTGTTGATAACTGCATCCTGTTCGTTCATCCTGCCCATACCAGAAACAAAGGTTTCTACGCCATGTGTTGAGGTACTTTTGCGGTAAACAGATTTATAGATTGGGATTTTTTTTCCTCCTTTTCCTTTTTTATAGCCGGTGATGGTACTGGAGCGTTCCAGTGGCATGTCGTTGCAATGAACGGAAATAAAAAGATCCGCTTTTACCTGATTTGCAAGACCTATCCGGTCGTACAGGGGCACAAAAACATCCTCTGTGCGGGTATATACTACCTTCACATCTGGTAAGCTGGTCTCTATTGCTTTTCCAAGTCGCAAAACCGTTTTTAAAGCCACATCTTTTTCAGTTGAATATAAGCCCTGTGTGTGACCATCCTTCCCCCCGTGACCAGCATCTAAAACAATCGTTTTTATTTTATAATCCTGTGCAAAAGACTGATTTACAGTTGTTAGCGCAACAGCTATAGAAATAATCACAATCAAAATAAGATTTGGTCTGCCCAATGGTATATTTTTCATTAATTTTGAACGTTTTTGTTATACAATACTGCAAAAATAACATTCAGCACACGAATTTGAAACTTTTACAGGCTATCATTTTAATTACTTCTTTTCTTTTATTGACAACAGTCGGTAATTCGGTCTATGCCTTTCAGGTTCCGCAACAGCAGGACACCTCTAAAAAGGATACTACAAAAGCCGGTAAAATTGATTCCCTGAAAGCCAATCCAAAAGGCCAAAGTGGTCTTGATGCGAAGGTAGAGTATTCTGCCGTAGATTCTACCATTCATGATTATAAAAGTGGTACAGTATATTTATACGGTAAGGCCAGGGTAATTTACAATACTTTTGAGCTGGATGCTGATTTTATCAGGTACAACTCGAAGAACAACACCATTTTTGCCAGCGGATTAAAAGATCAAAAAGGGCGATATTCCGGAAAACCTATTTTTAAAATGGGTGCGGAAGGCTCTTCTGTAGCCGATTCCCTTTCTTATAACACCAAAACCGGCAAGGGAAACGTTTATAACACCTTTACCGAACAGGAGGGCGGGTTCTTTTCCGGCGGACAAAGCAAGAAGCAGCCTGATGATGAAATTCATGTTAAAAACATGATTTACAGTACCTGTAATTTGCCCCATCCGCATTTCGGTATTTTCATTACCAAAGGTATTGTGGCCGAGAAACAGATCATTACCGGTCCGGTCTATTTTGAAATAGAAGATATCCCTATTCCATTGGGCTTACCTTTTGCCATCTTCCCTAAGCCCAATAAAAAAACGTCGGGCTTTATCCTGCCCACGCCGGGTGAAGATGCCACCAGGGGCTTCTTTTTACAAAATGGAGGGTATTACATGGGGATAAACGACTATGTAGATGCCAAAATTTTAGGAACCATTTACACCAGGGGTTCTTACGATGCTACGCTTTCTTCCAATTACACCAAGCGCTACAAGTACACCGGTAACCTTAATTTTGCCTATTCCAGCATGCGTTTTGGTTTGGAAGGTACGCCGGAATATGAACCAAGGAAAGATTTTCACGTCAACTGGACACACAGCCAGAATGCCAATGCCAATCCGGGAAGTACCTTTAGTGCCAGCGTAAATGCCGGAACATCCAGTTATAACCTGAATACTGCCGGTGGTAGTACGTATGATCCAAGGGCAATTTCGGCAAACAGTTTATCGTCCAGTATCAGTTATTCCAAAACTGCGGGCATATTTAACCTGACCGTTTCTGCCAACCATAGCCAGGAAACGGCCTCTAAAACAGTCTCGTTAACCTTGCCAAACGTTAACTTAAGTATGACGAGTATCAACCCTTTTGATTCTAAAGACAGGGTGGGCGAGCAGAAGTGGTTTCAAAAATTTAACCTGGGCTATAACCTTGCCGCCAGTAATACGGTAAGCACTACAGAAGATCTTTTATTTGATAAAAATGCATTAAAGCGCTTTCAAAATGGGGTAACGCATAATGTTACCATGTCATTGCCTTTTACACTGGCTAAATATTTTAATTTTAGTTTAAGTGCGCCATATACAGAACAATGGCATTTTCAAACCCTGAGACAAACTGCTTTAAAAAGGCTAAACAGGACAGATTCCATAGCATACGACACCATTCCGGGCTTTAAAAGATCCGGAGAATATAACATTTCGGGAAGTGTTTCTACCAAAATATACAACACTTTACAGTTTAAAAATACAGGTAAAATACAAGCAGCCAGACATGTAATGACCCCTAGTGTTGGTTTTAGCTACCGTCCGGATTTTTCACAAACCAAGTATGGTTACTATCAAAACCTAACCTACCAGGATGGTACCGAAGTATTTGATCCAACCTACGGCAGACAAAAAAAATACTCTATTTTTCAGGGCTCTCCATATTCAGGGCCGGGCGAGGGAGAAAGTGCAAGCATAAACTTTAGTCTGGACAATACGGTAGAATTAAAGGTGCTTTCTTCCAAAGATACCACAGGGTCTGGAACCAAGAAAATCCCGATTCTTCAAGGCTTAAATTTTAGTGGCTCTTATAACTTCTTGTCTCCAAAATATAAACTTTCCAATATTGGTTTTAGCGGTCGCTCGCAGTTTACAGATAAGCTGGGCATCAATTTCAACGGTACCTTAAACCCTTATGCGGTTGGCGATACCACCATTAATGGTTTTCAAACCAAGCAGGTTATTGATGTATATACTTTTAAACTTGGTAAACTGCCGCGTTTAACCAGCTTTGGGTTCTCTTTTGACTACAGTTTAAACCCGGAGGCTTTAAAAAGAAGAAACCAGAACGGTGATAAGCTGAAAGATGAGGCGACAAGAACGGGCATTACGCCAGAACAGCAACAGCAACTGAATGCCATTAGCCGTGATCCTAATGCTTTTGTTGATTTTAACATTCCATGGAATTTCTCTTTTGCGTACAGTTTCCAGTACCGTACAGACGATACAGGCTTAAATGCTACAACCAGTAATACTGTGACCTTTAACGGTGATTTTAATGCCACACCAAACTGGAAAATCCAGTTTAACTCTGGGTACGACATTAAAACTAAATCTGTGTCCATGACCAATATCTCTATTTACAGAGATTTGCATTGCTGGGACATGAGTTTTAACTGGGTACCTTTTGGAACCTACAAAAGTTATTCTGTAACGCTAAAGGTTAAAGCGTCTATTTTACAAGATTTAAAGCTGAGCAAGCAACAGGCTTTCTACACACGATACTAATTGCAATTTTATGTTAGCAGAAATTATTACCATAGGCGATGAAATCCTGATTGGTCAGATTGTAGATACCAATTCTGCCTGGATGGCCAGACAGCTCAACCTTGCAGGTATCCAGGTTAAACAGATTACTTCGGTTTCTGATGATGCCAGCCATATTGTAGAAGCTTTACAGCAGGCAGAAAAAAGGGCGCAAATCATTTTAATTACCGGGGGACTGGGGCCAACCAAAGATGACATTACTAAAGTTACTTTGGCCAAATATTTTAACATGGGTTTTCGCAGAGATGAGGAAACGCTGAGGCATGTAGAACAGATTTTTGCGCGCTCTAACC
This sequence comes from Pedobacter sp. MC2016-14, assembly GCF_020991475.1. Taxonomy (NCBI): domain Bacteria; kingdom Pseudomonadati; phylum Bacteroidota; class Sphingobacteriia; order Sphingobacteriales; family Sphingobacteriaceae; genus Pedobacter; species Pedobacter sp. MC2016-14. The sequence goes on from NZ_JAJMPA010000003.1 coordinate 26,145, forward strand.
GGCCCATGATAGAAATGAACAAAATGCAGGCCGACGTTCCTGATGGCTGTATCGTTATTCAAAATAAAAACGGAACCGCACCCTGTATGTGGTTTAATCAGAACGAGCGTATTTTTGTCTCAATGCCAGGGGTACCTTTTGAAATGATGTACCTGATGGATGATGAAATACTGCCCCGGCTAAAAAAGACCTTCGACCTTCCATTTATTTACCATAAAACATTATTGACCGCCGGCATCGGCGAATCCTTTTTGGCTGCAGAAATTGAAGAATTGGAATCTGCATTGCCGGCTCATATTAAGCTGGCTTACCTTCCCCGTTTGGGGCAAGTCCGTTTAAGGCTAAGTGCTTCTGGTACCGATGAAGCCTTACTAAAAGCAGAAGTAGATGAGCAGGCAAACCTGATTGTACAAAAAGTAAAGCAATATGTGGTGGCAGAAGAAGATATTGCCATTGAAAAGGCCCTGTTAGACTACATGAAGGCTGCTAAGCTTACCTTATCTACCGCAGAAAGTTGTACAGGTGGTTACATTGCCCATTTAATTACGCAGCATCCCGGATGTTCTGCTGTTTATGCAGGCGGGGCCGTTACCTATGCCAATGAACTGAAAAAATCTGTATTAGCGGTACAAGAAGAAACCTTGCTCAACTATGGTGCGGTAAGCGAACAGACGGTAGCTGAAATGGCATTGGGTGCCTTAACACAGTTTAAAACAGATTGCTCCATTGCCGTAAGCGGGGTTGCTGGTCCCGATGGTGGCACAGCAGAAAAGCCAGTGGGTACCGTTTGGATTGCGGTAGCCATCCGGGGGGTAGTGCATACCAAATTATTTAAGCTTGGCAACAAAAGGGTCCAAAATATAGAGCGTGCGGCAATTTCTGCCCTGGGTATGTTGCTGCAGGAACTGCATAAACAAGGCCAAGCTGCTGTTATTGTGTAGCTTATGAACTATAGCCGGTTATGTACCAAAATTCTGCAAAAAGGCTTACTTTTGCAGCAGATACAAATTCACATATTACTGTAACTTAAAATGGCTCAATACGAATTACTGTTACCTAAAATGGGAGAGAGTGTTGCCGAGGCAACGGTCATCAAATGGTTAAAACAACCAGGTGATCTGATACAGCTGGATGACATCTTGTTGGAAATTGCAACAGATAAAGTGGATTCGGATGTACCTTCGCCAGTAACAGGAAAGCTGGTCAAGCACCTTTTTGCTGCCGATGAGGTTGTTCAGGTGGGTGCGGTGATTGCCATTATAGAAACGGATGAGCCGATTGCCGAAACACCAGTATCGCAAAACAGTGATGCAGAACCCCTGCTGGAAGATCCAGAGCCTAATGTAGCGTCTATTCCTGGTTCAGAACTTTTAAATCCGGTTGTAGTTTCACAAGAAAGCAATGCTGAGGCTTCTGGTCGCTTTTATTCTCCTTTGGTTAAAAGTATTGCTATCCAGGAGGGTATTTCTTTTACAGAGCTGGATACACTTCAGGGAAGCGGTGCAGAAGGTAGATTAACCAAGGATGATCTTTTGGCTTATATTAGCAGTAAAAATGGGATGAATGGAGCTGTAGAAATTACAATTACTCCTCCGCCACCAGAACCACAGCCAATACCTTCAGCGGTTCAATCGGCACCGGTGCAACAGCCCCTTCCTGTAACGGCCAGCTTAAGTGGTACAGACGAGATCATTGAAATGGACAGGATGGGCAAGCTCATTGCAGACCATATGGTGATGAGCAAACACACTTCTGCACATGTTACTTCTTTTGTAGAAGCAGATGTTACCAACCTGGTACTGTGGAGAGAAAAAGTAAAGAAAAACTTTGAGAAAAGGGAAAATGAGAAAATTACTTTCACGCCTATTTTTATTGAGGCGGTAACAAAAGCAATTAAAGATTTCCCGATGATTAACATATCCGTTAACGGTACACAGATCATCAAGAAAAAAGACATTAATATTGGTATGGCTGCTGCTTTGCCAAATGGAAATTTAATAGTTCCGGTCATTAAAAATGCAGATCAGTTGAACCTTGTGGGTTTAACCAAAGCTGTAAATGACCTTGCTGCGCGTTCCAGGGCTTCAAAGCTTAAGCCAGACGAAACGCAAAACGGTACCTTTACGCTCACCAACATCGGCTCGTTCGGGAATGTGATGGGTACGCCGATCATCAATCAGCCGCAAGTGGCCATTTTAGCCATAGGTACCATTAAAAAGAAACCCGCTGTAATAGAAACCGAATACGGAGATGTAATTGCCATCAGGCACATGATGTTCCTTTCCCTATCTTATGACCATAGAGTTGTAAATGGCGCCTTAGGAGGCACCTTTGTAAAAAGGGTAGGAGATTACCTGGAAAATTGGGATATCAACAGAGAAATTTAACAAGTCCTGCGCTAAGCAGGACCTGTTAAATTCAGAATATTATTGAGCCAGTTCCAGACCTTCGTCTGCAATCGCTTTAATTTGGTCTTCTGTGTAGGTGTATTTGCCTGTATGGGCAATAAACACATCTTTATTGGTCAGCAATTCCTTATTGGCCAATAGGGTTTTTAAGTTTACATTGCCAATTACATATTTGTAATCGTTGCGCGAAAAGCGCTCTACAATGTTTTCTACTTTGAGCTTATCCAGCGTATATTCGTGTACATAACGCAAGTAAACCTCTATGTTTACATTGTCCGTATGCACTAAGCCATTGTGCTGGTGGTATTTTTTATATTCGTAGCGGTAATCGTAGCGCAACGCAGCAATGTCTGATAAAACCGCCGCACCAGTAGGGTGCCCGCCCGCACCTTTACCAAAAAAGAACTGTTTATCTGCAAAAGCAGCCTGTACCGTTACGCCGTTGTACTCATTCTCTACGTTGTACAAGAAGTCATCTGCTTTTACAAACTTAGGCAGTACATAGGTTACCACCTGTTTAGTGCTGATTTTACGTGCTGTGGGTACCAGTTTAATTTTAAAGTTCTTTTCTCGGGCGTACTGAATGTCATTGTCAGAGAGGTTTTGGATCCCTACATTTAAAATTTTATCCGGATTGATGAACAACCCATAAGCATGAGCAGTAGCAATGGCCAGTTTAAATTTAGGATCATAACCACCAACATCCATAATCGGATCTGTCTCTGCAAAGCCTAAGTCCTGAGCTTGTTTCAAGGCCTGGTCATAGGGCATATCTTCATTAAAGATTTTAGAGAGGATGTAATTTGAAGAACCGTTAAAAATTCCGCTGATGCCATGCAGCAACTCATTGTCGTAATATTCTTCCAGGTTTCTGATAATTGGGATACTGCCGCAAACAGCACCTTCATATAATAAAGAAGTACCATGTTTAGCCTGCAATTCTACCAATTCTGCCAAATGATTTGCAATCATTTTTTTATTTGCAGAGACTACGTTTTTGCCATTTATCAATGCTTTTTTAGTGATGGCAAATGCAGCGTCTGCATCATCAATTAATTCTACTATGGTATTAATTTCCGGATTATCCAGGATCTCATCATGATTTGCCGTAAATAATTTAGAATTAAGGCTTCTTTTTTTGTCCGGATTTTTGATCGCGATTTTGATGATTTCCAGGTTAAGTTCCTGTCCACGGATGATGTCATGTAATCCCTGGCCCACTACGCCAAACCCGAATAACCCGATTTTGAGTGTCTTGCTCATTTATGCTATTTTATGTAATTTGATAATTTTCTTACTTGTACTGTTTTTTAAAAAATTGCTGATGATGTTGGTTAATACACCAGTTTCAATTAAAAAGCCATCATGTCCAAAAGCCGAGGCTACGGCTGCAAATTCTGCATCTTTAATATGATCGCTCATAAATTTTTGTTCCGTAATGGGAAAAAGAACGTCGTTCTCAATGCCAATAACCAATGTGTTGGATTTTACGCTGGCAAGGGCATCTACCACACTTTTCCTGCCACGACCCACATTATGACTATCCATGGCTTTGCTCAGGTACCAATAGCTGTAGGCATTAAACCTGTTGCAGAGCTTTTCTCCCTGATAGTTTTGATAAGATGCCGCCCTAAAGCCGCTTGTTTTATCATTTACGCTTTCCAGCTGCGTAGCAGCATAAGCATCATAAGTACGGTAAGAGAGTAAGGCAATACTTCTGGCCACTTTTAATCCTTTTAGTCCTCCATCTGGTTTCTGCGCGTAAAAAGTCCTGTCTGTGCTAATGGCCAGTCGCTGACTTTCATTAAAAGCAATTCCCCAGGGCGAGTGTAGCGCATTAGAGGCTACGAGAATCAGGTTTTTAATTCTGTTTTGCTCCATAATTGACCATTCCAGTGCTTGCTGTCCGCCCAGAGAACCCCCAATCAGTACCTTAATGGTATCAATAGCAAGGTGTGCGGCCAGCAATTGGTGCGCCTGCACAAAATCTCTGATGGTAAGTTCAGGAAAAGCAAGGTAGTAGGGTAAACCCGTTACCGGATTTATGCTCAGTGGATTGGTGCTGCCATAATTAGAACCCAGTACATTTGCACATACAATAAAATGTTCTTCAGGATTAAATAAAGCATTGCTTCCAAAAAGTCCTTTCCACCAGTCCAATACATCTGAGTTTGCTGTTAAAGCATGACATGCCCAGATCACATTGTCTTTATTGGCGTTTAATTTTCCATACGTATGGTAAGCAATCTCAATTCCCTTTAGCTTCTTCCCGTTTTCCAGTTTAAACTGCCTGGTATAATTGTATGTGTGTATCGTGCTCATTATGGGCAAGCTAAATTTGCTTAGTGCTTTTGTTGATGGCTTGTTCAAAATCGGCCTTGATGTCGTCAATATGTTCAATCCCTACAGATACCCTTAGTAATTGAGGAGAAATCCCTGCCGCAAGCTGTTCTTCATCGCTCAATTGCTGATGTGTAGTGGCAGAAGGCTGGATGATCAGCGTTTTTGCATCACCCACATTGGCCAGATGGCTTACCAGTTCAAGGCTGTCTACCAATTTGGTAGCAGTTTCCTTATCTCCTTTAAGTTCAAAAGAAAGCACCGCGCCAAAGCCGTTTTGTAAATATTTTTTAGCTAGTGTATGGTAAGGACTGCTTTCCAGTCCCGGGTAGTTTACTTGTTTAACCGCCGGATGCTGTTGCAGCCAGGTTGCCAGGGCCAGCGCGTTATCTACATGGCGTTGTACCCGTAAAGAAAGTGTTTCCAATCCCTGGATCAATAAAAAGGAATTGAAAGGCGCCAGTGCCGGACCAAAATCCCTTAGGCCTTCAACCCTTGCGCGGATGGCAAACTGAATGTTGCCAAATGGGCCGCCAATACCAAATACATCGTTAAAAACCAATCCGTGATAACCTTCAGAAGGAGCGGTAAATTGTGAGAACTTACCGTTTCCCCAATTGTAATTCCCGCCGTCTACAATCACGCCACCAACACTGGTACCATGGCCGCCTATCCATTTGGTGGCAGATTGCACCACAACATGCGCACCATGCTCTAATGGTTTAAACAGGTATCCTGCGGCACCAAAGGTATTGTCTACAATGAGGGGTAAATCATGTTTTTGGGCAATAGAAGAAAGCCTTTCAAAATCAGGAATGCTAAAAGATGGGTTTCCTATGCTTTCTACATAAATAGCCTTGGTTTTGGCATCTATTTTAGCTTCAAAATCGTTTGGATCATCGCCATTGGCAAATTTAACCGTTATGCCCAGGCGCTTAAACGCAACTTTAAACTGGTTGTAGCTACCACCATACAGGTGCGTTGAGGATACAAAATTATCTCCCGCTTCCAGAATGTTGTTTAGTGCAATAAACTGAGCAGCTTGTCCTGAGGCTACTGCCACAGCTGCCACACCACCTTCAAGTGCCGCTACCCGTTTTTCAAAAACATCTGTTGTTGGGTTCATGATCCTGGTGTAGATGTTGCCAAATTCTTTTAAAGCAAAAAGATTGGCGCCATGTTCAGAATTTTTAAATCCGTACGAAGTAGTTTGATAGATGGGTACTGCGCGTGAGCCTGTTGATGGATCGATTTCCTGTCCTGCGTGGACTTGTAAAGTTTCAAATTTATGTGAGGTTGACATGTTTTTGTGATTTAAGGTTTAAAATGAGTATAACATTGCTGACGTACCCCAGAGCTGGGGCCTTCCGGATTGAATAACAAAAAGGAAGATTTTTATTTTAGGCCATGCAACAGCACATACAAGTATGTAACTGCATTAAACCACCGTTAAAAACGATGCCGGATGTAAAGGCTAACGTTGAGCGCTTTAAAATTAACTGATCTCTTTGAAGAGAAGGAATGTACGTAATGTTCATTTTAGTTCTAATTTATCTTTCCAAATAACACCATGTTATGTGGTCAGGAATTGGCACCTTCTCCGTTAGGGAGGGTTGCCAGTGGGTCAATGAGCCTGTCTCTCGCCACTTCTTTATAAATCAAACCAATTGAGATTTGACTTTCGCGGGCTTTATGCCTTTGATACTGCAAATGTAGGGTTTACTTGTAAAATCACCAAAATAAAATTCTGAATTTATATTAAGTGTTTGTTTTTTAGTTAGATAATTAAGTTTATTTGGCTTTTATTTATCCTAAAGCTTGGCTTAAGTCGTTGATTAAGTCGTCAATGTGTTCCAGTCCGGCAGAGATCCGAATTAAATTCTGTGGGGTTTTGGTGTCTGGCCCTTCTACAGAGGCACGGTGCTCAATGAGGCTTTCTACACCGCCAAGACTGGTAGCCTGGGCAAATAAGTGTACGCTATTCACCACCTTTTTAGCGGTTTCGCCTGTACCTTTTACCAGAATAGAAAGCATCCCGCCAAAATCAGACATTTGTTTTTTGGCAATTTCGTGCTGCGGATGAGAACTCAGTCCAGGATAATAAACTGCTTCTACCTTGGGGTGCTGTTCCAGGTATCGTGCCAGTGCCATTCCGTTTGCACTATGTCCGCGCATTCTATAGGCCAAGGTTTTAATGCTCCTTAAGAGCAAATAACAATCAAAAGGAGCAGGTACGGCACCGCCAACCTGCTGTATGTTCCTGATTCGCTCCCAAAATTCATCTTTTTTTGCCGTTACCAATACGCCGCCCAACACGTCACTATGGCCGCCGATATATTTTGTACTGGAATGCATCACGATGTGTGCCCCCAATACGATCGGATTTTGAAGACATGGCGAAGCAAAGGTGCTGTCGCAAGCCAGCAAAAGCTGGTGCTCGTTCGCAATGCTGGCTACAGCTGCCACATCGGTAATTTTCAAAAGCGGGTTAGAGGGTGTCTCTACCCAAATCATCACCGTATTGTGCTTTATATATTGCGCAATTTCCCCAATTTGTGTAAGGTCAATAAAATCAATTTCCAGGATGCCTTCAAATAAAGATTGCAGCTGTTTTTTAAAACCCCAGTACATATCGTCAGGCGCAATAATATGACTTCCTGGCTTCAGGGCCTGAAAAAGTGCCATTCCAGCAGTATTGCCCGAAGAAAAAGCACAGGCATCGGCTCCGCCTTCCAGTTGGGTAAGCACCTGTTCAAGTGCAGCGCGGTTTGGGTTACTAACGCGGCTGTACATATGTCCCCCGGGGTAACCTCCGGTTTCGTCTCTAAAAAATGTTGTAGATAAGGAGATTGGCTGTGTTACATCTCCGGTTGCGGTCTTAATGTTTCCGGCGTGTATGGCCGTGGTTTCTATTTTAGGCATAAACAAATTTAGCGGTTATAGTTTAAACTCCCCAATTTTGGCAGGATTTATGTAAGCTATTTGTTACTAAATACAAATTAACAAATACAACAAAAAATGAAAAGAATATTATTTATAGCGGCCATTTTATGCGGTTCATTAATGGTTTTACAAAGCTGTTCGTCAACAAAAGGAACTACTGCCGGTGCAGATTTAAAAAGAGGTAAGGTAACAGGCACCTGGTTGTTAAATACAGTTAGCTTTGAAGGTATTCCTTCTGTAGCGGTTAAATCATTGTTTGATGAAGCTTCGTATAAATGTTTTGAAGGTAGTACCTGGAGATTTACCAACAGCGGTAACGGAAGTTACGCTTTGCCAGGTGGCAATGGCTGCGATGCAAAAACGCAAACCATATTCTGGTCTGTAAGCACTGCCGATGAGACTTTTCAATTTAAAAAGCTATATGAAGGTGATAAAGCCAAAAACGTAACTACAGGTTACAGGCTTATTCTTTCTGCAACTACCGGTGATAACCTGGTTTTAAAATCACCCATCCAGTATGGCAATACTACTGCTTACATCGTATTAAATTATACAAAAGCACAATAGTTAGTAAATTTTAAATCATTCATAGAGAAGGACCCTTTTGGGTCCTTTCTTGTTTAGCAAAAATTATTGCTATTTTGAGCCCTCAAGTGATTTATGGCTAGAGTTTCGATTATAGGTACCGGGTTTTCAGGTTTATCAGCCGCCTGCTTTGCAGCAAAGGCGGGTCATGATGTAACTGTCTTTGAGAAGAATGCCACCATTGGTGGCAGGGCAAGAATGTATGAAGCCGAGGGCTTTAAATTTGATATGGGCCCAAGCTGGTATTGGATGCCTGATGTGTTTGAAGATTTTTTTGCGGAATTTGGTAAAAAATCAGCTGATTATTATGAACTCATCCAATTGGACCCCGGATTTCAAATGATCTTTAACCCTGCTGATGTGGTAAAGATTCCTGCCAATGAAACTGAACTTTACGCTGCTTTTGAAAACATAGAAGCCGGAAGCAGTGTAGCACTAAAGAAGTTTTTAAAGGAAGCGGAAGTAAAATATACCATTGGCATGAAGAAGTTTGTGTTTAAGCCTTCTTATTCATGGCTGGAATACATCAATTTTGACATCCTTAAAGGCGCCATGAGTTTACAAATGTTTAGTTCTGTAAGTTCCAGTGTGCGCAGTTATTTTAAAGATGAACGTTTAATTGCGCTAATGGAGTTTCCTGTGCTTTTTCTTGGTGCTACGGCTGGTAAAATACCGGCACTCTACACCATGATGAACTATTCTGCATTGGTACAGGGCACCTGGTATCCTAAAGGGGGCATGCATCAGCTCATCACCGCCATGGAAACCCTGGCCCGTTCTCTCGGAGTTACCATCTATACCAATACCGCAGTTAGCAAAATTGAAGTTAGCGGGGGCAGGGCCACTGCGCTGGAGACTTCAGCCGGACGGGTTGAAACAGATGGTGTAATTGCTTCTGCAGATTACCACCATGTAGAGCAGCATCTACTTGAAGCACCTTACCGCAATTACACTGAAAATTATTGGGAGGCTAAAACTTTTGCCCCTTCCTGCCTCATCTATTACCTTGGCATCAATAAAAAATTAAAAGGGCTATTGCATCACAATTTGTTTTTTGATGCAGACCTTGAGGTCCATGCCGCAGAAATTTATACCCGTCCAAAATGGCCGGAACATCCTTTGTTTTATACCTGCTGCCCTTCTAAAACCGATGAAACCGTTGCGCCGGAGGGCATGGAGAATGTTTTTATACTCATTCCCATCGCAACTGGCCTAACCGATACGGATGCGCTCAGGGAGCGTTATTTTAATGGGGTTATTCAGCGGATGGAAAACTATTGTGGCGAAAGCTTCGCCGAAAATATCGTTTATAAAAAAACGTATTGCATCAATGATTTTGTAGCAGATTACAATGCTTACAAAGGCAATGCTTACGGTTTGGCAAATACCCTGCTGCAAACAGCCGTATTAAAGCCCAGTCTAAAAAATAAAAAAGTAGCCAACCTGTTTTATACCGGTCAGCTTACTGTACCGGGGCCAGGCGTGCCGCCTGCGCTGATTTCGGGACAGGTAGCGGCCAAAGAACTGATTCGTGAACTGACAAAAAAATCTGCCTTATGAAGTTACTATTTGACCGCATTTCTCAAGCTTCCAGTAAAATTGTAACCACCACCTACAGCACCAGTTTCTCTCTTGGGATCCGCTGTCTGCATAAAAAATTTCATACCCCCATTTATGGGATCTATGGTTTTGTACGCCTGGCCGATGAAATTGTAGATTCTTTTCACGAGTATGATAAAGAGACTTTACTCCAGGATTTTAAAGAAGGAACCTATAAAGCCATCGACCAGAAAATAAGCTTAAATCCTATTTTAAATAGTTTTCAGCACGTGGTAAGGGATTACCAGATAGAAAATGAACTGATTGAGCGCTTTCTGGCCAGCATGGAGATGGACCTGAACGATAAGCAGCATTCCAGTGGTTCTTACGATGAGTATATTTTAGGCTCTGCCGAAGTGGTAGGTTTAATGTGCCTGCGTGTATTTTTGGAAAATGACGAGCAACGCTACCAGCATTTAAAACCATTTGCCATGAAACTAGGGGCCGCATTTCAGAAAATCAACTTTCTGCGCGATCTTAAAAATGATTACGAGGTTTTGGGCAGGGTATATTTTCCTGAACTGGATTTGAGTGTCTTTTCTGAGCAAAGCAAGGCTGCTATTGAAGCGGATATTGAGCTTGATTTTAACGCTGCCTTGGTAGGCATTAAACAGCTTCCCTGCAGCTCTCGTTTTGGTGTGTATGTAGCTTATGTGTATTACCGCACGCTGTTTAATAAAATAAAATCTGTTTCTTCGGCCAAAATTATGGGCGAGCGAATCAGGATTCCGAATACACAAAAAATAAGTTTACTTGCAGGATCGTACTTTAAATACCGATTGGGATGGCTATAAAATTAGTACTGGTTTGCTGGTTGTGGGTATTTGGCCTGGCCTATGATGATACCGCAGACCTCCGGGTCTACCGTAAACTCATGGAGCAATCGGTGGAGGATAGCAAGGTGGCTACGCAGTTTTACGAAAAGCTTAAGACTGTAAAAGACGATGGTTTGCCTGTGGTCATGGGTTTTAAGGCGATGTCGGAATTTCTGATGTGTAAACATCTGGTAAATCCTTTATCCAGGTTGTCGCATTTTAAAAATGGAAGGAAACTCCTGGAAGAAGCGATTGCGAAATCTGAAGATAACCCTGAACTTATCTTTTTTAGGTACACTACGCAATTAAACTGCCCTTCAATTTTAAATTATAATGGCAATCTGGCCTCAGATAAAGCGTTCTTGTTACAATGGCTAAATAAAAACGCATCAGATGAGGACCTCTACAAAAGAATTAAAACTTTTATGGCAAAGCGCCGCTAAATGGCTTTAACTTTACACTGAAAATGATACATGTACTCAGCAACATCGGGATTGTGGTGTTAACCTTCTGTTTAATGGAATGTGTAACCTGGCTCACCCATAAATACATTATGCATGGGCTGCTATGGATATTGCATGACGACCATCACAATAAAACTGCCCATTTTTTTGAAAAGAACGATTACTTTTTTGTGATTTTTGCTACTATATCCATGTGCTTTTATTTTGTGGGCACCTTTGTAGCCGATTTTGGTTTTATGTTTTACATTGGCATAGGCATTACGCTGTATGGCTTTGCGTATTTTATGGTGCATGATATTTTGATTCATCAGCGCTTTAAATTCTTTTCGCGCACCAATAACTTTTATTTTAGGGCGCTGCGGAAAGCACACAAAATGCACCATAAACATTTGGGTAAGGAACAGGGCGAATGCTTTGGTATGTTGTATGTGCCCATGAAGTATTTTAGGGAAGCCTGGCGGACTAAAAAATAAAACATACTGTCGCCTCCTCAAAATTCTTGCCCTGAAAAAGGGCGAATTTCGCATGTCGGCTCGTAGTATGTTTTATTTTTTGAGCAGATGCTGCTTCCGGTATGTAGCATACTTTCATGGGGCGGTGTGGTTTTCCGGCTGGGTGTTTAGTGTATCTTATTTTAAGCCTACATTTTAGGCTGCCTAGTGTGGGTTGTTTAGCTTCTTCCAGTGAATGTTTTAGCACAATTTCATGCTGCGTAGTGTGGGTTATTTAGCTTCTTCCAGCGATTGGTTTAGCACAATTTCATGCCGCATTTGGCATTTCTTTGACTTTATAAAAACACAACAAAGGTGATTTTAACTTACTTTTGTGCATAATCAATTCATCGATGACCACTACTGCAAAACTAACTTTCTTGCTCAATGATCCGGATTTACCGGCACCGCTTAAAGTTATTGCCCAAAAAGTTCAGCAAAAAGAAAGAATTTCATTTGACGAAGGCGTTTATTTATACGAACATGCCGAACTAGGCTATTTGGGCACCTTAGCCAATTACATCAGGGAAGAAAGACACGGAGACCGTACTTATTTTAACCGCAACTTCCATATTGAACCTACCAACGTTTGCGTTTACAGCTGTAATTTCTGCTCGTATTCCCGTTTAATCAAAAATAAGGAAGATGGCTGGGAAATGAGTGTGGATGGCATGATAGACATCCTGAAAAAATACGATAAAGAGCCGGTAACTGAAGTACACATTACAGGCGGGGTAGTGCCAAAGCAGAACCTGGATTTCTACGCTGATTTTTTCAGGAAAGCTAAAGCACATCGTCCTGATCTTCACATTAAAGCGTTAACTCCGGTAGAGTATTACTACATCTTTAAAAAGGCTAAATTAAGTCATTACGAAGGCATGAAATACATGCATGAGGCAGGTCTTGATTCTATGCCCGGAGGCGGAGCAGAGATTTTTCATCCAGAAGTAAGGGAAAAGATAGCACACGATAAATGTAATGCAGCGCAGTGGCTAGACATTCATGAGCAGGCGCATAAACTGGGCATGAGAAGTAATGCAACCATGTTATATGGCCACATCGAAGAATTTTGGCACCGTGTAGACCACATGGAGCGCTTACGCCAGCTGCAGGATAAAACCGGCGGCTTCCAGGCTTTTATTCCCTTAAAGTTCAGAAACCAGAACAACCAAATGGACCATGTGCCGGAAGTGTCTGTAGTGGAAGATTTGCGGAATTACGCCATCGCCAGGATTTATATGGATAACTTCGATCACATCAAAGCCTATTGGGCCATGATCAGCAGGCAGACTGCGCAGCTGTCCCTTAATTTTGGGGTAGATGATATTGACGGTACACTGGATGATACCACCAAGATTTATTCTATGGCGGGGGCAGAAGAGCAGACACCTGGAATGAGCACGCAAGAGTTGGTAAACCTCATTAAACAGGTAAACCGAAAACCTATAGAAAGAGATACTTTATACAACGTAGTAACCGATTATACAGCTTTTGTATTTGAGGATGAAGTTAAACCTCAGTTTTACAAATTGCCAGTAATCAACTAATGGATAAAGAGTTATATATTATAAGACACGGAGAAACAGAATTAAACAGACAGGGTATTGTACAAGGCAGGGGAATTAACAGTGACCTTAACGATACGGGCCGGGCGCAGGCCGAAGCCTTTTACCAGATGTACAAGGATGTTCCCTTTCAAAAAATTTATACCTCCAGTTTAAAACGTACCCATCAAACGGTTCGCCGCTTTATTGAATCTGGTTTACCCTGGGAACAGCTGTCTGGTCTGGACGAGCTGGCCTGGGGAGAATGGGAAGGCCAGCCGACCTCTGAAAATGCACTGGCAATTTTTAGAGGACTGGTAGAACAATGGCAACATGGCTATTACGATGCCAAGTTTGCCGGAGGGGGCGAAAGTCCGAATGAGGTAGCCATCAGGTTAAAAGAAGCTGTAGCGCATATCCTGAGCCATACAGAAGAAAAACTGGTATTGGTTTGTATGCATGGAAGGGCCATGCGCCTCTTGCTTTGCATCCTTACCGGAAAGCCTTTTTCTGACATGGGTTTTTTCCCGCATCAAAATACCACGCTATATAAAATTGCCTTAAATGGCGATGAATTTAGTGTGATAGATTTTAACAATACCGATCATTTACAGGAGATAAAATAATTTTGAATAAGCTAAAAATATCGGCAGTAAGCTATACCAATACCAAACCTTTTCTTTATGGCATTGAACGTTCTGAGGTCATCAATCAAATAGACTTGAGCTTAGATATCCCTTCAGATTGTGCTGCTAAATTAATTGATGGACAGGTTGATATCGGTTTGATTCCTGTTGCAGCTTTTCCGCAGGTGCCCAATGGCAGGATCATTGCAGATTATTGCATCGGCTCCGTTGGAGCGGTAAATTCTGTGTTCATCTTTAGTGCCGTTCCGGTTAATGAAATAAAAACCCTCAGGTTAGATGCCCAATCACGTACCTCTAACAATCTGGCCAGGGTGTTGCTTAAGTTTTTCTGGAAACAGGAAGTACAGTTAACTACTGACCCGGATGCACAAACAGATGCCATTGTGTTGATTGGCGACCGTACCTTCGGAAAAAAGGACAGTTACGCGTATGCCTTTGATCTTGGAGAGGAGTGGATGAACTTTACAGGTTTGCCTTTTTTATACGCCGCATGGATTGCCAATAAGGATATTCCGGATTCTTTTATTGCTGAGTTTAATAAAGCCTTAAAATTTGGGCTTGACCACCGTAAAGAAGTACTGAAAAGCCTTCCTGCACATCCCGAATTTGATGTAGATGATTACCTGATGCATAAGCTGGATTTTGAGCTTACTGAAGCCAAAAGAACGGCCATGAACTTGTTTCTTGGCTACATTGCACAATTGTAAAAGCCGCTTTTTATTTCAAAAAAATACCAACGCTAAATTTCTAGGTAGTATCTTTACGATTTTGTAAACACAATCATTTTGGCCAAAGATACGACTAAAGAAACACCGTTAATGCAACAATACAATGCCATCAAAGCAAAGTATCCGGGTGCACTATTGTTATTCAGAGTAGGAGATTTTTATGAAACTTTTGGAGAAGACGCTGTAAAAACAGCAGGTATTCTGGGCATTGTGCTCACCAGAAGGGGTACTGGTCCAAATGGCGGGGCCTTAGAGCTGGCCGGTTTTCCGCATCATTCTTTAGAAAACTATTTATCTAAGTTGGTTAGGGCCGGACAAAGGGTGGCCATTTGCGATCAACTGGAAGATCCTAAAGCAACCAAGACCATTGTAAAAAGAGGGGTAACGGAACTGGTTACACCGGGCGTGGCTTATAACGATAACATCCTGAGCCAAAAATCAAACAACTACCTTGCTGCGGTTTATTTTGATAAAAACCAGCTTGGCGTGGCCTTTCTGGACATCTCTACAGGAGAGTTTTTGGTGGCCCAGGGCAATACAGAATACATAGATAAACTATTACAGGGTTTTAAACCTACAGAAGTTGTTTTCCAAAAAAGCCGGCGCAAGGACTTTTTTGAGCAGTTTGGCGATAAGTTTTACACCTATCAGCTGGATGAATGGGCATTTGCCAATGATTATGCCACTGAAATTTTAACCAAACATTTTGAAGTTACGTCCTTAAAAGGCTTCGGTATCGATAAAATCCAGGCCGGTATTGTTGCTGCCGGGGTAGTGTTGCATTACCTCAATGAAACTGAACACCGCAATTTGAAGCACATCTCTTCTATTTCCAGACTGGAAGAGGATAAATACATGTGGCTGGACCGCTTTACCATCCGCAACCTGGAACTGGTTAGCTCTGCCAATGAAAACGCAGTAACCCTGTTTGATGTACTGGACCAAACTTCTACCCCTATGGGTGCCAGGATGCTCCACAAGTGGATCATTATGCCCTTAAAGGAATTAAAGCCTATACAAGAACGCCTGGGTATGGTAGATTTCTTTGTAAAGCACGATGCTTTATTGCAGGAGTTTTTAGGCCACATTAAACAAATTGGCGATCTGGAAAGGCTGATTTCTAAAGTGGGCCTTCAAAAGGTGGGACCGAGGGAGCTTTGCCAGCTTAAAAAATCGCTCTACCACATAGAAGCTGTACAGCAGCTGGCCAAAAAATCCAATAATCCATTTTTAATTGCCCTGGCAGATCAGCTGAACCCTTGCTTGTCCATCCGCGAAAAACTGGAGCGTGAATTACAGCAAGATCCTCCTGCTTTACTGATTAAAGGAAACGTGATCAGCGACGGGATAGACGAAGAGCTGGATAAATTGCGCAAAATCTCTTATGGCGGCAAAGATTACCTGATCGAAATTCAAAAAAGGGAAGCTTTAGCTACGGGTATTCCGTCGCTTAAAATCGCTTTCAACAATGTTTTTGGCTATTACCTGGAGGTTACACACACGCATAAAGATAAAGTTCCGGCAGAATGGTTGCGCAAGCAGACGCTGGTAAATGCCGAGCGTTACATTACACCAGAATTAAAGGAGTACGAAGAACAAATATTAGGTGCCGAAGAGAAGATACAGCAAATTGAAGTGCGCATGTATACAGAGTTGATGTACCAGGTTTCTACCTATATTAAGCCCATTCAGCTCAATGCACACCTCATTGCTAAACTGGATGTATTGCTGTGCTTTGCACAACTTGCGGTCAGCAATCATTACGCAAAGCCAGAACTGAATAAACAGCGCGTGCTGGACATTAAAGGTGGCAGGCACCCGGTTATCGAAAAAAGATTGCCTGTTGGCGATGAATACATCACCAATGATGTATTCCTGGATAACGATACACAGCAAATCATCATCATTACCGGACCCAACATGTCGGGTAAATCGGCCATACTACGGCAAACAGGCCTAATTGTGCTCATGGCGCAAATGGGTTGTTTTGTACCGGCCAAGGCCGCTACTATTGGTCTGGTAGATAAGATTTTTACCCGTGTGGGTGCCTCAGATAACCTGTCATCCGGAGAGAGTACCTTCATGGTAGAAATGAACGAGACGGCAAGTATCCTCAACAACATCTCTGACAACAGTTTAATTTTACTGGATGAAATTGGTCGGGGTACCAGCACTTACGATGGAATTTCCATTGCCTGGGCCATTGCAGAATTTTTGCACACGCATCCTACCGCAAGGCCTAAAACCTTGTTTGCCACCCATTACCATGAGCTTAATGAGCTGGCCAGCACCATGAACAGGATTAAGAACTTTAATGTTTCTATTAAAGAGACGGCTACCAAAGTCATCTTTTTAAGAAAGCTGATTCCCGGTGGCAGCGAGCACAGTTTCGGGATCCATGTGGCTAAAATGGCCGGTATGCCGCCAAAACTCATCAACCGCGCCAATGAGATTTTAAAGAAACTGGAAATTGACAGAACAGAGGGGCAAAGCATTAAAGACAGCATTAAAAAGGTGCAAAATCAGGCTTATCAGCTCCATATGTTTTCTGTAGATGATCCGATCCTGGTTAAAATCCGCGATATGCTCAATAACCTGGATGTAAATGTACTCACCCCGGTAGAGGCCCTGCTTAAACTGGACGAGATTCAACGTTTAACTAAACAATAGACCTATGGGGTATAAAACAACTTTTAGACTGGTATTGATCTTTGTAGCTATGCTGGCCTTTTCTTCCTGCGGATCGAGGCGTGGCACTGTAAAATCTACTACGGCGGCTGCCGGTGCTGCAGATGCCATGGCCAGGTTAAAAAGCAGGGAGCTGTACAAATTTATTACCGATTGGACGGGGGTAAGGTACCAGTTGGGCGGTTTAGATAAAAAGGGCATAGATTGTTCTGGCTTTGCCTTGCTGTTACAAAGGGATATTTATGGCATCAAATTGCCCAGAAGGTCAAGAGACCAGGCCGAAGTGATTAAAAGTTCGGGTTCTTTGAAAGAGGGCGACCTGATTTTCTTTTCTTTTGGTGGCTCGGGGGTAGATCATGTAGGTGTGTACCTGAATAACGATTATTTTGTACATGCCTCTACCACCAGGGGGGTAATTGTAGATAATTTGAAGTTAGCCGCCTATCAGCGTGCTTTTGTTAAAGCAGGCCCCGTAAAAGATTAACGCATACAAGCATGGAAAAGCAAAAACACGACATTTCCTTTTGGACAAAATATAAGAAATTTGCCACCACAGAGATTTTAATGTACCTCATCATGGTCATCGGAATTGGCCTAGGTATCATTTTTTTATCTTACTTTTGATTGGGTATTACATATAGAAACTAATGAAATTAAATTTAATAAGACCGCTCGCCTTTTTTGATCTGGAGACCACAGGTTTAAGTATCGGAGCCGACAGGATAGTTGAAATTGCTATTTTAAAAGCCATGCCTGATGGAACTGAGCTGGTAAAAACGCTGAAGATTAACCCTGAAATGCCTATCCCTTTGGCTTCATCTTTAATTCATGGAATCTATGATGAACATGTTGCTGAAGCCCCTACATTTAAAGCGGTAGCACAAGAACTGGTAGATTTTATAGGTGATGCCGATTTGGCGGGCTATAACTCCAACCGCTTTGACATTCCGGTGTTACTGGAAGAGTTTTTAAAAGCAGGGGTAGATTTTGACATGTCAGACCGCAAGTTTGTAGATGTGCAGAACATCTTCCACCAAATGGAGCAGCGTACTTTGCGTGCAGCTTATAAATTTTATTGCGATAAAGACATCATCAATGCCCACTCTGCCGAAGCGGATATTACCGCTACCTATCATGTACTGCTGGCACAGCTGGAGCGTTATGAAAATGCCGACTTTGAAGACAAGCAGGGAAACATTACCCAACCGGTAAAAAATGACGTACCGGCCTTGCATGCCTTTACCAATATGAATAAACCGGTAGATTTTGCCGGAAGGTTGGTGTACAACGAGAATGATGAAGAAACCTTCAACTTTGGAAAACACAAAGGCAAAACGGTTGAAGACGTATTTGATGTAGAGCCCAGCTATTACGCCTGGATGAAGAATGGCGACTTCCCCTTATATACCAAAAAGAAACTGGACGAGATCTGGACGCGCTGGAGCACTAAAAAGGCAAAAAATCCACCTGCAGCCCGGCCTGTACAAGCGGCTAAACCTGCTGCACAGCCCAATCAGGCACCAAAGCCTTCTTTTGTTAATAAACCTAATTTTGCCAAGCCTGCAGAACAGGCCCAGCCTAGAAAAGAAAAACCTGCCGCAGAAGTGACCAATGATATGTTGGAGCAGCTGAAAATGAAATTCGGCAAGTAATTTAAAGCAGCGCTGATAATGAACGTAATCAGCGCTGCTTAATAAAGTCTATATTCCTGGTCAGGCCTTTAAACTTGGTGCGCTTTACGGCCGAGTTTTTAAAAATCACTTTAAATACATCCTCTGTAATATCCTGCCAGTCTTCTTTTTTCATTTCCAGCAATTGCGCATTCGGTTGAAAAGCCGGTTCCGAATGCGGAGCCGAAAAGCGGTTCCATGGACAAACGTCCTGGCAAATGTCACAGCCAAACATCCAATTCTCCATTTTCTGGTTAAATTGTGCCGGGATCTCTTCTTTAAGCTCAATGGTGAGGTAGGAGATGCATTTATTGGCATCTATGATAAAAGGAGAGAGGATCGCATCCGTAGGACAGGCATCAATGCAGCGGGTGCAAGTTCCGCAATGGTCGGTTTGAAAAGGATGGTCGTATTCCAGATCCAAATCCACAATCAGTTCTGCAAGGAAAAAAAAGGAACCACTTTTTTTGCTGATGATGTTGCTGTTTTTACCCACCCAGCCAATTCCCGCACGTTTAGCCCAGGCCCGGTCCAATACCGGTGCAGAATCTACAAAAGCCCTGCCGCTCACTTCGCCAATTTCTTCGCGGATAAACTCCAGCAGTAAAAACAGCTTGTCTTTAATTACCGTATGGTAATCTATGCCATAAGCGTATTTGGAAATCCTTGGCGCGTCGGGGTCTTGCTGACCGGCCTCCGGAAAATAGTTGAGGCTTAAAGAAATTACAGATTTTGCATCCTCTACCAGCAAGCGTGGGTCCAGTCGTTTGTCAAAATGATTTTCCATGTAAGCCATTTTGCCATGGTGCTCATTCTTCAGCCAGGTTTCCAGTCGCGGGGCTTCTTCTTCCAAAAATTCTGCCTTCGCTATACCGCATTGCATAAAGCCAAGCCTAAGGGCTTCGTCTTTAATTAATTTGCTGTTTTTGGCGGCATTGCTGGACATCGTTTGGCAAAGATAGGGCTTTCAACGCAAAACATTTTAGGCCTTTTGCTGTTGTAACTCGTATATAAACACAAATTCAAACAGTATGGAAACTACAGATCAACAACACCACGAAGATCCGAATCAAGCGCCGAAACCGATAGAACATGATTACGCAGCACACGAAAATGATCCTGGACCTTCTCCGCAAGCCGTAGAAGAAGACAACGATAAAGGCGCAGGACCAGTAATGAAATGGGCTATCCCAATTATTGTAATTGTACTGATTATTGTTTGGTGGTTTTTAAAATAACCTGCCAGATTGCGATAAATAATCCCGTTTAAGATGTTTATAAGCCGCTTCAGTTACCTCTCTGCCGCGTGAAGTGCGCATGAGGTAACCTTCCTGGATCAGGAAAGGCTCATAAACTTCTTCAATGGTGCCCTCGTCTTCGCCAACAGCAGTGGCTATGGTTTTTAAACCTACGGGGCCGCCTTTAAATTTATCAATAATGGTCAGCAAAATCTTGTTGTCCATTTCATCCAAACCATGTTCATCTACATTCAGTGCCGTTAAAGCAAAGCGGGCAATCGCGGTATCAATGGTGCCATTGCCTTTAATTTGCGCAAAATCACGCGTTCTGCGCAACAGCGCATTGGCAATCCGGGGTGTCCCGCGACTACGTCTGGCAATTTCATAAGCACCTTCGTCTGTAATCGGGGTATTTAAAATTTGAGATGACCGCAATACAATCGTGGTCAGTAATTTGGCATCGTAATAGGCTAAGCGGGAATTGATCCCAAACCTGGCCCTCAATGGCGCGGTCAGCAAACCAGAACGGGTAGTGGCCCCAACTAATGTAAAAGGATTTAAGCCAATTTGAACAGAGCGCGCATTCGGCCCGCTCTCCAGCATAATGTCAATCTTAAAATCTTCCATGGCAGAATACAGGTATTCTTCAACCAGGGGACTCAAGCGGTGGATTTCGTCAATAAAAAGGATGTCTCCGGTATCCAGATTGGTCAGCAGACCTGCCAAATCTCCGGGTTTATCCAGCACCGGCCCAGAAGTTACCTTAATGCCCACATTCATTTCATTGGCAATGATGTAAGATAAGGTGGTTTTACCAAGACCAGGAGGGCCATGCAGTAGCACATGGTCTAAAGGTTCGCCACGTAATTTAGCGGCAAGCACAAAAATCTTAAGATTTTCCATCACTTTCTCCTGTCCCGTAAAGTCGTCAAAAGCTTGCGGGCGCAATACTTTTTCTATATCTCGTTCTACAGGACTTAAGTTTTCTGAAGATGGATCCAGATTTTCATTCATAATATAAAGGTAACAAATCTTAGTACTTGTAAAAGCCCTGGCCAGATTTTACTCCGGTTTTTCCAGCCATCACCATGTTCACCAATAGCGGACAAGGTGCATATTTAGCGCTGCCAAAGCCAGATTGCATCACGCGAAGGATGGCCAGACAAACATCCAGACCTATAAAATCTGCCAGTTGCAAAGGCCCCATAGGGTGGGCCATGCCCAATTTCATCACGGTATCAATTTCATTTACGCCCGCTACACCCTCATATAAGGTATAAATGGCCTCATTGATCATCGGCATCAAAATTCTATTGGCCACAAAACCAGGGTAGTCGTTTACCTCTACAGGTACTTTCCCTAATTTTTCCGAAAGTTCCATCACGGCTTTAGTGGTTTCATCACTCGTAGAATAACCACGGATAATTTCTACCAGTTTCATCACCGGTACCGGGTTCATAAAATGCATGCCAATCACTTTATCGGCCCTGCCCGTAGCCGCCGCAATTTGGGTAATGGAAATAGAAGAAGTATTGCTGGCCAAAATGGTACTCGCTTTGGCAGATGCGGCTACTTCCCTAAATATTTTCAGTTTAAGTTCCAGATTTTCACTGGCCGCTTCCACCACCAGGTCTACATCCGCAACACCATCATGAATAGAGGTAAAGCGGGTAAGCCTGGCCAAAGTTTCCGCTTTCTGCTCTTCGGTCAATACCGCTTTGGCCACTTGCCTGTCCAGGTTTTTGCCTATGGTAGTCAGTGCCCTGTCCAGCGCCTCATCATTAATGTCAATCAAATTTACCTGATAGCCATACTGCGCAAAGGTATGTGCAATGCCATTGCCCATTGTGCCAGATCCAATTACCGCTATAGTATTCATATCAATATGTTTAAGGTGCAAGCCTGTTAATCACCCATACACCATCAACCAGGTTATAATTGATCCTGTCGTGCAACCTGCTAGGGCGACCCTGCCAAAATTCCATATGCAAAGGCTCCACAATATAACCGCCCCAGTGCTCTGGTCGCGGTACATTGGCATCCGCATAATCTTTACTTAGCTGCGCTACCCTTTGTTCCATCACTTCCCTGCTTTCCAATACGGCACTTTGAGGAGAAGCCATGGCACCAATCTGGCTGCCTTTAGGGCGACTCTGGAAATATTCGGTAGACAATTCAGGAGCAATTTTGCTCACCACACCATCTATCCGGATCTGCCTTTCCAGTTCAGCCCAAAAAAACACCAGAGAAGCCTGTGGGTTCTCTTTCATCTCCGCACCTTTAGCACTGTGGTAATTGGTAAAAAACGTAAAACCGTTCTGGTCAAATCCCTTCAACAGTACAATCCTGGCCGATGGTTTTCCAAACCTGTCCGCAGTGGCCAGTGTCATCACATTGGGTTCGTACAATTTCGCATCCAGGGCAGCCTTAAACCAAATCTGAAACTGGTCTATCGGGTTTTTAGCCACTTCATTTTCATGAAGCTCGGCACTGCGGTACTCTTGTCGTAGGTTTTGCAGGTCTTCTTGCGTAAATTCCATGATCTCCTTAGTTAATTTTTTCCAGTTCGGCAGCAGTCTCCTCTACGGCCATGCGCAGCTCATCTTTATACTGCTGCATTGCTGTAGCCAGCGCTTCATCTGCGGTAGAAAGAATTTGCACGGCCAGTAAACCTGCGTTTTTAGCCGCGTTTAGCGCTACCGTAGCCACTGGGATACCGTTTGGCATTTGTAAAATAGAAAGGATAGAATCCCATCCATCAATAGAGTTAGATGATTTAACCGGCACACCAATTACAGGTACCACGGTAATAGAAGCCACCATGCCCGGCAAATGGGCTGCGCCACCCGCTCCGGCAATAATTACCTTTATCCCCCTTGATGCTGCGCTTTTGGCGTAGTCAAACATGCGTTCTGGTGTACGGTGGGCAGAGACTACCGTCATTTCAAAATCCACACCAAATTTCCTTAATACATCTGCAGCGTCGTTCATGATGTTTAAATCAGATTTGCTGCCCATGATGATGCCTACCTTTATGCTCATTTTATGATATTACTTTTAGCGTTTCCTTAATTAAATTTGCCTTTTCTATCGCCGCTTCGCGGTTTTGGTCCACAATCGTCACATGTCCCATCTTGCGGAATGGCTTCGTATATTTCTTGCCATATAAATGCACATATACACCGTCTATGGCCATTATTTTTTCCAGTCCCTGGTATTTGGCCACCCCATCATGCCCTTTTTCACCCAGTAAATTAATCATCACCGCATTCGTAATCGAACGGGTATCGCCCAATGGAAGGTTACAAACCGAACGTAAATGCTGTTCAAACTGCGATACATAATTTCCTTCTATCGTATGGTGACCGCTGTTGTGTGGCCTTGGGGCCAGTTCGTTCACCAAAATATCCCCATCCCTGGTCACAAACATTTCTACCGCCAGTAAGCCGGTAATGTTTAAGGCTGCGGCAATTTGTTTGGCCAGTGCTTCTGCTTTTTCCTGAATGGCATCCGGATAAGTAGAAGGGCTGATTAGAAACTCAACCAGATTGGCTTCGGCATTAAATTCCATTTCCACCATCGGGAAGGTACGCACCTCACCGTCACTGTTCCTGGATACAATTACCGCTATTTCTTTTTCAAAATCTACCAGTTCTTCTACCAGGCAAGGCACCTCAAAAGCATGTTCAATGTCATGATAGGTGTTAATTTTCATTACCCCTTTTCCGTCGTAACCATCTTTGCGCTGCTTTAAAATATATGGAAAAGCCATACTGCAGTTTTTAAGGTCTTCCTTGGTGTTTACCAGCTGGAATGGAGCGGTTGGAATGTCATTTTCTTTAAAAAACTGTTTCTGAACGCCTTTGTCCTGGATCAGGCGGATTACCCTGGCCTGAGGGAATACTTTTTTGCCTTCTTTTTCCAGTTGTTCCAGCGCTTCAATGTTTACTTTTTCTATTTCAATGGTAATCACATCGGCTTTCTTTCCAAAATTATAAACGGTATCAAAATCAGTAATGGAACCGCATTCAAAATAATTTGCCAGGTGTTTGCAAGGAGCGTCAGTATCGGGATCAAGAATTAAGGTAGTCACGTTGTAATTAATGGCTTCCTGAATGAGCATCCTGCCCAACTGTCCGCCGCCTAATATGCCCAATCTCAACTCACTTATTTGTTTTGCCATAATGGATAGAAAAATTTATGCTTATTTTGCACAAAAATACAATTATAAACGGATTGATGGATGCAGATGCTATAATAATTGGTGCAGGGGCCTGCGGATTAATGTGTGCCGTACAGGCTGGTTTTTTAGGTAAAAGGGTTATCTTACTGGAAAAAGGGCCAAAGCCCGGTGCTAAAATATTAATTTCGGGTGGCGGACGCTGCAATTACACCAACCTGGGCAATAGCGATGAGCAGTTCATTTCGGCCAACCGCTATTTCTGCAAATCTGCTTTTACGCAATGGACGGTAGAAGATACGCTTAGTTTTTTTGAAACCTACGGCATCAGCGGACAGGAGAAGACCCTGGGACAAATCTTTCCAGCGGGTAAAAACGCCAGGGACATTGTAGAAGTGTTTACCAGTCTATGCCATGATTTTGGGCAGGAGATCGTCTGCAATGCCAACGTCACAGCAATCCAGCAGGAAGGAGATACTTTTGTGGTCAGTTTTGAGGATGGCCATGCTAAAACGCAGGTACTGCGCAGTAAAAAACTGGTTATCGCTACCGGGGGCTTACCCATCCCAAAAATGGGGGCATCAGATTTCGCCTTGCGTTTTGCACGCCGGCATGGGCTTAAAATTGTAGATACGGCACCTGCATTGGTACCGCTTACCATCACCGGAAAAGATGAGGAATGGTATGCACAGCTTTCGGGCAATAGTGTTTTTTGCGAAGTGAGCAACGAGCTCATCTCTTTTGAAGAGAACATCCTGTTTACACATTGGGGACTCAGCGGACCGGCAATTTTGCAAATCTCTTCGTACTGGCGCCCGGGCACACAAATCAATATTGATCTTTTGCCCGGCCAGAACATTACCGAATTGATTGAGCAGGAGCGGAGCAACAGTGGGAAAACCCTGCTCTCTACTTTGCTGCACCGCTTTTACGCCCGCAAATTTACCGATGCGCTGCAAAAGTTTCTGCCTGTGGCCAAGCCTGTGGCCGCATTAACCAGGGCAGAGCTGGAAATGATCCATCAAACCATTCATGAGTTTAAAGTAAAACCCGCCGGAGATAAAGGTTACGATAAGGCTGAGGTAATGCGGGGCGGCATCGATACCAATGAGTTGTCTTCTAAAACGCTCGAATGTAAAAACATGCCCGGTTTGTATTTCGGTGGCGAATGTTTAGACGTTACAGGTTGGCTGGGCGGTTATAATTTTCAATGGGCCTGGGCAAGTGGTTTTGTCATCGCGCAACAGATTTAACATGAAAAAATCCTTTTTAAAAGAACTTTATAAAATCCTCGGAATTTATTTTATCTATCTCGAAAAAGATCTTGTTTAAATGATCAAAATCACCATCAGTAGTAACTAGTTTCAATCCAAGTAAAGCAGCTAGAGCGGCAATCCATAAATCATTTTTCCCCATGTTTCTGGGTGATTTGAATGGATAGTCAGTAAACTCTGGGTTACTGCATTGAGAATAGGTGTCAATTTCAATATAAGTATTGATATAGTGCTGAGTTATTTCCATGATATTCACCCTATCTAAAAATGCATCCAGCTTAGCTAGTCTTAGAGCGCCCCATTTTGATCTGAGCGCAATGGATTTAATTTCCGCTTCAGTGGCTACAGAAATATAGATTTTAACACCTTTAGGATTCAAGAAAGAAAGGATGTTATTGTCATTACTTCTAATAATCGCTAATATTATATTGGTATCGTATAAACGATTCATAGTAATGAGATCAGTTACAACCTTTACTTACTTTCTTTTAGAGATTTAAGCGTATTGTTCCACTCTTCTTCAGTAAAAGGTTCTACTTCGGGAAATTCCTTGAATATTTCAGCCATGTTTTCATTAGACTGTCCATTTTTACTGCCAAATGCAGTGGTTCCTCCTGCTGCCCATACATCCTCTGGAGAATAGGACTTATGGCTTCTAAAACCGAGTGGTGATGTATTGTTTTTAAACTTGGTATTCATGTGTACCTCCTTTTATAATATACAAAAGTAACAAATTTGCGTGGAATAACCATCAGTTTGAGAATTGTTTACAGCTACATTTTTGGGTTTATATTACAGACTATGATAATGCCTCTCTTTAATTACCTTTGGTCATCTTAACACACTATTAGGTTTGAAAAAAATTATATTATTCCTCGTTTTATTTGTCAGCTTTAGCTGCGCGGCACAACAAATCACGGTTTGCTCCTGGAACCTCAAAGATTTCGGACAAACCAAAACAGCGGCTCAGATTGATTTCATTGCTCAAACCCTAAAGCATTTTGATGTGGTGGCGGTACAGGAAGTAGTAGCCGGACCAGGCGGACCAAAAGCGGTGGCGCAGTTGAGCGATGCTTTAAACCGTACGGGCGCCAAATGGGCTTATACCATTAGTCATGGTACCTCAAGTGATAGATACAGCAAGGAGCGTTATGCCTATTTATGGAAAACCAGTAAAACGGCCTTAGTAGGCGAGGCCTGGCTGGAGAAAAAATACAACCTGCAAATTAGTCGGGAACCCTATATGGGGCGTTTTAAAATGGGTAAAAAGCAGTTTACACTGGTGTCTTTCCATGCCATCCCCAAAGCCAAACAGCCAGAAACGGAGATCAAATACCTGCAATATTTTCCAACCGTTTACCCTACAGACCAGCTAATTTTTTGTGGTGATTTTAACCTTTCCGAAGCGCATTCGGTATTTAATCCCTTAAAAAAAGCGGGTTATCCCGCTGCCTTCAGCAATCAGAAAACCTCCTTGCGACAAAAATGCATCAATGGCGATTGCCTGGCTTCAGAATATGACAATTTCTTTTACGCCCAGGCGCAAATCAATTGTATCAAGGCAGGTGTAGTGCCATTTCATACCTCTTTTACGGAGGTTAAGGAGGCCCGAAAAATTTCGGACCATTTACCCCTTTATTTTCAGTTTGCTTTAAAGGGATCAGTCATCAAATAAATACCCGCTATAGGCAAGCCCTTTGGCTACACTGGTAAAATTATCACCAGAATTTACAGGTACCTGCGGAAACCTTTCTTTAAACAAAGCCTGAACGCCCTTTACCAATGAGGTACCGCCGGTTAAAAAGAGACTGTCTATTTCTGCAGGGTTGATGTTGTTGCTGGCTAAAAATTCATCCAGGTAAGCCGCAATCTTCGCCACGTCTTTGGCAATAATGCCATTGTACTGCGCTAAAGAAATCTCCTCCTCAATTTCTATCTCCATATTGGAATAGGCAAAGGCAGAAAGTTCCTGTTTAGAAAGCTCAATTTTGGTACGCTCTATAGACTGGAAAACCGAGTAACCCAGGTTATTGTCAATCAGCGTAATCAGGTTTTTAAATTTCGGGTCGTTTTTAGAGTAATGGTAGTAATTCTCCATGTCTTTACGGATGCGCAAACCGTTAAAGAAGTTCATTTGGTCCCAGGAACAGATGTTGGCAAACAAAGATACGGGTACGGTAAGCACTTTTCCCGGTGTAGCTTCGTATAAGGTGTTTTTCCCAAAATAAGGCGTGCCACGGTCCCACATAAAGGCCGAATCAAAGCTGTCGCCACCAATGTAAATCCCTCCGGATGCCATGTTGTCCCGTTTACGGTCTTTGTTGCCCGCCTGTTCCGGATCAAGAATTAAAAAGGTAAAATCTGTAGTACCACCGCCAAGATCGGCCACCAAAACCTTTTCCTGTTTGGTAATGGTGCGCTCATACGCAAAAGCGGCCCCTATCGGTTCAAATTGAAAACGTACCTCGCCAAAACCCGCCAGTTGAGCGGCCTTGGTTAAGCGGGTATGTGCCAGCGTATCTTTAGCAGGGTCATTGTCGTCAAAAAATACCGGCCGGCCTATCACGGCTTTCTGGCAGTCGTATCCCAGCAGCTCATCCGCTTTCGCTTTCAGGTCTTTCAAAATCAGCGCCACCAAATCAGCCGCATTGTACCTTTTGTTGTGGATGCGGGTTTCAATAAAACTACTGCGCGATAAAATTTGCTTAATAGATTTGATGAAACGGCCTTTCATGCCATCGGCCAGGTAACCCGTAATGGCCTGTTCGCCCACTACGTAGTTTTTTTCGCCCGGAATGGCTTCTTGCGGAAAATAGATCAGCGAGGGAACGGTAATGGTGGCAATAATTTGTTGGCTTGCTTCATCAAAGATGGAAAGTGCAGAATTGGTGGTTCCAAAATCAATTCCGTAAAGGTGCTTATTCATGAAAAATGGGAAAATTAGGCGGCGAAAGTAATTATTATTTCCCGAACCCTAAAAACATTCTTAAAGGTATCCTGTTGCAGCTATAATACCAGCAAAAAACCACAGCTATGAAAAACCCAACTACATCAATGGTTTTACCGGAGGATATTCCACTGAACCTCAAAGTTAACGGACAAAATTACCACCTTAAACTGCAGCCATGGGTAAGCCTGCTGGATGCCCTGCGGGAACACCTGCAATTAACCGGCACTAAAAAAGGCTGCGACCACGGCCAATGCGGGGCCTGTACGGTACTGGTAGATGGCGTACGGATCAATTCCTGCCTCACCATGGCCGTGATGAAGGATGGGGCAGAAATTACCACTATAGAAGGGGTAGCGGCTTTATCTGATCAGGAATTACATCCTTTACAACAGGCTTTTATCAACCACGATGCCTTTCAATGCGGCTATTGTACACCCGGACAAATCTGCTCGGCCATCGGCCTTTTTAACGAAGGTAAAGCAGAAACTTTAGCAGAAGTTCAGGAACTGATGAGCGGAAACATATGCCGCTGCGGGGCCTATAAACATATCAATTCGGCCATTATGGAAGTAAAAGGAGGACAAGAGCATGCATAAATTTAGCTATAGCAGGGCTTCAGTTCCACAAGAAGCACTGGCCAGTGTTGGTCAGGAGCCTAAGGCCAAATTTGTAGCCGGTGGAACAAATTTGTTCGATTTGATGAAAGAACATATCGAATGCCCCGAGCACCTCACGGACATCAACCGACTGGATCTGGCAAAAATTGAAGGTTTTCCTGATGGCAGCCTGCGATTGGGTGCTTTGGCCAGCAATGCCGCTACAGCTTGGCATCCGCTGGTAGAAAAAAACTATCCCTTGCTTTCCCAGGCCATCCTGGCAGGGGCTTCTCCTCAACTCCGGAACATGGCCACCAATGGCGGCAATCCTTTACAACGCACCCGCTGTTATTATTTTTACGATCTTTCTACACCCTGCAACAAAAGGACTCCGGGAACAGGATGCTCGGCTTTAAAAGGCTTTAACCGCATCCACGCCATTCTGGGTACGAGCGAGCATTGTATCGCTACCCATCCATCAGACATGTGCGTGGCTTTAATGGCCCTGGATGCCAGGGTAGAAGTATTGGGTTTAAAGGGGAGCAGGACCATCGATTTTGCAGATTTCCACCGTTTACCGGGAGATACGCCGCATTTGGATCATAACCTGGAACATGGGGACTTAATCACCTCTATCGATTTACCCGCGCAGCATTTTAAAAATGTGGCCTATTTGAAACTGCGCGACAGGCAATCTTATGCCTTCGCACTGGTTTCTGTAGCCGCAATTATAGAACTGGAAGGAGCATCCATCAAAACACTGCGGCTTGCCCTGGGCGGCGTGGCGCATAAGCCATGGCGAAACAAAGCAGCAGAGGCAGCGCTGGTGGGTAAACCTGCCAATGCTGCGGAGTTTCGCCTCTTTGCAGAGCACATCCTGGCCGATGCCATTGGCTACGGGCACAATACTTTTAAAATAGAACTGGCCAAACGCGCCATTGTACGGGCCTTAGAAATGGCTTTAAACGCTAAATCCTAAAACATGAACAGTAATTATACAGGGCAGCCAGCCAACAGGGTAGATGGGCCGCTTAAAGTAACAGGTAAGGCAAAATATGCCGCAGAATTTTTTGTAGAGGGTATGTTGTATGGTTATGTATTCAACAGTGCCATCGCCAAAGGCAGCATCAAAGCCATCGATACTACAGCAGTCCTAAGTGTACCGGGCGTCAGCCAGATTTTTACCCATGAAAATGTTTCCGGCCTGGCCTGGTTCAACATCAAATATAAAGACATGGATTCCCCCAGGGGCAATCCTTTCCGGCCCTTGCACGATGCGAAGATTCATTTCAGCATGCAACCCATTGGCCTGGTGGTGGCAGAAAGTTTTGAAATTGCTCGTTATGCGGCCTCGCTGGTTAAGGTCACTTATAAAGAAGAAAAATTTACCACCAATCTGCAGGAAAACCTCATCCATAGCAAGGAAGCGCCTATGGGCAAAATTGGCTATGTGCAACCAAAAAGCAGGGGCGATGCCGAAAGTGTTTATGCCAAAGCCGAACATAAAATTGAGGGCGAGTATGTGCATGGGGCAGAGCACCACAATCCTTTAGAAATGTTTGCCACCACTGCGGTTTGGGAAGATGACGACCACATTACCCTGTACGATAAAACACAAGGAGTAGGTAATGTACAGTTTTACATCAGTAATGTATTTGGCCTGTCGCTCAGTAAAGTAAGGGTCATTTCTCCTTATGTAGGCGGGGCTTTTGGTTCCGGTCTGCGGCCGCAGTACCAGGCCTTTATGGCTACGCTGGCAGCACTGGAATTAAGACGTCCGGTAAGGGTGGTGATGACCCGCCAGCAGATGTTCTCCTTCGGGCATCGTCCGGGAGCCGTACAGCGCATCGCCATGAGTGCAGATGCAGATGGTAAACTGACTTCCATCCAACATGGCGCCTTCGGGGAAACCTCTCAGCTGGAAGATTATACAGAGATCGTGGTCAACTGGTCGGGCACCATGTACAACTGCGAAAATGTGGCGCTGAAATATGAACTCGTTAAACTTGATGTGAGCACACCAACAGACATGCGGGCCCCGGGTGCGGTAACCAGTGCACATGCCTTTGAAAGTGCCATAGACGAGATGGCTTACGAAGTTAAAATTGATCCGCTACAATTTCGTAAAATCAATTATGCCGAAGAGGATCAGGTAGAAGGAAAGCCTTATTCAAGTAAAGAATTACGTGCCTGTTATGATCAGGGTGCTGCCAAATTTGGCTGGGACAAGCGTCCGCTAGAACCAAGATCCATGCGCGAGGGCAATCAGCTGGTCGGTTGGGGTATGGCCAACGGGGCATGGGACGCCCTGACTTTTCCTGCCCGGGCAGAAGCCATTTTAAGTATGGATGGTAAACTGGTGGTGAGCAGCGGGACTTCAGATATTGGTACGGGAACCTATACCATCATGACACAAATTGCGGCAGAAACGCTGGGCTTAAGCTTGGCCGCTGTGAGTTTTAAACTGGGCGATACCAAAATGCCTTTTGCACCTATAGAGGGTGGTTCCTGGACAGCTGCTTCGGTAGGCTCGGCGGTAAAGGCAGCTTGCGAAGAGGTCAAAGCCAAACTCTTTAAATTGGCCCGCCGTACCAAAGGTTCTGCTTTAAAAGGCGCCGATAAAAAGGACATGTTGCTTGCTGATGGTGCGATATACCTTGGCAAAGATCCAGCTGCTTCTATTTCCATTGTAGATTTGATGCGGCTGTCCAATACCAGCAGCATCAAAGAAAAATCATGGGCGGGCCCTAATCCACTGGCCAAGAAAACCCATAGTTTCAATTCCCATGCGGCTGTATTTGCAGAAGTAAAAGTAGATGAAGATTTGGGCACGGTCATCGTCAGCAGGGTGGTATGCGCCGTGGCAGCCGGGCGAATCCTGAATCCTAAAACCGCAGGTAGCCAGATTTTAGGTGCGGTGGTTTGGGGCATCAGCAAAGCGTTGGAAGAAGAATCCATTATGGACAATCGGCAAGGACGTTTCATGAACCACAGTCTGGCAGAGTACCATGTGCCCGTCAATAAAGACATCAATGAAATTGAGGTGATTTTTGTGGAAGAAAAAGATGATTTGGTGAATCCATTGGGCGTTAAAGGCGTGGGTGAAATCGGGATCATTGCCGTAGCACCCGCCATTGCCAACGCGGTTTTTCATGCCACAGGGGTAAGGGTGCGTAATTTGCCGATTACGATGGATAAGGTGTTGCAACTAGCGGAAGAGGATAAAAACCAGGAATCCTTAGTGCTTTAGTTTTTTCTCCACCTCTTTCAGCCATCCGTCCATCTGTTTGGCTTCTTCGTGCACATATTCCAGGTATTGTTTCAGTTCATCGGCAGGCTGTCCTTCGCTTTCCAGCAAGCTACAGATGCCGATGATGTTGGCCAGGGGCTTGCGCACCTGATGCGAATTGATAAAGGCCAGTTCTTCAGAACGCGCCTGGTTAACAAGTTTTTGATAATGGTTTTTCTGCCTGGTTTTGGTGTAGGAAACAAAAATGACCACAATGGTCAACAGGGCAAGGATGACCAGCAATACCAAAATGATTTTTTCTTTGCGGTAAATGAGATCTCTGGCAGTATAACCTGATTCCATGCGGTCAAGACGTAATTCGGACGCCAGGTCTGCGATTTTGGTGATCCCATGCCTGTAGTCTTCAGATTCTTCCAGGGCCAGTTTTAAATAATAATTGGCCTTGGACGCCTGATTTTTATCCAGGGCAATGCTGGCCAGTAGCTTATAGGCATCTATCCTGATTTGGGGCGATACCAGGTATTCATTTTCTGCAAGTTGGCTGGCCAGGCTAAAAGCTGTATCCAGTCGGCCGGCCTGGTAGTAACATTTTGCCAGGTATAAGCTGTCCAGTCCTTTGTAATATTGGTTGCCAGTAGCCAGTAGATATTCAATTTTGGGGGCCGCTAAATCGTACTTTTTATCCAGCATTAAGGCAAAATATTCCAAACGCATAATGTCGCGGTCTGGCCTAACCGTTGGCCCGGTAATTTTCTTTGCCAAATTAAGGTAACGCTTTAAGGTATCCAGCGCGCCCATTTTAAAATAGACTTCCGCTTTATTCAGGTAAATCAATTTCTGCGTGGAGGCGCTTTTATAATTGTGTTGGGTGTAGCTCAGTTGTGCCTGGTTGAGGTACCGGAGCGCCTGGGTATACAGCCCAATATGCATATAGATGTCAGATACGCCGATATCGGTGGTCAATTTAAAGTCGGTATTTCCCAATGCTTCAGCTACTTTTCTGGCCTGGCGATAACTGAATACGGCATTCAAAGAATTGCCCATGTCTGTCTGTACATAGGCCTGGTTGAGGTAAAACTGGTAGAGGAAAATCTGTTCATCATGCAGTTGCGCCATTTCAATGGCTTCATCAAGTAATCGGGCGGCTTTTTTGAATTCCGCCTTTCTGCGGAGGCTGAGGATTTTGATGAAAGCCTGGAGCTCTTCATGGCCGGAGATGCTGTATTTAAGCAGGGAATCGACCATCGATGCGGACAGCTGCTCACCTCCAGAACCGATTAAAAACCTATCGTAGCAGAGGTCGGCAATACGTTGTTGTTTTTTATCGTCAGTTTCTTTCTTCAAGAGAATCTCCCCCAAGGGATCAGGGCTGTCAGCTTTTAAGGGATGGCTGATAGCCATGCAGAAAATGATAAAGATGAACCGAAAAAAATTACGCATGTTTCCCTGTTTGCTGATAGTGAGGGATAAAAATAACATTTTGATTAAAAGATCAGATATTTTCTGCCGCTTTTTGTTTGAGGTATAGCTGGAGGTGGTGTTCCACGAGTCACGTCATCCCAAACGGACCGCACCATGGCATCGTCATCCCGAGCGAGCCGAACCTTGCGTCATTCCGAATGGACCGCACCTTAACGTCATTCCGAACGAGCGCAGCGAGGAGGAATCTATTAATCTCAGGGAAATTTATTTTACAAAAATTTGCAGATATCGAAACTAATCTGTTTATTTGAATTATATCTCCCTAAGATATTGTAATGATACTAAATCTTATACCGCTTGCGGTATGTTGTTAATACCCTTTCAGGTTCGCTTTAAGCGGCACGAAAGTGGAAGATGATTTGGCCGAGAGGCCAATTGTGTGTGAGGAAAATTTTGAATAAGATTGCCATAACAAACAAGATAAATTAACAACAAACAACACCACATGTTTAAACGCCCTTTCTCATTCGACGGCCGCATACGCAGGCTTGAATACGGATACAGCTATTTGATCTATTTTGCCATAGCCATGGTGGTTGGTATCACTTTTACAGTGCTATTTACCTCATCAGACCGTTCAAAAGCACCTGGTGCCAACATGGCGCTGATATATCTATTTTACATCCCAATCGGCTGGTTTTTGTTGGCGCAAGGGGCAAAGCGATGTCATGACCTCGGTAAAAGTGGCTGGTGGCAATTGATCCCTTTTTATTTTTTCTGGCTCCTTTTTCAAGAGGGCGAATTTCATGAAAATGAATACGGTGCCAATCCTAAGGGTATAGACATCACAAATCCAGATCATTTTTCCGCTCGTTCAACTGATTCAAACTCACCAAATATAAACCCATCTAATTAACACATCATGTTTAAACGCCCTTTCTCATTTGACGGCCGCATCCGTAGGCTTGAATACGGTTACAGCGCTATCATTCATTTAGTTGCATATTTAATTTATGAATATTGTCTTATAGGTGCTGGCCCTATGATAGTAATAATAGGCTCTGTGTTTTTTATTCCACCTACAATATTCATACTTGCACAAGGTGCAAAAAGATGCCACGATTTAGATAGAAATGGTTGGTGGCAAGTCATACCATTTTATGGAATTAAGTTACTTTTTAAAGAAGGTGAGCCTCTCGATAACGAATACGGCTCAAGCCCTAAAGGAATCAATTTAAATGAAGCCGATCCTTTTGGGCATTTTACACCAGAGACAATAGATACTGATAAAAACCAAATATAAACCTCATTTAAATTAGCTCCATATGTTTAAAAACCCTTTTACTTTTGATGGCCGAATCAGGAGATTAGAATACGCGCTCAGCTGGGCCATTTATATTGCCGGTGCACTTATAGTAGGCATTTTAGTAGGTGTAGGTTTCGTGGTGACAGGTCATTCCGAAATGGTTGAATCGCCAATCACAGAATATGTGGTTTCCGCATTATGCTTTCCGCTCTATTTGTTCCTGCTTGCCCAGGGCGCTAAACGATGTCATGATTTAGGTAGAAATGGATGGTATCAAATCATCCCGTTTTACTTTTTGGTACTGTTGTTTGGAGATGGCGATCGCTATGAAAACGAATACGGAGTGAATCCAAAATATCCAGATCCCGAAGGTCAAAGTGTGCTCTCCGGTGATCCTTTTGGCCATTTTGGCGAAGCGAAAACTGATAAGATACAGGTTAAGCAACCGATTAAAGAAGTGGAACCGATTGACCAGGTAGATGGAGAAGGAATTATTATACCCGCTGATCAGAAAACTAACCAGATATGATATACTTAATTAACTTGTTATGTTTGGACGCCATTTCTAATTTTGTGGGCACTAATTTAGACATCTAGCAATTTCAATATCTTTAATTTAACAAAGTAAAACAACTTAGTATGCATAACGATAAAATTAAAGATATAGCTACAAGACTAGAACAAGGACAATTGGTTGATACTGTGTCTGTTAGAACTTTATTAAGTTGGTTTTGGGGATCTAAAAGACGGGGATGGTGGGTTGTAAAAATAATCAAAGAGACATTGGCGGAAGAGGGGATAGAGACATTTCCAGACTTTAGTAGCGCATATATAGATTCGTTAATTCAATTTAGAAAAGTTACTATTAATGAAATAAAAAAGGCCTCTAAGAAAGAAGAAGAGGTTGGCCCCACATCGGAAAATATTGCAGATAAAAGTTTTGACGAGCTTCTGAACATCGACGACCCAACATACAGAATTTCAAGATTGGAAGCCGC
Source organism: Pedobacter sp. MC2016-14 (assembly GCF_020991475.1). Taxonomy (NCBI): domain Bacteria; kingdom Pseudomonadati; phylum Bacteroidota; class Sphingobacteriia; order Sphingobacteriales; family Sphingobacteriaceae; genus Pedobacter; species Pedobacter sp. MC2016-14. Next base: position 62,281 of record NZ_JAJMPA010000003.1, read on the forward strand.
GAATAAAACCTTAATTTTTGTAAAACCAGATAGCGCTTTGTCTGAAGCGATAACACAAATGATAACTTACGACTTTTCACAACTACCAGTTATGCAAAGTACTAAGAGAGATTTAAAAGGAGTTATTAGCTGGAGATCAATCGGTCAAAAACTTTCTGTCGGTAAGAAGTCAGCTACAGTGAGAGATTTAATGGAGCCTACATTTCAATTAATAGACTCTGATACTTCATTATTCAAAGCCATACCAATTATTATTGAACATGACTACGTTTTAATAAGTAATAAGTCCAAAGAAATATGCGGAATCGTTACTGCTAGCGATTTAAGTCTACAATTTAAACAGTTGACAGAACCTTTCCTCCTGGTAGCTGAAATCGAAAATCATCTTCGTCAAATACTAGGTAGACTTGAAAAGGAAGTTCTTGAAAAGGGAAAAGACGAACGAGATAGTGAGAGAATTGTAGCATCTGTTGTAGATTTAACATTTGGTGAATATTTACGTTTGTGCCAGAATCCAACAATTTGGGAACAACTTTTTCTTGAGATTGACCGAGACATTTTCTGCAAAAACTTAGAAAAAGTTAAAGATATAAGAAACAATATTATGCATTTTGATCCGGACGGGCTGGAGGATGAAAATGTCGAGGTTCTAAGAAACTTCGTGAGATTACTTCAGACCTTGCGTAGTCTACAAGTGTTTTGATATAGAGTTAGGCGACGAGCTATATAGATATTGAAACAGCGATTGATTATGAAATATAGCCACCAGATAATAATTGTAGAATGTAAGTGCCATCTAATTTCTCAATCAACAGTTTTTGTAGATTATGTGACTCTACATAGAAATTCAAAAAATAAAATAATATAAATGGCATTAAGCGCAAATTCACTTATTCATTACACCTCGGAGTTAGACAATTTGCTAGGTATTATCAGCTCCAGTGGATTCCGATATTCATATTGCGAAGAAAAAGTAATAACTAGAGGTAATAAAAGTTTTAGTGCAGCTATAGCGATGGTGTCATTCTGCGATATTCCTCTTTCTGATTATAAAAAGCACTTTTATAACAAGAGAAATAGTGGAGATTTGGGTTATTACGGCGACTATGGAATAGGTTTGTCAAAAAAATGGGCAAATCGCAATGGCCTTAACTCAATATTTTATATTGAATATAAGTCTTTTGTCGGCACAGCGATACGTAAAGATTTTAAAAATTTCATTAATGGTAACAGATTTATAGACCATGCAGTCCCACCTCAAGTATTTTTATATTGTAAAAATTATCAAGGTGAGCTCTTCAGAAAGGAGGCCTCAGTTATAAAAGAATATCGCTTTTATGACGAAAGGGAGTGGCGTCTAGTTCCAGATAATAAGATGTTGAATTATCAGCCACCCGTTATAGATATATCTAATTATAGAAAAGAAAAGGCAACTTATAATGCTAGAATAAGTGCTAATTTACTTTCTTTTGAACTTGAAGATATATCATATATTATTGTTAGAGAGGAAAGTGAGGTGCCGTTAATTTATAGTAAACTCCAAAACGTTTTCCATAAAGATCTTATAGATTTAATAGCGATACGTGTACTTACCTCTGAGCAAATAATCAGCGACTTTTAATGAATAATGTTGTAAGACTTCGAAGGAACAACTTGAATTAGTTAAATATATTGAATAATGCCTGGCAATTAAAAGGTGTTATCTATAGCAAAATGTCAATCTGCTATTTATCTATATTTAAGCGCAGTGGTTGCATATGAAAACTTCTATTTCTTACTTACTATTTTATCCTATTTGCGCTACAACAATCTCTTCGATTAGATTAACAAACTAATCCATGATTCAATATAGCTATAAATGGCTAATCATAAAAAGCGAGGGATGTGTTGTAGTTACCAAGTTAAGTAATAATGTGGATTTCAATGAATATCTTATTACTGCAAAGTGCTTAATGAGGTAACCTAACATTCCTCAAAAGCTAATCTCCACTTTCGCCAGCGTTGTAACAATAAGAGGCCTTTCAACTATGTTAAAATTTCACCATCTTGCACAACTAGTATTTTCAAATTCTAATAATTTCACATATCTGAATATCAGAACAGTAATGAAATGAATTAAAAAAAAAAATTTGGTGTTGCGTCATTTAGGGGATTTTACTTCTGAAAAAATACAATATATGACCTACTTATACATTATAAACGCAGATATATATAACATCGCATTTAAAAGAACTAAAAAAGCATGAGCATTAATATTCTGAAATACGAATCAGACGTATGGCGTACAGCCGATCTACTTATTGGAGCTGGAATCAAACAGAGTGATTTTCCTAAATATATGATGCCTTATTTCGCCCTATTGATGGTTGAAAGCAGGTTAATACGAGAAGCAAACAGATTGGCGGAAGAAATAGGTAAAGAAAGTATTGAAGATTTTGTAGAGGAGTTCCAGTTAGCAGGATTAGGATATAATGACTACATCATCCGAAAAGGTAAATCCCTAAAAGATATTTGCAAGAACGACAAGGCTTTTGACTCTGATTTTCACCTCTACTTAAAATCTTTTGACCCTGAAACAAAATATTTGTTGGGAGTTGACAAAGGGACAGAGGATGAGAAATTTCTGGATATTTCAGGCATAAGCGGTCAGCTTAAAAAGAAAAGAATATTATTTGAAACGGTACAGGCTTGGAGCGAAATTGACCTTACACCCTTTAATAACTCTGAAATAACCACTCTTGAGGAACACATTAAAAGAAAATGGGCAGATATTTCAGCAGAAACAGCCGGAGAACAGTACACTCCGGACGATATTATTTCGCTTATCTCGGACCTTATTGCCTCTAAAATTGAGGATAATGGGAAGTTCCTTACGATATATGACCCTACTTGCGGAGGTGGCAACTTACTCTTTGGTGTAGAGGATAAAATCAAAGAGAAATTCAAAAGACCTACGAAAACATTTGGTGAAGACTGGAGCGATAGCCTTTATGCCCTGGCGAAGATAGAGAGTCGTTTTAGGGCTGATTCAGAAATCAAATATGGCAATACACTTACCAACATATCTTTCATTGAAAAGCGATTTGATATAGTAGTTGCTAATCCACCTTACGGTGTAGATTGGAAAGGCTACCAGAAAGATATTCAGAACGATACTACTGAACGCTTTGTCGCACTCCCGTCTATTTCAGATGGTCAATTCCTGTTTACGCAACATATCTTATACCAATTAGCGAATGATGGGTTTTCGGTAGTCGTTCATAATGGTTCCACACTGTTTAGTGGTGATGCAGGTAGTGGTGAAAGCACTATTAGAAAACACTTTTTTGACAATGATTGGGTGGAAGGTATCGTTCAAATGCCTACGGATGAATTTTTCAACACAGGTATTTATACCTACCTGTGGATATTCAATAAAAATAAACCTGTCGAAAGAAAAGACAAAGTAATCCTAATCAATGCAAGTGAACTGTATGAAGGACTTAAAAAGAGCAAGGGTAAGAAGCGTAAACAAATGAATCTTGACAATAGGACTGAAATTGTAAAAGCATTCACCGACTTCAAAGAAAATGAATTTTGTAAAGTATTCGACAAATGGCATTTTTACTACAACAGGCAGAGCATTCTGCTTACTAATGTGGATATAAATGGCAAATTCATTGAAATGCCAGTTAAGGAAACCAAAGAGGGTGAAAAAGTAGAAGCAAAATCCATCAAGCTCGATCCGGTGAAAATTACGATTACCGATGAAACTGGTACAGTTACTTTCACAGACTTTGAAATTACCGAATTTGATAAAACAAAGTACCCATCATTGGATGCAAAATTCAATGAAGAAATAAAGCCAAATATTGCTGCAATTGACTATAAAGAACAGAACGCAAAATTATTCACGAAGAAGGCTATCTATTGGTATGATGAAGATAAAGAAACTATTATTGAGGAGGCTAATGGCAAAAAAACCGAATTGGGTTGCGGAAAAATAATCATCAAAGCAACCTTTAAGAAGGCCACCAAAACCAAAGAGGCTTGCGTAACTATTTCGGTAGAAATAACCAAAGATATGGAAAAGGACTATGAAATTATACCCTATTCACCGATTGAAAATGAAAACCAGCAGACGATAGTCAATTTTATGACTAAATATGTAACTAAGCCATTTAAGTATGTGGACAATGTGGTTGGGGTGGAAATCAACTTCAACAAAGTCTTTTACATACCCGAGAAGCTGCGAGAAGTTTATACTATCGATGCTGATTTAGAAGCGTTGGAAAATGATTTAACCAACTTAGAAAAGGAATTGGCTTTATGATGAAACACAACTCATATAGGGATTCTGAGCTTGACTGGTTGAGTAAGGTTCCATCCACTTGGCAAGTGCTGAGAGTTAAGGACATTACTATAAAAATCGGAAGTGGCGTTACTCCTAAAGGTGGAAGTGAAGTGTATGTTGATTCAGGCATTCCCCTTCTAAGAAGCCAAAATGTCTATGATGATGGATTGAGAATTGATGATGTGTCATTCATTGATGAGGAAACTCATCATAAAATGAAAAACTCGCAGCTCAAACCTTTTGATATTTTAATCAATATCACTGGTGCTTCCATTGGAAGATCTTGTATTGTTCCTGATAGCCTCCCAACAGCTAATATTAACCAGCACATCATTTACATTAGGATGAAAAAATCCTTAGTGCCTTATGTTTCTTATTATTTTAAATCAAATGCACTCAAAGAATATATTAATCTAATTCAGGCAGGTTCCTCAAAAGAAGCCCTAAACATGGGACAAACTTTGAGCACACCGATCCTTTTGCCAAGTCAAGCAGAACAAACCGCCATTGCCGAATATCTCGACACAAAGACCCAAGCAATAGATAAGAAAGTAAGCTTACTGGAAAAGAAAATAGGCTACTATCAAGAATTGCGTAAAAGTCTGATAAATAAAACAGTTACTCAAGGGCTTGATAAAAATGTAAAGCTTAAAGACAGTGGAATTGATTGGATTGGGCAGATACCGGAACACTGGGAGGTGAAAAGATTTAAAAGTTTTGCAAAGACGATTAAAGGAAAAAATCTTAATACCTCAGACTTTCATTTTGATAACGCACTACCATTATTAAGTCTAGAATACCTAAGGAATGAAAGTGTGAAGTTTGACACTTTTGCTTACAGTGCTGATAAATCTATTAAGGCAACAAAAAAAGACCTTATTATCGTTTGGGATGGTGCTGCTGTAGGTGAAATATTGAAAGCAAAAGAGGGATATATTTCAAGCACGATAGCCAAAATAAAATTTCAAAGAGAAGTTAGTTCAAGATTCTTTTACTTTTTGCGAGACACTTTAGATTACACATTGAAACAAATTCCGACAGGGATGGGCATTCCGCATTTAAATCCTACAGTGCTTAATAATTTCCCATGCCCAGCACCCCCACTAGCAGAGCAAATACTAATAGCTGAATTTTTAGAAAAGAAGATTGGATTGATCGAAAAAATCATTACAAATATTCAATACCAGGCAACCGCCCTCAAGGAGCTTCGCAAAACACTAATTAATGATGTGGTAACTGGTAAAATCAAAGTAATTAAAGATTAAGATGAAGGAATTAGACTTACAAGATAAATACCTTATCAACTTTCTTTGTGAACGGCCTGATGGCCTGCTTTATAAAGAAGCGAAAGCCAATACTGTATCGCCTAATTTCTTCATCATTGAGGATTTAAAATATTTCATTTCCGAAACGGAACTGAACAAAGCGAATTATAAAAAGCTGCTAAAAAAGTTCAGTAGTGAGAAAGACCTACTAAATGCGTTTGCGCTTTTCTTGGATGAGAAAGTAAAATCCTCCATGAATATGGCCATATTCATCAATACTAATAAATCGGTTACGTTTGAAGGCATCAAGCTGCATTTGTTCTATCCAAGTGGCAGCGAGTTTGAGGAAGATAAATTGTTTGACCAAAATGTCTTTTCGGTTGTTCAGGAAATGCCCTACACCTTCAAGTATGAAGGCAAGCAATATTTTTCATTCCGGCCGGATTTATCCTTTTTTCTTAATGGTATTTACTTAGGCTATAGTGAACTAAAAAGCAACTGGACAAATCAGACAGCTACAAAAAACGGGCGAAGAAAAGTTAGCAATGACTACTTGAATGCAGTTCAGGAGTATTTAACAATTGCTGACAAGAATGACTTGTCCCTATCCATTCGCAAAGATTTTTTAAAAATATTTGAGAAGGCTATTCACATCACTTCTACCGATATTTCCGAAACCTATGTAATACGTAATATTTCTAATCAGTTTGATGAAATTAAAACCACTGTAATCAACGGTAGTTATGATTTTGAACAGTACGAAAAGAAGATACTAAAAGATTTTAAGCCTTATCCACTCCGTAACAAGGAAGCATCCAAGACGCAGCGTTTTGAAGAGGTGTTCAAAGCCCTTTACGACAAGAAAATGATAGAGAAAGAAATTCTCTATTACAATTTTATTGAACGTGAATTGATAAAAAAAGAAGGAAGCAGAGCAAAAGAATATAAACACAATGACGGTAGGTTAATTAGTCCAAGGCCTAAACAAAAATTCGGAACTGATAAAGTTCTTTCTAAAATCAATGAATTTCTGGAGCATGAAAATGAGCCTGACTATTTCATAAAGAAGCTGGATTCAGAATTGAGAGCTAAAGGAATTGGTGATAACCAAATCAAAGAGTTGATCGCCAAACGCCAGAAATATCAGAATAATAAGACTGTTTATTCGCTCTTATTGCAGTATGCAGCAGGATTCGGGAAAAGTAATATCATTGGCTGGACAGCCCTGCAATTAAAAGATCTTCGCAAAGATGGTCTGTATGTCTATGATAAAGTGATGTTGGTTGTTGATAGATTACAACTCCGGGATCAACTTGATTCAAAGCTACATAACATGAATATTCAGAAAGGAATGTTCATTGAAGCCTCAGACAAAAAAAGCTTTATCACTGCTCTTAGCAGTGATAAAAGGATTGTGGTTGTCAACCTACAAAAGTTTACCGCTGTAAATAGCATTATGGATGAAGCGATAGTAAAAAAGCTGTCTAAATTAAGGATAGCTTTCCTGATCGATGAAATCCACAGAAGCAACAGTGGTGTTCAACATGAAGAAATGATAAGTGTATTTGACGAACTACAAAGCAGTTTTGATCAAAGTAAAGAGTATCAGGCACAGCACACCAAGAAAAATTTAATTGTTGGTTTCACCGCCACACCAAGCGACCATACCTTAGCCAGATTTGGAGAGTTTAATAAATATGCGGAATCCGAGAAAATTTGGATTCCATTTGATAGCTATACCATGCGGGAAGCGATTGAAGATGGTTACATTTTAAACCCGATTAGAGGTATAGTTCCCGTTTCAGCAAAGATGTTTTTTGAAATTCCTGACAACGACCTTGAAGGTTTTGAAGGCGATTTAGGTTACGGATTTGAGGAAATTCCGGATGATACAGATACAGGCGTTGATGAAGAAGGAAAGAAGTACGCAATACGCAAAAAGAAAATATACGGAAATACACAGCGTATCGAAGCAATATCCAAATTCATTGTTGAACGCTTACTTTCATCAGTTTACCCCAATATCAGAGGTACAGCAAAAGCAATGCTTGCTGTTTCTTCCATTCCTGCTGCAATAAAGTATAAAGGCTTTATTGATAAATATTTTGCTGAATTAGTAAAGGACAAGAAATATGAGCGATTTGTTGACGCTCCGATATATATCGTCTATTCAGAGAGCCAGGAACACAGAAGTGCTAATGGTTTAAATGGAGGAATCAATGAAGAAAAAGTATTGCAGAACTTCGCCATTAAGAAAAATGGATTAATCATAGTGGTTGACAAGCTGCAAACAGGTTTTGATGAACCCAAGCTTCATACACTTTTTCTTGATAAGGAAATCAAAGGGATTAATGCCATTCAAACAATCTCAAGAGTAAATAGAACTGCTAAATACAAGAATGATTGTAAGATCATCGATTTTTCATATAAAAACGTCAATGTAAAAAATATCAAGGCAGCATTTGAGCATTTTAGCAATGTGGTGGTTTCTGATTTTGACCCATTGGGCGACGAAGAAAAATTGGTGAATGTGCTTAAGGAATTGAATACTCACTCAATTTTTAAAGCCAACTTTCCTTCCTTTAATGCCTATCATACGTCAAAACCTAATATTTCTTTGATTATAGCCATTGAAGATGCAATGGATGATTATATTCGCAATTTTAAGGAGGAAGCCAAGAAATTAAAAGAAAAGATATTAGTCTACTTTAAAATCCTTAATCTTATAGAGTTTGTAATAGAATTAGACCCGAAATACAGCGAAACACTTCTCTTGGATTTCTGGCGTAAATACAACATACTCTATAATCAAATCAATAAAGATTCAGAGATAATAGATGATGTAGAAATATACTTTGACAATCGTATCGGCATCATCGCACCTAAAGAAATAAAGCCTAACAGTACAAAATCCGTAGTTGCAGAACCAGCCGGTGAATATGGTAATAAAAAATACAGATACCACATTCTAAAAGTGATTGAGAAACGAAATCAGGAAGAAGAAGCGATTGCAGAACTCATAGCAGATTTTGAAAGTAAAATTACCTCGTTATTCGAGTTTATTAAGCAAGATGAAAACGGTCAAAGGCTTATTGCGAAGATTAATGACGATGGTACCGCTTTCTCTCAGGATGAAATTTATGCTGACTTCTCAAGAATATACCGAAAATTCACCATTAGAAATAAGGAGTTAGGCGATTTCTTTATTAGGGAAACTAAAGATATTCTAAGTCAGTTGTGTGATGACCTCGAGAGGACCTTGAAGGAAAGCATCTCCAAAAATACAATTACCGAGATTGCTGAAGGTTATATCTACATCTCCACTGATGACTTAATAGCAGCCCAAAACATCTTCGTAAAGTACAGCCATTTTGCAGCGTCATTGGGTTTCGAAATTACTGATGAAGGAACGTTCGAACAAGGTTCATGGATAAAAAAGGGAATTAAAATGGTTCAGAACTTTTTGAAGCGTGAAGAAGTTCAGGAAATTTACCAAAAAGGCAAAAGGAGTTTAGAACTGGCCCACATTGAGAAGGTTCAAGCTGAAATTGATGGCTTAAAAGTTGGTGCAGCGGCCCAGCTTTTAGAAAGCGTGAAAGGGACATCCAATGTGGCAGTTAAGCTTGGGTCTATAGTATTGCTAAAGGTCGTTACAAATGGGCAGGAACAAACTGTTATTTTCGATCTTTCCGATCAACAGCGCCAAAATCTGGAAAAGAACACTTTTTTACTCAACCAACCGCAAGATCTCTTGAAGCTCTTAAGAGGTAATATTAACGAAGATTAGGTTGTGAATTTTATGATATTTTTATAAAACCAATAAGCTTTTTTTCTTAACCAAACAACTCTACATGAACAGACTTATATTAGTGGGCAATGGTTTCGACTTAGCTCATGGAATGAGAACGAGCTATAACGATTTTATTTTATGGTATGTGGCATGCTGCTTTGAAGAAGCAAGATCAAAGCATATTTATGAGGACGAACTTCTCCGGATTAAGGCTAGTGATCTCTTTACCACTTTCCACGAATTAGCAGGGAAAAGCGTTAAGGAATATATATACGCTCATTACTGTAATGATACCTTGAGTATATTAATGAATTGTGAAAATGATGAAATCTCACACTCTTTCATTTTCGCATCAGACCTTGACCCTTGGGAACGGGAAAGTGCACCAACAATGAAACCATTTGAAATTGTAGTTAAGTCAGCTTTATTGAAGCAATTGATATCAAATTGCTCATCTAATAGGTGGGTAGATATAGAAAATCTTTTTTATGAGATGTTAAAAAAGGCAATTTTTAGTACCAATCAGCAGAAACAAGAAGATATTAAAAGACTAAATCAGTCACTGTCATTTTTAATACAGAAATTAGAATCTTATTTTTCTTCGTTAGATTGCTCTGCTTACATTCCTGATTATAGTGTGCTTTTAACGGATGAAATAATACCAACTGATATGGTAGACGCTGGATCATTTAGAGATCCATTCAGATCTGAGTCACCGGACAATACATTAATTTTGAACTTCAACTATACCTCAACTATAGAGAAATACGTATCCGTAAAAAATGTAAATGTTAATTATATCCATGGTAAATTGAACGATAAGCAGAACCCGATTATATTTGGCTTTGGTGATGAGTTAGATGGTGAATATAATAAATTTGAATTAGATACAACGAAGGAAATATTTAGATATATTAAATCATTTTGGTATTTCAAAACCTCTAATTACCACAACCTGTTACGGTTTATACAAAGCAATAAATTTCAGGTTTATATCTTAGGTCATTCATGTGGCTTGTCTGACCGTACTATGCTCAATATGATATTTGAGCATGAAAACTGCATTTCAATTAAAATTCATTACTATGCTCTAAAAGGTGGGTCAAATAACTATACCGAGCTAACAGAAGAGATTTCCAGACATTTTAAAGATAAGCGGCAAATGAGATTGAAAATTGTTCCACTTGATAAGTCGACCGCTATGCCTCAGTTTTTTGACTAATTTAATCAAGATGATGCCAATAATAAGCCATCAACGTCCTTTTTTTGATCTTCAAACTTGGGCCTTAATTCCTTCTCTATCAAATAAACGAAAACTCTGAGGCTTTGAATTATTAATACTATAACTATGTTCATTATACGGAGATAGGAAAATTGAGTTAACAGATTTATTAGTGTTTAAAGTGTCTTTATTGTCAAAAATGATGATGTTTTGTCCCGAATTGACTACGGTTATTTTTAAAGGTTTTTGGCAAGAGCTTAGTAATATGACTAGTATAAATATAAAATTTTTCATTGACCGCTTAATTTACAAAACAGCGTAAAGAAGATGTGTAACTGTAATCTTCCCCTAACTAGCTACGTTCAAAACTAAAGAATTCCAATTACTATTGCTATTATTATCTTGTTGTAATGTGGGAAACTGGCGCTGGTTCAGCGCTGAAAGTTTTCCATATTTCAATAAGAACTCTACTGGGGTTCTATAGCCAAGAGCTGCATGCGGCCTTTCATTGTTGTACATCCATGCCCAGGCTAGAGCATATTTTCTTAACTCAGCCAAATTATCGAACATGTAACTATCTAGCACATCCTGCCTGAAAGTTCTGTTAAAGCGTTCGATCAAACTGTTCTGTGTTGGCTTGCCTGGCTGTATATGAATCCAGCTTATGCCATTGATTTCGCACCAATCCGAAAGTGCTACTGATATAAACTCAGGCCCGTTATCAGATCTGATTGCATCAGGTTTTCCTCTCCAGTCGACTAATGTTTCCAACTCTCTTATAATCCGTTGTGAGGGCAAACTGGTGTCGACCGTTATCGAAAGCACTTCACGATTAAAATCATCAATCACATTTAATGTTCTGAGTGTCTTCCCACTGGCTAAAGTATCATGCATGAAGTCCAGACTCCAGGTTACATTAGGGTAGATTGGACAAAGCAATGGCTCTTTTACCCGTGCTGGAAGGCGTTTCTTTCTTTTGTTGCGCAGATTCGGCGCATTAAAGTATAAACCCGGTAGACACGTTTATGGTTCCATATATACTGAAGCTTCCTCAGGCGGTGGTACATCATCCAGAAACCCCATGTTCGATGGGACTCTGCAAGCGAAGACAGCTGGTCAATGATTTCATCATCAGCCTTTCTTTTAGTATGATAATAAAATACTGATGTGCTGATAAAAAATAATATGCAGGCCTGCCGAAGGCTCATCTGGAATGTTTCTCTGGCATACCCGACAAGCTCCCGCTTTTCGGCAGGCCCTAAAGCTTTTTTTCAATTACGTCTTTTAACACTACGTTTTGGAGCGTCAATTCTGCCACTATCTTTTTATACTGTGCCAGTTCCTTTTCCAGATCCTTTAAATGCTTGACCTGGGAAACTTCCATGCCTGAGTATTTACTTTTCCATTTGTAAAACGTACCCTGACTGATGCCATGCTCACGGCAAATATCTGAAACTGATTTCCCAGATTCCTGTGAAGCCAGGATTTTGATGATCTGTGGCTCACTAAAATTACTTTTTTTCATTACCCTAAATTTATTAAAAACTACATTTACTTATGTAGCTGTTTTTGGGGAAGATTACAACGAAAGCTTATTACTGGGGAAATTATCTAAGTTATGTTTACAAGGCTAATGATACTTTTAAAAAAATAAATGGCAATAATTCCATTAAGAATCAGAGCAGGAAATTTTGGAACAAGTTTAATTTCCTATTGAATCAAACTGATTAGGATCACAACGGACATCTACTATCATTTGCCTTTAACCATAAATTTAACTTTTATAAATCATTTTCAGATTCAGCCACTATTATGTCATAGTAAGTACACCTCCTGTACGGGTAATAGATTTTAATGATCTGAAAGTCAGTGGTATATTAGATATTGCATCGGGAAGTAAACGGTCATAACGAGAACTAACTATACAAAGGTAAAAGGCTCTAAGCCAAACATTGAGTTGGCTGTTTGCATTAAAATAAAACGTCACTTTAGTGTACAATAGATGAACACTTTCTTTGAACCTCCCAAAATAAGCAAATAACCGTTATGAAGATATAATTCAATAGGACTACATTCAACTTTTTAATTTAAAAGCATGTCTAATTCAAAACTTTACTAACTTAACAGAATAATTAATAGACTTATTGATATGAAATTAATCGATGGAGAAGAGGTCACTTTTTCTGACTTAAAAAACGATAAAACTAAAGAGATTTCCGATGAAACAATAAATGAAAAATATGTTAAGGGAGAAGTTCGGATAGTCACGGAACAGGCTAGATATCCGTTATCTACAATTCCTACTTTAGTTATTAGTGATAGTTATTTATTGACACCAGAATTCCAAAGAAGACATCGGTGGAGTGTTTCTCAGAAATCACGACTAATAGAATCATTTATAATGAATGTTCCGATTCCTCCTATTTTTTTATATGAGGATAGTTACGGACACTACGAAGTTATGGATGGTTTACAAAGATTATCTGCGATAAAAGAATTTTATGCAGATAGTTTTACACTAGAAGATTTAGTTGAATGGCCAGAACTGAATGGTAAAAGTTATAGTACTTTGCCGAGTCAAATCAAAAAAGGAGTAGACAGGCGGTACCTTTCTTCAATAATTCTTTTGAAAGAAACAGCAAGCAATCAAGTAGACGAAAATAAATTGAAACAATTGGTTTTCGATCGCATAAATAGTGGAGGTGTTCAACTTGAAGACCAAGAATCTAGAAATGCAATTTTTAACGGACCATTTAATTTGATGTGTATAAAAGCCTCTAGAAATCCTTTTTTCTGCCGTGCTTGGGGAATTCCAGAGCCAGAAACTGATTATTTGTCCTCCGAAATAGAAACTATCACAGAGGAAATGAGAAAAAATGAACTATATAGAAAAATGGTAGATGTAGAATTGGTTTTAAGGTTCTTCGCAAATAGGCAAAGAGAAAAATTGATAAAAAACAGCTATCTGAAGCAGTACCTTGATAAATATTTGCAAAATGCTAATCAATTTGAAGAAAGAACCATTAGTGAATTAAAAAATTTATTTGATGAGACAGTTGAATTTTTATATGATTTGTTAGGGGAAAGTGCTTTCTTCTTTTATAGAGAACGAAATGATAAATGGTACTGGTTAAACAGACCTGTAACTGCTGTTTACGATCCCCTAATGATTGTGGCAAGTAACTTCTTAGATAAAAAGGATGAAATTTTAAAATCAAAACAGAATATTAAGAAGGTTTTTGAGGATTTTTATAAGGAAAAATACAACATTTTCGAGGGTAGAAATACTACTCAAACAATTTTCAAAGAAAGAGAAAAGGCGTTTGCTGAATTATTCAAGTCTTTTCTTAAGCGATAATGCAGATTGTTTTAAATGAGCTCAATCGAAGTCTTAAAAATATTGATGACCTAATCGATTATTTTGACCTAGAAGCAAAAATGTATAATTATAGATCACATCAAATACTAGAAGAATGTGAAGAGGTGTTTGTGGATTTATTAAATTCATTCAATAATTTTTACACAGAAAAGAGGAAATTCAATTATAATACCTTTATAATAAGTTTATATGGGGAATTCGAAAGGTTTATTGAAGATATAATTGTGGCATATCTCGAAGAAGTATTGAAAATAATTGACAATTATAATTTATTACCCAAAAAGATAATAGATAATCATTTCCTCCTTTCGCTGGAACTACTCAAAAAAGTTATTGAACCAAAATATGGAGGGTCTGAGACAAAGGAAAATGCGTTGAAAAATTTAAATGATTGTTTATCAGCATCAACACCGTTTTCATTGAACACTCGAGCATTTGCACTTCATTCAGCAAATTTCAAGCATACGGTAATTTCTGAACACTTTTCTAAGTTGGAAGTTGAAAATATAAACTTAAAAATCGCAAAAGACCGTATTTTAAAGACATTTGTCGAAGACTATAATGGATTATCTGCAGGTGTCGAAGTTGCTCCAGATGTTTCTTTCTTTTTATTAAATGATTTAGTTGCTAGGAGAAATGAAGTTGCACACGGAAACTTCAGTACCTTATTGAGTAATTCCGAAATGAAAAACTATGTGTTATTTTTCGAAAAATACTGTAATTCATTAGTTAAGGTACTTAATAATGAAACTCTAAAATTGATTTGTGAGTTCAAGGCTAAATTAATTGGGCCTGTAGATAAGTGCTTTGACGATGGAAAAATTGTTTGTTTTTTTTCTAATAATGTCGGTTTCAAATTAAATGATGTGATTATTGGCAAAAATAGTCATGAGATGGTGCAAAGTCAAATTATTGAAATTAAAGTGGATGACAACAATGTAGTTGAAGTTAAGGATGATTCAAATTATGATGTGGGCATTAAAGTTACAATCCCTTTCAAGGAAAACTATGAATTACTATTATCTCAAATGTGAAATTTATCTTATTCTAACCTAGAATTAACTTTAGTCAACTAGTTTTAGATATTTTTTTAAGAATACACGTGCTAACTGATTGATAATCAAAATGGGTTCGCTTTCTGCATCGGCAAATAATACATGATAATTACTGCATAAATTACACTAAAAGTAATGTCGAGTATGTGGTTCACACATAATTTGCGTCATATAGTGCGATTGCTTGGGCAAACTTGAATTGGGTGCTGATAAATTCTAGGATATACATTCCGATGCTGGTTTCACCTTAACTTAAACCTGCCGGCACACTATCTCTGTATTCACCAAATTGGTAAGCCTCCTGAATAATTGACAGCCTTGGTAAAACCGTCCCTGAAAGTTACCAATCCGTTTAACTGAACCAGATAGTTTAGCGTAGAGTTCTCACTAATTATTACAAAAGGAGATTTCGTAACCTGATACGGTCACCCTCGAGCTGTTCGAAAAGATGAAAGTACTTCCCTTTGCTCTTCGTTGTCCTTAGCATTACCTGCTTGGCGAGGTCTATATTCCCCTTACGTTCTGTAATAAGATTCCTGGATATAATTATTTGGGCAATCATTTCAAAGGTCGCAGACCTTGTTGGTAGCGTAATCAGGGCCACCACGATCGCTTCGTGTAGGGAGAGCAGGTTTTTTCTTGCCATTTGTTAAATCATCATTTCGTTTTTTTAACTAGTTGTTGGAATTGCCAATTTAGGAAATACATTAATAGGTACTAGCAATGTTCTCAAGTTTTTTGTATCATCGCCATTCTAAATGTAATAAATTAACGATCTAGAAATGGAAAATATCACTTCGATTGAAAAATCAGATGTAGACAGGGAACTGGACCAACAGCGCGAGGAATCAGAGGCCAGGAGCCTTATTAATGAAGTGGAAAGGCTCAATACCCTTGAGGGAGAGCACCTTTACCGGTGGATCTGGGAACTGTTACAAAATGCAAGGGATGAGGCCCAGACGGGAATGGAAGTGTCCTGCCAGTTGACAAACGACCAGTTTACCTTCGAACATAACGGAGAGCCTTTTTCTACTGGCAACTTATTGGCACTAACGCGTAAGACTTCAACAAAGCCCCTTGACGGTTCCCGCGGGAATGCCGGAAAGTTCGGGACTGGTTTTGTGACTTCGCATCTGTTGAACAAGACAGTTATTATATATGGGGTGCACCATAACTCTAGGGGCGATAGGCGTTTCGAGCTGACCCTCGATCGGAATTCCGATACACTGGCGGGGATGATGAATTCGATCCGCAAGAGTTTACAGCAGATAAGGGTGATTGACCTGGATCCAGATGCGCAGATCAATGATAGGCAGAACAGGTTTGTTTATAGACTTGGACCATCTGCCTATAATATCGCTGTTGGAAGCATAAGGCAGTTAGTGCAGAACCTACCCTTTACGATGATGGTCAACCCAAAAGTAAAATCTGTGTCCATCCAAGCGGATACGCTTAGGAAGTTTTCCGCTATTGAGGAGAAAAGTGCCGTCGGCAGCGTTTCATTCGTGTTCTTCGAGGATGGTTCGCAGGATGGGGAACTGAGGAATGGTATTTTCTATAAAGACAGCGGTGCTCTGAAGATCGCCTCACCGGCGACAAGGAAAAATGGCAAGTATAGCATTATTCCGATCGGTTTTAGGGCGCACTTGTTCAAAGAGCTCCCATTGATCGGAACAGAGGAGTTTTACCTTCCTGTAATCATGCAGCACGAAGACTTTCAGCCAACTGAGCCTCGTGATGGAGTCAGAACGAAGATGTCGGACGATATTACCGATGAGACACTGGATCCCAAGGCCAAAAAGAACCGTGATGCGTTTCGCGAGTTCGCCAAAGCATTTCCTGCATACCTATCCGAGCTGATCGAGGGAAAGGTGGACAATCTCCATTTTCTCGCAGAGAGTGGTTTGCCACCCAATGTGGATATTTACTATGGAAGAGATTGGTTCCAGACCGAGCTGCAGGATCCGATCAGAACCGCACTGATTGAGCAGCCGATCTTAAGGAATGTAGAAGGGGTTAACATGAAGATCGGCCAAGCGGTCTTCTTTTCGGAAAATACGCAGAACATCGCGGAGTTTTTCGCACTGGTAAGTGCCTACATGCCAGAGCGGTGCCCTGACGAAAACAGCTATCTTGACTGGGTAAGGATAATTAACCAGCAGCCAGGTTCATGGCCTCAGGGAATCATGTTTTCGGTCGAGGATCTGATCAGGGAGTCCACTGCCGAAAATATGTTATTGTCCAGATTTCCTATCGAAGAGGACCGCATTGACTGGCTACAGCAGCTGGTGGTTTATCTTGAGACTACGGGGAAGGAAAGGCTGGCGATCGAAAATGAACTCTATCCTAACCAGTGCGGCGGGATGAAGGGACAGAACGCCATTTCCCATGAAGGCGACCTGCATCCGCGTTTCAAGGCGATCTCTGAAAAATTCGGAAGAAACCTTGCAGAAGAACTGTTGCCCAATGGGTTTGCCGCCAGGTTTGTCCTACATTTCAATTTTAAGCAGTTCCTGATCGACCTTAACAAGCAGATCGGCGACCTGGACGTCAGCACGGCTTCCCAGGGCCAAGCTACGGCAATCTTGGATATTTGCTGTACATTCAGGCCTTCGAGGGCGGAAAGAAGGGAAGTATGGTACAAGATCATCACCGACCTCTTACCGGCATATGCCGGCTCGCGCTCCGAGATCGAGATTGGTGAGGAGTATTCATTCGATCCCGCAGAAAAATGGGCGCTCAAATATGTGTGTTCGCTCGTTCAGGAAAGTGGCAGCCTCGAAGTGCTTTATGATAAATACTTCGGGGGTGACCATCAAACTGGCCTTGTATGGCTGAACGATCTCATCGCATTTATTTTCAGGAACGAAGAAACAAGAGATACCGGGCTAAAGTTCAAGGTCTTGCCGACCAGAGATGGGACATTCCGTGTGTACACAGAGGACCTGTATAAGGAGATGGATAACATGGCCTTTGATCAGGAGATCAAGGACATCTTTACCGATTTTTGTGGCGGGGGTAACCCAGATGCCTTTTTGATACACGATGGCATAATCAACTCAAACCTGCGCGAAGAAAGTATCCAATTGCTTACAGATCGGATAGACAGTCTTTTCCGCGAACAGGCTTCCGAAGAGAAGGTAAAGGAAGATGGGCCATACAAAAGCCTGTTTTTAAGGCTGAAAAAATGGATCGATGAAAATGGCAAAGGCGATGAGCTGTTCCCGCTGTTCAGCGAAAAGCAGCCTGTCCTTTATATCAAGGCGTTTGGTGGACGGACCTTCGGAAGGCTCTTGAACCTTACCAAATCTGCCGATGACCTGGAGATTCTGGACAAGATAAGTCTTTCTGCCTCGCAGGTGAAGGCCTTGGATGATGCTGTCAAAAAAATTGGCAATGCGCAATCGCTGCTCGACAAGGCACTCGAACTTGCCGATGAAGCAGAGTCCATTCGTTGGAGGAAGGATGTCGGAAATGCTGCCGAGGCTGCATTTTTGGAAGCCCTGGAAGAATTTTGCCCGGATTTTCCTGAACCAGAAAACCCGGACGATGGGAAAGATTTTGTGATCAGGGTAGGTGGGGTGGAGTATGCGGTAGAGATCAAAAGCGCCGTAGAGTTCAAGGAAACCGTCAATATGTCCATCAAACAGGGCCGCACTGCTGTTAAGGAAAGCGGCGCTTATGCACTTTGCGTTATCAGCCGGCCGGCCGGGACGCTGACGACGAAAAAGGATTTTATAGTAAACTCCAGGTTTGTTCTGACAATAGGGGAAGATCTCAAGGATAAGATCGAAAACTGGGAGCAGAACCTGGGCAGAATGAACCAGATGGGTGATCTTAGCGTGAAACTGGAAAGCCAGTCCAGTTCAGTCTATGTTAACAAGCCTATCTGGGAAGCGGGCATAAGCTTTGGGCAATTTATAGATGAGTTGCGGAGCTGTTTTTCGAAAATTTAGAATTGTCTGTCCGGAATTTGGTTGCGGATCCTAGATGAGGAAGGGGCTGATCTTTAAGACGAATTGTGCTCCATGTAGCTGGATTTTTGATGATGTCTGGACAAAAAATCTTAAATTCCTTGCCAACCATGTTGTGGTTCGCAATTCTTAAAGTTATCAAAAATCTGACTTTCAATGCTTTATGTACTTTGTAAATCTCATCTGTTTTTTTAGCTTTGCTCGTATTTAACAAAAAAGTAATTAATAAGGGCAGTGTGACAAAATAGTAGATATGGGAAAGTATGATAAATTTTTGGAAGCGCGGCTTTCAGCTGGAAGGTGGGCACTGGGCAGCGACCTCTCCTTGGCATTGATCACCAAGTTCAAGGTTGAACCGGAAAATGCCAGGAAGATTGTACAGCGGGCAGCTGATCAGGGAGTTATTGTCTCCAGTAAACCCCTGAGCTTTGGCAAGGGCCAGTTCCTTTATTTAAGGAAGGACCAGTTTTTTGGTAGGATAATGGTACGCGAGGTTGCGGCAAAACATAGGAAACCATTGTACCGTCTATTGGAGCTGCTAGAGCGCACGATGGTTGTCAGTTTCTATGAAGGCCTCAAGATCACTTCTTCAACGGAAGAAAAGACAAGCACCAAGATCAGCTTGCTTGTGGATATGCTTGACGACCTGGAAAAGCTCAAATTGGTGGCCACCAGAAAGGACCGTCGGGGGATCCATTATATCCTGCTGCGCCAGGGGGGAGATCTACAGTCAACTGAATCTACATACGAAGCGCTGATGGAAGTGCACTTCCAGTCCATGCAGCTCGACGCTATGTTCATTCCCGATGTGCTGAGGTGGCTGAGGTCGCTAAATCTTGTCGGCTTGGGGGCAGCCTACAGAAATGTAAGCGCTCCGGCAACTGGTGTAAAGCATAACAACATACTATGGGATGCCTTTGCTTATTCCAAAACTACCGGTATCAATCCTTTTGTCGCTGCCCAGGCTGACAGCATCGCCAAACAGACCCTTGTGCCCCTGGATGTGGTTATCAGCAGGAAATACCTCCAAGTGGACCTCGACGCATATTTGGCGCGGATACAGATCAATATCAATTCTGCGAAAATGGCGGGGCGTAAGGTCATGCCGGTAGTTGTCTATCAGGAAATAGATGAGATGACGCTTAACAGTATGAAAAAGCTGGGCTTTCTATCGCTGGATATCAATATTCTGTTCGGAAGGAATTTTACGGAAATTATCGATAAGGTTCGAGATATGTATTCGGGATTTCATGAGGTTGATCTGGGCAATACGGTCGAGCAGGCACTGCAGCTGATTGACCAGAGCGGACATTCCGATCAGCTGAAATCGCTAAGGGGGGCGCTGTTCGAGGCGCTGCTTGCTCCGGTGGTGGCGCATTTCTATCCCAATGCCCAGTTGCTACAAGGAAAGAAACTTACGGATCCTACTAGCGGAAAGAGCAGGGAGTTCGACCTGGTCATCATTTCCTCCCATCCCAAGGAGGTGATGCTTGTCGAGCTCAAGGGTTATGCTGGGAAATCGCTGATACCGGTTGGCACGGCTGAGGATAAGGATACGTTGCGATATTTTTTCCGGGGCTCGGTCCCGATAGCGCAGAACTATTATAAGGGGGACAAATCCCTGGAACATCACAGGGTCAGCGCAGCCTATATCACCAGTGGACGCTACCATGAGGATGCGGGCAAATTCATCCGTAAAGTGGGGAGTTCAACATTAAGGCCTTCAAGGTTGGAAATGTTCTACGATGGTCCGTTATTGGAAAAGTTGTTGAACGAAAATGGCTTTGAACATCAGGCCAAGATCATCAAACAGTTTTATTTGGATGGCAGGGGTTAGTGTTGTAAATACGCTGTAATATCGTCAATAGATTTGCCAGCCGCAAGTATGGCTTTTCGAAGCTCTTCTTCGCTAATCTCAAATTGCTCAGCCCAAAAGGCTACGTCATCAGGATCATTCACATCTATTTCAAAGGTTTCGGCCTTGCTATCAATCTCTTCGACTATTTTACCCAAAATTTCCGTTAAATATGGTTTAAACTCCTGAGGCTTGATTAGCCAGATGGCTTCATTGCTAAAGTCTGGATAAACGTAATCCCCATAAAAATCCTCACCGTCTAGGTCAAGCAGGCTAACATCAGGAACAGATGGGGGTTCAGGCACAGGATAAAGCCATCCAAGTTCTTCGAAATCATCATTAAATATGATGTATCCGCCAGTATGACCCAAGTCTTGAATCCTTAAGTTTTGCATTTTACCAAACAGTTCTATGGTAATGTGGTGTGCCGCATCAGGATAATTGAAATGCAATACGTCAATCAGCTTCCTATCACGGTAAAACTTGAATTGATATTCTTCTTTCGGATCTCCACGCTCAATTAGATAGTTTTTTACATAGCCATGAATGGCCTTTACCTGCGGAGGCATATCTATTACCGAAACATCGAAATGAAGATTAAAATTGATATTCTCTGGACTGACCTCAACTTTTTCAATAGAAAAAGTTGATTTGAGTAGCCCGCCAAGGGCTTCCATATCATTGGCTGACGTAATATTATTTTCCATGTCCTTGGGTTAATATAATAGGTTAAAAGTTGATAATTGATTCTGTTCTAAATGATAAAATATTAAAGTTACAACCATTGACGCTAACATTGTTAGCATCAATTTATATTTGCTTAAAATATTAGTATAGCTTTGTAGTGTTAATTATACCACTATGAAAGAAATACTAATGTACCAGCGCTCGGAGTCTAATTTGCTTATCCCTCTTGTCAGCACAAAAATCCATGCAGGCTTTGAAAGCCCGGCGGCAGATTATGAAGAAGAACCCATAGTACTAGATGCCTACCTCTCCAAAAACCCAGAAGCTATGTTTTTTGCGAGGGTAGCTGGAGATTGTATGATTGGTTCCGGCATCTTTCCTAATGACTTGCTAGCAGTAGATAAATCACTTAACCCAACTTCTGGCGATGTTGTAGTTGGTATCATAAATAATGAATTTATCCTTAGGTCTTACTTCTGCCATGAGGGTAAAGAATACCTAATGCCGGACAGCAATTATTACAAGCCAATTGAACGCAATTCAGAAACTGAATTTCAGATTTGGGGTGTGGTGCCTCACACTGTATTGGACCAGAGGCGTCGAAAAAGTGAAAGGATTAGTAGGTTTGAGAAAAGGTTGAGAGCATAATATTATGATTGCACTCATTGATTCCAACAACTTTTACGTTAGTGCCGAGCGGGCATTTCAGCCTCAATTAAGAGGCAAGGCAGGATGTGTGCTTTCAAATAATGACGGTTGCGCAATTTCACGTAGTAACGAAGCAAAGAAAGAGCTGGGAATTAAAATGGGCACTCCTTATTTTGAAATGAGGGAAAAACAACAACAAGGTTTGCTGTGGTGGAGGTCTTCTAACTATACACTCTACCAGGACATGATGCGCCGAATTACCTCTATTGTTCGCAAAACCTTTCCCGATCAGGAAATCTATTCTATTGATGAATGTTTTTGCGACTTAACAGGCCACAAATATTCGGATATTGAATCGGAAGCCATCAGGCTAAGGGCAAAAATTCTCAAATTTACTGATGTACCTGTATGCATAGGCATAGGTGCCACCCGTACCCTCGCAAAAATTGCTAATAAACTAGCCAAAAAGATTAGCCTTAAAACTGGAGTTTTTTTGATGAATACTCCAGAAAAAATAGAGGAAGGGCTAAAAAGTACCGAGATAGACGAAGTATGGGGTATTGGTCCAAAATATGCCATAAAGTTAATTCAGGATGGGGTTTACACTGCCTGGGATTTTATTCAATTACCAGAAGATTATGTATTAAAGCTGATGACCATCCAGGGCAGAAGAACGTATAGGGAGTTGAAAGGTGAGCGCTGCATTCCGATGGAATATGACAGGCCGGATAAGGAGGGTATTACTACGGCGAGGTCTTTCGGGGGATTTGAAACCGAGCTACCACCGATGGAGGAAGCACTTTCTACTTATGTTGCTAATGCGGCACTAAAGCTTAGAAAGCAAAACTCCGTAACCGCTAAGATATTTGTTTTTGCACATACCAGTAAATTTGCTGTAATTTCAGATAGGTATTCTGCTGGGTTAGAAGTTAAATTGCTTGTCGCTACAAATGACACAGGACAACTGATCAAAGAAGCAACGGCTGCGCTAAGAAAAATCTTTGTTAAAGGTTATCGCTATCAGAAAGTAGGAATTGAATTAAGGGAATTAAAGCCATATAGTCAAGTTCAGGCATCTATATTTCAGCCGGTAGATACTGAGTTGGAAAAAAAGAAGCAGAAGGCGTTAAAGATTATCGATAATCTAAACGCAAGCTTCGGAAAAGACACTGTCCGTTATGCCGCTATGGGGTTTGAAAAAAAATGGAGCATGAGGCAGGAATTTTTATCCCGAAAGTTTACCACCAGAATAGAAGATATAATTATCGTTCACGCAAAATAAACAGTGCTATGAAAGTATACACAGAACCTTCTGATCTTAGTCAACATGAGAGAATGCCAGGTGATTTTAAATTGTTATGGCCGCTGGTCAAGGATGCTTTTAACAGGAACTTTTGGCTGTACCATAAGCTTACAGGAGATTGGTTTACCCCGGAAGAATTTAGGGACCAGTATCAAAAAAAACAAATGAACAATTATGAGGTTAATGTACTTTTGCAGAATTTGATTGTCCGCGACCCAAGGGACGGAAATATAGCATACCATAAAGAGATTGAAAAGGAGATTAGCCAGCATCATAAAAAGATCAGTACCTTACGGGCTAAGGGTGAGGCTTTTTTAAATAAGGTGATTGGTTATTACCAGAAAGGGCTACAGGGTTGAGGAAAATTCATAGAAAAATCCCGGTGTTTGCTGCCGTGGTATTGCGCATGTTGCCCAAGAGGTTTGTTGAGATTGAAGTGGTGGAACAAAAGCAGGGCGATGCGTTTGAGGTTTACCTGAAAAGGCGTATTTCTGCGGATCAGTTCGTGGTCCAGTTTGAAAATTATATGCGACATTTACATTCTGAATTTGGTGATCCTGATTTCGTTTACACTTTTGCAGTTATTCAGGGGAGGTCTTTTAAAAAGCAGCTCATCTTTGCTGAATTGAATCCTCTCGAAAATTAAGTGTCTTCTGCTCTTAACTAAAACAGTGTGCTAACCTTTTGCCCATTAATCTGTTAATGTATTTATGAAAAACCTTATCGAAAGTTTGCGTCTGCAAATCCCGGAAATCAAGGAAGTTGACCAGAGGTCTGCCACGCATTATTATGTTTTTTTGCAGGGTACTGATGAGCTATTACCTGTGGTCCGGCAGATTGACGAAATGCTGGTTGGCCTGATTACCGAAAACGGCGAGCCGGAGGAGCACTATTCTTTTGACTTGTTTTTCGGTGATGGCACCTGGTGTGCTTTGCAGTATAATGATGAAGAAGTAGTCTATAGTATGGTACTGGAAATAGAGGGAGAACCTGCAAGGCTTCAGATCATGGATTTGAACGGTGCAAGCGGTGATTTTGTGGTCTTCGATGCCCAGCATGAGTCGCTGGGCGTGATACATTGCCAGAATTCCTGGTGTTTTGATGATGCGACCAGCGTGACACATTCCGAAAAAATCAACCCATACCTTGGAGAAATCCTTAATAAGATCCGCATGATCAGGGGGGCGCAGCCAGAGCCAGGAAGGGAATTTTCGATTGATGTAAATGATCAGCAGGAATTGGAGTATTGGGCAGGAAAGTTCCAGATTTCAGCTCAGCATCTGAAAGACAGTATCCATGCGGCAGGGAATTCACTGAAATTGGTGACTAGTTACCTGCAACATTAGTACCTAAAAAAACATTAGCCTGTTATGACAGTTTCGCACAACATTCCTGAATTTACGATATTGACCAATAAAAAATAGTTATGCCTGAATTGCCAGATTTAGAAATCTTTGCCATCAACCTTGAGAAGCAGTTTAAAAATAAAACGCTAGAAAAGGTAAAGGTCGTAGTACATAAAAAACTTAATGTACCTGAAAAGGAGCTTAAAGAGGCACTTGAAGGCCACAAGCTAATGCAAGTCAGCCGCGTTGGCAAAACTTTACAGCTGCATTTTGGTGGAGACAATGTACTTGGGCTACATTTAATGCTGCATGGCAGGTTGCGGCCAGTTGGTGATGAGCCTGTTAAATACCAACTTATACAATTCGTATTTGCCGGAGGTTGTGCTTTTGCATTGACCGATTTTCAAAAGCAGGCAACGCCAACTTTAAATCCACCAGAAAATAAAGTGCCTGATGCACTCTCTGCGGAATTTGACCTTGATTATTTTAAAACAGTTTCAGCCAAAAAGCAAACTACCATTAAGCAAGTGCTAATGGATCAGAAAATTGTACGAGGCATAGGCAATGCATATGCTGATGAAATTCTTTGGAAAGCCCGCATCTCACCCTTGTCAAAGGCTAATAAAATACCAGAATCCAAATTACAAGAATTGTACAAGGCTATTAGCGATCTGTTAAAAAAGGAGATTAAGAATCTCGCTAAGGCGTTGCCAGAGGTTTATGATACAGAGGTCAGGGATTTTCTAGTTATCCACGGGGCGGGCATCAAAAAGAGCCCAACAGGGCATGAAATTAAAGTTGAAACTATTGATGGCCGTAAGGCGTATTATACTGATGAACAGGAATTGTTCGTGTAACTAAAAGAACGGATTATGTGCGCACGCTACTCGTTAACCGCAGAAGAAAAGGAGTTTTTAAAGGGTAATAAATATACGCTACAAGGAACATATACGCCAGACCCCAATATTGCGGTCACGGATGTAGGTTTAGTGATGACCTCAGATGAACCTGACATTGTGCAACGAATGCATTTTAAGCTCATCCCTTATTTTGCAGATGGCCTTGATTATCCTGCGGCAACTTTTAATGCCAGGTATGAAAGCATTACAGAAAAGGATTCCTTTAAAGATGCATGGGCATGGGGTCAAAGGTGTATTATATTAGCGGATGGGTTTACCGAGGTGGAGGAGGTTAGCGATGCAGATAAACGTCCCTGGCGCTTTGTGACAGAACGCAAGACGTTTGGGATTGCTGGTATCTGGGACAAGTGGGAAGATCCGGAAACCGGAGAAGCTTATTATTCATTTGCTATGCTGACTTGTGAAGCGAACCAAATTGTTGGTGAAATACACCCGCAAAATCGCATGGTAGTAATCCTTAGCCTTGCTGGGGAAGACATTTGGCTAAATAAGCAATCAAAAGAAGAAGATCTTTTTGCATTATGTAAACCCTATCCGGATCAGCTGATGAACCGATACCGGGTCAGTAAAAAAAACCTTGCTGTTTCAACAAAAAAAAAGCCCAATAAAGATTTAAGCCTTATAAAGGCTGTTGAGGATGAACCCCGCCAGGAAAGTATGTTTGGCTTTGATAAACCGGCGCCTAAAAAACCTGAACCCAAACCTACCACATGGAACAGTCAGGGAGCTAAAAAGGTTAAGAACCCTAAACAAAAACCTGACGAACCAGGCTTATTTGGTTAAGGCTCGCAAAATGACGTATTGAATTCCATATATTGCTCAGACAAGAAACTATTCATTAAAAAATAGGTTATCTTAGTTACGGTTTAGTACCACATAATTTTAAATTCTATGGAATCATTTCAAATTAATGTAAGTATCGATGGACTACCAGATCAGCTCCGGGTAGTGCCGCTTGAGGTTAGATCGCACGAGGATCAGCATAAGTATGAAATTTACAATGAAGAAGCCTACATGGGTACGGTTTATCCAGATTGTGTAGATGCAGGGCTTTGCTGGTTTTCCAGCGATGACATACCAGAAGATACCCTGGAGAAAATTGGTGAAGCCATAGAACGTTACGATAGGTAACAATCAAATTTACTAACGATTTGCCCCGGATCTTCCGGTGCAAATCAGTTGTGTGTTATTTACCAGAAAGGTATTTTTTAACTTCTGCTCTTGAATTACCAACGGCCTGGATGGCTTCTTTAATTTTAGCTGCCGTTACACCAAATTCTTTGGCCGCATAAGCCACTTCACTGCTATCATTAGCGTCAATTTTACTATCGTCTCTTCCGTCCTGTTTGTTTTTATTGTCTGCCATAGGTTTTAAATATAAGTTCATCATCAGGAACAACCTCAAAGTTAAAGTGTTTTAAAAGAGTGAAACGTAAAAAGGAAATACAAATCAGCGAAGATCTTACCAAGATGGTGGCTGCGCTAAAGCCGTTGAGGTATGAGCGGGGAGGTGCATTCTATTGCACCCTAGAGCATGGTGAATCAAATGTTACTGGTGTAGGCAAATCCTTGAACGAAGCAATTCAACACTGGGAGGCGAACTTGCAGCAGCATTTGGCTACGGCAGGCGTAAACGATGAGATTGTACAGTTTGTGGTCTCCCTATTATCTGATACAGCTGGAGTGGCGGAGCAACCCGACCATGTTAAACCTGTTGTCCAAACAATATCTGGGATGGAAGAACATATTGCCAGCATTGATGATCCAGAAACGGCCAGGCAGGTTAGAGAATTTTATGAACAGTTTCTCCCTTCTAAAAAAAGCAACAAATTACCTTAACCGAATTAACTGACATACTTACAACTCAACTAGTGGGTTCCAGAATTTTCTTTCAAAGTCCTGTACCTGGTCGTCTATAACTATGATCCCTTCTTTTTCTAAAAGCTCCTGCATCTCTGTAGGCGTTTGGTAGTGGTGTTTGCCAGTGAGCAGGCCTGTTCTGTTAACAACACGATGGGCAGGGACATTAAGAGAGGGGTCATGTGCATGCTTCATTGCGGTGCCTACCATTCTAGAAGAGCCGCTCATGCCTAAAGATTTTGCAACAGCGCCATACGTGGTTACTCTGCCCTTAGGTACAAGTTTCACCAATTCGTAAACCTGCTCGTAAAAGTTCGCTGTGTTCTTCATTTAACAAGTAAAAATCTTTGTGGCAAATATTGATTGTGTTTTCAAGCGCATAAAATCATTGTAGAGTTCTTTGTGAATTTATTCCGAATATAAGTAAGTTTTTCATAAGTCTTATTCATTTCTAGTTTGTCCATTAATGTGATAAGACACACTGTATAGCAAAACCAGGATTATTAACCAACTGGTGGATTGCTATAGACGGACGAGACACGTCCGGAGCAAACGCACAGAGAACGCACAGAGAACGCACAGAGAACGCACAGAGAACGCACAGAGAACGCACAGCCGGTGTGTGGTTGTTGTGTGTTTGCTGTTTTTTTAGTCTGAATTTGCTGTTTTGTTCCTGCGGCTACGGTGGAGGTATGATTGTATTATCCTCCCAATTAAGTCTTGGATTGGCTGTTCTGAACTCAAATAGACTATAGTAATGGAACTTGGATGAGTATTTTTGACCAGAACAAAGCGTATAGATTTTCAAACCTATTTTTTTCATTTTCATGCATTACTATGGATTCGAATACAAGCAGTTGTATGTTAATGCTTTTAAATTCGTCAGCATAGTTCGGTGGTATGGATTCAAAATTACCATTTTCTACATACTGAAACCGATTAATATCTTCTTCTAAAAAATCTAACAATTCTATTATTGTATACATACTTATTACGGGTAATGGCTCGCCGGATTACTAACCAATTTGTTAATCCAGAATCTGTTTTTTATTTTTCGGATTACCATTATTTATTTGAAAATAATTTTTCTGATCCGGAATTAGATCGAAAAGAGTCCATTCGATTCATGAATTACCAACCCATCGTTTTTTTATTAAACAAAACATGTATGTTTAAATGTTTGGTAAAATTCTGTATCTTAGGTTTCTAAACGTTTTTCTATGAAAAGTAATAAGTATTCCAAACCAGAGGTCCACCACATATTTTTAAATGGTATTAAATTTTTTCAATCTGCTTTATGTCAGCGATTGAGTGAAATAAAGGATATTATGAATAGTAAAAATTTCCCTGATTTTGCGCCGTCTACAAGATTGATTATAGATGAGGCAGTACAGGATATGGTGACTTTGATTAATATGCAAAAAAAAGTAGCAAAGCTTGGTGATAGATATATACGTATAAATAGGATAGATGCAGTATTTTTACCACAAGATTTTTCTTCCGCTTGCAAAATTGAGGATGAATTCAATGATCCAGTTGCAATGCAACTGGCTGGAGAAATATTCCATTCATGCTTTACAGAACATTATCCTGAAAGAAGAAACTCCGCTCATTTTTTTGCGCAAGCATTTCTTTTTCTACACAGATTAAAATCGTTTATCCTTTTTGGAGAGGATAGGCTTTCTGAAGACTCCGGGCACCAATTTTTGGAGCGTATAAATTACAAAGAAGATGGTTCTGTCGATGTGGATGATCTTGTTTTATTGCCTAAGAAATATTCAATCGGTATTTTTTTAGCCTCGGTTTTAAAAAGCTATCACAAAAGTTTATATGTAAGTCTTGTATAAGCTAATAAAAAAATAAGATCGTTACCTTTATTTTTGTCCGCAGGATTTTTAATACATTACTAATTTGCTTTTTAACTGTTTTGTCAGAAATATCCAGTTTCTCAGCTATTTGCTTATGAGACAAGCCTTCATATCTGCTCAATTCAAACACTTCACGCATTTTTTTTGGCAGGTGGCTTATTTCCGACTCTATCATTGCGCGCAATTCCTTCTCCACATATTTATCGTGAGCAGAATCGTCTACCACTACCAGTTCGGTAAATGAGTTACTATATTTTACCATCACTTTTTTGTGAGCGATGATATCTAGTACCTTGTTTTTAGTAGCGCCATAAAGATAATTATCAATGTTTTCTGTGACTTTAAAATTCGATCCTTGGGCCCATATTGTGGCAAATAAATCTTGCACAACATCTTGCGCCTCTTCTTCGTTTTGCAGCATTCTGTATGCGTGCAAAAATAGCCGATGTTTAAATCGTAGAAAAAGCTCGGAAAACGAAGATATGTTGCCATCTTTTATAAAAGGCAAAAGACCATCGTCAGAGAGTTGTTTGAAGGTTGAGGCATTCATTTTTAATTAATTTAGAATTTTAACAATTTAAAGGCCATGCTACATGGTAGTTACTCCTTTGTTTGCTAAATTACAGTTTTAATTGTGAACTGTGGTAAGAGTTTCATAATTAATTGCTTGTAGAAATGTAATAGGATGTTGCTAACTTACCAGGAATATCATTTGTATATTAAAGAACACTAATATTAATTTGAATAAAATACTAATATAATTAGTTGTTTGTCGAATATCTTTTGTATCTTAGCCTTATTAAAAGTCCTTGCATAAAGATAATGTAAGTGCATTCTTCTGAATATTATCAATTACATTACTGTTCCGGTAGTGGAGAGTCCAAAATAATTTGTCTTTATAAACCCGTACAACTACAGTTGTGCTTAATCAGTTTTTAAAATGAATAGTCTCTTAGCGGCTAATAAAATTTCCTATACTTGTAAACCTGGGGAAAACTACAACTTATTTTTTTGCGTAAATACTTATAGCTTGTAACAATGCGCATAATGGGAACAAGACTCGAATATAAAATACACACTGATGCGGATCTGCTAGCCTTGATCAAGGAGGGGAAAGAAATCGCTTTTGCTGAGCTTTACGAGAGATACTGGGCTCAATTGTATTTATATGCGATGAAAGTATTTCAGGATCCACAAGATGCTGAAGATGCAGTGCAAGAAGTGCTTGCTTATGTATGGAGTAAAAGGGGGGATCACAAAATCACTGGTTCTTTATCTTCATATCTTTATAGTTCTGTTCGATACGCTGCATTGAATATGATCAGAAGAAAAAAAATTCATGATCGATATCTCGATTCGTTTAGTGATTTCTTAGATAAAGGAGCTAATGCTACCGACGATTATATTCAGGAGAAAGAATTAATCAAAAATATTGAAAAAGCTGTGGCAACGCTTCCAAAGAAAATGCGTGAAGTGTTTGAACTGAGCCGAAATGAGCAAATGACTCAAAAAGAAATCGCTACTAAACTAAATTTATCTGATAAAACGGTAAAAAAACAGGTGGTTAATGCATTGAAAATCATTAGGATGAAAATTAGTCAGGTGATGGTGACTTTTTTATTGTAAAAAATCTACTCCCTAGGGCGCGTTTAAGTTCCATCTATATAAATAACCACAAAAGATAAGATGAGAAACCGCCTAACTGAAGAGCTTTGGAATAAATACCTGGATGGTAGTAGCAGCCCGGAAGAGAAAGCTATTTTTGAAAAGTGGCTTTTTCAATATATGAATGCTAACTCGGTTGTTCCTGATGAAAAACAATTGCTTCATGCAAAGGAAAGCATTCGTGATGGATTACTTGAAGTAATGGAGGAAGAGCAGAAGCCAGCTGCCAAATTATGGCCGTTACGCTTGGCTGCTGCAGCCGCAAGTATTGCTGTTGTCCTTTCAGTATTTATATACTTAAATAAAAAGCCAGAGAAGGTTCAGGCCATTGCCTACGCAAATGATGTAAGCCCTGGTACAAACAAAGCATTATTAACATTGGCTGATGGCAGGAGGATTAATTTAAGTTCAGGCAAAACAGGTGTTGTAATAGATGCGAATCAATTAAGTTATAATGACGGTACGCCTTTAGGTAACAACAAAACACTGGATCAACCTTCGAGCTCGGAGCTGTTGACCTTAACTACACCATTTGGGGGGGAGTATCAGGTAAAACTACCAGACGGCTCATTGGTATGGATGAATGCTGGCTCTGTACTGAAATTTCCCAGTAGCTTTGCTAATTTAAAGCAGCGTAAGGTTTACTTGATCGGAGAGGCTTACTTTGAGGTTTCAAAAGATTCCAGGCATCCTTTTGTAGTGCAAAATGATCAACAACAAATCAGGGTGCTTGGTACACATTTTAATGTGTCTAGTTATGCAGATGAGTCAATTGTTAAAACAACCTTATTGGAGGGTTTAGTGGAAGTTTCTATTGTTTCAGCTAAATCGGGCAGTGTTGGAAAAGTAAAAGAAGCCGTTAAAATAGTTCCTGGGCAACAAGCAGCACTAAATGGTAATAATTTACAGGTAACTGAAGTGGATGCAAATAACGCTATTGCCTGGAAAAATGATCAGTTTATTTTTATTGACGAACCTCTTAATAACATTATGAGAAAATTGGCCAAATGGTATAACGTTGACGTAATTTACCAGAATAAAGTCATTGAAAATAAACTGTTTGGAGGAATAGCTTCAAGAAGAATGAAAATCTCTGAAATACTCAATATGCTGCAAATGACTGGAGAAGTAAACTTTAAAATAGAAGGGAGAAAAATTATGGTCAGATAGGTATATACTCCAACTACGCCTCTAAACGAAATGAAATAATACAAGCTTTTTCAAAAAAAGCCAGAAGTGTTTCCCGACACAACTGGCTCAATGCCTGTATTATTAGAAGAATAGCAAACGATCAACTAAACCACAGACGTACAAATGTATAAAATTTACCCTAAACCAAGGTATCCCGAAGGGCTATGCCGTAAAATCCTGCTAATTATGCGACTAACCACCGTAATATTAATTGCTACCATCATGCAGGTAAGTGCATTTAGTTATGCGCAGAAGATGACTTACGTTAATAAAAACGTTTCGTTACAACAGCTATTTAAGGAGATTACGAAACAAACTGGCTACAATGTATTTTGGTATGCTGGTAAAGTAAGTTCAAAGAGCATCATTAACGCTAATTTTAAGCAAGCAACACTAGAAAACGTGTTGGACGTAGCTTTAACCGGGCTACCATTAACCTATGAAATCAATGGTAAAACTGTAGTGATTAAACAAAAGGAAAAGACAGTTTTTGACCGGATCACTTCCCTGTTTGCTTTGATTGACGTTACGGGTAGGGTAGTGGATGAAAATGGAAATCCATTGGTAGGTGCAACGGTAATAGTAAAAGGTAGTTCCAAAATTGCTAAAACGAACGAAGATGGTTATTTCTCTTTGGCTAAAGTAGATGATAAAGCCATATTGATTATTTCTTTTTTAGGATTTGATAGTCAGGAAGTTAAAGCTGTAGAGAATATTGGGACAATTAAACTTGCTTTTGGCTCGGGGAAATTGGAAGAGGTGGAGGTAATAAGTACTGGCTATCAAAATATTCCAAAAGAGAGAGCTGCTGGCAGCTATACAGTCATAGATAATAAGACTTTAAATCGCGTTGTATCTGCCGATCTATTATCTAGGCTGAAGGGGGTTGGAAATGGTATTCTTTTCGACAATCAGACGGGTAATAATTTAGGTCTAAGCGTTCGTGGAAGAAGTACTATTTTTTCAAATGCTTCTCCATTAATTGTAATAGATAATTTTCCTTTTGACGGGGACTTGAATACGATAAACCCTGAAATAGTTGAAAACATAACAGTATTAAAAGACGCTGCTGCCGCTTCGATATGGGGAGTAAGAGCAGGTAACGGTGTAATAATAATTACCACGAAGAAGGGAAGTTATAATCATGTACCTACTATTACTTTAAAGTCTGATTTAACAATTGGAGAAAAGCCAGATCTCTATTATCAAAAACAAATTAATTCAAATGACTTTATAGATATTGAAAAATTTTTATTTGATAAAGGTGCATTTACGGCCTCAATTAATAATGGCTACAGCGTAATATCCCCAGTAGTAGCTATATTACAAAAAATAAAAGTTGATCCTGCTTATGAAACGATAGGAAAGATTGAAATCGAAAAGTTGAGAAATATTGATTATAGAGATCAACAAAAGAAATACTTATACCGCAATGGTTCTCAACAAAGATATTTTATTGATTTGAATGGCGGTGGTTCCAGTCAGACATTTTATTTTTCAGCAGGCTATGATAAAAATCTTCCTAGTTTAAAAACACAATCTGATTCAAGGGTCAGTTTAAAGGGGAGTAATTCATACAGGATACTAAATGGCAAATTAGCTCTATTAACAGATATTGCATTTTCAAAGTCCAAATCAAATAATATACAAATCGGGAGTAATCTTGGGTATCTGCCTTATGAGCAATTAGCTGGCGACAACGGTGAGGCTTTAGAAGTATTAGTTAATGGGGGACTAAGGTCCAGTTATACTGATACTGCTGGTAAAGGAAAGCTCCTTGATTGGAAACTGCGTCCACTCAATGAATTAAAAAACAAAAATTCAACCTCTAATCGAGATCTTACTGATTATCGGTTGAATTTTGGACTGACATATAAGATATTATCCCCATTGGTGCTCTCTCTAAATTATCAATATTACAGTGCCAATTCTAAAATAGAGAATTTAAATAGTATTGGGTCATTTTCTACAAGAGACGCAATTAACAGAGTGACACAAATTAATTCCATTACAGGAGCAGTTACAAGGCCGATTCCTCTTGGTGGTATTTATAATCCGTATTTCCAATCGACAGAGTCAAATGTGGGAAGAGCTCAACTTAATTTTGCTCAAAGTTTCTCCGAAATGCATGAATTCTCCGCTATAGGTGGATTGGAAATTAGAAGCAACAATTTTAAAAGTAACTCATTTTATTTATACGGTTACGATTCTGAAACTGCAACAAGCGTCCAAATAGACCCGGTAAATCAATATAAAAGCTACATAACGGGAGGATTGTCTCAAATTGGACAGCCTCCTAGACAAAATGGTACTACAGACAGGTATGTGTCCTGGTACGGAAATGGATCGTATACGTATAATAAAAGGTATATTGCCTATTTGAGTTATAGAAAAGACAAATCAAACATCTTCGGTGTTAAAGCGAATCAAAAGGGAATTCCACTATGGTCGGCAGCATTGGCCTGGAATATTAATAGAGAAAAGTTTTATAATATTGAGTGGTTACCCTATTTACAGCTAAAAGGGAGCTTTGGTTATAATGGGAATGTGAATAATTCCTTATCCGCCTACCTGACGGCTAAACCTAGTAACACAAATACTTTTACAAATTCTACATATTATGAGATCGTGAACCCTCCTAATGATAATTTAAGATGGGAAAAAGTGAAAAATATAAATTTTGGGTTGAATTTTACTACTAAAGGAGATAGAATTTCCGGTAGCTTGGAATATTACATTAAAAATGGAACAGACTTAATCGGCACTAGTCCTATTGCACCACAAACTGGAATCTCAATTTTTACGGGTAATACAGCTGATACCCATGCTCAGGGTTTTGACATCCAGTTGAACTCGAAAAATTTGCTTGGAGTATTTAAATGGGCGACAACATATATTTTTAATTATAATAAAGATAAAATTACAAATTATAAAATAGGCGTTGGTATGAATTCAAATACTGTTACACAAATCACTTTAGTACCGATAGTTGGCTATCCAATTAATTCTCTTTTTTCTTATAAATGGGGAGGGTTAGATGCTTCTGGGAATCCACAAGGTTATTTTGATGGTAGTTTAAGTAATGATTATACAAAAATTAGTAATTCAAACGATCCTACTCAACTGGAGTTTTTTGGATCCAGAACCCCCACAATATATGGAAGTTTACGAAATACTTTTTCCTTCAGTGGTTTGGAATTTTCTTTTAATATTACTTATAAAACTGGGTTTTACTTCAGGAGGCAATCACTTGATAACTCAGCGCTTTACAATTCCAATTTTATCAATTTTTTACAACCAGATTATGAGAAACGCTGGCAGAATCCAGGTGATGAATTAACTACATCTGTCCCGTCCTTAGTTTACCCTAATAACTTTCTACGTAGTAGTTTTTACAGTAATTCAGCTGTGCTTACTGAGAAGGGTGATTATATTCGTTTACAAGATGTACAAATAAATTATTCAATACCAAAAAAAATAATGAATAAGCTTCTGGTATCTAACCTAAATATTTATGCATATGTGAATAACCTCGGTTTGATTTGGAAAGCTAATAAAGAAGGATTAGATCCAGATGTTAGATCCGGATACCCTAATCCGACCACTTTTGCATTTGGTCTAAAAACTAACTTTTAAATTAATTGAGATGAAAGGTAAAATTACATTTTTAGGGGCTATTGTCTTTGTTCTAACAAATATTAGCTGTACGAAAAGCTTTTTGGATGCAAAACCGAATACAGATATCACACAGCCTATAACCTTGGACGAATTTCAGAAGCTTCTCGATAATACCACAGCAATAAATAGATCAGGAGGATTAGCAATTCTTTCTTGTGATGAATTTCAATATAGTAGTGATGCTCTTTGGTCTTCTGCTCCTACGGCCACAGCAAGAAATTCTTATATATGGACAAAAGATCTTTATGAAGGGGAAATTGTCGATTCTTGGAATATTCCATATACTTCTATATTCTATGCTAATAATGTTATAGAGGGTTTATCGAGAATTGAAATTTCAACCGTTAATACATTACAATGGAATAACATCAAGGGATGGGCTTTATTTGTCAGAGCCTATGCCTATTATGAACTTGTCAGTAATTTCGCTCCTGTTTATGATTCTTCAAACTCATCTAGAGACTTAGCGGTTCCTTTGAGATTAAAACCCTCAATTGACGAATTGCTTCCACGAGCATCTGTTACTATGGTATACAATCAAATTTTAGAAGATCTGAACGAAGCTGTAAATCTACTTGATTTATCACTTCCTATAGCTAGAAGTAGGCCTTCTAAAATTGCTGCCAATGCCCTTTTATCTAAAATATATCTTAGTATGAGAAATTATGAAAAGGCAGAAATTCATGCGGACGCTTGTCTTAGCTCGTACAGCAAGCTGATCGATTACAATTTGCTAAGCAAAACTGCTGCGGCTCCATTTCCAAGAGCACACGACGAACAAATTTATGCAAAAAGTGCAGTAACCAATCAATCATATATTACACGGGGAACTAGTAGTGGTGCAAATACTTATATACAAATAACTTCAGAAGTTCTTGGATTATATGAGCCAAACGATCTTAGAAAAACTATTTATTTCGTTCAACAAACAGATGGCTCCTACGATTTGAAACAGGGGTATTTTGGACCAGGTTTGAATCCCTTTACCGGATTGGCTACAGATGAGGTCTTATTAATTAAAGCCGAATGTTTAGCCCGGCGTGGGGAAATTACTACCGCAATGGACAAATTGGATCAATTGCGAATTAAGCGTTGGAGTCCAAATGCTACCTCGCCAGCCAAAGCATATCAGAATCTAATAGCTGCTGATCCAGTAGATGCTTTAGCTAAAGTATTATTAGAACGTAGAAGGGAACTAGTCTGGCGTGGTGTTAGATGGGACGATTTAAAACGGTTTAATAAAGAAGGAGCTAATATCAGTATTTCACGCTCTGTAAATGGTCAACTCTATACACTACTACCCAATAGTAATAGATATATTTTCCCAATTCCAGATGATGAAATTAGCCTCAGCGGCATCAGTCAAAACGAAAGATAAATAATATGAAAAATCTTACTATAATATTTTACTTGTTTGCGATATGTTCTGTTAGAGCGCAGAAGCAAAATGAATTTAATGAGCCAAATAATATTGTTATTGAGGGGAAAGTTACGGACCCTATGTTTAATTCGGTCCCCGATACGAATATTACTGTTATGCTTTGGGTTACATCATTTCCTTCAAAAATAAATATTGCCCCTACTGAATACTACAGTGTTATAACTAAACCTAATAAACCCTTTAAGTTATCATTTATAGCTCCAGCTAAAAGGTTTTATATTCATATTGGATTTGTACCAAATTCATTCCAAATGTGGTCATCTAGTGACAATATGTATGTTATGGATAAGGATGATCAAATAACTTGCAAATTATCTTGTGCGAATTTTGAATTTTCGGGCAAAGGGTCTGACAAATTCAACTGTCAAAGTGATATTTACCATTACAGATATTTGGCGACTGCTGAAGATATTCAATTTAGAAAAAATCGTCAATTTAATGAGCTATTTGATTATAGAGGTACCAAAAAGGATTCTTTATTAAAACTGAAATTAGAAACGATAGAAAAATATGCTAGGAGTATAGGAAAAGAAACAACCGAATTAATGATTGCTAATAGTTATGGGCAATTATATTATTCTGATCTAAAAGGGGAACGAGGTTCGTATAATGACTTCGAAAGAGTTAAGGCACTCACAAATAGTTCAGAGTATAAAATAAATCTAAATAAATTGAATGATATTAGTCCGAATGTTTTAGTAAGCTCGCCTATTTTTTCAGATTTTCTCTTTGAAAAGGAAGTTGTCCGCAGTATGTTTTGGGCATTTAAAGATGGAAAAGTTGATTTGTCATATGATCGCATGCGGTTTCAGTTTAATTCTATCTTAGAAGACTATTCTGGTCCTATGCGAGAAAAATTACTTACTCTTTTTTTTCTCAACTACAATAAAAATAAAAAATCCATACCTCCTTCTTATTTTAAAGAAGCTATTGCTCAAATACACAATCCTGACTATCAAGAGATTTTACATAACATTCAAAAAACAAATTCGAAGGACACTCCATTTTTCCCATTTGAAATTGAAGATAATAATGGAAAAACATTAAAACTTGTTGACTTCCGTAATAAAGTGGTCATTATGGATTTTTGGTTTACTGGATGTATAAATTGTATTAAACTTAAAAAACACTTAGTACCTCTAGTTGACACATTCAAAGATAATCCTAATGTGAAATTTGTATCAATTAATATTGATAAATCCAAAGAAAGCTGGCTTGAAAGTATAAAAACAAATAATTATACCGACTCTAATTCGATTAACCTTTATGCTGGAGGAGGTCAATTGGCGGATAGAAATTCTAGGCACCCATTAATCAATGCTTATAATATTACATCTTTTCCTACTTTGTTTATTTTAAATAATGGAAAATTGTACGAACCTACTCCTCCTAGAGGAAATATTGTGCAAATGATAAATATCGTTAATAAAGCACTTGAAGATAGGCAGCCTTAGAATATTAACTTTTCCAATTTAAGGAGTAGTTAACGGGCCATAGTATTCTCCCATCCCAGTGGGTTTAAAGCTAGTAGGAGGGGCTGCTAATATTGTAGAAAGATTTATTATAGGACCATAATTTGTAACATCAGAATATTGTTGCAAAAAAGAACAAGGATTTGGACTTAAATCACAGAACTGATCTGGATCATATGTAACGGAGATAAGCTCATAAACTCCGAGTGACGTTTGAACATAGCGATCGCCTGGGTGGAAGTGTTTTTTTTTGTTAACAAATGCGCTTACACTAATTGTTACGCATGCAACAATTAAACCTACAAAGATCATTTTCATAATAACTTTTTCAATTGACAAAAACCACAAATTAAAAGTCACATATATCGATTGACTCTAATAAAACTGACTAAATCCTAACTAATGTAACTTCTATTAGCCATTTAAGGGGCTGCCTCCGGCAGCCCCTTAAAGATATTAAGGAACAAGTGGTCCAGTATACTCACCTTGGTCGCTTGCAACAAAGCTTCCTGCTGGAGCAGAAGTGATTGTTGAAAGATTAATTGTCGAACCATAATTGGTTGGATCAGAGGGTTGTTGTACAAAAGAACAAGGATTTGTGGTAAGGTCACAGAAGCTATCAGGATCATATGAAGCAGTGATCAACTGATAAGTACCTGGAGATGTTTGAACATAACGGTCTCCTGGAAGGAAAGTTTTTGCGTTGGTAAATGCGCTTCCTGCCAATGCTACACCTACAACTAGTAGGCTTAAAGCAACTTTTTTAAAATTTTTCATTGTTAAAAGTTTTGTTATTTTTGTTTAAGATTGCCATATTTCTTTAAACAGGTTACGGCTTTCCCTGTTTCACGCGCGTAAAGTCTTTATTATATTTAAGTTTTATTCCTGTAATGGCTGCGGCGATAAATAGAAGATTAAACCATATGTGCTGTTTCCATGATAAGGAACTTATCACTCCACCGCAATGGCAAGGAAGTCGACTTCCCACTAAAATGCCATAAATAAGAAAGCAGGTGAAAATTACCATTATAGCCAGTGAGGCATATAGACCTATCCTTTTTGTCGAAGGGATTAAAAGCAAGAAAGAAATTATGGTTTCGCTAATAGGGACTGACCATGATATGAATGAACTATAAGACCCAGTTAAAGGAGATCGCCTTAATATTTTTTCAAACCCATCTTGAGTTTGAAATTTACTGGCAGCAGTATATATAAATAAAGCAAGAAAAATATAAATTATTATATCGACTATCAGATCTTTAGTTTTTTCAGACAATCTAAATAATGGTTTTTGTAATATAGTTTCCATCTGTTTTATATTTTGGTATTCAAATATTTCTCGTGTTTTGTTGAATCAAATATCAGAAGGAAATGAATGGTAGTGTTAGGAAATATTTCCCATTTTATTTGGGAAATAATTCTCAAACTGTTAGATGTTGTAGATACCTATTGATATTCTGGTGCCGTCCCTTTTAGTTTGTTTAAGAGGTTAAAATACATTCTTCTGGTGAGGTTAACGTGCATAGCCTGGATGTCTTGGGTTGCACAAAAAGTGAACAGATTGTTCTCTTCCCTAAACTGCCTTACACGTTCAAAAGATGAAAGGTTCATTAAAAAGCTTTTACGTCTGAAGTATGCATTATTTCTGGCTGACAACTTTTCTACGGCTGTATTAATGTCTATGTATTTTCGCATTAGATGATCTAAGTCATCGTAGCTAATGGATATAACTTCATCCTCTTCAAGGATTTCCAATGTATCCCGGCGATCTTTACCATCCAATAGACTGGCATCTTCAAAAATAAAATCTCGCTTGTTCCAAATCCTGGTGCCTATTTTACTGCTTTTCTTTCTATCGTAAAAATAGTGATGACTCATCGCGTTGATAGGAAACCATAAGAATCCTTCATTTCTGGAACCCGGACTTTCAAGGGTGTCATATTTACGCACGTGATGTAATCTACATCTGGTAATAATATCCTGGAGTTTGATGCCTTCAATTTCACTTAAGCATCCTAACGCCGGAATCAAATGCTTAATAATTAATTCCGTTTTGTAGGTGATATCATAAATAATATTCATGTGGGAGGGCTATTAGTTACTTTAATCGATCAATTAACATCGTTAAGTTTGTTAGCATAATCCAGGTATGCTTTACTTTTGATGTTCAAATGCATTGCTTGGATTTCCAAACTTGCACAAATGGTAAACAGATAGTTCTCCCGCCTAAATTGATCTATCCTTTCAAGCTCGGGGCGGTATAGTAGGTAAAGTTTGTTTTGGGCATACAGGGTGCAGTTGACTGAGATATTTATGATTGCCCTCTCCATATCTTTATATTTTTGCATTAGATAGTCTAGGTTGGTGTAGCTAATAGATAAAACTTCGCTATTTTCAAGAATTTGAAGGGTGTATTTTCTTTTATTATCCTCGAATAGACTGTCCGGATCTAAAATAACATCTTTTCTATTCCATATCCTTATACCGGTATGTATGTTGTGTTCTTGATTATAATAGTAAAAGTGGCTCATGGCATGTATTGGGAACCATAATACACCTTCACTTCTGTTTCCTGGAACTTCAAGAATTTCGTAAGCGCTTGCTTCAATTAATTTGCAGTTGCAAAGCAAGTCCTGCATTTCTTCACCTTTAACGTCAATGGTGTAGCCTAGAACTGGAAGCAGATGCTTTAGGATCAATTCCTGTTTACGTGTTTCATTGTAAATA
This sequence comes from Pedobacter sp. MC2016-14, assembly GCF_020991475.1. Taxonomy (NCBI): domain Bacteria; kingdom Pseudomonadati; phylum Bacteroidota; class Sphingobacteriia; order Sphingobacteriales; family Sphingobacteriaceae; genus Pedobacter; species Pedobacter sp. MC2016-14. The sequence continues at coordinate 103,960 of NZ_JAJMPA010000003.1, forward strand.
ATGTTCATAGCGGTTATATTTAGTTTGAATATCGATTTAAGTTGGTTATCAATATTTTATGAAAGCTAATTTCCGAACATAGAAGACGAAAAACAATACAATTTCTGGCAAATATTAAGTCAGCTTTTTCTATTTTGGAATAAAAAGTGCCACTAAACTAATAGGTGTAATACCCGAATTATATTATTGATGTACGTGCACAACGGCGTTACTGTTTGTTTTAAAAGTGCGGATTTAGAAAGTTAGATTAATTCTGCTAAAACAAATGTTGTTTAGCTAAAAGGCTTTATGGGTTTTGTTTTCTTACCCTGGAGATCTTTTTTTTGCCACTTATGCCAAGTTCTTGAGTTTCAGAAGGCCTCACTTTAAAGTATTTATAGTAGGCCCTGCTAAAATAATGTGGATCACTATAACCCACCTCTCTTGCAATAACACTGATCTTTTTATCTGTGAGCATCAGTTCTTTAAGGGCCTTGTGCATTCTGTAGTAGATAACGTACTTATGTATAGGCATGTTTAGCGCTTTCAATGCCAGTGTGGCCAGTAGTTTATAGGAAACTTGCAATTTATCAGTAAAAAAGGATGGATCATCAACTAATTCAGTAGCGAAATTCTCATGCATTAGATTTTTTAAGATGGCTATTTTTTCTTTGTGAATGAAGCTGGTAACATACTTGTTTTTTTTTAGCGTATCGTGATAATTACCAATTAGCGTTACGATAAATAAATTGAACGCGATCTCTAACTTACCTTCAGTACTGGTCTTTATAGCACTCAGTTGATTCAACGCGCGTTTGGTATTGCGTGTTAAGGGGCACTGTGGCAAAGCGCTCAGTAAATCGTCAGACCCATTAAACTTTTGAAACAAAGGTTCAAGTTTTGGAAATTCAATGGTTTTTCCGGATATCCATTCAGGGCGCAATCTTAAAGTCATTATTCTGTGTTTACCTGCTGGAAATTCTACAGTATAGTTTCCCGATTTTTGTTGAACCATGCAACAACATGTTTCCATCACTTCCAAAACTTCTCTGTTGCCCCGGTCCGTACATTTGAACTGCGCATCTACACAAATTATCATCATTAGCGCAGATTTGGCTAAGGAATAGTTTAATATTAGAGGCTTGTCCAGGGTATATTCCCAAACATCCACGAAGCAGAGAAATGAGCTGTGTTTTTGGTGAATTAATGTCCCTTCATTGACAGAAATCAAGGTGCTTTCGACAAAAGGCAATGATAATTCAGTAACTATCCTGCTGTTTGAATCCAGATTTTGGACGTTTTTGGCTTTGAAGTGTAGTTTTATATTTGGCTTCATATTGAGAGGTTTAATCAACCCAAAGCTTAATGGTAACTTAAAAGATTAATGTTTAGATAAACCAAATATAATTACACGAATTGAGAGTGTCAAATTATTTGGTAAAATAATTTTACTAATGATATAAAATTTGTTAGTTTAACTGGATAATATCAGCTTATAACTATTTAAAGCTTATTTTTGCATCAAAATAATTTTGCCCACAATCCATAGATCTACCCTGCAAATTTGTATTTTAAATGATTATCCGACTTATTTTTTGTTAAAAAGTGGATAGCGCCTGGCGAAGTAAAATAATTTATCGTGCTATGTTTTCAGAGATTGTAAGATGTAAATTCAATTCTTGCATTGCCCGGAAGATAAAAATCCAGCAAGGATTTGATAATTTTTTGAAGCTAAAGATGCTGATTTATGTTTCTTATTAATTCAATTTTTTATTTTCACTTCTTTTATGATTGAGCTTTTATATTGTAATATGGAGAATGCATTATAAAAGAATGAATAAGTATGCCATCTTAAATAGAAAACAGCAAGGATTGAAATAATACATTTTAAGATTATAAATAGGTCATTAGATAATAATGTTTGCAAAATTAGAATTATGATTAATATTTATGTAATTTCCTAGTTACTGAAATCTATTTGACTAGATGCTTTTAAAGTTGATGAAATGAAGGGGCTGTACGCTGAACATTGTGTCTGGCTGAAGGGTGTTTTTTTGTATTTCTGTAAGATGTAATTATTATACCTATAAAGTTGACGATTTTGAAATTTTGTTTGGACACAAATACCTGTAGTGTAGGTGTATATAACTTACTTTGTTCTATTTCATGGATCATTGGTTGTTTATTGTGTTCTTATACGTTACCTTTATTAACTCAAGGTAGTAAGATGTAGGTTGGGTTGTGGATAATGGTAGTATATACATCAATCAATAGCATAGAAATGAACTTTAAAAAATCTTTATCTTAATTAATGAGTAACCGCCATCAAACTGATCAAAAAAACGTTCCGTATACCCTTGTTTTTGAAACTGATTTTCTTAAAGATGCTACATACACTGATGTGCTACCAAATAAACAGATGCGAAAACTTGCTTATGCTAAGGTAAGACATACATGTGTGCCCGGTGTAATGCAGTTAACGCGGCAATTTCACACTGCTAATGGCCTGTTTTATTTGGAGATGATACATCTGGAATGTAGTACAGCGTTTACGCTGTCCCTAAACTTACACCAACCAGCCTTAATATTTCCAGTTGTACTTAAAGGAGATATATCCATTTCAGATTTCGATCATATAATTTTAAAGGAAGGGCAAGCGTTAGCTGAAATTTTGCCTGCTAAATCTTACAGTACTACAATACAACCAGGTAGTTTTAAAGTATTTCTTTTATTGCCCTCAATAGCTACACTGGGTGCCTATGTTCCCTATCTAAATAAGTATTGTGAGCAGTTGCTTGATGGGGGTGATATTGAGGTATTTGACATCATAAAAATTGGTAGGCGTAAACGCAGATTAATCAGCAACATAGTTGATTGTAAAGAAGCGGTTGGCCACGAGCGCGACGCTAAGATATGGGCAATGTCGATTAGCCTGATTAAACTGTATACTGACAACATTAGAAACGTGCAGCAGTTTTTTAGAAAAAACGACATCGAGCTGATCAATAAGGTGAAAGATTACATTGATAGTCATTCTTATCAAAACATCTTGCTTACTGTAGAGGGGCTTTCTATGCTCTTTGATATGAATAAAAGGGCTATTACGCCCTTATTTAAAAATGAATTTAATGTAAGCCCCTATGGTTATATCATCTCCATAAGAATGGAACTGGCCCGGGAGCATTTGAAGAATGGGTTGAAAATTAAGGAGGTAGCTAATAAACTGGGTTATGCTGCACCGGAAACTTTTTCGAGGGCATTTAAGTTGCATTATGGTTACCTTCCCAGCGAAATTGTGATTTAGCAGTATTGACATAACTGTCGGTAAAAATAAATTTCAAAAATGTCTGGTACTCATTTATAGAATATATTGATTTTAGGATTGCAATTAAGGCTATCTGGCAGTGCCTTAGTTGTGTGACTTATTATTAATAATTGATGAATGAATGATTTAGCTGATGCAAATTTATGGGTCCACGTTTTGGTCAATTTGACTTTGCCAGCTGTTGAGTTATTGCTGCAATTATTCCTGGTAAGAAGAGTGGTAGTAGTTGATTTTGTTCATGACCGGAAACATGCTCTTTTTACGGTTAGGCCATCGGGATATAAAAAAGGACTACGCTCGTGACGCAGCCCTTCAACTTTATGATCCCGAAGGGCCAACATTAGTTCGACTCAAAGGTAGGTATACTGCCTGCCATTTTCTAAAATTCGTTATTTAATAAACCTAGACTAATAATATGAAACCGCATATTAATTTAATGTTCTCAGATAGTGTATCGTCACAACTCCATGAAGGAGAAAAGATCTCTTATTGTCGCCATCCTACCAAATTTAGTAATGTAAATCTTACTGACATAGAAGACGCTGTAATTGTAACCCAGACGCATAGCGATGAATTGACTAATATCCAGCTTTTTGAAATAACGGCTTATCAGGATATAGAAGCCAGTATTGAAATGAGAAACGCTGGCGCATGTATGTTGATTATGCTGGAAGGCAATTTGAAACTGACTACAGCTACAAACGATTTTACCTTTAAGGTTAAAGGTACTTGCTGCTGCCTTAGTCAGAGTAAGCAAGGTAATTATGCTTTAACAGTTGCGGCAGGCCTAAATGCTTTTATTGTGGTATCTTTAAATGCCTCATGGCTGATAGCGCAATCTGAAATTTGGCCGCAGCTAAGTGGCATTGTAAATAATTTATTGAGACCACGCATGCCTGTACTTATTCTGCCCCAATGCCCGGTAAATAAAGGGATTAAACAATGTGTGAAGCGCTTGCAAAGACACTACGTTAAGGGTGCCAGAAAAAAAACTATTATAGTTACGACCTTTTTGTGGGAGATTTTAACTGCATATAATAGGTTACTGGAAGAACACAGGTACATTAAATGTAGCCATAACCAGGATAAAGCGGAAGCGTTAAAGAAGATTATTCATGAAGAATACCCTCAGCCATCAATTACGGACGAATTTGCCATGGCTGATAGGCTAAATGTATCTCGAAAGAATTTGAAACTGTTAGCGCAATTTGCATTGCATGTGCCCCTGGACGAGTATGTTGCGACTTACAGATTGAATAGGGCTATGAGATTAATTATTGAATCTGATGATGCTCTCGAATCAATTGCCAAGAAGGTTGGGTATGCTAAACTGAGATCTTTTAGTTTCGATTTTGAATTAAGGTACGGTGTTTTGCCCGGCGCTATACTGCGCTATCCGGCTAGCTTGTTTATTGAAGAACCGGTTGTTTAGCAGTTTTGCTTACGAAACCACTCTAATTCGATAAACCGCCTTGATCTAAATGTGTTAATTTAATTTATGAATTTTAATATCCCGAATATTATTCGCTGGCTTTTTGGCCAGGGCTTAAAATATAAACCACTAAACCCGCCAGTCCAGGTTATTGTTGTAAAGAAATGGATAACGGCAGCAGAGGCCGCAGATCTGCTAAAGATTTCCAGACGGAGCTTGTACAATAACAGACAACAGTTTGTGCACAAACGCGTGGGCAGGGCTGTAGTATATTGTGAAGAAAGCATACGAGAATTTAAACTGTAAATTAATTTTAAGCCCTCCGTAAAGTACGGGGGGTTTTTTTTATCGTACTATTACGTGCATTAGGTGCAAAAACGAGATGCATTTGGAACATATACGTGTAGTTTGCTGCATTTGGTGCAGCAAATTTGGTTACTGTTTTTTTGTGATTTTAATTTGTTGGCAGCTCAAAAACAACCTATATGACCCCACAACCAAACATTACCCAAGGATTTCTGGCAATTACCAGGCATGCCAGCTTTTTAAAGGTAAATTTTTGGTTGAGTGCATTAGTTGTTAAGCGGATCTGGAAAGGAGGTATAGCGATATAGGAAATTTAACGATTAAAGCCTGGCAAATAGCAAAGATTATGAAGGTAAGCATGACAACAGCCCATAGAAAAGTAAGATTGGTGAAGAAGAGGTTTGACAAAAAGCATGGAGACTACATTACACCAGCAGAATTTTGCGAGGTGTTAAGGCTGGATATGGAACTTGTTCTTCAACTGCTAAACAAGTTTGGGCAAGAATAACAGGCGGCCATTCCTAGTCAATTGTTTTCAAAAATTGTCAGATGTAATCAAAAGTTGTCACATTATGTTGATTATTAGGTTGTTATAAATATGGTCTATACTTTTGTTTCAACATTAAGCCAAAGATACAATGGCATACGGCTTAATGAAATCATATAGTATTAACAATTTAATTTTTAAAAACATGGGAACTTACATGAAAGGGATCCTGGGCTCATTCTCAGGAAAAATTGGTACAGTAATAGGCGCCAGCTGGCGTGGAATAGACTACATGAGGAGTCTTTCTAAAAAACGAACAAGTCCGTTTAATCAGAATGAACTGGGTGTACAATCCAGGTTTACATTGATGATCACTTTTTTAAGGCCTATTGCAGACTTGATAAGGAAAGGTTACCAGCATGTAGTTGGGCAGACCCCAATGAACAGGGCGGTGTCGGTTAATTTAAAGGAAGCGGTAACTGGTGTTGCGCCAGACTATTCGGTTAACTATGCTGCACTTAAGTTTGGTAGTGGACCGCTATTGCCGGCTGGTCCGGAATTGGCGGTAACAGCCGTAGCGGGTAAAAAAGTAAGGTTTGTTTGGGTAGACAGTTCATCTGGTGAGGATACCTCTAAAGCAACCGACAAGTTTATCCTGTTGCTGTACAGCGTGGAGAAAAAGGCCTTTGTACGCCTTTATGATGGCGGAATTAGGTCTGAACAGGAATGTGAAATGATTGTGCCCTCAAGCTTTGTGGGAAATACGGTGCATGCTTACATCATGTTTGAAACTACAGATGGTAAAAAAGTAAGCGACAGCCAATACGGTGGCCTGGTTACCATATTAGCCTAAAAAACAGCCGGCTGGTATGCCATTCCAGCCGGCTTTTACCAAAGATTATTAATTTAAAAACATAAAGAAAATGAAGATTTTAAGTTTGAAAAGTCCGCCCCGCATAGCCTGGGGTTTAAAAAAAATGGTTGTAGTAGCTGGGCGCTGGATTACCTTTTGGATGATGCCTTTTATGGTTTTTTTGACCTGGCTGGTAACTAGAAACAGTATGCTTGTCAATAACCCGCAAGCATTGGTAGGAGAAGGAGATACCTGGTTGTACATGCTGCAAAGCATGCTTGCCTTTTTTACCGTAGTGCCGCTGTGCTGGTGGTTTTTACAAAGGTTTTGGAAAGAGTTAGGGCTAATGCCTTTAACGGGTTTAATTATTCACTTTAATGATATGGAATTATGGCAAAAGCTTGGATTTTATTTTGCCTCATTTGCTGTGCTTTTGCTTTCAGCAGTTGGGTGCCTCATCGCAATCTGCTAGAGGTTGCAATCGCCGAAATTGGCGTGAGGGAAGCTACAGGCCATAATGACGGGCTTAGGGTTGGCGAATACCAGCGGGCAGCGGCCTGCAGCAAAGGAGACCCCTGGTGCGCTTGTTTTGTAAGCTGGGTATTTAAACAAGCGGGTTATGTGCAACCCCGTACAGGTTGGTCGCCGGCACTATTCCCTCCCTCCAGATTGGTTATTAAGCCCAAAAGAGGGTGTGTATTTGGGATTTACGTTGCCTCAAAAAAAAGAATAGCCCATTGCGGCATCATTGAACGGGTACATGGAAGTAGATTGTACACCATAGAGGGCAATACGGATATAAAGGGCAGTAGCGAAGGCGATGGTGTATATCGAAAAGTCAGGCATTTAAACCGTATCAAATATTTTGCAGAATGGAGAGGTTGAGCAAAAAAAATGTAGTTCTGCTATTTCTGGTACTTGTTTATTTTATTCTGGCTTTACAATCCTGCCGCTTATTTAAGCAGGTTAAAACAGAAAAGTTTGAAAATGAAGCGCAGTCTAAGTTAGATGTTAAGGAGATGCTTAGTTTGAATCATGAGTTGCTTACAGATCAGCATTTCTTTGAATGGAAAATGGACACCTCCAGTACCAGTGCTTCCGTACAGATATGGCCAAAAGGGGTTTTTAAGTTTACTGTGGCGCATGGTTTTGAGGGCGAAGCGGAACGGGTGATCATTAACTCCAGGGAAGAAAAATCTGCCCGGGGAATTAAAACTAAAGACAGTTTGAGCAAGAAAAGAGATCAACTTGATTTGAATAAATCCAGGAAAGAATTGCTGAAAAAGAAAGATACTAAAACAGTGAAAACGGAAACGCCTGCGTTTTGGCTGATTATAGGGCTGGTTTTACTGGCTATTGCGGGTGTAATTATTTATAAAATCTTAAAACCTTAAACATGATGAAAAAAACAAAACTTTTAAAATCGAGCTTAAAATTACGTTTGTTGTTAAATCCGAAAGGCAAAACTTATATGAGTTTTAAAGGAACTGAATTTTTAAGAATTAACGGGATTAAAAATCCGGAAAAGGTGCGGGACTATCTTTATGGGATATTGTATGTGCTAAACGGAGACGAAGGGGCGGTAATGGATTACTATTTCCAGTCCTGGGGAGGCAATTACTGGTTTCTTAAATTGGAATGTCTTGCCAGGAAAACTTTTACGGTTAAGTTATCTCAGGTAACCGCGCCAGAAATTGAAGGCGACCCAAACATATTTACCCAGGTGTTTGATTGGAAAGGTGGCTATCTTGAATTTAGAAAAGCTGCAGAGGATTTGTTAGCTGCATACGACAGTGATCCGCGACGGGTAGCTGTACCAACAGCAGTGAAGCAACGCCTAAGCAAATAGCCGTAATCGTCATCTCGAACATGCGCTTCGTCATCTCGAACTGAGGCACGATTGAGACATCCATTTTATTACACGAAGGATAGATCTCTCCTTGCATCGTCATCTCGAACCGCAGGGAGAGATCTAATTTTAAAATTGTCTTTTATTTAAACATTAACCTTATCAAAATGAACCTTAAAAAACTATTTAAATTAAAACAAGCCCCGGTATTTGCTTTAGCTTGTTACGAAAACAAACGCAGTGGCTTCTGCTTTCAATTCATTAAAGAACGGGAAAAATTGACCGTGAAAAGCATACTCATGCCAGAGCAACTGATGCTTGATCTTTGGGTAAAAACCAATGCGTTGCGCAGCAGGAAAGATGAGTTATGGCTGGTGGACTTTAAAACCAGAACCGGGCAAGCCTGGCAAATTGAATTGCAGAAAAATGGCTGTGGATTTGGCATCAGGGTTTTTTCAACCTGCTTGAATGATGACAATAAAATGTTTTGCGTGTTTAGCTGGGAAGGTTGCCTGGCAGATTTCCTATTTGCATTGCTTGATCTTGCTGATGCCATTTCGAGCCGTAAAGAAAAGTTTAGCGAATATAAGGCAACTGCATAATGGGGAATCTGATTAAAGGAATAAACGGTCCCTATAATGGAACTGTAGGAGACACGGTAGGCTCTTCTCTATTTGGAGTGCCCTACATTAAAAGCAAGTATAAAAAAAGAACCCGGCCACCAGGGCTGGGAGAATCATCGAATAGAAACAGGTTTGCGGTTGCCCACAACTGGTTAAAGCCGATAACATCAGTGGTCCGTGATGGGTTTAAAGGCTATAGACCGAGATCGCATGGTTTTAATGCGGCTAAATCAAACCTACTGGAATTCGGCTTTGAAGCCGAGGGGCAGAATGTTGTGATAAACCCGGCAAAAGTTAATGTGAGCTGGGGGAGCTTACCCTTACCGGCATCCCTTGAAGTAGAATTAGCCGAACCAAGATTACTAAAATTTTCATGGCATACTATGATGTCAGAGTCTGCGCGGCATGATGATCAGGTAATGCTGCTAGCCTATGACCTGGAACATCATGTTGCATATTATAAAATTAACGGGCAACTTAGGATAGGGGGTTCTGATACCTTAATTATTCCGGGTGCAAGGGGATACAATTATCATATTTATTGCGCTTTTAAATCTGCAGATAGACGAAGCCAGTCTATGAGTAAATATCTGGGAGTTATCGGTGTGTAGTACACCGATAACTTTAACTAAACTGTGCTTTGCCCTAGCTGAGTTATTTGGAAATAAATAAATTACATAGTCTTTAACCAGCTATAACAAATTCAAATAATAATATGCAATTATTCAAGTTATTAGTTCTGTATTTGATATCGATTATTTGCTAACTTCGAGTTTGTAAAAGATCAATGGAAGAAAATCAGAAACCAGTCATTTTGTTTAAAGTCGTAAAAGATCTGAATGTAGGTATATCTAAAGCAGTTGAACATCTCAAAGCCAAAGGCTACATTATAGAAAATAAGCCCACGGCAAAACTCTCTCCGTTAATGCATGAAGAGCTGATTAAGGCTTTTGGGATGATGGCGAAAGACAAACCTTGGTGTAGTTCTCGACAAAAACACTTCACTGAAAAGATCGAAAAGATTCCTAGGCAACCTATTTACATAGGAAAAGTGACTAAGTTTTTAGATGAAAATGGATATGGGTTTGTTCGGGAAGTGATGAATTCAACAAATGAATTTAGTAGCATCGGAGAGGTTTTCTTTCATGTGAAAAATGCTGTTTCTGAGGTGTTTGAAGGATCGGTTTACGCATATAATATTATACGGTCTAGAAGGCATACAGGAAAAATTGAGGCTATAGAATTAATCGCCCTTGAAGATATAGATCAAATTGAGGCGCTTTTCGAACTCAACCTTCGTTATCCAAGGCATTTATCCTTGGAGAAGGTTCAGAAAGTAGCAGAGAGGCTGGGTTCTGATATTTTACTAACTAATTTAAGGGTCATCTGCCAAAAGTATGTTATTTCTTGTGATGAGATGAGTCGTTACCAAAATATGAAATGCTTTTATGAATTACTTGATTTATGCGTAAGCGAAAACCTCAGTCTAAAGCATGAACTATCTAATCTAATTATGCAGAGTGGATTGAAAGATTTGGATGTGGCTCTAATTTTTGGAAACAAGTATCTTGATATAGACGAGATAGAAGATTATTATACTAGGTTACGAGCAATTTACTTAAATTTTGATGCTAATGAGCAGTTATCTCACCTATCTTATTTAACTCTGTCATCTAGAACTTATGTCTACAATATTTCTCAAATATCTACTGAGTCTCAGCTACAACTATTAATTTCTATCCTTGATGTTTCAGGAGAGGACAAACAAGCAAACTATCTTAGCATAAAATCTAATTTATTTGTCGATAGAAGATGTACGCTCTTGTTGTGGATTTACGGATTTGAGCCAGTGAGGCCTGAATTAAAGGATCTGATCTTATCTTTGGATAAAAGTTTAATTATTAGAATGTTGGCAAAATTTAACTTCGTAGATTTTGTGGATGAGTTTCCATATAATGAAATACGAAGCACAGCGGAATATGAATTTTTTTCTGTATTCATGGAACAGGCTCCTGATAAAAAAGGGTTGATCTCCGCATATATTACCCGCGGTCTAATTTTTTCTGGAACTTGCTACTTGAAGGCAGTTAGTTATGGATATTTTAAAGGTATATCATTGAACATCGATTTGCTTATGGATTCAGTCGGCATGGGTGATATTACTGGTTATAAAGAACTCATAAAGAATATTGGGTGGAGAGATAGTTTGAAGATCTTTGTATATTCAGTTCAGAAAGAACAATACAAATCAATTGAATTTATCATTAAGAATACGTTGGACTTTTCTAAGAGCGATACTCTGGAACTTGGTGAGCTAATTGAGCTTGAAAGGAGCACCCATATGCTGCTATGGATAGATGGACTTATTGATTTGGTAGATTTGTCTAGCGTAGCTTACTATTTTCTTACCCTCAAAGACGACGAGAAAAGTGAACATATATATGCATTAGTAAAAGATAAAAAGCCATTTATATCCAAAGCTTTTGATATTTTTAAACAGCAAAATAAGGCCAATACTGTGCAGGCCGCAATAAGATTATTGGCGAAGCTAAAGACCTTTGATTTTAGGAATTATAATCGTTATGTTGCAAAAATTATAGTTGCCAGCAATGATAATACTAAGCTAGGACTGTGGTTAGAAGACATTCACAATGAATTTGACTTTGATCGCTATAAGCCACTATTTATAACTTTAGGCCGGCAAGAACAGATCAATTTTCTAAAGAAGAGTATATGGCTTTTAAGACAAGGCACGATTAAACTGACTTTAATTGAATTGCTTAGTCTGAGAAATCTTACTGTCAATCCTGAGATTGCAAACTATTTAAAATCCCCAGGACAGATAAATATCTCTGTGTTTATCGTGCTCCAATTACTACAGGATCTCCATATTGGAGCACTTACTAAACAAGAAAAGATTTACCAACTCATAGCTGAGAACATCACGGACATCAGAGAAATGCTTTTCATTGGTGGTTTTTTTGATAAATGCCAGGGTAGGTTAGAAATGGATTTTAAGTTCGAAGTAAAAGCAGATGAACTGTACCCTATAATGGAAAAAAGGAGTGGAATCCCTGCTCATTTAGAATATTGTGAGGGGAGAAAAGCAAAATTAAAGAACACAGATACTTTTTCGATCTGTGAGAATACTGGAAAAGAATTCTGGTGGTGCCGTAATCGTAAATGTTATGCCAATTGCATAAATTCGCATGATGAGTGGCAGGAATTAACAATATTAGATTTCTGTCGTGCATTTGCCATCCCACTACAACAGGATGATTATGAGATTCTACTAGGTTATATCAATAAGATTAATCGTTATTTGAAGCATATGAACTGTAGAACTTGTAATTGTATTTTGAGACCTGCAAGTAGAAACGAACCTTCTCATAATAGCAATTATGGTTTTTATAGGGTTAGTAACTTTGCTTGTATGAATTCAGAATGTCAGAAATACAATCAAATTATTTATCTTTCTCATTGCGCAAACGGTTCTTGTACCGGAATTATTGACCAGCGCGATTCTGTTAAATGTATCCCGGTGGAAGCACCGCATGCTAATTGTGGTTGGTATGTTTGCAATGATTGTTTGGCATGTTGTAATACGCAAAATATTAATAAGAGAAAGTATATTTTAAATAAAAACGCACAAGTGTATCATGGTCATCACCAAGGACATCTCGATCTGGGTATAATCTGTTGCCCCAAGTGCGGGCATGAGTTAAATCGTAATGGAGAGAATGTAGAGAAGTATAAAGAGGTGTTATCATGGCTGATTGCTAACTGTAATTCTTCCAAATCTGTTGTTAAATATGGTAAAAGGCAATTAGATAATAGGTACTGGTTTCTTTTGATGGCTGAAGGTAACAGTATCGCAGATAAATGTCTGTTTAAGGAGAAATTAATACGTTTAGCATCGTATGGATTCAAGATTCCAGATCTTTTACTAGATAAGTCTTCCTACATGGTTTCCGAGCCTTTCATGAATAACGAAAAATCATTAGTTTTTGAATGTGGAAGCTGTGATTATTCGTTAGACCTTGGCGATGACTATGAAAAGCGTGCTATTATGAGAAATTATCATAAAAAGCTACAAATTACTAGGCAGTACGTTTAGTAGTAACGACACTCTTTATTTAACCGAGATAGATTTAGAATCCCAATTGCCGCATAACAAAAAAAACATCGTAACAGCTAGAAGTAAGTGGGTATTTACTAATGGAAAACTTAGACAAGTTGCCGGGGAGAGAATCAAGTAAAACTTTGTCGGATATTAACTTTATAACCCTGGGCTGAAATACTGCTGCTAAACAGCAGAAAGAAGATGAGTGTAAACGTATATTTAAGATTCATTTGATAAAGATAAAAGAAGTATTTTTAAAATCAATCAGTAACTTGGCACAATGAAGCAAGTAATTGTGCTATAATTAACCGAATCATTTTTTAAGAACAGACATGAAAATATTGATCTTGAGTGTTTTATTTTGCATTTTTTTAAATAGTAACGCTCAATCCAACACTAGTTTAGACAATGCAATTAGGGAATATGCTGTGGTAATGAGTAAAAATTTCACCCATGGTTCTGAGTTGTTTAAGGCAATTGTAACTAAATCATTAGTGGAACAAGGTTTTAATGAAGAACAATATATCTTGGATGGAATTAAAAAGATTGATAAAGACAAAATAACCAGAGAAGCTACATACTATATGTGGTATAAAATATTTAAGTCAGATATCAGGCTAAGTACACAATTATCTTCCATGGGAATGTCACCTTACAATGCAAAAATAATAAGCAAGCATATTTCCGAATTCAGTACTATGCCGTTATCTCAGGGATTGAGTTCAAATAGCTCTTCAGAGTATAATATAAGTAGATTTTCTAATTTGGAACTTCCCGTTAACAACGGGGAAAAAGTAGGAAGAATAGCTGTTCGTTTTTCAGTTGATAAAACTGGTAAAGTCACAAGTGCTACACCGGGAACAAAAGGTACCACTCTTGGTGATAAAGAATTATATCAAAAATGTAAAGATGCGCTAATGAATGCACGTTTTATACAACAGGATTCTATAATAAATTCTGGTATAATTATATTTAAGTTTACTGTTAAATAGCAGATTTATTGTTACCCACCCAATTCATAATCTGCTCTTAGCTCTTCAATAAACTTACTCGGTGAGTTCATACTGTACAGCAAAAATACCTTATGCTTTGCTCTCGTTAGCGCAACATAGAAAAGCCTGCGTTCCTCAGCATTTTCGTAGCCATCACCACTTTCCAGCACATAACTCAGCACAGGATCATCTGCAATTTGGGAGGGAAATCCAAAAGCTCCCGAATCCAATCCCAGCAAGATTGAATAATCGCAGGTTAGTCCCTTGCTGCCATGCGCAGTGTAAAAACTGATTTTCAATTGCGGGTAAGATTTCTTCAGTAGCGGCAGACTTGGCAGTATTAAATGTTTATAACGCCCAATTAAAAATACACTGGCATTTGGTGTCTGTATAGAGATGTCACGCAGTATGGCATCAATTTGTTGATATCTGTCATGCTCTGCCTCTAATTTTTTAAGTTTTTTGAGTGGTACAAATTGAAATGCCGGAACCGATGAATTAAAAGGAGAAGTTAGTTTTTTAGGCAGCTGTGCTGGGTTTTTCTGAATGAAGGAGCTACTTACTTTCAAAATCTCTTTGTTGAACCGGTACGTCTGTAAAACAGGATTGTAAGCTGTAAATCCGAAATGCGCACTGAAACTGTTGATGATTGAAATATCACTTCCTGCAAACCGAAATATGGATTGCCAATCGTCTCCAACCGCGTATAGCTTGGCTCCTGGATTAGCCGTTTTCAATGCATTTAGCATAGCATACTTACTTTGTGACATGTCTTGAAACTCATCAACTAATATGTATTTATATTGCTTTTTAAAAGTTCCATTTAGGATATAAGCTGTTGCGTGGTTGATCATGTCATTAAAGTCTATGCTTGCAGTTGCTTTTAACTTTTCCTGATAACAATTGTAAAGTGGGGTAACCATATCCATGAAGACGGCGAAACGCTGATCTTTGGCCACAGATTTTAATTCAGCCGGCGACCTGCCAGCAGATTTCAGTAAGGTAAGAAATGTATGAATCAGACCAATAAAACTGGGAATGTCATTTACTTTATTCAATTCTTCATAGATTTCTGCAGGGTCTCTTTTAACCAGGACAACACCAAAATCTACAAGCTGCTGCTTAAGTAATCGCAACAAAGTATGATCCTTTTTCTGATAGGAATAAGTCCTGACAAGCTTGGTCTCATATTTTTTATGAATCTGTTCCTTCCATTGAATGCCACTGTGATAGCTGGACTTTGCATCTGTAAAAGGTGGCCGATACGAAAACCATTGGGGCACATCGCCATTTTGGTCTATCCCATAATGCTCAATGTAAATGCCGTATTTTGGAAGATAAAAATCGGGTGCGTAATGGCTGTAATCTGGATTACGATCTTCAGCAGCTAATGGAAAAAACGATTCATATTCATACTCTACCTGATGCAGGTATAGAAAATTAGCAACCAGCGTTTCTTCATAACTTTTTAGCTCCCGCCCAGATAAACTTACGTATTTAGTGGACTCCTGGTGTTTTCTGAATTCTTCCGCGGTTTTAAATTCAAAATCATCAGGCGCCTGGCGATTAAAGAAGGCGAAAAAATTAATTGCCTTGCTTTGAAAATCGTCGTCGTTATGAAACAGTGTTGTAAAGCTTTCAAGCAAAAATTCCTTTACAAGGTGATCCTTGCCGTCAAAAGCAATTCTTAAGGGATTACGGTTACAGTGGCGAACCACCTTATTTCCAAAACCATTAAAGGTATTTACGGTGATTTGATCTACTCCAGAATCTTTGCCACAAAATTTGAGTACACGATCATATAGTTCATTAACCGCAGAATTTGTAAAAGAGATGACAAGTAATTCC
Organism: Pedobacter sp. MC2016-14; assembly: GCF_020991475.1. NCBI lineage: Bacteria > Pseudomonadati > Bacteroidota > Sphingobacteriia > Sphingobacteriales > Sphingobacteriaceae > Pedobacter > Pedobacter sp. MC2016-14. Next base: position 119,777 of record NZ_JAJMPA010000003.1, read on the forward strand.
TCTGGTCTCGCAAGTTTTTTATTCAGGATGTACGCAATCTTTGCGCTTATTGTAGTTGTTTTTCCAGTACCTGCACCAGCGATAACCAAATTATTATCTTCGTCACAGACGATGGCCTTCATTTGTTCATCAGACAACGGATATTGCTCCAGGCTTGAAAAAAAACTGCGGTAACGGTTAATTTCCAGTTTGCTAAAATGTTCATTATAGTTTGCTCTGGTATTTTCTGCATCTCTATGCAGGCTCATGAAATGATCAACGATCTCAAAGTCCTCGCCGGATAAACCATAACGCTTATAATTGGGTGGGATTTGAGTTAGCAGGGGAGTATGTGTGCTTTTGAGTTGCTGGTAATCGTAGTTTGCGAAATAGGCCTTCTCATCAAAGAATTCTTCAAAGTCGAGTTCAGCCTGACGGATATGGGGTAATATGGATAATAGATGCTCTTTATTAAGCGCTCGTTGACGATAGCGGTAGTATAAATAACAAGTGCAAAGACTAAGAAGACCTAAGATGTAAATTATCATTAAATACACATCTTGGAAAAGACTTCTAAGTTCGATTTTTTGTAAGCAGGATTTTTCCTTTTTTGCAGTAAGAGCGGAATAAACTCGTTTTCGTCCATCTATATGTTGTTAATGTTTAATAACAAGTTAATGCTTAGCATTAGCGTTTATTTTAACGACAAATTTAATGAAATTAGGACGGTATTCAGAATTGATTGGTTTTCTGGTAGTGGAAGGTTAAGATTATTGGAGTAGTTAACTCATATTTAAGCCATCAACGTTCTTTTTTTGATCTTCAAACTTGGGCCTTTTTTTAAGAAATCCACATACCCTTTGTGATTTTTGATCGCTTTTATCCCTTCATAACCTACACTAGTGCTGCGGATTTTATTCAATAAAAACGTATCGTCCTTTAACAAGTCTGTTTCATGCAGCGCGCCACTTTTTAATAAAGCTACAATCAGCATTGCCAGTTGCTGATTGGCATAAACGTACAGTGGGGCATTATAGAATTCTTCATTCAGCCTTTTATACAGCTGGTTGATCCATTCTGCCTGCGCCAGATCGGTGACTACAATTCTATCTTCCTGTAGCTTAATAAAAGGCAAAAAGTTTTTTGCCTGCAGTTTACTGATCAATCCCGAGTGTACGGCATCCCGTAATGTATAATCCAAGCGGTCTGCGCAAAGCAGCGGCATGGGCTGCTCTAAAATCGGAAAATGGCCCTGAAGGATTTGATCAATGTGGTAGCCATGCCAATGCAGAATTGCCGGTACTTCAGACTGGCGAAGGAGGCTTTCAAACAATTGCTCGTGGTAAGTTTCCTCTGTATTGTTCATCACATAATCGCCCACATGCGAAAAAGCAGTATGGGATACATCATGTAATAAACCTGCAATTTGTTCCAGTTCTGTACCGCCAAGCATTTTGATGAGCAAGGTTACGCCAATAGAATGCTCCAGGCGGTGGTGACAAATCTCAGGATCAACCAAAAATATAGCGCCACTGTGGTGGATATTGCTCAGCCTTTTTAAGGTGCTGCAATTCAACAGATCTTCAAATACGGCAGGAAGTTCATGGCTTCCATAAATGGGGTCATTTACCTTTATCATACAGCAAACATACAAAATAAACAATTAGATGCTAATGTTGTTAGTATTTAAATTAAAATATACCAAAAATAATAGCATAGCTTTGTAGGCAATAAAAACGACAAGCGATGGGGGAGGAAAAGCAAATTATCCATATGGACCAGGATGCCTTTTTCGTATCCGTAGAGGTGCGGAAAAATAAGGATTTGATTGGTAAGCCCGTAATTATTGGGGGCACATCAGATCGTGGGGTGGTGGCTTCATGCAGTTACGAAGCCCGCAAGTTCGGTGTACATTCGGCCATGTCATCCAGGATGGCCAGGCAATTGTGCCCCCATGCCATATTTATCCGAGGCAACATGGACGAATACTCTGAAGCCTCGCAGCAAATCACCAGCATCATTAAAGAGCGGGTGCCGCTTTTTGAAAAGGCCAGCATAGACGAGCACTACATTGACATGACGGGCATGGACAGGTTTCATTCTACGCTCAAATACGCCAAGGAACTACGTAACACCATCATGAAGGAGCTGCATTTGCCCATTTCTTTTGGCCTTTCGGTAAATAAAACGGTCTCTAAAATGGCCACCAATGAATGCAAACCCGATGGGGAACTGAACATTGAGCAACCAAAAGTGCGCGATTTTCTAAATCCTTTGTCCATCAAAAAAATCCCCGGCCTGGGTGAAAAAACCTTCATCAAGCTGAGCGATATGGGCATTAAAAAGATCTATACCTTATCGCAAATCCACCCCGAGCAAATGAACTTTTTGCTGGGTAAATCCGGACTTTCCTTGCTGCAAAAAGCACAGGGCATAGACCATAGCCCGGTGGTTCCTTATTCGGAACAAAAATCCATAGGTACCCAATGCACTTTCAATGCAGATTCTATCGACATCGAAATGATCAACAACCTGCTGGTGGCCCAGGTGATGGACATTGCTTTTCAGCTAAGGGAGAAAAAGAAACTGGCCGCCTGTGTAACTGTAACCATCCGTTACGCCAATTTTGAAACGGAAAGCAAGCAGATGGCCATTCCTTATACCTCGCTGGATAGCGTGCTGATTGCCACGGCAAAAGAGCTGTTCAAGAAAATGTACAACCGCCGGATGTTGCTGCGGCTGGTGGGTGTAAAGCTCTCTAACATGGTAACGGGCCATGAGCAGATAGACCTGTACAGCGAATCGCAAGAGCAATATAGCCTGGTACAGGCCATGGATAAAATCCGTAACCGTTTTGGTGCAGATGCGGTAACACGTGCTGCGGTGTTAAACCTAAAGCTTTAAAGCCATGTACCTGAACATCCATTCTCATTACAGCCTGCGCTATGGTACGCTATCCATCAAAACACTGGTAGAGGAAGCGCAGGCCAGGGGCATTACCCAAATGGTGCTGACCGACATCAACAACAGCACCGGGGTAATGGAGTTTATGCGCGAATGCCGTAAAAAGCAGATCAAACCCATTGGCGGCATGGAATTCCGCAGGGATAAAAAACTACTGTACATTGGCATTGCCCAGAACAGGGAAGGCATGAAGGAGCTGAACGATTTTTTAACGGAATACAACCTCGCCCAAAGGGAACTGCCCGATTTGCCGCCTGAATTTAAAAATGCCTATACCATTTATCCTTTTGGCCATAAACAGGAACTTAAAGGCAACGAATACATCGGCATCCGCTTTGATGAATTGCACCAGTTGTACAACAAAACATTGGATGCGCTGCAACATAAACTGCTGGTGCTGCAGCCGGTATTTGTAGCTGGCAAAATTGGCTACCGCTTGCATGAATACCTAAGGGGCATAGACCTCAATACCCTGATTACGATGGTAGAGCAGGAAGACAAATGCAAATCCACCGACCTGTTTTTGAAGCCCGGTGAACTGGAAGCCAAATTTGTAAAGTATGCTTTTATTTTAGACAATACCCGTAAGCTGATGGACAGTTGTGTGATGGACTATCCTGAAGGTAAGCTAAAACTGAACCGGAAGAATTTTACAGGCAATGCCAGGGACGATCAATCGCTGCTGGAAAAGCTGGCCATGGAAGGGATGCTGTACCGTTATGGGGATAAAAATAAGGAAGCTTTACGGCGACTTAAAAAGGAATTGAAGGTAGTGGTAGACCTGGATTTTTGCGCCTATTTTTTAATCACGAACGACATCATCCAATACTCCATGCGCAGGGGTTATTACCATGTGGGCAGGGGTTCTGGTGCCAACAGCATTGTGGCCTATTGTCTTCGCATTACCGATGTAGACCCCATAGCGCTGGACTTGTATTTTGAACGCTTTTTAAATGCAGAGCGGACCAGTCCGCCGGATTTTGACCTGGATTTTAGCTGGGACGAAAGGGAAGATGTGCAGGATTATATTTTTAAGCGTTATGGCCGGGAGCATACGGCATTGCTGGGCACCATGACCACTTTTAAAGACCGCTCCATCATCCGCGAGATCGGTAAAGTAATGGGTTTGCCTAAAACAGAAATTGATGGCTTTACCGATCCAAGCCGGTCGGCTGCAAACCGCAATAACGATACCTTTAAAAAGATCATGCTGATTTATGAGTTGATGGGGAATATGCCCAACCAGCGGAGCATCCATGCAGGCGGGGTATTGATTTCTGAAGAGCCCATTACCTATTATACTGCGCTGGATTTGCCACCCAAAGGCATGCCTACCGTGCAATGGGACATGTATGAGGCGGAAGAGATTGGATATGATAAATACGATATTCTTTCCCAAAGGGGCATCGGGCACATTAAGGAAACGGTGAAACTGGTACTGCAAAACCAGCAGAAACACATCGACATCCATCAGGTAAGGGCTTTTATGAAAGACCCCAACCTAAACAACAGGCTAAAAACCGGCGATACCATAGGTTGTTTTTACATTGAGTCGCCAGCCATGCGACAACTGCTCAGCAAGCTGAATTGCGACAATTACTTGACCCTGGTAGCGGCCAGTTCCATCATCAGGCCCGGTGTAGCACAATCTGGCATGATGAAAACCTATATTCAGAACTACCACCAGCCAGATGCTGTAAAATACCTGCACCCGGTGATGGAAGAGAAACTGAAAGAAACCTTTGGCGTAATGGTATACCAGGAAGATGTGATTAAAGTTTGCATCCATTACGGAGGGATGGACGGTACCGATGCCGACATCTTGCGCAGGGGCATGAGCGGCAAATACCGTTCGAGGGTAGAGTTTGACCGTTTGGTAGAGAAGTTCCATGAGGGGGCCGGAATGTTGGGCAGACCGGTGGAGATCACCAAAGAAGTTTGGCGCCAGGTTTCTTCCTTTGCGGGCTATAGTTTTTCTAAAGCCCATTCGGCCAGTTTTGCGGTAGAGAGTTACCAGAGTTTGTTTTTAAAAACCTATTACCCCAAAGAATTTATGGTAGGGGTGCTGAACAATTACGGCGGTTTTTACAACAGGTGGCTGTACGTGCATGAATTGAAGAAAGCAGGGGCAAAGGTTCATTTGCCTTGCGTAAACCAAAGTAGCGCCGTGGTTTCCATTTGTGGTGATGAAGCGTACCTGGGCTTTACGGGCATCCAGGGATTGGAAGGTAAACTCATGGCGCTGATTCCCGAAGAACGCAGACAGGGCGGGGCATATGTGGATCTGGAAGATTTTGTAAAACGGACAGAAATTGGCCTGGAGCAGGCTGTGGTGCTGATCCGCTGCGGGGCCTTGCGCTTTACAGGAAAGAGCAAAAAGACTTTGCTTTGGGAAGTGCATGCTTTGTTGGGGCAAAAATCAAAACCAAATAACCATGCGGAGCTTTTCCACCTGGAGGTTAAAAAATATGCCCTGCCCGAGCTGGTGAATACCAAATTGGAAGACGCCTATCACGAACTGGAATTGCTGGGCTTCCCGCTTAGTTTATCGATGTTTGATTTGCTGAAAACCCCTTACCGGGGCGAAGTGAAGACCAAACAACTGATCAGCCACATTGGGCGAACGGTACGCATGGTGGGCTTGTACGTTTGCGAAAAAACGGTGCACACCAAAAACAACAAGAAAATGTGGTTCGGAACCTTTCTGGATGCCGATGGAAACTTTTTTGATACCACTCATTTCCCCAACAATACACCCATATATCCATTTAGGGGAACAGGCTGTTACCTGATCCAGGGAAAAGTAGTAAGTGATTTCGGCTTTCCGAGTGTTGAGGTAGAAAGGTTTGCAAAACTGCCTATTCTAGACAATCCCGTCATGGCTTAGCCCACTGGCAATGCGATCTTTCCTTTACTCCAATAACAACTGTTCCAAAATGCATTCAATATCCCGACAATTGGGCAGAAAGACCAGGGAAATTCAAAGGAAAGTTGAAGGAAAGTTGAAGGAAACTGGAAGATTCCGACGTATTTGATACGAGGTTAGGTCGGTGTTTGTTCGGTTAGCATCGAAGAAACACCGACTGAACTACGTCGAAATTCCGATCCAATAGCGAATCAAACTTCGACTTTCCTCCCGGTTTCCTTCAATTTATGTTTAAGTTACCGTACAAGTTCCTTGCAGAAGTTCCTGGCTATTGCCATTTAATACACGCAACTGTGTTCGGTTCCAAAATGCTTTCCAGTAGCATTTAAATTTAATGCTTAGCATTAGCGTTTATTTTAACGACAAATTAAAAGAATCTCAGTTTTAGTGAAGTCAATTCAGTTGTAGAAATCAATTTTTCAGATGTAAGCATAAGGAGCCTTCATAACTCACAGACGTGCTGCGAATTTTATTCAACAAAAACTTGTCGTCCTTTAATAGTTCTGTTTCATGCAGCGTGCCACTTTTTAATAAAGCTACAATTAGCTTTGCCAGTTGCTGATTGGCATAAACATGTAGGGGGGCATTGTATAATTCATTATTCAGCCTTTTATACAGTTGGTTGATCCATTCTGCCTGTGCCAGGTCGGTCACTACAATTCTATCTTCCTGTAGCTTAATAAAAGGCAAAAAGTTTTTTGCCTGCAGTTTATTGATCAATCCCGAATGTACCGCATCCCGTAAAGTATAATCCAACCGGTCTGAGCAAAGCAGCGGCATGGGCTGCTCTAAAATCAGAAATGGCACTGAAGAACTTGATCAATGGGATAGCCAAAAATATAGCCCCACTATGCAAAACTGCCAATTTTAGATAATCCGGTCATGGCTTAAACGAAACTTTGGTAGGTTTTAACTATAAAAATATTACCTTTTGGTTAAATTTAGAACTCCTTATGGGCATATGGTAGACATCTAAGAGTAAGGAGTGTATAAGGTACGAGGCAATAAGACAGAGAAGCCACAGCAAACCCAGAGCAATCGCACAGAAAACCCACACAACGTATGCGTTTTTTGTGGATTTTCTGTGCCTTTAGTGGGCCTTTATCTTGGTTTTAATATGGTAATGGTTGGTTCGATGTGTGCTAGTATGCAGCAGTTGATCAGGAAGGTATTTAATTTAAAGTTTAGAGAGTTCTTCAATACTAAGACCAGTAGCATCAGAGATGATCTCTAATGAGATACCTTTGTTGATAAAATTTCTAGCAATCTGTTTTTTTTCTTCAAGCGCTTTTTCCATCGCTTTCTCCTGAGCTTTCAATTCACCTATTGCGATGCCGTCTTCTAAACTTTGTTTAACTGCTCTGCCAACTAATATATCTTTAACTGTCATAGGTACTGTCCTTCCTGTTAGTTGTTCTACTTCTTTTTCAAAGGTCGTGAACATTTGTGGGTTTTCAAAATTTACATAGTAAGTCAAAAACATCATAACTGCATTATGTTTTATTTGACTTACTTTTCTCTTAGTCAGTTCAGTAGCTAAATCGAGCTTCATGTTTTTCAGTTCATGATCATTGGCGTTTTTATGTTTTAAAGCCAGCAAAACCACCAGTGCAATTACAGCAAAAATATTGGGGTTTTTTCTCAGTTCTGCTTCATCCTGATCCAGAAGTTTATAAGTATTAAACTCATAGCTAAGCTTTGTACCAAGATATTCATCGCAGTAGGGCAAGGGCATGTAACCTTTAACATCGTCAATTAAAATGGCGAATGCGGTAATGGATACGTTGTGTTTACCATTTTTTAAAGGCACGCTTACCAATTTATCCATGAAACGTACTTTACCGCTATTTTCTAAGTATTAAGGTAGAGAAGTCGCAAAACTACCAATTGTCAATAAAGTCAATTAAAATTATTTAATTTTTTTGGGTTGTTTACGCTTTTCAGTTGTTTTTATATTAAATGCAATCATCTGCGCTTTTCTGTAGCGTTGAAATGACTATTTTTCAATTAAAATTGGCTCTGGCTTTCAAAGCCTCACAATTCTATATACTTACGTTGTGTATTCTACTGGTATTCAATCAAATTAATTATGAAAAATGTTTCGGTCCTATTCTTAATTCTCTTTGTCTATTCAGGGTGCTCAAATGGCAGATCTAAAGACAACCAGCAATTTTTTTTTAAAAAAGATACAGTTTTAAGTCGCTATATTTCTCACAGCACTGGCGATAGTACAAAGAAAATATTTGAATGGTCGAAGGTGAACGATTTAAGGATTGTTGCCGGAGGTGACGTAAAGTTTATATTTCAAAAGGACGGTAAGATTAGAAAAATTTCAAGCCGAAATCAGATCGACACTTTAGATTATATACCATTTAAGATGACAGATCAGCAGAAACCCAAGATAGCCACTAGGCTTATTGGAGATAAATTTGAACTATTAGGCGTTTACGAAGATGAGACGGCAAAAAACAGCGGCTTGTATTTCGCCTTTTACAGATACAAAAATTATATCTTTATGCAGTGCCATGAGACGATCGGCTTTCTGGTCGGGATAGTATTATTTTCGCAAGATCAAGGGAACCCATTTAAGGAAAATGGAGTTGTCTTTCCTTATTCAAATAAGATTGTGTTTGAAAGATAAATTATTCAAAATCCTTTTAGCAAATTAAAACTACAATGCCCCCGAATACTATAAAATTTGGGGGCATTTTGTCGAAAGACAAGCAGAAAAAACAAGTTGCATCAAATTTTTAAACAGTTGGGAGGCATCTCCGTACCATATCCGCAGCAAAAATACAGAGAGCGCACAGCCGGAGTGTGGTTGTTCTGTGCTTACTGTTTTTTTAGTCTGAATTTGCTTTTTTTTCCTGCGGCTACGGTGGAGGTATTTTGAACGGTATAGGTATAGCTGAAATTTGTTTTTTGAGACATAAAAAGATTCCTCTATAAAAAGGATGGCAGGATAAGTTGCAAGAGGTAACCAGCAAAACATGAGCTTGTTGCTTTTACAAAGTTTGATTATTATTGTACAAAAAAATGCCAGGTCAACCGCCAAATATTGTAAAAATCTATCGAATTCTTCATGTGGATAACGTTGAGTATCTGCTGAAACATGGTCTTTTTAATCGTGAACATGAAAAAGCAGATCCCAATTACATCAATATTGGAGATAGTGATTTAATACGTAATAGACACGACTATCCCGTTGGTATTAACCCTCCTGGAGGTTCTTTAGGAGAATTTATTCCATTTTATTTTGGTAGACTTTCTCCAATGTTATTGAAAATAAAAACTGGTGGTAGTGGTGTAAATCGCCTTCCTCAAGAAAAAATTGTGTATATTGTTTGTAAAGTTGATGACATAGTCGATCAGTGCGGAGAATGGTGTTTTACAGATGGCCATGCAAAACAAAAGATTTCGGCGTTTTATAATAAATTGGATGATCTTGCTGAAGTTTATTGGGATAAAGTTGACCTTCGTTATTGGAATAATACAGAGGAAGATTTTGATAAAATGCGGCACAAACAAGCGGAGTTCTTGGTTAGATTTCATGTCCCGGTAAACTGTATTCTTGAGCTAGTTACTCATAATAAAAGTGTAGCTTTGCAAATTGAACAAACAGTCGAGAGATTAGGTTTAGAAATTCCCGTTAGGGTAGATCCTAGCGGTAACTATTATTATTAATGAGATTTTTAAAAGGTAATTTACTTACAGCTAAAGTTCAGGCATTGGTAAACACTGTCAACACTGTTGGTGTGATGGGGAAAGGCATTGCATTGCAATTTAAAGAACAGTTTCCTGAAAATTATAGACTATATGTGGCTGCGTGTAAAAAGAAAGAATTTAATATCGGTGATCTTTTAGTCGTAAAAGAGGTTACAATGCAAGGCGATCAATTAATTATTAATTTCCCAACTAAAACTGAATGGTTCAAAAAGTCACAATATGATTTTATTGAAAAAGGGTTGCAAAGATTAGCTGAGGTGATCGTTGATTACAAAATATCCAGTATAGCAATACCACCCCTAGGTTGCGGTAATGGCGGGTTAAAATGGGAGAAAGTTAAACCTATGATTGAGCAACATCTAGGTCATCTGTCTGACGTAGATATCCAAATCTTTGAACCTAATGAGGCGGTTAAGGAGTTACTTAAACAGGAGGAAAACAAGGACGTTAAATTAACTTCGGCACGAGCTATGCTATTATATGCTATGTTCTATTACGATTCTCTTGGTGAAAACACTAGTCTTTTTGTGGCCAATAAACTAGCATATTTTTTGCAGCGCTTAGGAGAGAAGTCGTTGAATAAGTTGAAGTTTACCGCCAGTCACTACGGTCCTTATAGCGTTGGAGTGGAACATGTCGTACATGCATTGAACGGAAAATATATTAAGGGTTTGGAGCAAATGAGTGCTAAGGCTTTTGAACCTTTGGATTTGCAATACGACAAATTAGACGAATTAAAAAATTATGTAAAAAAAGAGTTTACTGCTGAGCAGAAAACAAGACTCGCGAATCTAGTTAAATTGATTGATGGCTTTGAGTCAGCATTATCTTTGGAAATACTCGCTACAGTTGACTTTGTTAAAAAAGAAAATCCAGGTATAGATAGACAAGGAATAGTTGAAAAAATTGCAAAATGGTCTGAGCGCAAACAAAAATTGTTCAAACCTAGATACATCGATATCGCTGACCAACAATTGTCGGAATATAAAACTACATTTTCATTAAATTAACTGTTTTATTTTCAGTCCCCGCCTAAAAAAAAGATCTATCCATTGGCAAAGCACAATCGCGCTAAGCACGGTAAAAGGCTTTGATTTTATTGAAAGTAGCTTTCGCGGCCCCGATGTTTGGTAATCCTACGCAAGCAAATTGCCATCAGCATTATTGTTTTCGTTTAGGTTTTAGAATAACCTTGCAGCAAGAACCATGATCCTAAGATAATATATTGTTGGATCAAAATAATCTATTTGGTTTTATTCATCTTGAAGAAAAATGGTTTTTCTTCAACAACCACAGGCTTCGGCGCTGTAGCTAGTAATGCTCTAATGTCAGATCTTAAAAGCTTAATTGCTAAGTCTTTATTAATCATCTTCTTTTGGTCTTTGTCACTATCTGTAAATTGATACCAATAGCAATTTTCTGAAAGCCTTAATACGTTTGATGGCAGCGATTTTAATTGAAGGAATTCAGCATTTCCTGAGGTATTGAATACTTTTTCAACGTAAGCTATGCCAGGACGCAAATGTAATGGTGTTTTAATTTGTCGGTGTTTGGGTGAAACTTCAGCATCATGACCTTGAAGATATAGAATTCCGAATTTCTCCCGATCGCAATAGGTATTTAACAGAAGAACCTGATTAGAATCTAGCTTCAGAATAGCATTATAGGCGGGATATTGGTATCCCGCAAGCTCAAGCTCTTCAATAATTATAGGTGTTACCTCTAAAGTGCTTAACCAGGCAGTTGTAATTTGTTTTCCTGTTAACTGAAGGGAACTGGTTGGATTACCGGCATAAAAACAGCCGCTTCCCGCATAGCGGATATAAAAGTCGTAGTAATTGCTGGTGTCAATTTTTGATTCTATATTTTGGGCATTTGCATTAAAAGCCAATGCTAAAAGCAAAATGGATAAGAATTTTGCAGGCATATTACTGATCCTGGCGGGGCAGAGCACGAAATTGTTCATGTTTGAAAGTGAATTTTGATGCAGCTAAGTTAGTGAATTTAGCTAATTTTCCTTCTTGTTTTAAAAAAGAATTGGCTTTCTAAATTAAAAAGTACTTACTAGACATAAAATCAAAAATGATGTCCAAAATAAGAAAATCATAGCAGAAATGCTCCTAAATTGGGTTATAAATTCATAGAACTTCCTAACTTTGTAAAGAGAGAGGCTGAGCTTGTAACTGACAGAAATAAATGGATTTATCTGCTTAAAAACCTCAGCAGTATAGACAAAATACCTGCGGTATTAAACAAAAGGATGTTTCAGCAGGTTTTTAAGATAGCAGAACTTAATAAAAGCTAACAGAGGAGGAAAAAGCGATGTACAATTCAAGTTTAAAAGCTAAAATAGATTACGAGAATACAATTTCCTTTGCGGAAGAGAAGGCTTTTGAAAAAGGCCGCCATGAAGAGGCTTTGGAAATAGCCCGCAACTTGAAAAATAAAAAAATCGATATTTATATCATCTCGGATACAACTGGTTTGTCAATCCAGGAGATCGAAAAGCTATAGGGTAACTTAGAATAAATAGAAAAAGATCTATCCGTAGGTTACAATACAGTTTTACTTTCTAATCTTTAAATATGAAAACATTAGCAATTTTATGCTTTTTCTGGATTCAAATGACCTGCTGTATGGGAGCTGAAATATTGGACTGTAAACAAGATACAATACAACCAACATACAAAGAGGGCATCCCTTCCATAATGAAATATTTTAGCCAAAGAATTAGTCCTATCCTGAGCAAATGTGTGGATTTGGAAAAGGAGTCACCGCCCACTTCTTTACACATGGATATTGTCATTGATTCAAATGGTAAAGTTTTAAATGTGATTTTCGTTAGAGATAACGTTTCTCCTAAATGCAAGGTGGAAATTAAGAAAGAGGTTTTAACCATGGATTCTTGGACACCTGCGATGCTCAATGGTAAATCATTAAAGGGCACTTATCACTTTCGCATGAGTTGCATCTTATGGTCAATCTAAATCCTAGACAACCGTAAAAAAAAATAACATATAAATAGTAGATCGCATAATAGGCGGCTCTATTTTTGATCAACAAAGTTGCTATCTTAGTCGTCTAAATTGATACTAATGAAACGCACCATCTTACTGTTTTTTATCGCTGCCTCCTTTTATTCCTGTTCAAAAAAAAGCGATGGTCCGGAAGTACAAATTCCAATTGAGGGAACTTACATCAGCGCTAATAGTTTGGAGTTTAAGCCTATAAGGATGTTTACGGTAAATGGAGAAGTGCAAGATGTTCAAGTCATAGCTAATTTTGTGTCTCAAAAAAAACTTCAAGATTATTTTAGAGTGCAGCCGGGAAAAGTAGCACAGGAAATTGAGTTTTCGGTGGTTGTAAATGCTGATAAGTCTGTTGAGGCTAAGAATGGATCAGAAATAATTCAAGCTTCGCTAACCAATTATGAAGGAAACATTGCAAGAGTTACCGGGCAGGTTTCTGAGAATTGGATAATGTCATCTGGTGGGACATGTTTAGACAAGTTTAATAAGTTAAATTTAATGCGTTTTGATCATCTTGTAGACTGCCGTACCATTTCCCAATCTACGGGTTTTTCAAGAATGTGTAAGTCGCAAAAAGGATTTTTTATAATAGTGGAGACTGAAAAGCGTATATATTTACCTCTACAAAGTTATAGGTTATCCAACTATACCAAATTTAATGATGACTACAGTGAATGTTCATATGCGGCTTCAAATGAATGGAACTTGGTAAACCCGGACCATAATAAGAACCTTGGTTCAAATGACACCTTGATAGTTCAGGAGAAAAGGTTGATGTTAAACAAAAAGTAATTCGAAGCTCCCGTCCAGATCTGGAGATTTAGGTACAGAAATTGTGCTATATTGCTCTTAATTGCTTAATTCATGAAAGAGATTTTAGACATTATAGACGCTTATCAAAAGGCAAAGGCAGCAAATAAAAAAATGGCCCTGGCTACAGTGGTAGATGTAGAAGGATCATCTTACAGGCGGGCCGGAGCAAGAATGCTGGTTACGGAAGATGGACAACTTACAGGGGCCATTAGCGGCGGATGCCTGGAAGGGGATGCCTTACGAAAAGCTTTACTGGTGATTAACCAGCAGCACAATAAACTGGTTACTTACGATACCAATGACGAAGATGACGCCAAGTTTGGTGTGCAACTGGGCTGTAACGGCGTAGTGCACATCCTTTTTGAACCGATTGAACCAGAAAACCCCCTTCATCCGTTAAATTTACTGGAAGAGCTGTTTACGAAAAGACAGGAAGGTGTGCTGATTACACTGTTTTCCCTTGCGCATCCCCAGGATCCTGTTCCTGGAACTTCGGTATTGATTTTGGCTGATACAGTAGTGTCTGAATATGCGTTTAACGAGGATTTTAACGAAGAACTTTTTACAGAAGCCAGTCATGCACTGGTGAATAAAAAATCCTTTACGAAGGAATATCTTTTTGAGCAGCAGCTGCTGACGGCCTTTGTGGAGTTTATTCGTCCGCCGGTCTCTCTGCTGATTGCCGGTGCCGGCAATGACGTGTTGCCCGTGGTTGGCATGGCCAACCTGCTGGGCTGGGAAGTAACTTTGCTGGACGGGCGACCAACGCATGCAAACAGCTTGCGCTTTCCATTGGCAAACCGGATTTTAGTGGCTAAACCTGAGGACTGGCAAAACCTGGTTGAAATAGACGAGCAAACGGTAGTGGTGTTGATGACGCACAATTATAATTACGACCTGGCTGTATTGAAACATTTGTTGAAACAGCCTGCATGCACATATATTGGTAGTCTTGGGCCGAAGAAAAAACTGGAAAGGATGCTGGGGGATTTAAAAACGGCAGGACTGGTGCCTACCGCGCAGCAAATGAACAGCATATACGGGCCGGTAGGACTTGATCTTGGCGCAGAAACCGCGGAAGAAATAGCTCTTTCTATTGTTGCCGAGATTAAAAAGGTGCTGGCTGGAAAATCAGCCGGCTCTTTACGTGAAAAACAAGATGCCATACACCATACTTCAGGTACAACCGCCGTTATTGACATTTGATGGAACTGAAAAAAATAGGCATGGTTATCCTTGCTGCCGGTAATTCTGCCAGGATGGGAAAGCCAAAACAGTTGTTAAGGTATCAAAACAAAACGCTGCTGGCCAATGCCCTGGAGGCTGGAAAAGCAGTTGTTAAGGAATACCTGGTGCTGGTGCTTGGTGCCAATTACGAAGTTATAGCAGCCGAAGCGGAAAAATTTGACCTGCAAGTGCTGCGAAATCCCGATTGGGGACAAGGAATGGGGACTTCCATTGCTGCAGGAACCTCATGGCTTTGCGAAAGGTATCCGGATCTGGATGCGGTGGTAGTAAGTGTCTGCGATCAGCCTTACTTAAGTGCCGGGATATTTGAGCATTTAATTGAGGAGGCCAGGCGCACAGGTAAAAGCATTATTGCCAGTGCCTATGCGGGCACAGTAGGCGTACCCGTTCTGTTTACAAAGTATCATTTTAATGAATTAATACGTTTAACAGGAAAAGAAGGCGCAAAAACCTTACTTTTGAGTAATCAGCAGGATGTAGCCCTGGTGCCTTTTGAAAAAGGTGCGGTAGATATAGATACACCTGAAGACTACTATAAACTGGAAAATCCTTAAGATTGTTATGATAAAAGATGCCTATGGTCGTGTACACAATTATCTTCGGATATCTCTGACGGATAACTGTAATCTTCGCTGCTTTTATTGCATGCCCGAAGAAGAGTACGAGTTTACGCAAGCCTCTAAACTAATGCAGCTGGAAGAAATTGAAGCACTTGCCCAGCTTTTTGTGCGGGAGGGCGTAGATAAAATCCGCTTAACCGGCGGAGAGCCTTTTGTTAGAAAAGACGCCGGGCAGATCATTTTGGCTTTGTCTAAATTACCTGTAGAACTTTCATTAACAACCAATGGCGCAAGGATCCATCATTTTATGGAAATCTTACTCCAGGCCAGGATCAGCAGCATCAACATTAGCCTGGATACCCTGCAGGCAGAAAAATTTAATTTGATTACCCGTAGGGATTTATTTGCGCAGGTAAAGGCGAATGTTGAACTATTGTTACAGCATAACATTAAAGTAAAGATTAATGTGGTAGTGATGAAAGGGCTGAACGACATGGAGATCAATGATTTTATAGCCTGGACTGAAACTGCCAGACTGGAAATACGTTTTATAGAATTTATGCCCTTTGCAGGAAACAGGTGGACCAGCAACCAGGTGGTATCTCTGGCAGAAATTCTGGAGCAGGTGGGCACAAAATATGAATATACAGCCTTGCCTTCGGGCTTAAACGATACGGCGAAACACTATCAGGTACCGGGGCATACCGGAACTTTTGCGGTGATTAGTACCATGACGGCACCTTTTTGCAGTACTTGTAACCGGATGCGCCTGACAGCCGATGGCAAGTTGAAAAATTGCCTCTTCTCTAAAGGAGAAATGGATTTACTGGGTCCGTTGAGATTGGGGGCTGATGTTTTACCCTTAATAAAAACATGCATCGGCAGCAAAGCCAAAGCTTTAGGCGGTCAGTTCTCTGGCTTGTTTGAGCATCTGGAAGCCGATACAATACACAATAGAAGTATGATTACCATTGGTGGCTAATTAAATTTATGATTTCTGTAGCAGCAGCGAAAAAACTTATTCAGCAACATACCAGCCGCTTACCCGCGGTTGTATTGCCTTTAGCTAAGGCGAGAGGCAGGATTTTGGCCAGCGATGTGTATGCTGGCTTGGACATTCCGGCTTTTGAACAATCTTCTATGGATGGCTATGCCATACGCTTTGAGGACAAAGACACTGCTTTGCCGGTAACCGGAGAAATGCAGGCCGGTGTAAAAGTTAACTTTAGCTTGCCAGCAGGGCGTGCGGCAAGGATTTTTACAGGAGCGCCTTTGCCGGATGGTGCTGATACCGTGGTAATGCAGGAAAAAGTGCGCTTTAATGATGGGCAAATACTCATTTTAGATACAACACTAAAAAAAGGCGACAATGTAAGAAATAAAGGCGCCGAAGTTAAACAGGGCAATTTGGCGATGGCGAAGGATAGTAAGCTGACGCCGGCTGCAATTGGTTTTTTGGCAGGGATTGGTTACGCGGAGGTTTCGGTATATGGGCTGCCCCTTGTAGGTTTGATTACCACGGGGGATGAACTGCAGGACCCGGGGAAGGACCTGGCTTTTGGGCAGGTATATGAGTCTAACTCGCTTGCGTTAAGCGCGGCTTTGGCTGCCGCCGGCATAGTAGACATCAATTTATATCAGGCCAGGGACAATTTTGAGGAGCTGACCGAAATATTGCGGGAGGCTATGGTGCAGAACGATGTGGTGCTGCTTACTGGTGGCGTGAGTGTGGGTGATTATGATTTTGTGGTCAGCTCTGCCGGGCAACTTGGTGTACAACAAATTTTTCACAAAATTAAGCAGAAGCCCGGAAAGCCCCTTTATTTTGGCCTGCAGGATGGTTGTTTGGTATTTGGTTTGCCTGGAAACCCTTCTTCAGTTTTGAGTTGTTATTACAATTATGTGTTGCCGGCACTTAACTTGATGTTGGGAAAAGCAGAGCCGGAAGAGCTTGTTAAACTGGAATTGACCCATGGCTATGTAAAAGCAGCGGGACTGACCCATTTTTTAAAAGGGATCAGTTTAAATGGAAAGGTGACCCCGCTACATGCACAGGAGTCCTTTCGTTTAAGTTCTTTTGCACAGGCCAACTGTTTAATTGTACTGGAAGAAGCCCGGGATAATTTTGAGGCAGGAGAGTTGGTAGAAGTGCTACTTTTGCCGGAATATTAAAATGGAAAGGATGGAAGTGAAGATTTTATTTTTTGGACAGCTGGCTGCACAAGTAGCGCAGGAGCAGCTGTACCTGAAAGACATGAAGGATACGGATGAAGTATTGAAGCAATTGGCAGAAAGTTATCCCTTTTTTAAAAAGGCGGCGTATTCTGTTGCGGTAGATCAAAAAATTATTAAAGAAAATACAAGATTAAACCCTGGTGCTGTAGTGGCCTTACTACCACCGTTTTCGGGAGGTTAAGATGACAGACGAGAGTTATAATGAACGTTACAGCAGGCAAATGATTTTGCAGGATTTTGGTTTGAAGGGACAAGAAAAACTTGGCGCTGCCAAAGTGCTGGTGATTGGTGCCGGAGGACTGGGATGTCCGGCATTGCTGTATCTTGCTGCGGCAGGAATTGGTACCATTGGTATTGCGGATGATGATGTGGTAACGCTGAGCAACCTGCACAGACAAGTGTTGTACAGCACAGCAGATATTGGCACAGCCAAGGTAAGTGCTGCAGCTTTGAAATTAAGCAATTTGAACCCTGAAATTGTTGTGCAGCAGCATAGGGAGAAAGTGGTGTATGAAAATGCGAGGGAGATTATTGGCGGCTATGACTATGTGATTGACGGTACGGATAATTTTGCCGCAAGGTATTTAATTAATGACGTATGTGTGTTGATGAACAAACCACTGGTTTTTGGAGCGGTAAGCCGTTACCAGGGACAGCTGGCTGTTTTTAACGTACCAGGAGAAAATTTGGAGAAAACGAATTACAGAGATTTGTTTCCCATCCCACCGAAAGCAAGCGAAGTACCAAGTTGTGAAGAGGCTGGTGTGCTGGGCGCATTGCCGGGTATCATTGGTGCGATGCAGGCCGCCGAAGTGATTAAGTTAATTACAGGAATAGGTGAGCCATTGGTTAATAAAGTTTTGATGTATAATGCGTTAAACCATGATTTTTATAAGGTTGCTTTAAGTCCGACGGCTCTGGGCGAAAGCCTGGTGGTGGGTTATGAGGAACCAATTGAGGAGATTGATGCTGTAGCCTTTAGAGCCTTGCTGGAACAGCCATCTACCCTGGTGATAGATGTACGTGAACGTGGGGAAATGCCATCGCTGAGCGGAATTGCGCAACTGCACATTCCCATGTCTGAATTTGATGTAGAACTGGTGGTTCCCGAAGAACACCTAATTTTAGTTTGCCAGCATGGCATCCGTAGTTTACATGCGGCAGAAATGTTGCAGGAATGGTTTGGGCAGACAAAGAAACTATATAGTTTAAAAGGTGGCGTTAGCCGTTTGGGCAGCGAGTTTTTATCATCACTAGCACCTGAAGGAAATTGAAAAACATTTTTGTAAAAGGACCGATATTACCCGAGCTGATTGCTAAAAGTATTGCCGGGCACAGTACTAAAACGAACATTGGCGCGCACAATATCTTTTTGGGACAAGTGAGGCGGGATGACATTGCCGGTAAGTTTGTAGCGGCCATTGAATACACTACCTACGAAGAAATGGCTTTGCAAACGATGGAAGAAATCAGGGAAGCGATTTTTGCCAAATATGATTTGACCTGCATGCATGTTTACCACAGTTTGGGAAATGTTAAAGCAGGTGAAATATGCCTGTTCGTCTTTTGTTCTTCAGCACACCGAAAAGCCGCAATTTCTGCCTGCGAAGAATTGGTAGAGCGCATTAAGGCCGAACTGCCAATTTGGGGCAGGGAAATTTTTGAGGACGACAGTTACACCTGGAAGGAGAATAAATAAGCATGGTAAACATTACACATAAATCAAGTTCGCTGCGGATTGCGATAGCGACAGCGGTGCTTACCGTATCAAAACCTGAAACCATTGCCGCTATTGAACAAAGGAAAGTGCCTAAAGGCGACGTGTTTGAATTTGCCCGTGCGGCAGGTTTACTGGGCGTTAAGCGGACCAGTGATGTGATCCCCGACTGCCATCCGCTACCTGTAGAATTTACAGCCATTACTTATGCCATTGAAGGTTTAAACATCATCATTAGCGTGGAGGTGCATACCATTTATAAAACTGGTGTAGAGGTGGAGGCCATGCATGGTGCTTCTGTAACTGCGCTCACCATGTATGACATGCTGAAACCCATTGACAAGGCTGTAGAAATTAGTAGCATTAGGTTAAGGGAAAAATCTGGTGGCAAGACTGACTTTTTAAAAGGTCCTTTTACCAATTTGAAAGCAGCAGTGGTGGTTTGTTCGGATACCGTTTCGCAGGATGCGGGATTGGATACTTCTGGAAAAGCCGTGATCGCTAAATTGGAACAATATGGCATAGAAACCCTGGTCTATGAAGTGATTCCGGATGATTTTGAGCAGATCCAGAACAAAGCCAGGGCCTTATCTGCCGGGCCGTACCAACTGTTGATTTTTACAGGTGGAACCGGCCTTTCCGAGCGTGATGTTACACCTGATGCCATAGGTCCTTTACTGGAGCGGACCATTCCGGGTGTGATGGAAACGGCCCGTGCTTATGGGCAGGCCAGGATGCCTTATGCTATGTTATCCAGAGGCCTGGCGGGCTTTATAGGCAATACATTGGTGCTGACTTTGCCCGGTTCTAAAAAAGGAGTGGAAGAGACTATGGATGCGATATTTCCACAACTTTTGCATGTGTTTAAAGTTAAAGCCGGTACAAGGCATTAGTCATGCCACTGAAATATATTTTTAAGGCTTTGTTATACCATAGCTAAAGTTTTAACTTTGATACCTTATACCTCGGGATACCAAATTTAGCCTATGTTTCAAATACCATTTCCGGTTTCATTTGTCATCGCTTTTCTGTTTTTGTTACCAGATGGCCTTGCACAAATTAAGGAAGCAGCTGAAGCTTCTGTGATAGACCGATATGAGAAATTGATTCAACACTACCGGTACGACAATCCTGATTCTGCAAGCTATTATGCTGAATTGGGTTTAAAACATTCCGTTCAAAACCATGACCTCGAAGGCGAAGCGAAAATGCTGCACCAAATGGGCATGATTGATGACAATCTTGGGAATTTTAACGATTCCAGGCAGAAATACCTTAGGGCGCTTGAATTGTATAAGGAATTAAAGATTTATAGCGGGGTAAGCAAACTTAATGTGAGACTGGGGGTGGTAGAAAACCGAAAAGGGAATTACGATAAGGCCATTGCTTATTTTTTTATAGCCCTGAAGCTGAGCGAAAAAACGAAGAACAAAGCAGGCATCATGGAAGCTTATGTAACGCTAGGGGAAGTTTACGCGCATCAAAAGAATTTTAACAAGGCCCTTGTTTACTACAAAATGGCCGAGCAATTAAGTGAGCAAGTCCCTTTCTTTAACATCACCCTGAATATGTACAATGACATGGGCGTGTGTTATACCGAAATGAGGAATTATGCTGCGGCAAAAGCTTACCTGACCAAGGGCATAGGTTTGAGTAATACCAAAGAGATGATGGGCCTGCACATTTCCATGACGAATAACCTTGCAAGGGTATATTTTGATTCGGGTGATTCGGCGATGGCGATCAAACTTTATAAAGATGCCTTAAAGAAATCAAGGGAGATCCATAATTTTATACGCGAGGTGGGGAGTTTAAAAGGGCTTGCCCAATGCTACAAACGTAGAAATCCGCTGGTGGCTTTAAACTACCTTGATCAGGCTTTAAGTTTGGCCAAACAAAAAAAAGCCAATAAAATAGTACTGGAACTTTTGGATGTGATTGCAGGCTTGCAAAGTGAACTTGGCGACTACAAGGCAGCCTATTTGGCCAAGCAGCAACAATATACCATTGCCGATAGTTTTTATTATAAAGAGATCTCTGAAAGAATTTCCAGTCTTCAGGCCCAGTATGAACTGGGGAAATCTAAAGCAGATGTGCAGGAATTAAAATTCTTAAACAATCAGCAAAAGCTGGAAAGAAGGATCCTCATTGTGATTTTGAGTTGTACGGTAGTGATCATTAGTTTTTTAGGTTTTTACTTTATTAAAGTGCGGAAACTGAATTTGCTGCTGAATAAATCTAATGCCGCGCTCAGTTCTTCAAATAACGTAAAAGATAAGCTCTTTTCGATTCTGGGACATGATTTAAGGTCGCCGATAGCTTCAATTTTGAATGTATTGGACCTGATTAACGAGGGGATGTTGACGGAAGAAGAACAGCAGATGATCATGAAGAAACTGGCCCTGAACTGCAGTACCTCTATGGAGACGCTTGACCTATTGCTTAAATGGGGGCAAATGCAGCTGAAGGGAATTTTAATTAACCAGGTGGAGTTTAATGCGCTGGATTTGCTGGAACGTAATTTACAGGCGCTGCAGGCTACGGCAGAAGAAAAATCTATTACCATTAGCAATGAGCTGTCAGCAGATGTCAGGTTGCTGGCAGATGCAGACCATTTTGACTTTATTTGTAGAAACCTGGTCTCTAATGCCATCAAGTTTACCCCAAATGGGGGCGCTGTAGTGGTATGGGCAGAGCAAGTGTTGGTTGAAGGTAAAATTGAGCGCATGAAATTTTGTGTGCAGGATAATGGCATAGGGATTGAAAGCAGCAGGTTGCTAACAATATTTGGCATTGATAATGTGAGCACCAACGGTACCAATAATGAGAAAGGAACCAGTTTAGGCCTGGTGATCTGCAAAGAATTTGTGGAGGCCAACGGCGGTAACATCTGGGTAGAAAGTACTGTTGGAAAAGGGGCGAAGTTTTTCTTTACCCTTAAAACTGCCCTTTAAAATTTTTATTCATGAGTACAAAATTATTATCAGCACTTCCATATTCCGTTTTGGACCTGGCCACAGTGGTGCAAGGCAAAACCCCGGCAGATACTTTTAAAGACAGTTTACGGCTGGCCCAACATACTGAAAGCTTAAATTATAAGCGTTATTGGTTTGCAGAACACCACAATATGATTAGTGTGGCCAGTTCTGCCACCTCCATACTTATTGGTTATATTGCCAATGGTACGAGCACTATCAGGGTTGGATCTGGTGGCATTATGTTGCCTAACCACTCGCCCCTGGTTGTTGCGGAACAATTTGGTACCCTTGCTTCATTGTTCCCGGACCGCATTGATTTGGGTTTGGGCAGGGCTCCGGGCACTGATCAGGTGACGGCAATGGCCATCAGGGGAGACCGTTTTAATGCCGCACATAATTTTCCACAAGATGTGTTAAAACTGCAGGCTTATTTTTCTGAGGAAAATATGAACAGTCAGGTTAGGGCTGTGCCAGGAGAGGGATTGGATATTCCCATCTGGATTCTTGGTTCCAGTACAGATAGCGCCAGGTTAGCAGCTGCAATGGGATTGCCTTATGCTTTTGCGAGCCATTTTGCCCCGGCACAGTTTTTAACCGCTATAAACCTGTACCGTGAGCATTTTAAACCCTCAGATCATCTTAAAGAACCTTATGTAATGGCCTGCGTAAATGTAGTGGCTGCAGAAAGCGATGCCGAGGCAGAGCGTTTGGCGACCTCCTTGAAGCAATTTTTTATGGGTGTGGTTACTGGTAAAAGAAAGCTGCTGCCACCTCCTGTAGACCATATGGACGAAATTTGGTCATTACAGGAAGAAGAAGCCGTGAGCCAGATGCTGGCCGTTTCTTTTATTGGAGGCCCGGAGACCATTAAAGCGGATATGCAGCACTTTCTGAATCAAACCGATATAGATGAAGTGATGGTGACTTCTCATATTTTTGATCAGCAGGCTAAGCTGGATTCTTATCGTATTTTTGCAGAAACTCTTAAAAATAGTTAAGTTAGCAGGATTATTTTCCATTTTTACACGTTCTCCTTTACAAAATGGCTCCAAAAAAAATATTAAAAGTAGGTTTAGACTCAGCAGCTCCATTTCCAATGCATTCGGATTACCATTCGGATAAATTTGAAGGATTTGAGGTGGATTTATTGAAAGCGATAACCGATCATTTAAATTTGGAGATCCAATATGAGGTTTCTTTATGGCAAAATATCCTGGAGAAGCTTTTTAAGGGAGAACTGGACATGATTTGTTCTGCCGTTACGGTAACGGATTCAAGAAAACATATTCTTGAATTTAGTGAACCTTACCTGCATTTTAGGCTCAGTGCCGTTGTTTTTCATGAAGATTCTTTAGATAGCATTGCAGACCTGAAGAATAAAACCATAGGGGTAAGGGAAGCCACCGAGGCCGAACGTTATGTGCATACCCGTTTCCCCAATAACAACATGGTGCATGCGGTAACCAACCGGGAGCTGTATAGTAAATTGTTGTCCAGAAAAATTGATTTGCTGGTAGACGATTCGCCCATTGCGGGCGGTTTTTTGCAGAAAAACAAAAAATTGAAAATAGGCATGTTTTTGCCGGAGACGGAATCTCATTATGCGATAGCCATGAAAAAAGGTGATTTGCAGATGAAACAGCAATTTAATGATGCCCTGAAACTAATGCGGGAAAATGGAACTTACGATACGATTTACCAAAAATGGTTCAGTGATATTGAGTTTTAAACACACAATGTAAATCTTCTTTTCGAGTAACAAGCTGTAGGTGTTTTTTTGTAATTTTACAGCATTCAAATAAAAATATGACGGGTAATAACAATAATTCAGACCAGGTTGTTGATGTAGTTTTGATAGGTGCAGGCATCATGAGTGCCACTTTAGGTGTTTTGCTGAAGGAGCTTGAGCCTGCCAGTACCATTGCTGTTTATGAGCGGTTAAATGTAGCTGCGGCAGAGAGTTCTGACGCCTGGAACAATGCCGGAACAGGTCATTCTGCTTTTTGCGAATTAAATTATACGCCACAGCTGGCTGATGGTTCTGTAGAAACCAAGAAAGCTGTAGCGATTGCCGAATCTTTTGAGGTATCCAAACAGTTTTGGTCTTTTTTGGTGAAAAATAAACAGGTTGGCGAACCTGCTACCTTCATTAAAAGCATTCCTCACATTAGTTTTGTATGGGGAAAGGACAATGTAGATTATTTGCGGAAACGTTACGAGGCACTTCAGCAGTGTTTTCTGTTTGAGGGTATGAAATATTCTGAAGACCAGGCGGTATTGAAAGAATGGATGCCATTGGTGATGAAGGACAGGGATGCGGAAGAAAAAGTGGCCGCCACAAGAATGGCTTTGGGTACAGATGTAAATTTTGGCGCATTGACCAGGGAGATGTTTGACGATTTGCGTAAAAAGGAAAACGTAGACATGTATTTTAACCACGATGTACGCAGGCTTAAAAAGCGTAACGGTTTGTGGGAACTTGTGGTGAGAGATGAAGCAAGCGGTGAAAAGAAAAAGGTGAAAGCAAAATTTGTTTTCATTGGTGCCGGTGGAGGCTCTTTACCTTTATTAGAAAAATCCGGAATTCCGGAAGGTAACGGGTTTGGAGGCTTTCCTGTAAGCGGGCAATGGCTGAAATGTACCAATCCGGAGATTATAGCACAACACAATGCCAAAGTATATGGAAAGGCCGCAGTGGGTTCGCCACCGATGTCTGTACCCCATTTGGATACCCGCATGATTGACGGAAAGAAAGCTTTATTGTTTGGGCCCTATGCAGGCTTTTCTACGCGCTTTTTGAAAAACGGGTCTTTGCTGGACTTACCGCTCTCTATAAAACTGAACAATATTGTGCCGATGATTTCGGCCGGACTGGACAACATTCCGCTGACTAAATATTTAATTGATCAGGTAAAGCAATCGCCTGAAGACCGTTTAACAGCATTGAAAGATTATTTGCCTACAGCAAAAATGGAGGATTGGGAACTGGAAACTGCTGGTCAGCGTGTACAGGTCATTAAAAAAGACGCAAAGCGTGGTGGGATATTAGAGTTTGGTACAGAGGTAGTGACTGCTGCAGACGGTTCTATTGCGGCGTTATTGGGCGCTTCTCCGGGTGCTTCTACCGCTGTTTCGATTATGATCAGTTTAATGGAGCGTTGTTTTAAAGATAAAATTAATACGCCGGAGTGGAAACAAAAATTGAAGGAAATGGTTCCTTCTTATGGCTTATCACTTTTAGCGGACGCAAAGCTGAGCCAGGAAATTAGAACACAAACTACAGCAGTATTAAACCTGGAGGTAGAAGAACTTAAATTGAACTCCTAATAAAAAAAACTATGAAACGTAACGCAACCGCCGTTTG
Source organism: Pedobacter sp. MC2016-14 (assembly GCF_020991475.1). NCBI lineage: Bacteria > Pseudomonadati > Bacteroidota > Sphingobacteriia > Sphingobacteriales > Sphingobacteriaceae > Pedobacter > Pedobacter sp. MC2016-14. Next base: position 145,316 of record NZ_JAJMPA010000003.1, read on the forward strand.
GAACGGTACAATTAATGATGGTGCCGGGCACATCACCACACAGAGCAATACTTTGAATCAGACTCAGTATTCATTTAAAAGTCGCTTTGCTGATGGTGTAGGTACAAATCCGGAAGAGTTAATGGCTGCCGCACATGCAGGCTGCTTTACCATGAAATTAAGTCTGGACCTTACTGAAGCTGGTTTTAACCCGGAATCTTTAGAAACGGTATCTACCATTACCCTTGATAACGGTGTGATTACTGGTTCTCACCTGGTTCTAAAAGCAACTATTTCTGGCATTACAGATGAAAAATTTCAGGAAATTGCGAAAGGCGCGAAGGAAAACTGCCCTGTAAGTAAAGCTTATGCTGCAATAGATATTAGTTTAGAGGCTTCTTTAAGCTAAATACTAAAGATACTTTAAAACAAGATGAATGCCGGGATTGTTGGTTGGTAAATCAACGATCCCGGCATTTATGGTTAATTATTCTTTCGGTACAACACATTGCAACCTTTGGGCACCCTATGCACAGCAGGTAGCCCTTAAATTTGAAAAATTTAGTTTGTACCTTGATAAAGGTCATGATGGCGAATGGTTGCTGAACACAGATTTACCTAAACCAGGAGATCGTTATCTTTTGATGGTTGATACCGAAGAATTCCCTGATCCGATGTCATTATGCCAGCCTGAAGGGGTTCATGGGGCTTCTCAAATTGTGGATCTTGCTGCATTTTCCTGGACAGACCAACATTGGACAAATCCTGAATTAAATACCTATATTATTTATGAACTGCATGCGGGTACCTTTAGCACTGAAGGTACTTTTGCGGGTATTGCGGATAAATTAGATCATCTGGTTGACCTTGGTATCACCGCAATTGAACTGATGCCTGTATGCGCCTTTCCGGGAGAACGGAACTGGGGATACGATGGTGTTTACCCGTTTGCCGTACATATGGCTTACGGAGGGCCGGAAGGATTGCAGCAGCTGGTGAATTGTTGTCATGAGAAAGGCCTGGCCGTAATTTTAGATGTGGTTTATAACCATGTTGGGCCGGAAGGAAATCATTTTGACAAACTGGGCCCTTTTTTTACGGATAAATATAAAACTCCCTGGGGCAGTGCCATCAATTATGACGACGAGTTTTGCGACGGCCTGCGTAATGCTGTAGTTGAAAATGTGCTGATGTGGTTTAGGGATTTTCATATTGATGCCTTAAGGCTGGATGCGGTGCATGCCATTAAGGATTTTAGTGCAAAACACCTCTTGCTGCAACTGAGAGCTGCAACCGACAGCTGGATGCAGGAATCTGGTAAATGTGTTTATTTGATGGTAGAATCTGACCTTAACGATACCCGTTTTATAGATGTACCGGAGAAAGGGGGCTTTGGCATGGATGCGCAATGGCTGGATGAATTTCATCATGCCTTAAGGGTTACTTCCGGGGAGCCTGCAACAGGTTATTACGAAGATTTTAAAAGCGTAGGGCAGCTAGCCAAGGCCTATCGCGATGCCTATGTATACGATGGGATCTATTCTCCCCACCGAAAGAAGATTTTTGGAAATAAGGCGCAGCATTGTCCCGGTGAACAGTTTATTGTTTTTGCTCAAAACCACGACCAGGTTGGCAACCGTAAGTTTGGTGAGCGGAATACGGTGTTGTTTAGTTTTGAACTACAGAAACTTATGGCCGCGGCCGTATTGTGCAGTCCCTTTTTGCCGATGCTGTTTATGGGGGAAGAATGGGGAGAAACCAATCCCTTTCTCTATTTTATCAGTCACACAGATCCTGAATTGATTAAAGCCGTTCAGCAGGGGCGGGCAAAGGAATTTGCGGCTTTTCATGCTGATGGCGAAACTCCGGACCCTCAATCGGAACTGACCTTTAACCAATCTAAACTGGATTGGGAGAAAACGAAAGATCCAAAGCATTTGCGCATTTTAAACTACTACAAAGCCTTGATTGCCTTGCGGAAGGAATATCCTGCGTTGGGAAACACGGACAGGACTTGCCTGGAGGTAGTTGCGCAGGAAGCGGATAATTGTTTAACCCTGACCCGCTGGAAGGGTAGCCAGCGGGTAGTCTGTCTGCTGAATTTTTCTCATCAGCGCCGGCATATTGAGCTGCCCGGTGAGGAAAAAAACTGGATCAGGATCTTTGATTCTGCCGCTGCAGAATGGGGTGCTGCCGGAGATGGCAGTTTTCTTGAAGCACAGTCTATTTTAATTTACGTCAATCCAAATTCATATGTTTAATCCGGTTTCTACTTACAGAGTTCAGTTCCACGTTAATTTTAACTTCAGTAATTTTGAAGCTATCCTCCCTTATTTGCAGCGCCTTGGGATTCAAACCATTTATGCATCGCCAATTTTTGAAGCGGTACCCGGAAGTGTGCACGGCTATGATACGACCAATCCGTTAAGGATTAACCCGGAGATAGGCACGGAAGAAGATTTGCTAAGGATTGCCATGAAGTTGAAAAAAATGGGCATCAGCTGGATTCAGGATATTGTGCCCAACCACATGGCTTATCATTCCAATAACCTTTGGCTGATGGATGTGCTGGAAAATGGTGCTGCTTCAGCGTATGCTTCCTTTTTCGACATCAATTGGGCTGCAGAGGACAGCCCTTTGATGGTTCCATTTTTGGGCGGGGATCTGGAACAGGTGTTGGAAAATAAAGAACTGAAGCTGCTACTAAAAAAGGGGAAACCCTACCTTGATTATGCTGGAAATTCCTGGCCGGTAAATGCGGCTAGCCTCGCGCCAGCGGATTTAAATAAAGCGGAAATAGAGCGGATAAATAAAAATACAGATGAACTGAAAGCCATATTGCATAAGCAGCATTACAGGCTTTGTAACTGGCAGGAGACGAACGAAAGGATTAATTACAGGCGTTTTTTTACGGTAAACGGACTCATCTGTTTGAACATGCAGGAAGAGGAAACTTTTACAGCCTACCATGCTTATATACAGCAATTGGTAGCAAAGGGTTTATTTCAGGGGCTGCGGGTTGACCATATTGACGGGCTGAAGGATCCGGAGGCTTATTTACATCGGTTAAGACAAATGGTTGGCGATGAGGTATACCTGGTGGTAGAAAAAATCCTGGAAAAAGAGGAACCTATGCCTCAGGAATGGCCAACACAGGGAAATACAGGCTACGAGATGCTGGCGCTAATAAATAACCTGTTTACCAACGGAAAGGCAAAGAAAGGTTTTAAGCACTTGTATGTTCAGTTGACAGGCGATGGAAAGAAAGTTGAAACGCAGATTTTTGAGAAAAAAAGTGCGGTGCTTTTTGACCATATGCAGGGCGAATTGGAGCATTTGTATCAATTATTTACCGCGCTGGAGGTAAATGAAATTAAAAAACTGAAAGTTCAGCAACCTGAATCGATAAAACAAGCTATTGCGGCTTTTCTGGTTCGCTGTCCGGTGTACAGGTTTTACGGCAATGCTTTTCCTCTTGAAAAATGGGAACGCAAGGCAGTGGAAAAGATTTTGGACGATATTGCGCAGGAAAAACAGCTAAAGCCCGTAGCAGAAGTGCTAAAGGAGATTTGGCTGAATACCAAAGAGGGCGCAGGATCTGCGCAGGCCTTAAACTTTTACATGCGCTGCATGCAATTTGCCGGTCCGCTAATGGCTAAAGGGGTAGAAGATACGCTGATGTATACTTACCAAAACTTTATAGCCCATAATGAGGTGGGCGATGCCCCCGATGGTTTTGGGATTTCTACCAGGGACATGCATCAGCAAATGAAGTTACGCCAAAAATACTGGCCTTTGAGCATGACTACTACGGCGACACATGATACCAAACGGGGGGAAGATTTTAGGGCCAGGTTAAATGTATTGAGCGATCTTGAAGAGGAATGGAAGGAGAATGCTGGCTATTGGTTTTCGATTTTGCCAGCTACGGCCGGGGAATCTCCTCTAACTGATAATGATAAATATTTTATTTTTCAGACGCTGATTGGCAGTTATCCAATGCCGGGTAACGAGCCGCTGAATTATCCGGAGCGCCTGAAAGAATATCTTGAAAAAGCCTTGAGGGAAGGAAAACAGCATTCTGACTGGGCTGAGCCAAATTTAGCTTATGAAGAGCAGGCCACTGATTTTGCCCTGGGACTGCTGGATAAAAACAGTGCCTTTTGGACCAGCTTTTGTGCCTTTCACCGCAAGGTATCAGATTTTGGTATATTGAATTCGTTATCTCAACTGGTTTTGAAATTTATGCTTCCCGGACTGCCCGATGTGTATCAGGGAAATGAATTATGGGATTTGAGTTTTGTAGACCCTGACAACCGGAGCGCTGTTGATTATGCACATCGGCTTAAATTACTAAAGAAAATTGAACCCTCTGCAGCCATAACACAACTTTGGGCAGAGCGGTATCAGGGATCGATTAAACTGGCACTGACACAACGCTTGCTTGCGGAACGTAAGTTGAAACCCGATCTGTACTTGCATGGAGCATACATTCCTTTGAAAGTTAAGGGAAATTATGCCTCAAATGTTTTTGCTTTTGCAAGACGGCATGGAGACGACTGGGTAGTTACTGCGGTAGCCTTACATATGGCTGCTATGCTGAATGGGCAATACGATCAACTGTTAGAGGCCAACTGGGAAGACACCACCATTATACTTCCGGACTATGCACCTGAAACCTGGGAAAATTTAATTGATGGGGGGACTGGTAAAGCATATGAACGTACGATTGCCGCAAATTTAGTCTTTCAGGATTTTCCGCTTGCGGTGTTAAAAATGAATACAAGGGCAGAAAAGCGAAGTGCTGGACTCCTGATGCACATTACCTCTTTGCCCTCTGACTATGGAATTGGCGATTTTGGCAAAGAAGCCAGGAAGTTTATCAAATTTCTGAGTAGGAGCGGCCAGCGGTATTGGCAGCTTTTGCCTTTAAACCCTATTGGGGAAGCGCAAAGCTACTCGCCCTACAGTTCAGTATCCAGCATGGCCGGCAATGTTTGGCTGGTTAGTCCGGATTTGCTTTACGAGCAGAACTTACTTGGCAAAGACTGGTTGAAATTAAATAAAAAGGCAAGGAAAAATGCGGTAGACTTTAAGTCTGCAGGTGCTTTGAAGGAAGAGATGTTTGATTTGGCTTATGAAAACTTTTTGAATAGTGATGATGCGCAAATGAAGAAATCATTTGAACGCTTTTGCTTGAGAGAAGACCATTGGTTAGCTGATTTCGCAAAGTATAGTATCTTAAAGCTTCATTTTGAAAATGAACCCTGGTACAAATGGCCTGAGCAATATAAATTGAGGAACGCAAAGGCACTTAAAACATTTGAGCAAAACAATGCTGCTGAAATTAAAAAGGTGAAATGGAAACAGTTTGTATTTTTTGAGCAGTGGGGCTTGTTAAAATTGTACGCAAGGCACAATGGCGTTCAGTTGTTTGGCGACCTGCCATTTTATGTAGGTCATGATTCTGCGGATGTATGGGCGAACCCCAACCTTTTTAAACTGGATGGGGATGGACAGGCGGCAGGCATTGCAGGTGTACCACCGGATTACTTTAATGCGGAGGGACAGTTGTGGGGCATGCCTGTTTACAATTGGGAAGCCTTAAAAAGTACCGGATATAAATGGTGGCTGGAAAGAATAGCGATGAATTTGAAACTGTACGACTTGTTAAGGCTGGATCATTTTAGGGCATTTGTAGATTACTGGGAGGTGGCGGCTACTGAGCTTACCGCCAAAAATGGAAGCTGGAAAGCCGGACCGGGAACAGAATTTTTTAGGCTGCTGAAAACAAGGTTTCCGCAACTTCCTTTTGTAGCGGAGGATTTAGGTGAGATTAATACCGATGTTTATTTGCTGAGAGATGAATTTGCTTTGCCGGGAATGAAAGTGCTGCAGTTTGCCTTTGGTGAAGATATTGCCAGTTCAGTTCACATTCCGTACCATTATGAATCGGTTAATTTTGTAGCTTATACCGGTACGCATGATAACAATACGACAGTTGGCTGGTACAAAAATGACCTCGATAAGGATGGGCGGCAGCGTTTAAAATTATATGCAGGAAAAGTGAACAGGTACAACGTTCATGAAGTATTGATAAAAACGGCAATGGCCTCTTGCGCCAGGTTGGTAATGATACCGATTCAGGACTTGCTTGGCTTGTCTGAGCAGAGCAGGATGAATATTCCGGCATCTAATGCTGGCAACTGGTCATGGTGCCTGAGTAATGCCAAAAATTACCGGGGATATTCCAGAAAACTGATAGAATGGCTGAAAGTTTATGGAAGGATTTAAAAATAAAATCCTTCTACTTAGTATTAGGTATATTTTGAAGATAGCTGGGCCGGGACCATAATTTTGAATTTATAAACCCTATAATTGCAGTTGCTATGGACAATAGGATGCTAAATATTTTTTTTTTGATGGAAATATTAAATATTGTATTTAACATTGCAAACCCAATCCCCTCATTGTGTAATTATTCGTTTGTTGTTCGTGCTATATTAGCAACGAACTACGTTTAAATTTTTGATTTTGACTATTTTGGAGTAATTAAAAACACATAAAAAAATGTACAAATACAAAATTCATGAGTGTATGGATAACCTCACTGTCAGACAGTATAAGTTTATGACGAAGATTATCCCGAAGGTGATTGACAAGTCAATTAATACCTTTAATAACTATCGCAATCTTTTGCTGGATGACGAAAGTGACATTCCCTATGAAACGGTGAGGAAGCTTGAAATTTTATTTGAGGTTGGACCTGGTGAACTTGCCAATTTTAAGATTGAGGGTAAGGGTTTTAAGGAGTTGATGGCAGAGCAGCAAGCCGAACTTCAAATGAACTAGCTGGTATAGAAAACAGATTTTATTTGATAAATATCAAATTTTATATACCTTCATGAAAAATTTGAATTATGACAATTTGCACGGTATTACAAAATAAAGAAATCATATTAATTTTAGCTCCGATTTGTGCGATTATTGCTATTGCAGCATTTTATATGACATTTTTGGAGAAGAAAGATTAATTCTTTCTTCTTTTTTAAAAGTATTTGAACTGTTTTGAATTTTAGATGTTAAATAGACATTTAAACACATAATCACGGTATGTGATTACTACATTTATCAATATGGAATCGAATACAAAAGGCATTGAAGAATTAGCTATAAATACTGTAAGGGTACTTTCTGCAGACGCTGTTCAAAAAGCAAATTCCGGACATCCCGGCACGGCAATGGCGCTTGCCCCTTTAGGTCATGTTTTATGGTCTAAATTCTTAAATTATAATCCTAAAAATCCTGATTTTGCTAACCGTGACCGGTTTATACTGTCTGCGGGTCATGCCTGTATGTTACAATACAGCTTTTTGCATTTAACGGGTTATGATTTATCGCTGGATGACCTTAAAAATTTCAGACAACTAAACAGTAAAACCGCAGGGCATCCTGAATATGGACTGGCACCGGGTATTGACGTAACCACTGGTCCGCTTGGGCAGGGTTTTGCCAATGGTGTGGGTTTTGCGATAGGACAAAAACACCTGGCTGCGCGTTACAATAGACCGGGTTACAAGCTTTTTAATTACAACGTTTACGCTATTGTGAGTGACGGCGATATGATGGAAGGGGTGACTTCTGAAGCCGCTTCTCTGGCCGGTCACCTGCAGCTTGGTAATTTAATTTATTTGTACGATGACAACCACATTTCTATAGAAGGAAGTACAGATATTACCTTTAACGAAGATGTAAGTGCGCGGTTTAGGTCTTATGGCTGGCATGTACAGGACTTACCTGACGCAAATGACATCCATGCCTTAGAATTGGCTTTAATTAATGCGAAGGCTGAAAGTCAAAAACCTTCACTGATCAGGGTTCGGTCGCTGATTGCTTATGGAAGTCCAAATAAATCTGGTACTGCAGGTTCACATGGATCTCCCCTGGGTGCTGAGGAGCTGAAACTGGTAAAAGAATTTTTTGGTTTTGATCCTGAGCTTTCTTTCCATATTCCGAAAGAGGTAGCTAAATATTATAAAGAAAAAGGCGAAAGAGGCATAACCTATGAAAAAAAATGGGACGAACTCTTTGCAGACTACCGGAAGAAATATCCTGAACTGGCAGCAGAATATGAACTTGCCCGGGACGGAAAGTTGCCTGAAGGGTGGAAAGACCAGCTTCCTGCTTTTAAAGCTTCTGAACCTAAGATGGCGACAAGGCAAGCCTCAGGAAAAGTGTTAAATGCCATAGCGGGCAGTTTGCCAAACTTGATTGGCGGTGCGGCAGACCTTTCTCCATCAACAGAAACTACCCTTAAAGATTTTGATTCTTTTACCGCGGAAAACAGGGCCGGACGTAACTTCCATTTTGGTATCCGTGAACATGCTATGGGATCTGCCTTAAATGGACTGGCCTTAACCAAAGGAATTATACCTTTTGGCGCTACGTTTTTAATGTTTTCTGAATATATGCGTCCGCCGATCCGTTTGGCGGCGATTATGAAGGTGAGTCCGATTTTTGTTTATACCCATGACAGTATTGGCCTTGGAGAGGATGGTACCACACACCAACCGGTTGAGCAGCTTGCATCTTTAAGGTCTATACCGAATGTAACGGTAATTAGGCCGGCGGATGCAAATGAAACAGCACAGGCCTGGCGTGTGGCCATAGAGAAAAAAGGAGGCCCAACGGTACTGGTCTTTACCCGGCAGGCATTGCCTGTTCTGGATCAGGATAAATTTGGTAAGGCAACAGGACTTGAAAAAGGAGCTTATATCTTATCTGAATCCAGCAGTAAGCCTGAATTGATTTTGATGGCCACGGGTTCTGAAGTGGCGCTGATTTTGCAGGCACAGGAAATTCTTGAAAAAGACGGAATTTCTACGCGTGTGGTGAGCATGCCTTCATGGGAATTATTTGAGCAGCAGAATGCAGCATATAAAGAGGAGGTTTTTCCTAAAGCGATCCGTAAGCGTTTGGCGGTAGAGATGGCATCGCCGATGGGCTGGCATAAATATACCACTGATGAAGGCGCTATTTTGGGTATGACCACTTTTGGTGAGTCTGCGCCGGCGGAAGATTTGTATAAACATTTTGGTTTTACACCAGCCAATGTTGTAGACCGCGCTAAAGAAGTTCTAAATAAATAAGAATGAAGAAAGCAGATTTAAAAATATTGTTTTTTGATATAGGTGGGATACTACTTACAAATGGATGGGGACACGAATCAAGGAAAGAAGCATCTTCTAAGTTTGGTTTGGATTACGACGAAGTTAATGCCCTGCATAACTTTGTATTTAACATTTATGAGATAGGTAGTATTACACTGGACGAATACCTGGATGTAGTGATCTTTAACCATCCGCGTGATTTTACACGTGAAGATTTTAAAGAGTTTATTTATGCCCAGTCCAAAGAATTGCCGGACATGCTGGCCTGGTTAAAAGAATGGAAAAAAGACTGCGGGTTTAGGGTGATTTCTATCAATAATGAAGGGAAAGAACTGAACGATTACCGGGTTGAAAAATTTAAATTACACCTTTGTTTTGATGCTTTTATTTCTTCATGTGAAGTTAAAATGAGGAAGCCTGACCCTGGCATATTTAAACTGGCAATGGGAATAGCACAGGTTTCTGCAGAACAGTGTGTTTATTTTGATGACCGGATGATGTTTGTGAATACGGCACAAAAACTTGGTATCAAAGCTTTTCAGCATACGAGTTTTGAAGATACAAAGAAAACGTTAGAGCGATTAAAAACTGATGGGCTGAATGGCCTTGTATAAAAGAGAATAAAATGTCTGAACTATCTAAAAAGATTGTAATTGTTGGTGGTGGCTTTGCGGGGTTAAACCTGGCTAAAAACCTCACCGATAATGACGCTTTTGAAATTACGCTGATCGATAAAAATAATTATAACTTTTTTCCTCCCCTTATTTACCAGGTTGCTACGGGTTATCTGGAGTCATCTAATATCACGTATCCATTCAGGAAGTTATTTAGGGGCAAAAAGAATTTTACCTTTCAAATGGGAGAAGTAGAAGAGGTTATTCAGGGCGAAAACAGGTTGATTTTAACCACCGGTGAGGTAAAATACGATTTGCTGGTGTTTGCTACGGGTACTACTACCAATTATTTTGGGATGGAGAATGTAAAGAACAATGCTATACCTATGAAAACGGTAGAAAATGCGCTTTACATGAGGAATACCTTGCTTGAGCGCCTGGAGATGGCCTCAAGAACCAAGGACCCGGCAGAACGGAAAAAACTGCTCACCATTGTGGTTGCCGGAGGCGGACCTACGGGGGTTGAAATTTCTGGTATGTTCGCTGAAATCAGAAAAAATATCATTCCGAGGGATTACCCTGAACTGATTGGTTCTCATGGTGAAGTATATTTGGTAGACGGAGTGAAGACTTTACTGACACCAATGAGTGAGAAGTCTCAGCGTTATACGTACGACACCCTGACAAAGATGGGGGTTAAAATTTTGCTGAACAGTCTTGTGAAAGACTATGTTGACGATACCGTACATTTTGCAAATGGAGATACCATTGTGACCAAAACCTTAATTTGGGCTGCTGGTGTTACCTCTTTGGTTTTTAAAGGAGTTGATGAGCAATGTTATGGTCGTGGCAAACGGTTGATTACCGACGAGTATAATAAGGTTCTGGGTACAGAAAATATTTATGCCATTGGTGATACTTGTATTCAGACTACGGATGTTAATTTTAAAGACGGACACCCGCAGGTGGCACAGGTGGCCTTGCAGCAGGGTATTAATTTGGCCAGGAATTTAATTAGAGGGTTGAAAGGAGAGGCATTAAAACCCTTTGTGTACCATGATAAAGGTTCTATGGCCATCATTGGAAGAAATAAGGCGGTGGCTGATTTGCCTTCACCTAAAATTCATTTTAATGGATTTATAGCTTGGGTAGCCTGGTTATTTGTGCATTTATTGTCCATTATCAATTATAGAAACAGGCTTAAAACGCTGTCTAACTGGATGGTTGCCTATATGACAAAGGATCAGTCGCTAAGAATGATTGTAAGGCCTGACAAAGAGACGCTGATTAAATAAACGGCAAAAACGTAAATATTTAGCGATCCTTAACATTAAATTAACATAAAGAAGGCATCTTTGCATATGTTTATATATATCATGGCGTTTACGTTTTATTTGTTTGCTGCTATTGCTGCATTTAAAATGGAAAGTCCTTTAAAAGGTTTGTTATTTGTTCTTGCCGTTATTGGAGTAAGTGGACTTTTATATTTATTTATACTGTTTCCTGGAATATCGGGATTATCAGTTGCTTTAATGCTTGGCGCCTTTATATTAAGGCAGGGCAGGAGATAGTAAAAATAAAAACCATCGGATAACCGATGGTTTTTATCATTTATGAGAATGCGAAACAGACTTAACCGTGCTCTGTTACTTTAATAGACAGTTTTTGTGCGTCAACGGTGGTTGTAACCAGTCCTTTAGCCCAGATGGTGTAAGTCTTGCCTTTTTTTAATTCAACATTTTCCAGGGTGGCTACTAAAGCTCCTGTTGTTTTGTTGGTTAACTTTAGCGTAGCGGTAGCAGGCGTCACATCTTTAAAAGGGGTAAAGGCTTTATAGGCCAGGTCGGTAAACGGTGTTGCGTCTCCAACAACTTCTAAATTTAAAGCAGGCGCATCTGGAGACAGGTTAACAAACCTTACTTTGGCCTTTGTAGCCGCCGGATCTGTTTCATCATCTTTCAGAAGCACATAGTCCAGTGACTCCTGGTTTCCTACAATGTACAGCGAGTGGTATTGTGCCGCCACCAGGTTTATCGTTTTAGTGATGAGGGGAGTTTGTGCACCAGTAACGGCTACCGAAGTATTGCGGTTGCCCTGATATGCCCTTTGGTATTCAATTTTATCACCAAATAACAGTCCATTGGTATTTACCCGCTGGTTGTCGATGTAAAAATCAAGCGATGGTGAATTTGGGGAAGCATTCACAATTGAAAGGGCTGCTATTGTTGGGGTATACACCACATCATCTTGTTTACAGGCATTGAATAAAATGGCGATACCTGCCGCTGCTGTAAGTAAAAATGTTCTTGTGAGTCGCGTGTTGAAAAATACAGTGTTGAGTTTCATTTTTAAATTGTTTAAGTGTTATTAATGAAATGTTTTTGTAGGCAAAACGACAGTTTTTTAGTAAACGCTACAATTATTTGTTAAAATTGTAAATCACCTTCAAAAAATGCAGTCGCAAAAAAAAAGATGCAGGTGGTTGTAGCGTTTGTAAAAAATGCTGCGTTTATAGAAGTTATGAAGGTTAACAACTAGACATAGGCTTAGCGAAGCGTGGATAATGATCAGATACTATTCCGGGAAATTATTAAGGGCCTGGGAAGCCGTGATAATAAAATACAGGAGCGGATCTATAAGCTTTACTGGGGCTATCTTATGGGGGTTGCTATGCGGTACCTTCAAGACAGGGATACCGCTAAGGAGGTTGTAAATGATAGTTTTATAAAAGCATTTAAGAACATGTACGATTTTAAGCACGATGATGTGCTGGATGATTTTAAGAAAACATTTAAATCTTGGTTAGCCAGAATTACGGCCAGGACAGCGCTGGACCGGATCAGATCAAATAAAACTATGCTAAGTTATGTTGATGAATACACGGAGCATCCTACAAATCATGTATATGTTGATGATAAGCTACATGTAGAGGATATTTTAAAGCTTTTGCACCGTTTGCCTGATTTACATAAAACCGTCTTTAATTTATATGAGATTGAGGGCTTTAGTCACGATGAGATTGCTAAAATGATACATATCCCTGAAAGTTCAAGCAGAACGTATTTAACCAGGGCAAAACAAAAGTTAAGGGAGCTGTATAAAAAAAATATGGAGTGCTGATGGATAAGCCAGGAAAAAGAGAGTTGATTCCCGAAATTTCTGAACTTTTAAAAGGGTATGAGGAAGCCTATGAACCCGGTGCCTGGGAAGCTTTTGCCCAACCAAAATCACCTGCATTCTTTAGATGGGGTAAATGGGTTAATATTGCCGCAGTTTTTCTATTGGTGATGTGGCTTATCCCTTTAGAAGTAAAGGATCTTTTTACTACTCATACCATTTATAACAAAGGTTCTTTAAGCAGTGTAGATTTAAAGAATACGACAGACGAACATAAAGTTTTAAAAAGCCAAGCCTTAAAAAGAAAGTTAAAACCAGCCCGGGCAATACCTTTGCAGCGTTTTTTGCAGGATACTATAAATACCAGCATTGCTATACTACCCGATGTTATGGATACTCTTCCATACCATACAACGAAACCTATCGTGAAAAATAAAGCGATTGCGGGAACAGATCGGTACAATACGGATACTGCAGCTAAAGAGCGTTTCATTGATTTTTTAAAAAGGGAAAGCGAACAGCATGATGTGGTAAAATCTGCAAAAAATACAAAAAAGGAATCCAATTGGGATTTTGGTGTAGAGTTATTGCCAACGATGACAAATTCAAATTTGAATATGGGAGCCGGATTAAGCACCGCATTTAAATTATCCAAATCCTTTTCTTTGAGCTCGGGTATTGCCTTTATGCAGTTAGATGCCAGCAGGCGGTTTGACCAGGGCTCAACTGTATCATCGCTATCACCCACAAGGCAGTTAACCTCTTCTGCAACCAATATTAGTGCAATAGATATTCCCATAGCCTTAACTTATAATGTGAACAGCCATTTTTACACCTCTGTTGGTGTATCTTATTTTACGGTGCTAAATGAAAAAAGGGATAATAGTTATTTGTCTTCTATGCCGGTATCCAGAAGTTCTTTAGATGCAAATACCGGACAATCTTTTACCTCAACTGCGTACCTGGTAGGGGAGAATATTGAGCCTGCATCAAATACCTTGAATGGAAATAGCTATGTAGGTTTCTTGAATTTTTCTGTTGGGAGAAAACAGCAGGTTTTTTCTAGGTATAATTTTGTGCTAGAACCTTTTATAAAGGTGCCATTAGGTAAATTATCTCAGGAAGAACTCAGGTTAACGAATGGCGGAATGAAAATCAGGTTTTCATTTTAGCGTTTTGTTGTTATAAGCGTGTAATTTTTTGATTCATTACAGTAAATATTCTGATATAATTGAGTACAATTTGTATTTTTGACTCATTATTGAATTTAGTCAATCATTATAACATTTTTGTGTAATTTGATTTCAATATATTAAAACAGGCATTTTGTGATGTTGCGGATGTGTGGGAAATGAATTACTTTTGTTTCATGTTAAATTAACATATTTTTAATATATTAGGTCAACCGAATAATCTGTGTGCATTACATACAGGGCTTACACAAAAATAAATGAAACTATCTGAGGTAAAAATTATACAGTTCAGGCATGCGTAAAAAACTACATGATAGGATTGCATCTTTTCAAGATGCGTCTGCAATCAAGAAAAAAGGCTTATACCCATATTTTCGTTCTATCGAATCTGCTCAGGATACTGAGGTGATTATAGATGGAAAGAAAGTATTGATGTTTGGTTCAAACTCCTATCTCGGATTAACCAACCACCCAAAAATTAAGGAAGCTGCGAAGCTTGCAATTGATAAATATGGAACTGGTTGCGCTGGATCACGCTTTTTAAATGGTACGCTGGATATTCATCTTGAACTGGAAAGAAGACTTGCTGCTTACGTAGGTAAAGAGTCTGCAGTGCTTTTTAGTACTGGATTTCAAGTTAATCTGGGTGTGATTTCTTGTCTGCTGGACAGAAATGATTACCTGATACTTGATGAGTATGACCATGCCTCTATTATTGATGGAAGTCGCCTCTCATTTTCGCGTTCTATTAAATATGCGCACAATGACATGGAAGATTTGCGTAAAAAATTGAGCAGACTCCCTGAAGACTCCGCTAAGCTTATTGTTGCTGATGGTATTTTTAGTATGGAGGGTGATCTTGTTAATCTTCCTGAAATTGTAAAGATAGCCGATGAATTTGGTGCTAATATTATGATGGACGATGCACACAGTTTAGGTGTTATCGGTTTTAATGGTTCTGGGACGGCTTCGCATTTTAACCTTAATGATAAGGTAGACCTGATCATGGGTACATTTAGTAAATCCCTTGCATCGCTTGGTGGTTTTATTGCCGGTACAGAGGAAACTATAGAATATATTAAACATCGTGCACGTTCTTTAATGTTTAGTGCAAGTATGCCTCCATCAGCTGTTGCCAGTGTAATCGCTGCACTTGATATTATTGAATCTGAACCGGAAAGAATTGATAAGCTTTGGGACAATACAAACTATGCTAAAAAGTTGCTTTTAGATGCTGGTTTTGATATTGGACATACTGATAGCCCGATTATTCCTGTTTACATCAGAGATAACGATAAAACATTCCTGATTACAAATATTTTGCACAACAATGGGATTTTTGTAAATCCGGTTGTTTCACCTGCAGTTCCTTCAGATTCTTCGCTGATCAGGTTTTCTTTGATGGCTACCCACTCTTTTTCGCAAATTGATGAGGCTGTTGAAAAATTGACCGCGGCTTTTAAAGAAGTTGAAGTTCAACTTACGCCAGCTAAGGTTAACATATGAAAACAATAGTTGAGGTTAAATCAAAAAAGGAACTCGGCTCATTTATTGATTTTCCACACGATTTATATAAAGCGGATCCAATGTACGTCCCTGAGCTTTTTATAGCTCAGAAGGACTTGCTTACAACGCATCCGTTTCATAAGCATTCTTCCCTGCAATGTTTTCTACTGTTTGATAATGGTAAAATCATAGGCAGAATTGCTGCGATCCTAAACAACAGTTACAATTCGCAGAATGCGACCAGTGATGGTTTTTTTGGCTTTTTTGATTGTATTAATGATCAGGATGCTGCCAACCTGTTGTTGCAGACCGCAGTTAAATGGCTGAAAGAAAAAGGCGTTACCAACAAGTTGATGGGGCCTGTAAATTTCTCTACCAATGAATCATGCGGGTTGCTAATTGAAGGCTTTGATTCTCCACCAGTAGTGATGATGCCTTATAATGCACCTTATTATGCCGATTTACTTGCAGGTTTCGGTTTGCAAAAACAAGTGGACCTGCTGGCCTGGAAATTTGAAGGAGATAATTACGATGACCGGTCTGTAAAGTTGATGGACAGGTTGGAGGAGCGCTTAAAGCGAAGTGAAATCACCATTCGCAAAATTAATATGAAGAATTTCAAGAAGGAATCAGAAAGCCTTCGTGAAATTTATAACAAAGCCTGGGATAAGAATACAGGTTTTGTTCCTTTAAATGATGAGGAATTTGATTACCAGGCTAAAGATTTAAAATTGGTACTGGATCCTGACTTTTGTTTGGTAGCAGAGCAAAATGGTAAACTGGTTGGATTTGGAGCAGCAATTCCAGATATGAACCAGATTCAAATTAAGATTAAAAAGGGCCGACTATTTCCAACAGGTATCTTTAAACTGCTGTTTGGTAAGAAAAAAGTAACAGGAATTAGAATTTTACTTCTTGGTGTAATAGATGGCTATCGTAAACTTGGTATAGAGGCATGTCTTTATGGCGGGATTATTAAGGCCTATAGAGCTAAGGGATTAAAGTATGCTGAGGCTGGTTGGACATTAGAGCATAATGATTTAGTTAATAATGCGATTATTGCGATTAAGGGCGTTCCTTATAAAAAATATAGAATCTTCGAGAAATCGATAGGATAAAAAGAGCTGCTGTGTGATTAAATTGATCATAGCAGTTAGACAATATAAATGAGTTAGTTATTAAAATGTTGTTCCATAAAATCACATCAACCAGCCTTGGTATAGGATATATCGGTAAAGGGGCAGGAACTGTAGCTGCAGCAGCTACATGTTTGGTTTGGTATTTTATGTCCTATTTTAATCCTGGAACAGCAGACAATTATCTTTATTCGCTGGTTATAACAGCTTTTATAACAGGGCTGGGCATTTGGTCTGGAAATATTGTTGAAACAATTTGGGGCAAAGATCATCAAAGAGTAGTAATAGATGAAGTTGCTGGTATGTGTATAACCCTGTTGTGGATTCCTGTAACGTTAAGTAATGTGCTTGCAGGACTTGTACTTTTCAGATTTTTTGACATTGTTAAACCATTATATATTAAACGCCTTGAAGCACTGCCCGGAGGTTGGGGAGTGATGTTTGATGATGTGCTTGCCGGCGTTTATGCGAACATCGTATTACATTTTATTTTAATATTTAATATACTATAGCGTGGCCACTTTTGTAAAGGCTCAGGTCGCCTCACTTTCGGCCTCAATTATTGACTTTCTTACCACATTAGTCTGTACGCAGGTTCTAAGTATCTGGTATGTAGTGGGTAGTGCGCTAGGTACAACGGCCGGCGGCATTGTGAATTTTGCAATGGGACGCAACTGGGTATTTGAATCTACGGAACGCAAAGTTAGCCATCAGGCCATAAGATACATCTTAGTATGGGTTGGTAATTTGTTGCTTACCACAGGTGGCGTATTTATAGTTACCCATTATCTTCATTTAAATTATTTGCTTTCAAAAATCATAGTTACCTGCACCGTAGGGGTTAGTTACAATTACCTGATGCAGAAAAAATTTGTATTTATATAGTTATGAAAAATCAACTCAAAAAAATATACTTTCTGGTATTCGTTTTGCCGTTGTTTGCTTTGCAAAGTTACGCTCAGCAAACCCTGATCTCTGGGGTTGTTACTGATGCCGCCGATAAAGATCCCGTTCCATATGCTACGGTATTGTTTAAGGGAACTGACATTAAAACAAGGACAGATGCAGATGGGAAGTACACCATTTCTACAAGTGAAAAATATGATCAGCTCCAGGTAAGTTACGTAGGCTATAAGACCTCGTACGTTGCGGTTGAACCAGGTAAAAGTCAAATCTTAAACATCAGACTTCAATCTGAAGCTCAAAGTCTTACTGAAGTAACGATAACTTCTAACAAACGTCCGGCTTATAGAAATAAAAACAATCCGGCGGTAGAACTGATCAGGAAGGTAATTGAAAACAGGGCTAAAAACCAGAACAAGAACTACGATCAGGTAGAGTATCAGCAATATGAGCAGATGGTTTTCTCGTTAAGTAATTTATCTGATAAATTTAAAAATAAAAGGATCTTTAAAAATTATCAGTTTCTTTTTGAGGAGCAGGATTCTACAAAGATTGGTGGTAAGCTAACCCTTCCTGTATATATGGAAGAGAAGGTTTCTCAAAATTATCTTCAAAAATCTCCTGAAAAAAAGAAAACCATTTTAACAGGAGATAAGCATGTAAATTATGACAGCAAATTTATTGATACCAAAGGTTTAAGTAAATACTTTGAACGGATGTATGCTGATATCAATATCTATGAAAGTAACATTTCGCTGGTTAGTAATCAATTTTTGAGTCCTATTGCAGATGCATCTCCAACCTTTTATAAATTTTTTATTACAGATACCATAAAGGATCATCAGCCTAATCTAATAGAGCTTTCTTTTATTCCGAGAAATAATACAGATCTTTTGTTTGAAGGTAAGATGTATATTACCATGGACGGAAACTATGCCGTTCAGGATGCCTACCTTACCGTGAATAAAAATGTGAACCTTAATTTTGTACGTGCCTTGGAGGCGAAATTAGATTTTGAAAAAAATCCGGACGGGCGCTATCATTTGTCAAAAACAAATTTGGTTATCGATTTTGGGATCAGTAAAAATAAAGGGGGTGGTTTTACTGGGCAGCGTACGGTATCTATTAGAGACTATAAGATCAACCAGCCGCAGGCTGATACTTTATTTGCTGGCCCTAGTATGGTTATTGCACCAAAGGCTGAAGAACAGTCAGATCTGTTCTGGAGTGTTCAGCGGGATTCAAGCGTGCTTGCAAATACTAATATTTACAAGAACATTGATACTTTGCAAACCATTCCATCTTTTAAAAGAACTGCAGATTTGGTAACGCTCCTGTTTGCGGGATATAAAAACTTTGGTCCATTTGAAGTTGGACCAGTAAATACTTTTTACAGTTTCAACAATGTTGAAGGATTTCGTCTTAGACTGGGTGGAAGAACCACTCCGGAATTGAGCAAACGCTATTATTTTGAAACCTATGGCGCTTATGGATTTAAAGATGAGAAATGGAAATACTTTTTTAGTGGTACCTATTCGCTGAATAACAAATCTATTTATGCATTTCCGCAAAATTACATTAGGGGAAGTTTCCAGCGGGATACAAAAATTCCGGGACAGGATTTGCAGTTTGTGCAGGAAGATAACTTCTTGTTGTCTTTTAAACGCGGACAAAACAATACTTTATTGTATAACGACTTCTATAAAATAAACTATGTTAAAGAGTTTGAAAATCATTTTTCTTATGAAGTGATTGCCCGTAAGTGGACACAAAGCCCTGCAGGTTCTTTATATTATAGAAACACGGTAAATAATGCATTAAATACAGTTGATCAGATTACAACTTCTGAATTGAGCTTAAACTTACGTTATGCACCTAATGAGAAATTTTACCAGGGTAAAATATACAGAGTTCCGATTATTGATAAGTATCCAATTTATACGTTGAGGTATACTGCCGGAATTAAAGGTGTTTTAGGTGGAGAATATGACTTTCATAGTTTGGTAGGGCGTTTTGATAAGCGTTTTTACTTATCGCAACTTGGCTATTCAGATGTTACTTTAGAAGGAGGAAATATTTTTGGTAAGGTGCCATTCCCTTTAATGAGCATTCACCGTGCCAACCAAACATACTCTTATCAACTGGATTCTTATAACCTGATGAACTTTTTGGAGTTTGTTAGTGATCATTATGCCAGCGTAAACATAGATCATAGCTTTAATGGTTTCTTTTTCAATAAAATTCCATTGATAAAAAAGCTAAAACTACGTGAAACGATGTCGTTTAAAGCATTATACGGAGGAATAAGATCAGAGAATGATCCTGCAAATGACCCTTCATTATTGGCTTTTCCATCAAATAGTGCTGGCGTAGCCTCTACTTATACCCTCGAAAAAACACCTTATATTGAAGGTAGTGTTGGGATAAGTAACATTTTTAAAGTTTTACGTGTAGATTTGGTAAAACGTTTCAATTATCTGGATCATCCTGAGGTATCTGAATATGGTATCAGGGCGAGGGTAAAATTTGATTTTTAATACATCGTACAGAAAAATAAAATGCAAACATTAACATTTCGTGATCGTATACAGCAAGGCATATATGTGGTAATTAATCCATTTGTAAAGGGGTTGATTAAAATTGGGCTTACGCCAAATGCAGTAACTACTATAGGCTTATTTTTAAATATCGGCGTAGCTGTAATCTTTATTTTTGGTGCAGAGAAAACCAACCGGGGCGATATGTCTTTTGTGGGATGGGGCGGAGCACTGGTGTTATTTGCCGGCTTATTTGATATGCTGGACGGGCAGGTGGCGCGTTTGGGAAACATGAGTTCTAAGTTTGGTGCCATGTATGACTCTGTGCTGGACCGTTATAGCGAAATGATTCTTTTTTTGGGGATTTGCTACTACCTGGTATCTCATCATTACTTTTTAAGTTCTCTTTTTGCTTTTATTGCATTAATAGGTTCTATGATGGTAAGTTATACCCGTGCAAGGGCAGAGGGGCTGGGTGTACAATGTAAAGGTGGATTGATGCAGCGGCCGGAACGTGTAATTACAATTGGGGTATGTGCATTGGCTTGCGGAATTGCAGGTCATTATATTGGCGGCGGTTACAAAATCTATATCCCCGGTATTTCTTTTCATGTTTTTGAAACGATGTCTATTTTTACCATCCCAATTACCATAATGGCGATCATGACCAATATTACTGCGGTGAATAGGTTAAGGGAAGCAAAAAAGGCATTGGATGGTGAAGATCTTAAGGAGAAGAACAATAGTGCATTGAATAAAACAGTATTGGTTGCGGGATTGATTGTGGCTGTGTTGCTAAACTTTGGGACTACCAATTTAGTAATGGCACAAGCTGATCAAAGCAACCCATCTCCTGTAAAATTTCCAACGCCTAAGGGCATACAGCACCAACTTTTTTACCTGCAGCGGGATCCCAATACAAATACCATCATTTGCGAGTTAAATGTGGATGCAAAAGGCATGGTTAATAAAGCAGAACCTGTGCTGGTTTATTGGATTAGATATAACGATAAAAGCGAAAAGCAGGACCTTGGCTATATCCAAAGAAAATTTGCCTACGGAATTCATTCTGAAGCTATCGGAAATGACCAATATAAGCTTAATTTTGTATCCTATAAAAAATTCCCGATGTACCTCATGAAGTCTGACCAGGATAAAAAATATCATGTGTATGTTACTGCCAATAACAAGAAGATCCAGTTAGAACGGATATTTCTGAGGATAGAAGGGGGCACGTTTTGGGTGCCAAATGTTAAATATGTTGAATTAAAGGGATTAAACCCTGTAAATAATACGCCAATTACCGAACGTATAAAAGTATAATACCAATGAAAAAGAATTTTATTTCCAACTCTTCTGAATCCATTAGAATGTTCAAGAGTGGTTTTCTGGAAAGTTTATCAAAAGTTAGTTTTTACGTACCCCTAATTGTATATATACCAGTAATTGTTTATTTGTGCTGGTTATCGCTGGTACAAAACCACATGAATATACTGAGCTTTATTGGCTATCTTGCTTGTGGTTTATTTATCTGGAGTTTTACAGAATATGTGATGCACCGTTACGTATTTCATTTTTACCCTACTTCATCATGGGGAAAAAAGATTCACTTTATTTTTCATGGTGTGCACCACGATTATCCAAATGATGCCAAACGACTGGTGATGCCACCATCGGCAAGTATTCCGCTGGCACTGGCATTTTACTTTCTATTTGATTATCTGTTGCCTGATAACACCAATTACGCTTTTTTTATTGGCTTTATAGGAGGCTATCTTTTTTACGACATGACGCATTATGCCCTGCATCATGCTAATTTTAAAAGTGGGTTCTGGAAAAAGCTGAAACACCACCATATGCTACACCATTATTCAGATTCTACAAAAGGCTATGGGGTAAGTTCAGATTTTTGGGATAAAATACTGGGTTCAAATTTTCTAAAAAAATAACAATGCCCAAAGATTTGCCTACACGGCAGCCCTTTATAACGGCTAAAAATTTACTTATTACCACTGCAATTTCTCTTTTTTACCTGCTACTGTCAAGAATAATGGTGGGGTATAAGTCAGATCAGCTGGTGTTGGTTGCCATTTTTAACGGCTGTTTTTATATTTCTGTGGCAACCCGTAAGTTCATTTTAGGCTTTTCTATCTTTATCGTTTACTGGATATTGTTTGATTACATGAAGGCTTTTCCAAATTACCTGTTTCACAGCGTAAGCATAGAAGAGTTGTATAACCTGGAAAAACACATGTTCGGGATTCACCTTAACGGTACCATACTTACTCCAAATGAATACTGGAAAGTAAATAGTAATACTTTTATAGATGTGCTGAGTGGATTTTTTTATTTAATGTGGATCCCGGTACCATTGGCTTTCGCCGCTTTCATGTTTTTTAAAAACCGCAAGCAGTTTCTGCTTTTCTCCTTCACATTTGTACTGGTAAACCTTCTGGGCTTCATCGTTTATTACGCCTATCCAGCAGCACCACCCTGGTATGTGCAACTGCATGGATTTAAGTTTCATGCACATACCCCAGGCAATACAGGCGGCTTAATTCGTTTTGACCACTTTTTTAACCTGCCTGTATTTCAATCCATATACAGTAAGGGCTCTAATGTGTTTGCAGCCATGCCTTCCTTACATTCCTCTTATCCGGTAATTGTACTTTACTACGGATGGAAAAATAAATTAGGTGCATTAAATGTGTTTTTTTTCGTAGTCATGATAGGGATTTGGTTTACGGCAGTATATACCAGCCATCACTATGTGCTGGATGTTTTAGCTGGTATCACTACAGCTTGCATCGGCATCTTGCTTTTTAACTGGTTAAGTACCAAAACTAAATTACGGGTCTTAATTGATAACATGTTTAAGGCAATTTCCTGATCATGAACCCACAGTCCAATTCGCCTTTACGCCTGTCAGATCTTGCTCAGCAAATACAGCGTACCATAACAGGTGTTTTTGGTGGACAAACCTACTGGATTATAGCCGATGTTAGCAGTCATAATTATAAAGCTCAAACGAACTATCACTATTTTGAGCTTGTAGAAAAAGACAGCACATCTTCTAAAATACTAGCCAAAATTGCCGGTAGAGCCTGGGGAAATGCCTCAGTGAACATCTCCAATTTTGAACATGCTACAGGGCAAAAGTTTAAAAATGACATCAATGTATTGGTACAGGTCTCTGTGCAATACAACCCATCATTTGGCTTGCAGTTAAATCTACTGGATATAGATGTTAACTTTACTCTAGGCCAGTTTGAGCAGCAGCGCAAAGCCACTTTGTTAAGGTTGCTTAAAGAGAATGCAGATTTTATTCAAAAATCAGGTGACGTTTACCACACCAGGAACAGCAGTTTAAAACTCCTTCCTGTACTGCAAAAAATTGCTGTAATTTCTTCAGATACTTCGGCAGGTTACCTTGACTTTAGGCATACCCTGGAGCACAATGCTTTTGGATACAAATTTATCATTGACGATTATTTTACTCCTGTGCAGGGAGAGGCGAACGCAAAGGCGCTTTTAGATAAACTGATCGCTGTTTATCAATCTGGCAAAAACTATGATGCCTTGGTATTGATTAGAGGTGGGGGAGCGCAGACAGATTTCCTGATTTTTGATAACTATGAACTCAATAGGGCGATAGCGAGGTTTCCAATTCCTGTAATAACGGGTATTGGGCATCAACAAAATGAAACAATTGCCGATTTGATGGCACATACCGCTACAAAAACCCCAACTAAAGCAGCAGAGTTTCTGATTGCCCACAACAGGGCTTTTGAAGATGCAGTGATTAACCATCAAAAAAACATACTGATTAAGACTCAGCAGTTATTTGCCTTACACAGCAAAAACCTATCGGGTATAAAATCACTGGTGGTTAAAGATGTACTTACCCTGCTTCATGCACATCAGCATAGTTTACTCCAGCTTTCCGGAGTATTAGTAGCCAATCCCAAAATTACGATATCTAATAAAAAGAAAGACCTTTCTAACCTGGCTGCCAATCTAAAAACATACCAAAGAATTTATTTCTCCAACAAAAAAGGCTACCTTGGTCATTATGCTGCTATAGTGAAGCTAATGAGTCCGCAGAATATTTTAAACAAAGGCTTTGCCATTCTAAAAGTTGATGACAAAATTGCCAGTGATGCAAGTCTTATTGAGCCTGGTACAGAGTTGACTATACAGCTTGCAGCTACAGAACTCAAAACTACGGTAAAATCTAAAAAAACCATTTAATGGAGAACTTAACCTACGAATTGGCTTACGCAGAGCTCACAGAGATTGCTCATGACATTGAAACAGAATCCGTGTCTGTGGATATTTTAGCACAAAAAGTTAAAAGAGCATCTGACCTGATTGCTTATTGCCAGGAAAAACTGCGCTCTACAGAGTCAGAAGTGGGGAAAATCATCAAGCAGATGGAAAAGCAAAATCCTGGTTAATCCTTTCGGCATTTTTATAGTCTCAATATCATAATTATCATCAATTATGGAACATTAATGTTTCTTATTTTGTTGTTAATAAGTTAATTCTGTTATAAATAGAGTTGTTGTTGTACAGAGACTATAACAGTTTTATTGCATTGATTTAAAAAACTTACCGATGAAAACAACATTCAGATTGCCATTGTTTTTTTTAATCATCATGATTGGCATCATCCTTATTTGCTCATCTTTCTTAACGGAACGTGCTGCTTATGTAAAGTTCAGTTTCCCTTATAAAAAATCAGGTCTTACAGAAAGACAGGCTGCTGCGCACCTGCTCAGTCGTTTTACATACGGTGTGAGGCCAGGGGATATTGACCGCGTGGTTAAATTAGGACTGGAAAAATGGTTTCAGCAACAGTTAGATGCTAAACTAAAAGATGATACGCTAAACACTATGCTGGAAGGATTTGATGCCATTAACCTCAGCAATACAGAAGTAGCCAATATCTATCCCCGTGGTGGACAAGCATTAAAAATGGCTATAAAAGATGGATTTATAAATAAAGATTCAATTGATAAAACAGAGCCAAAAGAATACCGCGCCCAGGTTGCTGCCTACATGAAGGAAAAGGGCCTAAGGCCTGAACAGGAGTTGATTCGTCAGTTTATCAATCAAAAAATACTAAGGGCAAGTTTTAGCAACAACCAGTTACAGGAATTACTTACAGATTTTTGGTTCAATCATTTTAATGTTTCATTAACTAAAAATCAATGCGCACCTTATATTCCGGCATACGAACGTGACGTTATACGCCCAAACGTGACGGGAAAGTTTGAAAACCTTCTACTCGCTACTGCAAAATCTCCAGCGATGTTACTCTACCTGGATAATTATACCAGTACAGGTTCACCAACACCCGCTAACGGTAAGAGGCAAACTAGTAAAAAGTCGGGCTTAAATGAAAACTATGCCCGTGAGGTGATGGAACTCCATACCCTTGGCGTTGATGGGGGATATACCCAAAATGATGTCACTGAAGCGGCAAAGGTACTTACCGGTTGGACACTTTACCCAGCCGGGCAATTTGGCTACGGACTTGCGCTTAAAGGCCAACTGGAAAAACTTGGAGAAGCCAAAATGGAAGAACGTGGTTATGTCCATGAGGGCGATTTCCTTTTTGTACCCACCCGTCATGACGATTCCAATAAACAAGTTTTAAATACTAAATTTAACGGTTCGGGCGGTTATCAGGAAGGGATGCAGTTATTTAACCTGCTTGCCAATCACCCTGCTACAGCAAACTTCATTACCCGTAAACTAGCCATTCGTTTCGTGAGTGATCAGCCGGCGCCAGCTTTATTAGATAAAATGGAAAAAACATTTATCAAAACCAGCGGAGACATTAAACAAGTGATGATAACGATGGCTTCGGCACCGGAATTCTGGTCGTCAGAGTCGCTACGTGAGAAAACCAAGTCTCCTTTTGAATTGGCCATTAGTGCGGTTAGAAGTTTGGATGCCGACATCAGGCAACCTTATCAGCTGTACAACTGGATCAATAAAATGGGACAAAAAATGTATGCCTACCAGGCGCCTACAGGTTTTCCAGACCGTGGTCAGTATTGGATCAATACAGGCTCCCTGCTCAATAGAATGAACTTTGGGCTGGCTCTGGCAGATCAGCGTATTCCCGGTATAAAAGTTAATCTGGCAGCCTTAAATAACAACCATGAACCAGAAAGTTCCGAAGCCGCATTATCAGTGTATGGTAAGATTATTTTGCCTGAGCGCAATCTCACTGAAACCATAAAGCGTTTAAAACCACTGCTAAATGATCCAAATCTCAAAGAAAAGGTTAATGATGCGGCAGCAAAAATATCAACTCCCGCTACAGGAATGGATGCAGAGATGAATTCGATAGCTAAAGAGCAACCAGAATTAAGGGTGGTAAAAGCTAAGCCTGTTAAACCCGCATTTGACAATAAGATGCTGGCCCAGGTGGTGGGTGTAATTATTGGATCTCCTGAATTTCAGCGTAAATAATTCATTTAAAATATTTGATCATGACATCAAGAAGAGGATTTGTAAAAGCTGGTGCTCTTGCACTGTTTGGAATTGGCCTTGGAGGGATTCCTTCCTTTGTTTTGGAAGCCGCTGCGAGCGTGCAATCCCGGGCGCTTTTTAAACGAAAAAAGGTATTGATTTGTATTTTCCAAAGGGGAGCAATGGATGGATTAATGGCTGTTACGCCTTTTAATGACCCGTATTTAAAAGCTGCGAGGCCGGGCTTATTCATGTCTGCCGCAAAATCAGGTTTAACAAAACCTCTTATAGACCTTGACGGCAACTACGGACTACACCCTTCAATGTCTGCGTTTGAACCTTTATTTAGAGATAAACGCCTGGCAATTGTGCATGGTATGGGTTCCCCAAATCCTACACGATCTCATTTTGATGCTCAGGATTATATGGAATCGGGAACACCATTTAGAAAAGGTACCGCCAGTGGATGGTTAAACCGTGCCGTAGGTTTGCTTGGACACGATGCGGCAACACCATTTCAAGGAGTTAGTTTAACTTCATCTTTGCCAAGGTCTTTTTACGGAGAGAATGCCGCAGTTGCCATAAGTAACATTCAGGACTTTAACATTCAAATGCGTGGAAATCCAATGGGTGCAAACATGGCCGCTAAAAGTTTTGAAGATTTGTACGATCAAACATCCTCCAACTTATTAAAAGAGACAGGAAAAGAAAGCTTTGAAGCTGTGAACATGCTTAAAAAGATTGATGTTAAAAATTACAAACCGGCAAACAACGCTGTATATCCAAATAGTTCACTAGGCAATTCATTAAAACAAATTGCACAGCTTATTAAAATGGATGTAGGAATGGAAGTTGCTTTTGCAGAATCGGGTGGATGGGATACACATGTAAATCAGGGAACAGAAACTGGCATTTTTGCACGCAATGTGAATGATTTAAGCGAAAGTATGGTTGCATTTTGGACCGATATGGGGACTTTACAAGATGATGTTACCTTAATGAGTATGACGGAATTTGGGCGTACTGTTCATCAAAATGGAACCGGAGGAACAGATCATGGCAGGGCTTCTTGTAACTTCATTCTGGGAAATACTGTAAACGGTGGATTGGTTCATGGAAAAATGGACCCCTTAGCAAAAGAAAACCTTGAGGATGGCAGAGACCTGAAAGTGACCACCGATTTTAGAAGTATATTTAGTGAAGTGGCGGATAAACACCTTAGCATCAATAACAATAATGTGATTTTCCCGGACTGGAAGGGCGATATTATAGGCGTTATGCGATAATTTAACGAAAAGCAGTTTTTTTTAAGTAAAGATACACTATCTTAGGGGCATAGTATTTATACTAAGGGGATTGCTTAAATTTATGCAAATATTTAATCGAAGACATCAGTTTTGGGACTACTTTGTTGGTACGTCTTCAGAGTTTTCTTTGGAAACAAGGGTGTTTCATTCCTTATGTTTAATCGGTTGGGTAGCATTACTTTATAACGTTCCTTTAAACTTTTATGTAGGCTTGCCTATTATTGCATGGCTAAGTTTGTTCATGCTAATTTGCCTGGGCTTCTTTTACTACCGCTCCAGGGTAAAAAAACAATTTATATCCAGTATTATCACGCTTGGTATCCTGGGTAATTTATTCTTCATAGCCGTTTTTTATTTTAATTCGGGTATAGATGGGCCTACTTCAGTATTGTTTGCTTTGTTTTTTTACCTCACTATGGCTATGGTGCCTCAAAAAAACAACTGGCTTTGGTTGCTCATCAATTTATCTGTGGTAGGTGGCCTTCATCTCTACCAATACAACTATCCTCAATCTATACCTAAAAGCTACACTACAGATTTTGATCGGTTTACTGATGTTTCATCTGCCTACATGGTGGTGGTGGTACTCATTTATTTTACGCTTGCCTTTATCCGCAAAAATTACGATCAGGAAAAAAATTCAGTATCTGAAAACACAATTGCCATAGAAAGAAAAAATATGGAGTTGGAGATCTTAAATACAGAAAAGGATAAGTTATTCTCCATTATTGCGCATGATTTAAGGTCGCCCTTGGCGTCTGTTCAAAGTTATCTGGAATTGCTTAGCCGGGAAAGCCTGGATGCGGAGGATAAAAAAAGTCTGGAAGAAAGACTGCTCTTGCTAACCAGAAATACCAATAATATGATGTCTAATCTTTTATCCTGGTCCAGGTCGCAAATGGAAGGTGTAAAAATAGATATCGTCTCACTAAATCTTTCAGAATCCTTACTTTCAATTATATCCCTGGAAAAAGTTATTGCGCTTGAAAAGGGCATTGAGCTGGAACATGACATCGATGAAGAAATTAATGTAGTAGCAGACCTCAATATGTTGCAATTGGTGATTAGAAATTTAGTTAATAATGCCATAAAGTTTAGCAGATCGGGCAGTGCAATATTTATTCAGGCCAGTGTTGAGGATAATTTTTGTAAAGTAGCCGTGATTGACAACGGGGCTGGTATTCCCGAAGATCAGCAAAAGGACGTGTTTTCATTTACTGCAAAATCCACATTTGGGACTAAAAATGAAAAAGGAGTGGGCTTAGGCTTATTGCTTTGTAAAGAATTTACAGAATTGCAAGGGGGGGAGATTGGGTTTAGCAGTACTCATAATTTAGGCAGTACCTTTTATATCACTATACCACTACTCTTAAAGAGTGTGCAAGTAGAAAAAGTACAAATGTACCAGTAATTTAGATTCTGGTTCTGAAAATAATACAGTATCATTATTGTATTTCCATATAATTTCTGGAATTTGAAGCATTGATTGTTATAATTAATAGTAATTCTGAGCTTTGCAGTGTTAAACATACAGTTTAATAGAACTCAGGATAACTATGGAACAAACTGCGGCTAATTCATGTCTGCCACCTGCATTAAGCGATAAATTTAAGCATTTATGGCACTTGGTTGGTAATACACCAATGCTTGAATTGCAGTATATCTATAAGGGTAAAAACAGCACCATCTACGTTAAATGTGAAAATTACAATCTTACAGGAAGTGTTAAAGACAGGATGGCTTTAAATATCATGTATCAGGCCTACCAGTCTTGTAGTATTAAACCGGGCGATACCATTGTTGAAGCTACAAGTGGAAACACGGGGATTGCATTTGCTGCTATAGGAAAAGCACTTGGCCATAACGTGAAAATTATAATGCCAAACTGGTTAAGCAAAGAGCGTATAGACATCATTAGAAGCATGGGCGCCGAAGTTATTTTAATTAGCAAAGAAGAGGGCGGATTTTTAGGAAGCATTAAAATGTGTGAAGAATTGGCTAAGGAAGGCAATGTGTTTTTACCAAGGCAATTTGAAAATGAATACAATGAGCAGGCTCATGAAAAGACAACCGGTCTCGAAATCTGGGAGCAACTAAAGCTGTCGGGTATAAAGCCCGACGCATTTGTTGCTGGAGTTGGTACGGGAGGAACTGTGATGGGTGTAGGCAAATGCCTAAAGCGATACAATCCAGTAATTAAAATTCATCCTTTAGAGCCTGCAGAAAGCCCAACCTTAACCACAGGTTATAAAGTTGGCAGTCACCGGATTCAAGGCATATCAGATGAATTTATTCCTGAAATTGTGAAATTAAA
This sequence comes from Pedobacter sp. MC2016-14, assembly GCF_020991475.1. Lineage (NCBI taxonomy): Bacteria > Pseudomonadati > Bacteroidota > Sphingobacteriia > Sphingobacteriales > Sphingobacteriaceae > Pedobacter > Pedobacter sp. MC2016-14. Next base: position 175,578 of record NZ_JAJMPA010000003.1, read on the forward strand.
TGAATTGGACGAGGTGATCCAGGCAAATGACGGTGATGCGATTATCATGGCACAAATGCTGGCTAAACAACTTGGACTTGCGGTTGGCATTTCATCAGGCGCAAATGTAATAGGTGCAATTAAACTGAAAGAAAAAATGGGCGATGCAGCAGTGGTAGTTACCCTACTCTGCGATAGTAATAAAAAGTACCTAAGTACAGACCTGGTTAAAGAAGAGCCTGTTAAGCCGTCTTTTGTTTCTACAGAGGTAAGGTTTTTGGGCTATCATCCTATCAGCAGACTACAGAAGCCTTTTGTTGAAATTTAATACATAATAGCAGCTTTTGCTGATCTATATAGAAAGACCTTATCATGATTAGTGGATGCTAGGTGATAAAATTTAGGAATAATTAATATAACAGGCCGGATCAATTAAACCGGCTTTGTTATTTTTAAAAGTTGTATATAAAAAAATACACCATTTTGCAGTTTTGCCTATTTTAAAAAGGCGAAAAACAGAAAAATTAATATTATCGGCAAACAATTTTTATGGCATCAATGTTGTAACTTCAAAGAAAAGACATACGCCATGAGAAACCAGGAGAAAATAACCAACCCCGAAGTAAAGTCAGCAACTGATTCATTTTTTAGAGAGAGAACTGTAAATACAGAAGACAATCAACCCAAAGAGCAAATGAAATCCAGTATTTCTATGCAAAAGCGTATCAATCCCCGTTTATTGATATTATAAAAATATAATCCGCATGGCGGAAAAATTAGAAAAAGTGCGGTAATCTATTTTACTGCACTTTTTTTATTTGAAGAGTATTTGATATGCCGGGCAACTTAAATGTTTGTTTAAGAATGTATTACTAAAAGTTGAAATTTCTGAATCATAAATAATACAAATAATTGCCAGTTTTGAAAATGTGTGGCAATATTCTTGCTTATATAGGACAAACAAATAAAACAAAGCAAATGATTAAAAGAATACATGTACTGGAAGACGATGAAGATATCAGGTATATCATTGAGTTTTTACTCAAAGATGAAGGATACGAATTGCAGTTATCATCAACTTTTGAAGAACTTAAAGGTAAATTGAAAGATTCAGTTCCTGATCTGTTTATTCTTGATGTAATGTTGCCGGATGGGGACGGTGCTGATATCTGTTTAGATTTAAAAGGTGATTTGTTTACCAAACACATTCCAATCATTGTAATGTCGGCAAATGATCAAAATAAGCAAAAAAGTCTGGATGCGGGCGCAGATGCTTATGTAAGCAAGCCTTTTGATATTGACTATATTGTTAAACGAATAGATAACCTTATAGGTAAGGCTTCTATAAAATAAAGGGATAGTAGAATATCCATTTAAAAGGTCTGATGCATGCTAATGTATCAGACCTTTTTTTTAGTCAAAAAACCGATTAGAAATCGCACCTCATTTATCGTTCAAGATCAGTTTAACTTTTCTTAAAAAGTTGTCAAGATCAAAAGGCTTGCTTATAAAATCATCAGCACATGCTTCTTCCAGAATAGATTTGGCACGTGCATGAGCAGACATTACCATAACTGGTATTTTTTCAGTTAGCGGGTCATTTTTATGCGCCCTGCACAAATCAATTCCATTTCCATCGGGTAGCATCACATCCAGAATTACCAAATCTACCTCTGTTTTATTTGTTCTTTCAAGGAAAAGTGTCGCATTCGGAAAGCTTTCTACATGGTATCCTGAATCTTCTAATATATATTCTACAATAAACCTAATATCTTCGTCGTCTTCAACCAGTTGTATGTATCTGTTCATTAAGTATTGTTTAAGCTCTTACCCCTGGTAAAACGGATTTTAATAGCTAATGTTTTGCAAAAAATCACTCGTAAAGATATTAAAAAGTTCAATTACACATCATAAATGCACTTTTCTTTCTCAGAAATTATATATTTGGGCTCAAATCAAGACTGCTGTAAAGCGGGCTGATGTAATTAAAACAAATCAAAAAATGGAAAAATTCGAAAAGGTAAAAGAATTATTGGCTTCAGTAGAAGCAGATGCAGAAAAATTTTATAGTGCTGGAAACAGTGCTGCAGGAACACGCGTACGTAAAGCTATGCAAGACTTAAAAGTTCTGGCACAAGAAATCCGTACTGAAGTAACAGAGAAAAAAAACGCTGGTAAATAGTTTTTTGATCATTCAATAAAAGACAGGCCGCAATTGCGGCCTGTCTTTGTTAATAGCCCCCCATGACTTTAGAAGAAAAGATTAAAGCCGCAGAAACGAGGATTTTCAAAGCCGTTTTTCCCAATACAACCAACCATTACGATACGCTTTTTGGCGGTACAGCCATGGCCATGATGGATGAAGTTGCTTTTATTACGGCCACCAGGTTTAGTCGCCAGCGTATGGTTACCATTAGCAGCGATAAGATAGACTTTACCAAACCTATCCCTGCAGGCACCATCGTAGAGCTCATTGGTTCCATTACACATATAGGCAATACCAGCATGAAGGTAAGGGTAGAGATCTTTGTAGAGCAAATGTACACAGAGCACCGGGAGAAGGCCGTAACGGGAGAATTTTCATTCGTTGCTATAGATGAACATAAAAAGCCGGTACCTGTACTAAGATAATAAGAGGAGCTTCTGCTGGCATCCCATTACAAAGGCCTGTTCTTTAACCTGGAGATGGCAAAAAAGACCAGCACAGACAATCCTATAAGTAAAACATAGCTTAATGCCAGGTTATGCTCATCTTTGGCGGGCACCAGGTAAATAATTCCATAACTTAAGAAAGATACAATTACGTAGTTGATACCTCCCGTTAAGCCACTTGCTATTCCTGCATTTTTTGGGAAAGCGCTCAGGCAGAAAGTGAAAAAACTGTTAAAAGTATAACCAGAGGCCATATGGATGAGCAAGGCGAAGAAAATCATCGAATATAAATTTGATATCCATCCTGCCGTTGCCAGCATCAATACTCCAAAAGTAAGTTGTAAGCTCAGGTTGATGGTTATCTTTTTGATAAAAGGCTTGTTGATGGTGGCCTTTCCAATTAAACCTCCCGCCATCATGGCAAAACCCAATACCAGAGAACTGTAGCCAGCAATAACCGGCGATAGGTGCAACTGGTGTTCAATGATAAAAGGACCCGTCATATTATAAATCATCACCATGCAGTATGCCAAACCAAGCATTACAATCCCTAAGGTAAAACTCGTGGTTTTAATCATGGTCATGTACACTTCCGCAATGCTCTTTAGGTTAAACTGCATTCTGTTTTGTATCGTTTCCCCACTATACAATAGCTCAAGCAGCAGAACTACAATTGCAAAAATGCCCAGGAAATAAAAGTTGCTTTCCCAACCAAAGTAATGTTGCAAATAGCCGCCGGCAAAGGGGGCAATGATAGGGGCAGTAGCCCAAATAATAGAAAACATGCTCAGGTAATGTTTCAGTTTATCTCCGCTATACACATCAACAAAAAAAGCACGCTTGGAAACTACAATTGCACCTACAGTTAAACCATGTACAACACGCATGGCATAAATTACATATATGCTATCTGTATTGGCAATAATGAAACTGGAAAGTGCAAAAATAACAAGACAAATCAAGTTAATCCTGTACCTTCCAAAACTATCCAGCAAGCTTCCCACAAATAGTTGCGAAATTCCATAACTTATTAAAAACACGCTTAGGGTTAGCTGCACTTGCAAGTCGCTAACCTGTAGATCTGCCGCCATACTAGGCAAAGATGGAATGTAAACATCTGTTGCAAATCCAGATAGCGGAATCAATGCAAAAGCCAATATAGTGGCTATTCCTTTATTTTCTTCGTTTAAAGGTTTTATCAGTGTTGTGCTTGCTGTCATGGTACAAAGGTATAAAGACTACCGTTACCTGTTACAGCAAATGTTTTCTAGAATCAAATTGATTATTATGCAAATCAAATAATTTTAGGCGGGCTAACAAATAGAATCCAGCGCGATAAAAAATAGATTATGGAATAACGGTAAGCTTTACATCTGTAATTAAAACAAAGGAATATGAAAGCTTTTCAAGATTACCTCCTCGCATTAGTCGTACTCATTAGCCCGGTTGCCTATGCACAAGTGCCGCAAATCAAAATTATCGAAAATAAAAAAGGCGTCATAAAAGATATCGTTAGCTTAAAATCTTTGAATATTGATGTACACGTAGTGGGTAATATTGCCAGTACCGTTATGACGATGACATTTGAAAATAAAGGTAGTCGTATTTTAGAAGGAGAACTTACTTTTCCAATGCCAGATGGAGTGAGCATTAGCAGTTATGCATTGGATATCAACGGGAAAATGCGACAGGCAGTTCCCGTAGAAAAGGAAAAGGCCACCGAAGTGTTCGAAAGCATAGAACGCCAAAGGGTAGATCCTGGTTTACTTGAAAAAGTAGAAGGAAACAACTTTCGTACCCGCATTTATCCCTTTCCTGCCGGCGGCAGCAGAACGATCCAAATTGGTTATGAGCAAGAACTTGTTGCCAATGAAGGCCATACATTAACCTATCGCCTGCCATTAGATTATAATTATGCGATCCCTCAATTTTCACTAAAGACCACCGTTTCGCAAAGCAGTCAAATACCACTATTGAAAGAACAGCCCGATGGTAGTTTTAGCTTCAAAGCCAATGGCAACACCTATACTGCAAGTATGGAAAGGAGTAACTTTTTGCCTAAGCATAATCTTGTGATTAGTTTGCCAAAAGCAAAAAATTCCATAGAAACACTCATGCAGCCAGCGGAAAATAGCTTCTATTTTTTAAGTAATGTGTACTTAAGCGGTCCGGCCAGGTTGCACAGCTGGGGTAAAAATGTTGGCTTGATCTGGGATGTATCATTAAGCGGATTAAAGCGAGACACCCAGAAAGAAATTGCCCTGCTGGATGCTTTTATAAAAGAGCAAAAAAACCTCACCATTACGCTAGGCTTGCTCAATAATACTTTTAAAACAGAAGGAGTGTATGTCATTAATGATGGCAATTGGGAAGCTTTAAGAAACAAATTGGAGCACCTTGTTTATGATGGGGGAGCTGATTACAGTAAAATTAACAATAAGCAGTTTAAAGCTGCTGAGCATCTGTTTTTTACTGATGGCTTTTCTGGTTTCGGTGCAGCAACAGTGGCATTAGAGCAACCAATATACACCATTAATACCGCGGTAACAGCCGATTACAGCAATATGAAACTCATTAGTGCCCATTGTGGCGGTAAGTTTTTAAACCTCAGTGAGCTTTCTGTGGCAGAAGCCGCCAAACAACTAAATACAGATGAACTCCATTTTATGGGCATAAAACAGAATGATGCAATTACAGAACTTTATCCGGCAAATCCAGTTCCGGTAAACGGCTTTATCTCCATATCAGGTATTTCATCGGCTGCTAATACCAGTTTAACACTGTTGTTTGGTTATGGTACCACAATTAGCTTAGAAAAAAAGGTGGTTTTAAATGCCGCAGAGCAGGATGCCGGCAGCGTACAAGTTCATAAAATTTGGGCCCAGAAAAAGCTTAGTGAAATGGACGTGCATTACGATCAAAATAAAGATGAAATTGCCGGACTAGGCCGGCAATTTGGAATTGTAACGCGCAATACCAGTTTGTTGGTATTAGAAAATGTAAGTGATTACATACGTTATAACATTAGTCCGCCGCAAGAACTTCGTGATGAATACGATAGTATCCGTAAGCAAGTCAGGTTCGCTGCAGCAGATGCAAAAAAAGACCTCCTCGCAAATGCATTAAATATGAGTGAGGAATTGAAAAAATGGTGGAATACTGATTTTAGTGTCAAAAAGAAATATCCAAAAACAGCAGACCAGGTACGTTTTCCACCACCAGTTGTGAGGGAAGAGGCAGTGTCAGTTAGGAGTGAAGGGTCGCAGAATAGACAAATGAATAGGGTATCAAGTACATCCTCCTTGCAGGAAGTTGTTGTAACGGGGTATGGAGATGTACTAGCTAAACGTGTTTCTGGTGTCAATGTAACTGTCAGTAATCCTAAAAGCCCCGAGATTATCATACCGAAATTCAAAAGTGATAAAGCATATATGAGCAAAATAAGCGGGACTCCAGCTCAGGCTTATCAGCAATACTTGCTTATCCGTAAAGCATACCTTTACACGCCCTCATTTTACCTGGATTTAGCCAATTGGTTTTACGACCAAAAAGATGAAGAACGTGGCCTCATGATTTTAAGTAACCTGACTGAGCTGGAATTGGAAAACTCCGATATCTACAAAACATTAGCCTATAAGCTGAAACAAAATGGTAATGCTACAGCGCAATTGTTTGCCAGTAATAAAGTGAAATTATGGCGCCCTATGGAAGCCCAAAGTTACAGGGATTATGCGCTGGCCCTGGCAGATTGCGGCAAGTATCAGGAAGCACTGGATATGCTTTACAGCGTACTTACTAAAGGGTATACTGCAGAAACAGGGCAGCGGGACCAAGGAATTGAAGAAATTATACTTACGGAAATCAATAACCTGGTTCAGCTGCATGGCGCAAAATTAAACACCAGTAAAATCAACCCTAAGTATATTCAGCCATTACCAGTTGATGTACGGGTGGTTCTAAACTGGAACAAGAACGATACAGACATCGATTTATGGGTTACAGATCCAAATGGAGAAAAATGCTTTTATAGCCATAGAGAAACAGAGACAGGAGGCAGGATCAGCAATGATTTTACTGGCGGGTACGGTCCAGAACAGTTTATGATCAAAAAAGCCATCAAAGGAAAATATACCATTCAAGTCAATTATTATGGCGATCAGCAAATCAGCGTTAGTGGCGCTACAACAGTAATGGCCGAAATTTACACCCATTACGGCAGTAAGCTACAGCAGCGCAAGGTCATTACCCTGCAACTTTCAGGAAAAAAAGAAAGCGGCGTTTTGGTAGGTGAGTTTAGCTATTAAACAGCTACTTCAATTTCTGTTAAGTAATAAATGAGTTTTACAAAACCGCTGGCTTTTCTTCTTCGTATCTTCTAATATAAAACCTACTATGAAAATGTAAATGTTAAGAAATAAAATTTAATTATCATTTGCATATCAATACCTTTTAGAAAAACATACCCTATGAAAAAAATTATTTTATCAGCAATTGCCGTAGTAGCTATGGCGTGTTCAACACAGGTTTACGCACAAAAAAATCCAATGGTTGGAGGTGCAGCTATGTACGTTACTAAAGACATTGTAGACAATGCTGTAAATTCAAAAGACCACACTACACTGGTCGCGGCTGTTAAAGCAGCTGGTTTGGTAGAAACTTTAAAGTCCAAAGGTCCTTTTACAGTGTTTGCACCAACCAACGAAGCTTTTGACAAACTCCCTGCAGGAACGGTTGCTACATTGGTAAAGCCAGAAAATAAAGCTACGCTGACCAAAATATTAACTTACCACGTGGTAGCAGGAACGCTGACCGCAAAAGAGCTTGCTAAAGCAATTAAAGCTGGAAAAGGAAAGGCAGAGTTGACAACTGTTAGCGGTGGAAAACTGTGGGCCTGGATGCAAGGAAACAAATTAGTGTTAACAGATGAAAAAGGCGGCAATAGTACTGTAACCATCGCAAACGTAATGCAAAAAAATGGGATAATACATGTTGTGGATACCGTTTTAATGCCAAAGTAACTCTATCTATAAAAAACACCAAATGAAAATTAAACCAGTGTGCCTATGCACTGGTTTTTTTGTTTCAGCGCGGAATGGTAAACCAAAATGTGCTTCCCTTTCCAGGTTCACTAACAGCGCCAATTGCACCATCATGGCGCTTTATGATTTCCGCACAAATGTAAAGTCCAAGGCCCAGCCCTGTATAATAATTTCCAGAATGATCTGCCCGCCAGTAGCGGTCAAACAAATGGGGCAGGTGTTCTGCTGCAATTCCCAGGCCTTCGTCCCTCACAGAAATTTTCACAAAACCAGCTTCCTCCTCAACCCTCAGGTATATGTTTCTGGATTCAGGTGCATACTTAACCGCGTTGTTTACAAAGTTTACCACTACCTGGTCAATGCAATGTTCATCGGCAAAAATCTGTAGTGTCTTATCCCCCTCCAGAATCAGGTCATGTTTTCCAGACATGCGCACATGGTTACAACATAAATTCAACATCTCCCAGACCGTAAAGTGCGATTTGTTGAGCTTGAGCTGGCCTTCATTAAAGCGGTGCATATTCAACAACTCATCTACCATATTGGTAATTTTTTCGACGCTTCTGCTGCTGGATTCAATCAGCCGTGGAAATATAGGATTCCCAGGATCACTTTTGTGCCTGTCCAACAATTGCAAGTTACCTTTTAAACTGGTAATCGGCGTTTTAAGTTCGTGGCTTACAATGCCCAGAAAATCATCTTTGCGTTGTTCATATTCTTTTCGTTCTGTAATGTTTTGGGTTACGCCCACCACATTCACAGCATTCCCCGCATCATCATATTGTGGTTTTCCTGCTGCACTAATCCAATGAACAGAACCGTCGGGCCATTTAATCTTGTATTCTGCCTGGTATACGGTATCATTTTCTATGGCATTATTTAATTGCTCTTTTACATATTCCCTGTATTCCGGCAGTACCACGTCCATCAAATCATGAAAATTAAAAACGCTATCTTTTTCAAGGCCAAAATTAATTTTGCACTGCGGAGTACAAACCGTTACGCCAGTTTTAAGGTCCGCATCATAGGAGCCTAGTTTACCCGCATCAAGTGCTAAATTTAAGCGAGTATTGCTTTCTATTACAATTTTTCTTGCCCTTACTTCTTCCGTAACCTCTGTAGCTACCACCATAATGGCATCTGTGTTTCCGTCTTCATCTTTTAAAGGCTGGTACACAAAATCAAAATAAACATCTTTCAGCATCTGGTTATATACCAGCACTACTTTTTCTTCCAATCCGTAAAATGGTTTCCCTGTGTTATACACCTCCATCAGGATCTCCAGAAAGGTTTGTCCTTCCAATTCCGGCAAAGCACTTGTTAGCGGTTTATTCAAAATCATCCTGTCCTTGCCCCATACCTTTAATATCTGGTCATTGGCAGATTCCAGCAAGAGCTCCGGCCCCCTTAAAATGGCAATGGCTACCGGAGCCTGCTGCACAAGGCTTCGAAATTTAACCTCGCTTTTTTGCAGGTTGGTGTGTAAAGTTTGTAAATAGGCAAAAGACTGCTCTAAATCCCGGTTGGCAATTTTAAGTTCCCTTACTTTTTTTCTAAGTTCCAGCTTATCCATCACCTGCCTGGCAATTACCCTTAAAGAATTAAGCTGCTCTGCGTTTAATTCCCGTGGTATATGGTCTACCACGCAAAGCGTACCTAAAGCATAGCCCTCATTATTTACCAAAGGTACACCCGCATAAAAAATTACGTTCGTTTCTCCAGTTACCAAGGGGTTTTCGGCAAACCGAACATCCAGCGATAGATTAGGAACCATCATCACCTTATCTGGTTCAGCAATGGCATGTGCACAAAAAGAATATTCCCTTGGCGTTTCTGTTACCTCTACACCGGGATGCGCTTTAAACCATTGGCGGTCATCATCTACCAGGCTCACCAATGCTACAGGCGTTTGGCATATAGCCGAAGCCAGAATGGCAAGATCGTCAAAGTCCTTTTCTTCAACCGTATCCAGGATGTGGTATGATTGAAGGGCAGCTAAACGTTCTTTTTCATTTACCAATATTGGATAAGCGTTTGTTGACATGCTGGTGATTTGGTTGGCGGTTTAAGCAAAACAGGAATCTAAGTTACGGCATTAATAGCAGGTTGGTTACAATAGACAAAAAAAATAAACAGCTCCATTGGGAATAATTATTTATTTACCTTTTTTTGTACTCTTTTAAAAAGTATTTACAATCTTTATAGATCATTATGATTTAAATATACGTTCCGTATGATGAAAAATACGCTCTTAATCTCAAAAAGCTTTAGAAAGATGGCTCAAAAGTCTGTTTTATCTATATTGCTTTTTCTTGGCACCTATTTATTTTTGGTAGCCTGCGCATTGGGCCTGGTATTTTTATGCGGGTTATTGGGGTATTGGCTGGTCATGTTGTATGCAGCATTTGTAACCGGAATGGTTGCCGTTGGATTGCTGTCTTTCGCTTTGCTTGTTTTATTTTTTCTACTCAAGTTTGTGTTCAGCAAAAATAAAACAGACCGCTCACACCTCATCGAAATCAAAGAAACAGAGCAACCTCAACTTTTTAGCATGATCCGAGATATCGTTGCCGAGGTAGAAACACAATTTCCGAAGAAGATTTTCATCTCCTCAGAAGTAAATGCCGCTGTATTTTACGATTCTAGTTTTTGGAGTATGTTTTTTCCTGTGCGCAAAAACCTGGTCATTGGTCTAGGACTCATTAACTCGGTTTCGGTATTAGAGCTTAAAGCCGTACTTGCACACGAGTTTGGGCATTTTTCTCAGCGAAGCATGAAAGTAGGGAGTTATGTATATAACGTTAATCAGGTCATTTACAATATGCTATATCACAACGAAAGCTATGAGCATATGATTCAAAAGTGGTCTGGCATAAGCAATTACTTCGCCTTGTTTGCAATGCTTGCTGTTAAGATTGTTACATTTATTCAATTCATCTTAAAAAAGGTTTATACCGTCGTTAACCTCAATTACATGGCGCTGTCCAGAGAAATGGAGTTTCATGCTGATGCTGTAGCGGCCCATGTTACAGGTTCGGCTCCGCTCGTTAGCTCCCTGCTGCGTACAGAACTGGCAGATGAAGCTATGAACAGGGTGTTTAACTACTACGATTTCAAAATTAAAGCTTCAGAAAAAACATCTAACTTCTATCCTCTGCAAAAGTATGTCATGAACCATATCGGCAGGGATAAAGGTTTGCCATTTGAGCATGACCTCCCTCAGGTTACACAAGAATTTCAAAGCCGTTTTAACAAAAGTAAACTGGTTTTGAAAGATCAGTGGTCCTCGCACCCCAGTACAGAAGATCGCATTCAACAATTACAGCTGTTAAATATACCGGTAAAAGGAGAGCTTACCGGTAGCGCCAGCACCTTGCTAAACAATGCACAAAGCCTCGAAGAACGAGTTACCGCGCATAGTTTTTCATCCATTGCTTTTGAGCAGGAACCTATTGTTCATGAACAACAAAATTTCATCGAAGACTTTAATAAGCATTTTGAAGAAACGTCTTTCCCGAAACTTTATAACGACTATTTTATCTATCGTTCACCGTACACAAGCTTTGAGCTTGAGGTTTTTGAGGATGTTCCTGAACCGAGCGACAGCATAACCGCGGAGGGGACAGCCTTGTTGTTTAGTGATGACGTTATTGATCTTATTTATACGGTTAATAGTTTAAGTGCCGACATTGCTGTACTAGAGCAAATTTACGGCGGCCAAACCGAGATTAAAACCTTTGAATACGACGGCGAAAAGTATACCGATTCCAATTGCTTTATGCTGCTTACAGGATTAAAACAGACACTGGAAGAGATTAACCAAACGCTGGACCACCAAGATCAAAAGATATTTTACCATTTTCTTTACCTGGCAAGAACAGAACACAAGCTGGAAGAATTTAAACAAACTTATTTACAGTATAGTAGTATTGTAGCCCATACCAATGACCAGGAACTGGTCTACAATAAAATGGCAGAAGCGGTACAGTTTATGTCGGTTTCTACGCCCAACACTGCTATCCAGTCTTATCTGGTCGCCCTTAAAGAGGTTGAGCCCGAATTTAAGGCACAAATAGAAATCATGCTTGGCCATCCAGCTTATCAGCAGGATATTGATGAGAAAATTAAAGCCGATTTTATAGATTATCTTGCCGAAGATCTTAAATATTTTGAGAAGATATATGCTAATCCAGAAGTAGACTTGCTTTTTAATGCCTTAGGCGCTTTTAATACCCTGAGCATGACTACGCATTTGCGTCAAAAGAAGCAATTGTTGCAATATCAAACTACGCTAGTTAATTAGCCTTTTTCCAGCGATTTTTTGTAAGATTTGGCCATTAACGAAATGATTAATTTTTTGGGTAGTAAGCGCATCAGGTTGCTACCTACACGGTTCATTAATCCGGGGATGTAGGTAAGCTTGCGGTGTTGTAAAGCGTAAATCCCTTCTCTTGCGGCTTGTTTTACAGGCATCAGCCAGGCTTTAAGGTCATTAAATTTCTCTCCGGCTGTCATTTCAGTGGCAATACCACCCGGTGCAAAAACTGTTAAAGAAAAAGGCGAGTGTTTGAGCTCTTGGGCAAAAGCATTGGCATAGTTTAGTAAAAAGCCTTTGGTACCAGAATAAACAGCCTGATATGGAGTAGGGTAAAGGGCCGCCATGCTAGAAACTATCATAATGCCTCCGGTACATTTGCTAACTTCAAAATGCCTTACTAGTTGGTCTGTAATGCGTACCACGCTGGTCACATTTGTTTGCATTAAGCTGGCAAATTTTTCCTGAGAAAGCGCAGTTTGTAAACCAAAGTACGTAACGCCGGCATTCAATATTGCAGCGTAAAGTTGCTGATCAGTTAAACAAGCTGCTATCAGTCGTTCCACATCTTCAGGTAATGATAAATCAGCTACAACAATTTTAACCTGTATGCCAGTCTGCTGCTCCAGTTCTGTCTTTAAAAGCTCAAGCTTGTCTTTTCTTCGGGCTGTAATTACGAGGTTTGCACCATGCAGGTGTGCCAGCTGACGTGCCATTTCATAACCCAAACCAGAAGATGCCCCGGTAACCAAAACCCATTTGTTGTTAAAATCTAATGCCCTCACGCATCAAAGGTAAGTAATTTGACAATCACAAGAGAGCAATTACTTTACCCTGCAAATGTTAATGGCTTTAACCCATTTGTCGTGCTCACATCTAGTACATACATGTTTTGTTCCGGCCTGTAATTCCTTCACTTTTCCGCAGTAGGCGCAAGCGTAAGTATCTGCTGCCGTAATTTCTTTCAGGCAATGATCAAATAAAACAGGTAAAATGGGTAGGCCATACTTCACCTTGTCATCAGGATAATAATATACGCTTAAATTTCCAGAGGTTTCTAATATCGCGGTTTCAACTTGTCCTAAGTGAGAGATGCTCAACTGCCGCAGTTCGGCAAAAAACTCATCATAAGCAAGTCCTTCCTTGCTAAAATCTTCAATAGAAAATTCACCATCCTTAATCAGGTAAGCGCATTTGCCTTCAACAAGGTCATCAAATTTCTTGCTCTTTGCCATCATAAAAGTCGTAAGCCTATAAGCGGCCACAATTACGGCAAAAATCACAATCGGCATCAAAAGACCAATTTCTTTGTAAAACATAGGGTCTCCTGCGGCAGAACCAAGGCTTATAATGACTACCAATTCAAAAACCGAGAGTTGCCTTACCCCGCGTTTACCAAGTAATCTCAGTCCAATCAAGATAATAAAATACATGGCAATCGTTCTGATAGAAATTTCTATCAGGAATTCCCATTTCTCTTCACCAAAAAGGAAATTAGTCCAATCAATTGATAATAACATAGTATGTATAATGGTGTTATTATAAACACCGCAATCGTACTAAAGTTTCAGTAAAGTAAGTGCTATTGCTTCCTTAAGGTTCGTTCTTACCTGCACCTTGTCTGCATATTCAGGCCATCGGTTTACTACAGCCTGGATTTCCGAAATCAGTTCGTCAGCTTTTTTAATGTTCATCTGTCTGGCTACGTTAATTAAGTCGGCCCGGTCTATGCCATCTCGTTTACCATTTACGCTAAGGCAATGTCTGCTTACCCAAATGCTATCCGGACGGTAGGCATGGCAAATGTCATAAGCCGGAGAAAGTTTCCAAACGCCGTCCTTTCCCATTGTAAAGGCAAAATTTTTAGTATGGTCGTCGCAATTCCTGGCTATCACGTTAAATACCATTCTCCTAAAAAGCTGCTCCGCTTCAGGATAGGGTAGGCCTAGAATCCGCATGGTTTGAAAAAGGTCTTCGTAGCTAAATGAATTGATATCCATAAAATCGCGATGTGTCAATGCGCACCAGGTTTGTACATGCACTTTCCCCTGGTCAGGAAGCCGGTCAAAACGCCTGGTCATAAAATGGCCCCGGTTGTGTTCTTCAAACAACATGCTTGGCATCATGTCAATGCCGGCATCTTTAGCCATTAGGTAATAGGCCATTTCTACATGCCCATAACCATAAGTTTCGCCAAACTGACTGTCGTGTACGCCGTCAAATTTAATCAGCCAGTGTAAAAAACCATCAGGTACATCCGTTTGTCCAGATCGTACTTCCTTTGTTTCTTCATTATAGGCAATCAAAGCTTTAGCCCTTGCACCACCCGCCGAAGTTCCAATTTTTAGAATATCCAGTAAAGCTTTTTCCTTGTTGGCGGTCAACTTTCCTCTAAAATCTTCTCTGTCGTTCAGGATGCTTCTGGCAATGTCTATCAGTCCGCTAATTTCAATTTTAGTTGCATTATCAGCACTACGCGGATTTACAGGTTCAAATTCCAGGGCACCCATACCGCGGTTTCCAACAAAGCTCAACATTTCTACCGGATGCAGGCTATCACGTTCACGGCCGTTACGTACCAGCCATTCATTAATCAACGCATTCCCATATCTATCTGGCAGCGCGTCTGCTAATAGACCCGGCAAACCTTTAAAAGTAGATGTTCTGGAAAGTTCAGGGAAATTATAAATCATGTTTTGCTCCAGCGGCATTACAATAGGGGCAATGTCCAGTCCTGTTCTCAAAAAATCCGGATCATATTCAAAGCTGGCCAATTCCCTTTCGGCATCCCAAAACACAGCCCCAACTCTTTTGTCCCATAAATTTACAAAAGCTGTAGTCATTACCAGTCAGATTTAGGTTTGTCTTTTGCTGTATTGGTTTTATGCCTTACGCGAAGGTTGTATTTTTGTTCAGCTTCAGCAAGCATTAGCGGACTTACCTGAGCAACAGGTTCCAGCTGCTGAAAAAAATGGAGTTGTTTCAAAGCCCTTAAAATCTGAATGAGGGAAAGCAAATTTACTGGCTGTCCTTTTTCCAGTTGCACCAATGTGCCCCTGTTTATTCCTGCAGCTTCAGCAAGTTCTTGCTGCGTTTTATGCTGTGCTATCCTTGTAGATTTTACAAATTCGCCAATACGCTGCAGGTAAAAACCATCACTTTTTGCATAAGTAGAAATGTCTGCTTTTTCCATCTTTAAGTGTTATATTTAGACTTAATGTTCAATAACACCAACAAATATACTAGAAATAACTTAAAATACAAAAAAGATGGAATTATCCAACATTAAGTGGTTAAAATGCATTTAATGATGATATATTTCAACATTTTTATTGAATGAGTTGTAGCTTCTCATACAATTCATTAGGATTAAAGGGCTTGCTCACAAAATCGGTCATTCCAACCTCTATAATGCTTGCTTGAACATCCGAAGACACCGAGGCGGTTAAAGCAATAATTGGTATAGTAGCCTTTCCCGGTACAGTCATGGTCCTAATTTTTGTAGTCGCCTCGTAACCATTCATCACAGGCATCTGCAAATCCATTAAAATAATATCATAATCATTTACCTCCACCAGCTTAACGGCTTCTTCGCCATTTTCTGCAATATCCAGTTGGATGTTCCATTTAGAGAAAAGCTTTTTCATCAGCAAGCTATTCATTGCATTATCTTCAGCCATTAATACCTTTAAATCAGAAACAGGACGGGCGCTATTATTAAAATTAAAAGCTACGACTTCTTCCTTCTTTTTATCACTAACTGCATAGGTAATGTCAAAGGAGAATACCGCACCTGCACCCAGCTCACTCTCAATGTCAATATTGGTATTGTGCAGTGTCAATAAATGTTTTACAATGGAAAGCCCCAGCCCGGTGCCTCCAAAATTCCTTGTCGTATTTACATCAGCTTGCGTAAAAGGCTCAAAAATTAGTTTTTGTTGCTCAGGGCTAATTCCCAGGCCAGTATCCTTAACCATAAATCTTAAGGAGATCAGGTTATCAACCCTGTGCATCAGCTTAATCTCGAAACTTACGCCGCCTTTTTTAGTGAATTTAATTGCATTACCAACAAGGTTATAAATAATCTGCGATATCCTTGTTGGATCACCAATCAATTCCAATTCTGCAATTTCCGGATCAATATCAGTAGTACAATACAGATTTTTTTCATTGGCCTTAATCCTCAAACCAGCACATACATTTTCTGCAAGTTCTTTAAGGTTAAAAGGAATGGCCTCCAGGCTAACACTGCCCATGCCCATTTTACTAAAATCAAGAATGTCGTTAATCAACGACAGTAAACTTTCGGCAGAAAACTTTAAAATATCCAGGTTTTCCTTTTGTTCCTTATCGCGGTTGTCATCTATAAGCAGGCTGGCCATACCAATCACCGCATTTAAAGGCGTTCTTAGTTCATGAGACATACTGGAAAAGAACAGTGTATTGGCTGCATTGGCCTGCTCAAGCTCTTCATTTAGTTTTTTGGATTCTGCAATGGTGTTATAAAGGATGTTCCGGTAATAAAAATGGGCTACCAGGATAATCAAAAAATTTAGTACAATGATAAAAGAAGAGGCAAACATAGGAATCTGTGGTACACCTACAAATAACTCCGAATTGCTGCCTGTTGAAACTGCGTTTACAATTGGAATGATAGCCAAAATGCAGTAAAAATAACCCCAGCGACGAGGCAAGCCATAAAAGCTCCACATAATAATCATAAAAACATTCTGAATAGTTACCACATTTAAAGCGGTATGATCAATCACAATCACTTTCCAGATCCCCAGTATAGTACTCGTAATGGTAAAAAATATCAGCGCCTGCAAATAGGCGGGCTTCCATGTCAGTAATTTCAGTATAATAACCGTAACCGCAATCCCTATAATTGCCCGCTTTACCTGGGTAACGTCACCATAAAACACATATCCAGAAAATAGCGCGCCAACTTTCGGGAAATTTAGCAGAAACAGGTAATAGAAAACGGTAATCTTTGCTTTTGTTATGGGGTCATCAACAGTATTTAGCGTCTTTTTTAAAGACCAGTTAGAGAAATTAAGCGTATCTTGCATAGTGGCGCAAATATATGATTTTAAAGCGAATAGCTCTAAGTAGTTGGTTTGTTTCAATCGTAATGGGTGTAGAAATAGGATCACAGAAGGTAAGATCAACATCTTTCAACAAGTCTCTTACGATCCGTTTATACACGATCATTACCCTTCCAAAGCATTAAGGACCGCAATCATTGACCGCCGAATGTATTACAACAAAGGTAATGGCGATCTAAAACGGGTAAACTACGCCAGTTTAAAATTAGACATGGCAGACAGACCAGAAAGCATAGGCCTGTTAAAAAGTTACCGCAAATCTACCAATACCAGTAAAGCATTATATGTTTTTAGGAGCAGCAGGTGGCCTGTTTTTAGGCGGCTATCTTGTCAATCAATCCGGAAACAAAAAGCTGGAGAGGGCCATAGACGCTTATAACCGTTAATTTTATTTATAAGGCTTGCCATGCTTTGGCAAGCCTTATAAATAAAATTCCAAATCAGCAGCGCTTAAATTCTGGATTTTTGGTAAAGGCCTTATAATTTGTTTAGGCTTATTTGTTGTTATAGCCTTGCCCGGGCCCAATGGCTCTGTTTTTAAAAATCGTTTTCCAGTTACCAGGTCAAATATCTTTTCAGTTGTTGAGTTTTTACCATCATATTTAATCTGCCAGGCATAAATCAACTCAAAATTCCCGTTCTGGTACCTAAACGTATGCATGGCATTTCCATCCTTCCTGTCAGATAGCATCTGCAAATTTCCATCCTCAATATTAAAATCTGGAATCTGAAAGCCATTGTGTTTCCCCTTTTTATCAGTAGGATATTGCGCTTCAATGAGCTGGGTAGACGAAAGTATCGATTTGAATTTACCTCCCGGCTGGCCAAAAAATATCTGTAGCTTTAAAGGTACCGTAACATGACTGGTGTCCATCATCACAATAACTTTATCTGGTAATCCATCCCGGTTCAGGTCGCCGTATTCATCTCTTATAGGCACATTAAAGTTAGTCCTTACTGCTTTTTTATGTTTAGATGCAGTAGTTTGCGCATGGATAACAGTTGCGAATACAAGAAGGCCGAGTGTTAATAATTGTTTTTTCATCCTCATGATAAGGATAAAACCATGTCAATTGTTTAAAATGTTTAATGCTCCTATATTGTTCATACCGATGCCAACGGCAGGTCTCACGCCGTCCTTTCGATATGAAGGCCGATTGAGAAATCGTTAGTATAAGTCAAACGCCCTCGCATACATGCAAAGCTGAAAGTAAGACTGGGTTTTAAGTTTCTTTTTAATATTTTTTCTATGTGTATCAACAGTTCCAATAGAGATAAACAACTCATCGGCAGTGTCCGCAGAAGATTTACCTAAAGCCATAAACTTCAGGATTTCCCTTTCCCGCATACTCAATAAAGCGAACGTCTGGTAATTATTTCGCAGAAAATTATTCTCCTCTAGTAAGCGGGAAGCTTTAACAGTCATGTGGTGCATGGCATCAATTGGAATAGAAGAAGCAATAGCGTATATAGGTACATTGTGCTCATCTTTTAGCAGGATTTTTACACTGCTCATATGCCAGGTTAAATCCGGACTGCCATTTAACCTCACCTGTTCAAAGTAAGTAATCACTTCATCTTCATCATTTCTTTCTAAAAGAGCCACAATCTTGGGGACATAATCTTCAGCATCCTTTGGGTTAAAATAGAGGTGGTGAAATTCCTTAATATGCCGGCCAACAATTTGGTTGGCGCTGATGCCCAGGGCTTTCAAGCCCCGTTCCGAAATCCATACTACAGTACCATTAATCAAATCATGAATAGTCAGCGTATTCGGCATGTGCGCTGCTACTTTCTCAATTCCTTCTATGCACTCCAGAAGGCGATCATTTAGGCTTTTCCCTTTCAATTGATTTTTTGTTTCGAAAATACCACGATGTATCGAAATACAATATACCTAGTATTGGGTATTTATACCTATTTAGGGTTTAAACTTAATAAATCTCCGTAATTGGGTATTGACCACTGTAATACAGTGGAATATGTTTGCAGGATAAATACCACAATACAATAACTATGATTACATTTTACGCAAAAAAAGTACTTGCATTCTCTCTAACTGTGTTTATTATAAGTGCATTGTCATGCTCAAAAGGAGAGTCTGTTGAACCAGAATCAGAAGAAACCGTACAACAAGCAGAGGGTAGCACCACATCATCAGATGTATTGCCAGGTCAGGTGGCGGTATTTTCATTAAGTAACGTATCTGCCGAGAAAGATACTCTAAATGCGGTAGTGAATGGTAAACTGTTTACCCTTTACAAAATAGAAAATAATCAATTTGGAGGGCCAGTTCCGGTTATTCCTTCAGGAAATTATGATGTAACTATACCCTCAATGCGCTTAAAGGCAGCTATTCCTTTGAAAGTGACAGCCTACACGCCTATCTCCAATCCACAAACTGTAATAGAAAGTTTTGAATTGGGCCTTACTAAGAATATAGATAGTCTGCTGAAAATTAACGAGACCAACGCCGGACTTGCAAATGTACAACTTGTGCAAAATCTACAGGCCCAGATAAAAGATTTAATGAAAGACCTTTCGGCAGCACAAAAGTTAGAACTTGCATATGCAATTAAGGCACAGAACCAGCAGAGTGACGGTCTTTATTCCATGCAGAGTGCTAAAAAAGTAATGGCGACAGATGCTGGGGATGAACTTGTTAAAACCTCCCACAAAATGGCCTATGCTGTTATGATCGCGAAAGCAGCTGCGCCTGCGGCAGCCGTTTCCTTATATGCGGTTTATGTAGCTCCAATTCCATTAAAGGGATACGCTGCTGTACTTGCCGCGGTATCTATCACAACTTATGTAATTGCAAGGGAATATGCACTCGTACACAGCGAAAGAGTTGGCAATTTGGAAGGGATTGCAGAAGCTATACTTGAGCGCGAAACTCAGGCAATAGCAATTAATGCCGTATCCTTAAAAAAAGCAATCACATCAATTACGCTCAATGCTACTTCAGATGCCCTAATTTTTGAGCGTGATGCAGTGAAGGATTTTGTTTTACCAGTAACATTCAGAACAATTACCTCTAAGGATGAGAACCATGCTAGTGAGCTGCTAAGAAAGGTGGTAGATGATGATAAAAGAATGCTCGAAAATGATAAAAAGATCAAGACAGAATTTGATCGCGTACTCAGCTATTTTCCAAAAGTAGGTAGCTATAAGCTTTATTCGTTACAGCTGCCTGCCCTAGCTAAAAAAGTCCAAGCAAATGCGTCAGCTGCTAACCTGACCATATCTGGTATGTCCGATCCAGCAATACAATTCTCTGTTGTCAAACATGAAGATAAGCTAAAGATAACAGCAAGCAGCCAAACCATTACCACAAAAAAAGATTTTACTTTTAACGTTACCTACAAACACGACTTATTTAATACTACGCTTACAAAAACTTTTACGGCAACTTTTGATGGAGGAATTTATCCTGAGAGCATGGAAATTGTAAGCGGGAACAACCAGACTGCACAGGAAGGGAAAGCTTTACCAAATCCGCTTTCAGTAAAAGTTAAAGACAAGAATGAAAATCCATTAAGAGGGATCAGTGTAAATTGGAAAGTGAAAAGCGGGGGCGGACAGTTGAGCAGCCAGCAAAGTCAAACAAACGATAATGGTATCGCAAGTATTACGCTCACCAACGGTCAAGGCATTCAACAAGTAGAAGCAAGCGTATCAAAATCTGACCAGACTTTGTTACGTGGAGCTCCTCTTCTTTTTACGGCAACCACAAACTTCCCCAATTATAAGGGAACTGGTCGGGTGTATAGTCCCGCTTATTTTACAGGATACAGTGATTTTCAATTGGAGTTAAAAAACGTAAAATGGACAGTAGGCTCTAGTATAGAAGGCACGCTTGTTGTCACTTCTCAGTTCACCAGTGATTTTCCTGCTACAGGCACGGTGACGGGAAATCAAATGGTACTCAAATGGTCGGCATACACCTTTAATTTAATTTTAAGTTCTGATGGAAGCAAGTACACTGGAACTGGGGTACAGGAAAATCAACCTCAAGTTCACATTGAAAATATTATATTAAACAGGCAATAGCCGTCTATTGTATCTCATCCTTGTGTAGGCGCTAAAGCGCCTATGCTTTCAAATACTTGATCTATAACTTTGGCCATACGTTTAAAATCCAGCGTTTCCATTTTATCCGTAGCCTGGTGGTAGTTTTTATTTCGGTAAAAAGAGGTATCTGTAATCATCAGCGCGTCAAAGCCAAATTGCCAGTAATTTAAATGATCTGAGAAATCTATACCAGCCAATGAAGCCGGACCAGCAAAGGTTTTTACAGGCAGCGCATCTGTAGATTTAAAGCCCTTAGCGAAAGCTTGCACAAAATCTCCGGAGCCGATTTTTTTAACCAGGGTAATGTAATTGCCCACATTTCCATATTTGAGTTTAAGAAGGCCCACAGGATATTGTTGAGAATCCTTGTCATCCCTAAAATATCCAATCATCTCCAGCGAAATCATACCATACACATCAGCCTTGCTGTCTATTAAAAATTTTGCATGGACATAGCTGCCCATGTTTTCGGTTCTAAAATAGGGCGGTTCTTCCAGGGTATAAGCTACAAGATCAATCCTGTAATTTAGTTTTTTTCCTTTCAATAGCCTCGCTAATTCCAAAATACCTGCAACCCCACTGGCATTGTCGTCTGCACCTTCCTGATTGCCACAGACGTCGTAATGCGCGCCAATGATGATGCGTTTGTTGTTCTCAGTACCAAATGAACAAATCACGTTTTTATAGATTTTGCCATCAACTTTATATTCCTGCTCGGTTACCGTATTGGAATAACCCGCAAATACCTTGTTAATATAGGCAGCCGTTTCATTGAGCTGATCGATATTAGAATGATTGCGGAATTTACTGGTTTTTGTTATCGCAGTTAAATGCTGCTTCAGGATAATAGTATCCGACAATGAAGAAGTACCGAGCCCGATGTCATTTGCAGCCGTTAGGAAAGCGAAGCAGGCGAGGCCGGCAGCGAAGAGAGGTAAAAAGATCAGCGAAAATCTGTTCATAGTTTAATGGATTGGTTACTCTAATATAGTGTAAATTCACGACCCAATACCAAGGAATATCAAATAAACCTTTTACATGTGTAAAAGCCGATGATGGAATTATGAATGCGCTTTTTATGTAAGTTTGTGTAACGAAATTTAAAATGAAAAAAGTCTTCGCTTTCATTTTGAATTTGATCTTAGCAATTCCCCTATATTGCTACAGGTTTTCCATGAATTTCGCCATGCTAGACCTACAATCTTTTTGAAATTGCTTTATCAGTGTGGCAATCTTTTCAGGTTCTATCATTTCAGCTTATGAAATTTGAAATAAATAGTTTTTCTTCGGCTGTTTGGTATCCGCTACTTTTATCCTTAAAAGTGATCTCGCATTTATAGAGTGTCATACCCCCTCAACATCAAAATCAATAAAAACTTTGTGAAGTACTTATTTTAATCAATCACACATATATCACACATCAATCGCACATATATCGCACATGTATCGCACAGAATTACTGCGATTGATCTGTGATTGATGTGTCTTTAACCTGTGATTAATTTGTGATTGTATTGGATATGGCTTATATTTGTTTACATCCATAATTCAATAAGCATGGGAGAATTAATTAATGGACCAAATGGTTCCTATAAAGGTAAGGTTGGGGATACTATAGGTTCTTCTAGAAATGGAGTTCCTTATATAAAAGGACGTTATAAAAAACAGGCTGGGCGAGTACCTGCTGGAGAGGCGGCAAATCAAGGTAAGTTTGCGATGGCTCATAAATGGCTTCAGCCCTTACTTTATTTTGTTAAGGAAGGATTTTCTGCTTTTAACAGGAGTTCTGGTGCTTATAATGCTGCGAAATCGGATTTACTTAAAAATGCGTTTGAATTTGTGGGGGATCAGCTAGTGATTAATCCTGCGAAAGCTAATGTAAGTTATGGTACTTTGCCATTATCAGAAAATATGGCCGTTGCGTTGCAGGATCAGAATAAACTTAAATTTACCTGGGATCCTTCCGAAGTGAAAGGCGGAGACAGGGATGACCAAATCATGATGTTGGCTTACAATGTGGTAGATCGGGTACCGGTTTATACCATGTCTGGTATGTTTCGAAAAACTGGAGAAGACCTTTTGCAAATACCAAGCGATAGAGGAGCTACTTATCAAGTTTATGTGGCTTTTATGTCTGTAGATCGTAACAGGCAATCGCAGAGTTTATATTTGGGAGAGGTGACGACTTTGGTCGTGTGATTATTGTCGTCTTTTTAATGTTAATTAGGAGCAAAAAGCAATTTCGGAAAATTATTATATCTGCTTCAGTTACCCTTATCATTCAATAATGCGCTATTTTTTAAAGAAATACTATTGGAAGTTTAGAAGTCTATATCCTCAAAGATCAATAAACCTTCTTTCTTGCCTATTTCTATTTTCCTGTAAATTGGCGAGAATCCTTTGCCACGAGGTTCAAAAAATTCGCTGATAAATTGGCTTTCAGTTTCGTAGTTTTGGGTGAGCTTGACGCCGGTGTAATGATCTGTTTTCGCCATAATATCTTCAGGATGCTCACCTATGTTTTTGAAATTATTTGAACTAGTAATCTTTTTTATCAGCCGTTGCTTATCTTCCAAGGAAATTTTCAAGGTAAATGTATGATAATAGTCTCCAGGAGCTATCATCGATTTATTATTTAATAAATCAAATTCATCATTCAACACCATGCCTTGTTTCGAAAGCAGTTCCCTTGCGTCATTTTTAGAAAACAAATCATCTTCGAAAATCACAAATATTACAAAAATTAATAAAGTAACGGGAACCAACCACACTGTAAATTTTGAAAATTTAGGAAAGCCAAGCATTTTAGGAATTAAGTGACATGCATATATTATGGAACTTAATGCTATTATAACAAGGAGTATTAAGAAGGCATAGTAGAGCATATTTAGGCCGGTATATGTTGAAAAAATTATACTTTATTATCCAGTCCACTAAAATCAAAAAGTTCATCTATAGTTACATTTAGTGCGGCACATAACTGCAATAAAATATACGCAGTTGGATTAGCACCCTCATTTTCGTACCTATTGATAAATTGCCTGTCTTTGCCGTCCAGTAGAGAACCCAGTTTTCCTTGGGTAAAGCCAGCTCTCAATCGTAACTGCTCTATACGTTTTCCTAAATTTATTTTAAATTCTTCTTTGCTTTGAACCACTTTGCAAATTTCTAAGATTAGCAAATTATTGTGTCATCTTATTTGTTTACATCACGTCGTTTCATTATATTTGTTTAAGTATCTAAAGGCAAAGTAATGACTACAACAGAACAATATTTACACACTCGCCCTTGTGGCATTAAATCGGAACTCAAAGCTTATTCTGAAAACGTCCTGACGGAATTTTTTAATGATTATGATCTTGAAGAATGCCATAATTTTCTATGGAAACTTCTAAAGCCCTCTTTCACCGGTACAAATTCAAATCTAAATAATGATGACAGGTGTTCCTTAGTCAGCTTTTACGAGAGGTTTCATGAACTATTGATTGCTACTGCAATTTTATATAATGAAAGAGAAATTAATAAGTGTACATTAGAAAAAGGAAAATACAACCTATGATATTAAGCCTGGCACAAGACAAAGTTTTTAATACCCTGGTCTATTTTAAAATGCGAGTAGAGAGGTTATCATTGAATAAAGCTGCTGCATTACTACACAAGGCAAACTTAATAGCTGTTAAAGAAACAGGGGTGCCCATTACCTGGTTAAATTATAACTGCCTTAAAACGGAAAACATGCCTAATGATGCCCTCGCATTCAACGATGATCAATTTTCAGATTATGAAATGGAAGTATTGGATTTAACAATCAATAAACACATGGATGTTGTAGATCCGCCTAATGTAGAAAATTGTAATTTAGATAATGGGCTTGAATTTGCTGATTTATTGGATACTGAATGTAAAAAGCTGGCTTTTAAAGTTGCCTATGAGTCTTATTTAATGCTCTGCTGATTATTTTGGGTAAACAATTGGCATTGTTCTCTGCTTAAAGCAGATGTTTGTTTATTTTTTTGCATTCGTGTACGAATATTTGATAACAATTCGTTAACCTTATAATAATATAGGTTTTGACGGGCGTATTTTACGTGAAAGTGAAGTTGGAATAGTGTGTGGTAAGGTCTTGCCTCTATTTTAACCTATTATTCATGAGAGAACCATTTAAATTTGAGCTGCTCCCCAATGTATTAAAATCTGTTGAAGAATTAGACTGTCTCCCAGAAAATTACAAATATAAAATTGACTACGCCACAGTAAAGACCATACAATATAGGCACTGGACTTGGGTGAGGCAAGTTTACAGTGCACGTGACGATTATTACGCAGAATTTGTCAGCTTTGAGGTTAGGCGTCCTGTTCCGGCCAGCATACGTGTGGATGTTCCTTCATTTGTTTTTCTTGTGGTCTTTGAAGGAGAACTTTCCATTTCTGATCCACTTACGACCGAAACTTTTGTGTTGCAAACCAATCACTGTATGGTGAAGCATTTCCTCCCTGGTAACTATGTAATTAGTGCTTCTGATCAATTGACGGTATTTTATTATTTCGTTTTATCTGATGAATTTTTAATTGATCATGTAAATCAGTACCCAAAGATGGCGAATACCATTAGGATGCTAAACCAGCCAAATGCCAGCTATGAATATTTTGGAACGTATAAATTGAGTACTACCAAAAATACATTGCTCAAAAAAATACTGAACTATAAAAAAGAATATAAATTTGAATTGCGTGCCGAATTGGGTGTATTAATGAATAAGGTATTACGTGGTTTTGATAAAAGGATAAAACCGCTGGCTATTCGTAATGCAGACCTTTCTAATAGCGAAATTGTATCAGCCATTAAGGCTTACATAGATGACAATACGGGTGCAGGGGAGCGTTTTACTGTTGAAACTATGGCATTTAAATTTAACAGGCATGCGAAAACAGTAAGCCGGTCTTTTTTAATGGAATTTGGTTTCACTTTAGGAGATTACATTCAACATGTTGGAATGAAAAAGGCGCATAACCTTTGCATAGACGGCTTTACTTTTCAGGATGTCTCTGAGGCTTTAGGTTATTCTTGTATCTCTGCATTTACACGGGCCTTTAAACTGCATTTTAGCTACACGCCATCTAAAGCTAAACTATATAGCTATGATGGTTTGCCTGTTAACGCTTTATCCTGTCTAAAAAGTTAATCCTATTTTGTCCTTAAATGTTATAGGAATGTTTCTTTCCAGGATATATCTTTGAAATAACGACTTATTAATCTGGTTCTAACTTTCAAGATTTTTAAGAGCAGCTACAAAGAGTGGCTAAAAGAAAGGAGGTATTTTTTATAGACAGACTAGAGATTACATTTCTGCAGGTTTCCAAACTGATGAAATGTGGTGAACGCAATGCACACAGATTACTGGCCAAGGTGAGGAAACACTTTGGAAAATCGCAAAGGCAACTTGTAACGCCGAGAGAATTTTGTGAGGTTACCGGATCTGAACTGGAAGTTGTATTGTATTTACTAAATAAACAATAGACAATTAACGCTCTCAATTTGAAATCCTGATTTTTTACTGACGATAAGTGACAGTATCTGAAAACAAGTGACATTAAATGATACAATGTGTTGATTATTAGTTTTTTATTGATTAGTCTGATACTTTTGTTTCAACATTAAGCCAATCGATACAATGGCATAAGGCTTAATGAAGTAACATATTTATAAACACTTAATCTTTAAAAAATGGGAAAGTACATTAAAGGGATCCTGGGCTCATTCTCAGGAAAAATAGGAACAGTAATTGGTGCCAGCTGGCGGGGAATAGACTACATGAGAAGTCTTTCTAAAAAAAGGACAAGTCCGTTTAACCAGGCCGAACTGGCGATCCAGTCAAGGTTTAAAATTATGACTACCTTTTTGAGGTCTATTGCTGATTTGATTAGCAAGGGCTTTCAAAATGTAGCGGATCAGACACCGATGAACAAGGCGGTTTCGGTAAATTTAAAAAATGCAGTTACTGGAGTTGCTCCTGATTTTACGGTAGATTACGCTAAGCTAAAATTTAGCCAGGGAACCTTGATGACTGCGGGTGCGAACCTGGTAGTAACCGCAATTGCGGGTAAAAAGGTAAAATTTACCTGGCCAGATGCACTTAAAGTTAAAGGTTCTTCTGATCCTACAGACAAGTTCATCTTACTGTTATACAGTGCCACCAAAGATGCCTTTGTAAGACTGTATGATGGGGGCTTACGTGAAGACCTGGATTGCGAAATGATAGTGCCATCTAGTTTTGTAGGAAATTTGGTACATACCTACATCATTTTTGAAACTGCCGATGGCAAAAAAGTGAGCGATACCCAATATGGGGGAGCGGTGACTATTGTAGCCTAAAAATAACAGTCGGCTGATCTGCCATTTCAGCCGGCTGATTTTAAAAACGTTAAAAAAAAAGGAAAAATTATGAAAAGTTTAAGTTTAAAAAGGCCGGGTTTGATAGCCGAATTAAAGAGGGTATTGGCTGGCGCAGATCGTTTATCGGCAATGTGGATGTTGCCTGGAGTGGCACTCTGCTTCTGGCTCATCCTGAGAAATTGGATGTTGGTAGAAAACCCTAACGCACTTGTAGGAGAAATGGATAGCTGGTTGTATGTCCTGCAAGGTTTAATTGTGTTTTTAGTTGTAGTGCCGCTATCATGGTGGTTATTACAGCGGTTTTGGACGGAGTTGAAGCTCCCTTCTGTAGATAGTTTAACGGTTAATTTTAATGAAATGGAACTATGGCAAAAGCTTGGATTTTATTTTGCCTCATTTGCTGTGCTTTTGCTTTCAGCAGTTGGGTGCCTCATCGCAATGTGCTAGATATAATTCCCCTTGCTACCGGAGAAATTGGTGTACGCGAGTTAACAGGTAATAATGACGGCAAAAGGGTAGAGGAATATTTGCGCTGTGTGGGTTTAAAGAAGGGAAATCCCTGGTGTGCCGCATGGATCAGTTTTGTTTTTATGAAAGCGGGTTATACCTTGCCGAGGACAGGCTGGTCGCCAGCGCTTTTCCGCAAAGGTAAGCTAACTAGGGAGCCTAAAAGAGGAGTGGTTTTTGGGCTTTATTTTCCCGATAAAAAACGTATCGCACACTGCGGGATCCTGGAACGTGTGCATGGCAGTCACCTGTATACAATTGAAGGAAATACGGACGCGAGCGGTAGCAACGAAGGAGATGGGGTTTACAGGCGGCTGAGAAATTTAAAGCATGTCCGTCATTTTGCTGAATGGAGATGAGGAAGCAATTGTGGATGGGCTGTTTACTGCTCCTGGTCCTTATGTTAGGACAGCAAGCCTGTAAGCTCTTGAAAAATGTGAACACTGAAACGGAAAAGCAAGCACAAAGTTCCAGGTCAACGAATAGTATGCAGCTGAAACAGAGAAATGCACTAAGCACAGATCAGCATTTTTTAGAATGGAAACTGGATAGTTCAAGTACCAGTGCTGTAGTGCAGATTTGGCCGAAGGGCAAGTTTAAGTTTAGCCAGGAAGATGGTTTTGAAGGTGAAGCGGAACGGCTAGTCTTGACTACCCATTCTGAAAAGTCTGAGCGTGGCTTGAAAGTTAAAGATAGCTTAACTAAGATTGAAAATCAATTGGACCTGGAAACTTTACAGCGGGAAGTTAAAAAACAGGAGCAGACTAAAATTGCCAAAACGGAAACACCTGCGTTTTGGCTGATCATAGGCGTAGCAGCCATGGTTATTGCAGGTGTATTTATTTATAAACTTTTAAAACCTTAAAAAATATGAAAAGAATGAAATTATTACCCCCTGGCTTGAAATTAAGACTCATGTTAAACACTAAAGGAAAAGCGTATTTTACCTTAAAAGGAACGAAATTTCTTAGGATCAATGGAATTAAAGAATCAGAAAATCTTTGGGGCTATTTGTATGCTTCGCTACTTGTTCTTAAGGGTAAGGAAGGGGCTGTACTTAGTTTTTATTTGGATTCATGGGGGCCTAATACATGGTTTCTTGAATTGGCAACCGACAAAAAGACCTTTGCATTTAAGCTATCTCACGTGAGTGGACCTGTTGTAGAAGGTGGTTCGGATATTTTTAAACAGGTATTTGTATGGGAGGGTACCTGCCTGCAATATATAAAAGCCGTTGAGGATATGCTGGCTGCATATAAGGCGGATCCGAAAAGGGTTGCTTTGCAATAGTAGCTTCCAACCGCAGACCCTATATTGAACCACAGGGAGAGATCTAATTACAGCATTAATCTCTCCTTTTAAATTTTTTGATATTTAACTCTAAACTTCAATAAGATGAACCTTAAAAAACTTTTTAAATTAAAACAAGCCCCGGTATTTGCTTTAGCTTGTTATGAGAACAAACGCAGTGGCTTCTGCTTTCAATTCATTAAAGAACGCGAAAAGTTGACCGTAAAAAGCATACTGATGCCAGAGCAACTGATGCTTGATATTTGGGTGAAAACCCATGCTTTGCGCAGCAGGAAAGATGAGTTGTGGTTGGTAGACTTTAAAACCAGAACCGGGCAAGCCTGGCAAATTGAATTGCAGAAAACTTCATGCGAATTTAGTATACGGGTCTTTGCCACCAGTCTGGATGATAAGAACAAAATGTTTTGCGTGTTTAGCTGGGAAGGTTGCCTGGCAGATTTTCTATTTGCCTTGCTGGATCTTGCTGACGCTATTTCGAGTCGGAAAGAAAAGTTTAGCGAATATTAGGAAACTGCATAATGGGGAACTTAATGAGTAAATATCTAGGAGTTATCTGCGCATAGGCTATAGCTATTATAATATATTCAAATGCGTTCAATTAAGAAGCTATCGAAATGCATTATTTTTTTGCTCAAACAAAACCCTGGATCAATAATCTGGGGTTTCTTTTTATTTGACGAAAATTAATATGAGACAGTTAATGTTTGAAAATCCTTACCGTGATAAAAAGTTACTAATGCTTTAGTTTAGGTGGATTGCTGGCATTTCGTAGGTATCCATAACACCATCAATAAATAACCGATCTATATGCTGAATTAATTTTTCGAAATTTGATTCATTTAAATGTAATACAGAATGATATATGACTTCTGATAAGTTATTCTCATTATAGGATTCCACTGCAAACTTCACGTAGTTTTGATTTTTTTCAGTTATCTTCTCGTAAACCAACACCGAAATCTTTTTGTTTATGGCAAGGGTTTGGAAAGTAGTAGTAAATAGACCGTAATGCTGTTGGTAACTCAAAGATTTAGTATTTATTATGATTCGCTCTTCACCAAATAAATTCCACAAGGTGTACTTAATAACGAAAAACTCCACTACAATGAAGGCCAGCATTGCAATGGGAATCTGGCCAATAGCGAATATGGTAATGATGCCCAGCACGAAAAGATTAAGGAATAAAAGGACGAATTTAGCTGCTACACTTGCTTTTATAATGGAAGTGGCATAAACACAAATGCCGTCGTAGCGTAAGATAAGATCGTTTTTAGACATCTTCAAATGTAATAAAATCTCCCGTATTTGATCAATAAATATAGGGTTATACAGCCCTCACTTGGTAAAGTGACTGGCCAAAAGTTCCTAATTAGACAAAAGCCGTGTGATGTTAAGAATTGGTCGTTGAAAAGATGAAAGAACCTTAGAGGGCTTAAAAGAAATAAGTACTGATTTCTTTTTCCAACTTATCCATATTCTCCTCATTTTTATCCTCTACAAAAGGCCTTATCTTATTGCATTCTTTCTTGGTATCAAAAATTTGCCTGAAAATGACTTTAGTTGAGTCGGTATTTATTTCTTCAAAAGTTACCACTACCCGAAAGAGCGGTTGTGAATAGCGTTTCCATGCAATCAGTGAAGGGATTTCAATAGCTGTAAATTCACAAGAATTGATGTAGTTTCCTTTTTCCGGTCCATGCATCGTAAAATCCCATTTTCCTCCTTCCCTGAAATCAAACTCATGAAATGTATTTGTAAAACCGTAAGGACCCCACCAGTTTTTTAAATGTTCTGGATCTGACCACGCTTTAAATACAACTGCTCTTGGAGTATTGATGATCCTTATGGTTACGATTTCGCAATCTGGATTCGTTAATTTTGGTGATTTCATGATATATTGGTGACCATTGTTTTCATATTCAGGTTGATAAAGTTATTTCAACTACGCTTAAAAACAAAATTTTAAAAAATAAAAGGAGAGATCTATCCTATAGAATCTCTCCTTATTGCGTTTAAAACTGCTTGTACCTTACATAATTTTTAATTTTCTAGTAATTTGGAATCGCATATACACCAAACGCACTTGCCCCACTTGTAAGTTCCCACTAGTCCTTTAATCACTAATGTAATGCATTTAAACCGGGAGGAAGCGATACTAACTGTACCTGTTGTAGAAGGTGGTTCGGATATTTTTAAACAGGTATTTGTATGGGAGGGTACCTGCCTGCAATATATAAAAGCCGTTGAAGATATGCTGGCTGCATACAAGGCAGATCCAAAAAGGGTTGCTTTGCAATAGTAGCTTCCAACCGCAGACCCTATATTGAACCACAGGGAGAGATCTAATTACGGCATTAATCTCTCCTTTTAAATTTTTTGATATTTAACTCTAAACTTCAATAAGATGAACCTTAAAAAACTTTTTAAATTAAAACAAGCCCCGGTATTTGCTTTAGCTTGTTATGAGAACAAACGCAGTGGCTTCTGCTTTCAATTCATTAAAGAACGCGAAAAGTTGACCGTAAAAAGCATACTGATGCCAGAGCAACTGATGCTTGATATTTGGGTGAAAACCCATGCTTTGCGCAGCAGGAAAGATGAGTTGTGGTTGGTAGACTTTAAAACCAGAACCCGGCAAGCCTGGCAAATTGAATTGCAGAAAACTTCATGCGAATTTAGTATACGGGTCTTTGCCACCAGTCTGGATGATAAGAACAAAATGTTTTGCGTGTTTAGCTGGGAAGGTTGCCTGGCAGATTTTCTATTTGCCTTGCTGGATCTTGCTGACGCTATTTCGAGTCGGAAAGAAAAGTTTAGCGAATATTAGGAAACTGCATAATGGGGAACTTAATGAGTATATATCTAAGAGTTATCTGCGCATAGGCAATAGCTATTATAATATTCTCAAATGCGTTCAATTAAGAAGCTATCGAAATGCGTTATTTTTTTGCTCAAACAAAACCCTGGATCAATAATCTGGGGTTTCTTTTTTATTTGACGAAAATTGATAAGTGACAGTTAATGTTTGAAAATCCTTACCGTGATAAAAAGTTACTAATACTTTAGTTTAGGTGCATTGCTGGCATTCTTATGATCTATCTATGTATAAATTTTTAGAATTTAATTTACTATCTTTAGAAAAATTAACGACTTACACGCTATCACTTAAATGAAAAAACCATTAACTATTTTTCGCTACATATATTTATGTATATTATTAATTGCTAGCCATTCATGCAGCAAAAGCGATTATCAATTAGAAAATCAAAAAAAGTCCTTTGAGTAAAATTAGATCATAGCTATTTTAGAGGTGTTTGGTGGGGCTATTAACTTGTTTGTCAACGGCCAAACAATGAATGAATATCTTCCAATAACTCTCATTGGTGGTTGTAATGTAGCTTATATAAATTGTCCATAATAAGATGAGATTAAATAAATTAATGAAAATATTATTTGTGAGTATTAGCGTAATTTGGTTAACGGTTGGTTTTGCACATGCTCAAACTAATTCAGAAGATGCCTTCACGTACAAAACGCAGCCACTTCCAGCAAAAATAATGCAAATCAACTATCAGGATTTAAATGCTTTTGGCGATTATTTTGATCATATTCCTGCGAAAGTGGATTCAGTTTCAAGACTTTATCGGAGTGATAACGTTTTGATTAGTCTTTTTGAAGAGAAAGTAACAGTTAACGTCTTACGTAAATCTTTAGATCAAGTTAAAAAAAACATTATATACACGTTAAATAAGCGACCGACAGTAACTTTATACGGTTCCAAAATTATCGTTATTAACAATGTAAGATATTTAATTGTTAGCTACAAAGACGAAAGCGATGAATTCTTAATTTACAAGTCTGATCTGAACAAATCGTTTGTAAGAGTAGGTGGACAAGTTGAATTTAAAGAAAATGATAGAAGCAAAGCGGAATTACTATTAAGAGAATTTTTAAGTAATGGAAAATTCACCGAATAGATCCGCTTCATTTTTACTCATACATTAAAAAACTGCAGATTCCCGTCCCGTCAACAGCGATAAGGGAACGGCCCAGGTACTTCCATTTCTCCACTACTTTCTTCTCCATTAATCGTTTAACCAGTATGGCTTTGAGCTTTTCCAACTCCCGGGGTATCCATCAGGGGGATGCGGATGCCGAAAAGGCGGAGATAGTTTTATTCAAATATGGCATTCACGCCAAGGTCGGCCTGGTTGCGGGAGCCACGTTGAAGGACAAACATATTCAAACAGGCCATGATTAATTCAACTAACTGATAACTTTTGCGTTTGCGGTGATCAGGGACGATGCCCAGCGGAGCTTCAAAGTCCGGGTAATGTCGGAAATTTCCAAATATCACTGACTGTCAGTATATTTTTTTAATTTGAAAAGGTGGAACATCCCTTGAAAATCCCCGCTCTTTTTAAAATAAAAAATGAACTTATAATATCGATGCTATAGGGGTCCAAACATTTAACAAGAGGCCGTGTTATACACTGCAAATTATATTTTATGTCTAAAATTATAGCTCAACTTAAGTCTTTCAACGCCAATAGGTTACCAGAAATGGTGAAGCTTAAGTATGAAGCGATGGCAGAAAATGCTTTTCGGTTCTTTCGCGGCACCTGTCATATTTTTTATGCCAGGTTGAGCAAATTAAAGATTCCCAAATCGCCATCTGTATGGATCTGTGGCGATTTACATTTGGAAAACTTTGGGAGTTATAAGGCAGATAATAAATTGGTTTATTTTGACCTGAATGACTTTGATGAGGCCGCGCTTGCGCCCGCGCTTTGGGAAGTGTTGCGCCTATTGGCTAGTATTTTTATTGCTTTTGATTCGCTGGGTATTGGTGATGAACAGGCGATGAATATGGCCCTGCTTTTTATAAAAAGTTATAGCAGCACACTCAAAGAAGGGAAAGCCATTAACATTGACCCCAGAACGGCAAAAGGAATTCTCAAAGATTTTTTAAAAAATGCAGAAGAAAGTACTTATGCTCAGATCCTTCATAAACGCACTGCGATAGCTGAAGATAAGGTGTCACTTTCCCTGCAGCATGAGAAGCATTTTAAATTGGATAAGGCTTTAAAAAAGGAATTGAAAGCCCATATGGAAGAATGGATTAAAACCAGCAGCGACGGGCCATATAATTATAAGGTGAAAGATGTAGTATTTAGGCTTGCCGGTACGGGTAGTGTGGGGGTAAAACGTTACCTGTTTTTGTTGAAAAGTACAAATACAAAAGGAAAGTTTTTATTGGTGGAAATGAAGCAATGCTTACCATCTTCTTTGGCACCTTACCATAAAATAGAACAGCCAAATTGGGAAACGGAGGCGGATAGGGTGATTAGTACTCAAAAACGTATGCAGCATATGTCGGCAGCTTTGCTTTCTGCTACTGTATTTAGAGCGGAAGCTTTTTTAATACAGGAACTGCAACCCGTTAAAGATACCCTGGTTTTTAAAATGATCAGTGATAATTACCGGGACATCTATCAGGTAATTCATGATATGGGTGTACTAACCGCCTCGGCGCAATTACGGAGCGGGGGAATAAGCGGCTCGGCAACGATAGATGAGCTCATGAAATTTGGACAATCGCAATCACATTGGCAAGATAAAACATTAGAGACAGCCAGGCAGTTGGCAGATCAGACCAATCAAGATTATCAGGAATTTTTATCGGCGAGAGATGCCCAAAGTTCTGGCATTTTTGATGTGGGTTAAATGGTCATTCTCTTTTTTACAACTCTTGTGATCCTGAATTTCTATATTTACCAATTGTAATTATAATGACGTTATTATGAAGTTATCTTTTTGGGGCCTATATGTGCTGTTTTTACTGAACTTAAGTGCTTTTAAAGCGAATGGCCAATCGATTGAAAAGCCTGTTGCCTTTTCGGGTGCAGAGGGTTTTGGTAAATATGCTACTGGTGGACGTGGCGGAGAAACAGTTGCGGTAACAAACTTAAACGATAATGGGGAAGGAAGTTTTAGGGCTGCTTTACTAAAATATCCTTCTTCGCCTTTAACTGTTATTTTTAAAGTTGAGGGAACTATTGAACTCAAAAGCAACATCAAGATCAGCAGGCCTAACCTGACTATAGACGGTCAAACTGCTCCTGGAAACGGAATTTGTTTGAAAAATAAATCATTGATTATCAATGGTGCAAGTGGCGGACGTTTGGGCAACCACGGAAACATCATTATCCGTTACCTGCGTTCGAGGCCCGGAGGTACGCTGTCGTCTGGTTTGTATGGCATAGACCTTGAAAATACGCATGATGTAATGATTGATCATTGCTCTTTTAGCTGGGCTAACGAAGAATGCGCTGCCATGTACGACGTTAAAAATATCACGATGCAGTGGTGTATCATTAGCGAAGGCCTTTATCAGGCAGGGCATGCTAAAGGAAAACGGTCTTATGGAGGCGTATGGGGTGGTCAGAAGGCCAGCTATCACCATAACCTTATTGCCAATCAAAACAGCAGAACGGTTCGTTTTAATGGTGCAAGGGCACACGATACCCTGGCCGTAGTAGATTATAGAAACAATGTGATCTTTAACTGGGGATCTGCAAATGCTTGTTACGGTGGCGAAGTAGAGATTAATGGCGGTCGCTCCGAAGTCAACATCGTTAATAATTATTATATCCCGGGCCCTGCTACGGCAAAGGAATGGAAGTTTGTAAAAGCAAACTATACCGAGAAGAAAGCCAAAGGAGTTGGACATTGGTACCTGGAGGGCAATGTGATGAAAGGGGATGCTGCATTGAGCAGAAAGAATATAAAAGGCCTTGACCTTACCGAAATTCCGGATGGGCTAAGGGATAGCGTGGTGTTTACAAAACCTTTTGTCATTGAAGCTGCTTATGCTTTAAAAGACCAATCTGCAGAGGAAGCGCTTAAATTGGTGATGTTGAATGTTGGTGCTATACTGCCCAAAAGAGATGCTGTAGACGAGCGCATCATTGATTATTTAAAGGGCAAGGGTAAATTTGGTCTAGGAAGTTTTGCTAAACCTGGAATTATAGATAGCCCCGAGGCAGTAGGAGGATGGCCATTTTAATCCTAAGCCTACCTGCGATGGTTAAATGACTTCCGTAAGGTGATGATGGCATTACGAAGATGCGTTTTAATGGTACCCAGCGGTATATTAAGCGCTTCGGCTGCTTCTGTATGGGTAAAACCACCAAAATAGATGAGATCTATAATTTCTTTTTGATGGGCAGGCAGTTGTTGTGTGAGCTGTTTTATACCAATGGTTTCTATATTAAAGTGAATACGGTGCAGCTGGTTTACTGATGAAATGACATCTTCTAGTACATCATTTTTGATGGTGTTACTTTCTGTCTTACTTCTGAGGTTATCAATAGATTTATTTCTTGCTATTTTAGCCATCCAGGTAAATAACCTGCCCTTTTCGGGATCATATTCTTTAATGCATTTAAATATTTTGACAAAAGTTTCTTGCTGCACATCTTCTGCTGCTTCAACTGACTTTACTATTCTGGAAATGATGCCGAACAGGGCTGCTGAATAATTTTTGTACAGCAATGCATAGGCTTTTCTATCGCCAGCTCTTAATGCTTTTACAAGTTCAGCCTCTGGCGCCAGTTCCGGGCTTTTGATTTGGGCAGGAAGTTGCTCCAGGTATTGTTCCTTATCGAAAACAGGTAATAAGCCCTGCAAAAATGATAAAATAGAGGTATTATTAAGCTGATTACTTAATGGTAATGTGTAAGAGGTAACTAATTTTGTGTTCACAGTAGTTGCATTTGGTAAATGTATCCAGGCAAATACAATTGCTATACCAATTTTGGGAGAATGGTATATATACTGCCGCAAATATTCTTTTCAGGATTAATTAATGCTCATTATCTCTAGGGTTGCGGGTTTAAAAGATGTTGATCTTTGATTTATGCGATTGGTTTGTGTGTTGATTTTGAAAAATATTCAGATATTGTGCCCTAAAGGGTGAATGGTATGGAGCCAGGTATAAAAAAAGATGAATTTTATTGGCTGGAGTTATTCAAAAGGAGAGAAGAAAATGCCCTTGCTTATTTTTTTGACCTTCATTATAAATCCCTTTGCTATTTCTCCAATAGGTTGATTTTGGATGAAGCAGAGGCGGAGGATATTGTTGCAGATAGTTTTATCAGGTTATGGAAGGGCGACCAGGATAATTATACCGCGCAAAGTATAAAAGCCTTCTTATACATCAGCTGTCGCAATGCTTGTTTCAATTACCTGAAAAGAATTAAGGTTAAGACTGTGGCGCAGGAGATTTACCACAATCAACTGGAGATGGAAGACCGGACCATCCTCAATAAAATTATTAAAGCAGAGGTGCTGGAAATGCTGGTTCAGGAAATAGAGCTGCTGCCCGAAAAATGCCGGGAGGTATTTAAACTCTTGTATTTTGAGGATAAAAAAACGGATGAAATAGCTTTGCAATTAGGTATTTCGGCAAAAACGGTGCGTAACCATAAGGCGAAAGCCATAGCCTTAATTAAGGTTTCTATTCTTAAAAAAGGCATTACAGACGCATTTTACCTGGCATGCTTAATTATTTTGAAGAAATATTGATTTTTTTCTCATTTGGAATGGGCATTTTCAGAACTGGATTGTATCTATATTAAACGAACCTGCTATTATGCTTGAAAACGAGTTTCACATTTCAGAACTTATAGGCGAAAGGCTGAAGGGAAACCTTAATGCTGAACAAGAAGCGGAGCTTAATGCCTGGATAGAATTGAATGAAGAAAACAGGCTGCTTCTTGAAGAGTTGGAAGGAACTAAAATAAGTGAAGAAATTTTACATTTTGTGGCTGTAGATAAAGCTTCTATATGGGATAAAACGATTAAAGGCATACAAAATGAAGATAGAAAAAAGCCGGTACTGAGCTTATGGACAAGATGGAGTATTGCCGCTACGCTGTTTTTAATAGCAGGCATGAGCTTGTTTTTTTACATTAACAACCGGGATGCCGGATTAAACCAAAAGCAGGAAGAGGTTTATGAGAATGATATCTTAGCCGGACGAAATGGAGCAACCTTAACGTTGGCTGATGGACGAAAGTTGCAACTTGCCACTGCGGCCCAGGGTCAACTGGCAAACGAGGCGGGTATAAAGATTAGCAAGACTGCAGATGGAAAAATAGTTTATGAACTTAGTTCGTTGACTGCCCAAAACCCTAAAGGCCGTTATTCGGGAACTGAGCCCAGTTACAATACGCTTGCTACCAATAAAGGCGAACAATATCAGGTGGTTTTGCCAGATAAATCTATAGTGTGGTTAAATGCGGCTTCTGCACTCAGGTTTCCTGCATCTTTTGTGGGTATGAAGAATAGGATAGTTTTGTTAGAAGGTGAAGCTTATTTTGAAATTGCCAAAGATAAAAGGCATCCTTTTATGGTTAAGGTAGCTAGACAGGAAATTACAGTTTTGGGTACCCACTTTAACATAACGGCCTATAAAGATGATGCGGATATCAAAACAACTTTGCTGGAAGGAAGTATACAGATGAACAATGATCTGGTGATGAAGCCCAGCGAACAATATGTGAGCAACGACCAGCGTACGGAACTGAAAAACGTAGACGTGATGGAAGTCATTGCCTGGAAACAAGGTGATTTTATTTTTAGAAACCAGGAGCTGACAGCCTCTATGAAGCAGATTGCCAGATGGTATAATGTGGAAGTGATTTATGAACCCGGTGCGCCAAAAAAACTAAAGTTAGGTGGTTCTATATCACGGTCAAATCCACTTTCTGTAGTGCTTAGGACTATGGAACGAACAGGGAAAGTTAAATTTAAACTAGAAGGAAGGAGGGTCA
Organism: Pedobacter sp. MC2016-14; assembly: GCF_020991475.1. Classification (NCBI taxonomy): domain Bacteria; kingdom Pseudomonadati; phylum Bacteroidota; class Sphingobacteriia; order Sphingobacteriales; family Sphingobacteriaceae; genus Pedobacter; species Pedobacter sp. MC2016-14. The sequence continues at coordinate 214,796 of NZ_JAJMPA010000003.1, forward strand.
TCGTTTCGAAAGTATAACTACTAAAAATCGGGGCCTTTAAAGGTAAGTCGGAGGTGCGTCAACACCCCCAACTCATTCTGGCCAGTCAACTTATTGCTAACAACAAACTATCAACAAACCATACTAAAACAAATGTATAAACTATTTACTGGAAAAGTACATGGCCTAACAGGCTTTGTCAAAAAACTACTGCTGGTTATGAGATTAATCGTCCTGTTATTAACTACCGCGATCTTACAGGTTAGCGCAAGCGGATTTGCCCAAAAGGTAACCATCAGGGAAGAACATGCATCGCTGGAAGGTGTGCTTGCTAAAATAAAAATGCAGACCGGCTATGATTTCATTTACGATGAAGCCTTAATTGTTTCTGCAAGGCCGGTTACCGTAAAAATGACCGACGTTACGCTGGACAAGGTGCTGAAAGCATGTTTTGAAGGACAAGCATTTACCTATAGCATACTGGATAAAACCATCATTGTAAAAGATAAGCCTTCATCGATCTTTGATAAAATTCGTGCTTCAATGGCAAGTATCTCTGTTGAAGGAGTTGTTTTGGATGATCAAAATCAGGCCATGCCGGGCGTAACTGTTAAAGAAAAGGGCACTGGCAAAGGCATAATCACAACTGCAAACGGGGCTTTTAAATTTAATGTGACGGATGAAAACAGTATCCTGGTTTTCTCTTTTGTAGGCTATCAGATAAAAGAAATACTTGCAAAAATGTTACTGGCCAACCATACCGTTATCTTACTGCGTAGTGACATGAACCTAACAGAGGTGGTTATCAATAAAGGTTATTACAATACTACCAAAGCATTAAATACTGGTAACGTAAGCACGGTTTCTGCCAAAAGTATAGAACAGCAGCCCGTAAGTAATCCTCTTGCTGCTATGCAGGGGCAGGTGGCCGGAATGTTTATCACGCAGAGCTCGGGGGTTCCGGGAGGTGATTTTAAAGTGCAAATTAGGGGGCAGAACAGTATTGCAAATGGCAATGATCCTTTATATGTTATTGACGGTGTTCCTTACAGTATAGCCCCTCAGTTGCAAAGCGACAACAACCTCAATCCTACAGGCGGCAACCCGCTAAACTTCATCAATCCCCACGATATTGAAAGCATAGATGTACTAAAAGATGCAGATGCTACAGCAATTTATGGTAGCAGGGGTGCAAATGGTGTTGTTCTCATTACAACCAAAAAAGGAAAAGCAGGAGAAACCAGGGTAGACTTTAACGTTTACCAGGGAATTGGAAAAATTACGCGCGCTGTTCAATACCTTAATACAGTGCAGTATTTGCAAATGCGTAATGAGGCTTTTAAAAATGATGGCGTTCAACCAGATCCGGCTATAGATTTAGATATTCTGGGTGGTAATACCTGGGATCCGAACAGTTACACCGACTGGCAGAAGTTATTAATTGGTGGTACGGCACACTATAGTGATGCGCAGGGATCTATATCTGGCGGCAATGAGCTAACGCAGTACACCGTAGGTGGTGGCTATCACCGCGAAACTACTGTTTTTCCTGGTACTTCATCAGATCAGAAAGGTTCGCTGCACTTTAGTGTAAACAGCAGCTCTAAAAATCAGCGCTTTAAAATGGTTTTTACCGGTAACTACATTGCCGACTTTACGACGCTGCCCAAAGTAGACCCTACCTCTTATTTAACTACACTTGCTCCAAATGCACCGGAAGCTTATTTGCCTGATGGTGCCCTGAACTGGGCTGGTGGTAGCTGGCGGTCGGGAAATCCCTATGCTTATCTTCAGCAACCTTATTATGGGCGTACCACTAACCTTCTCAGTAATTTAATACTATCTTATGCTATAGTAAAAGGGCTGGAGATTAAAACAAGTTTAGGTTACACCAATCTGCAAGCAGACCAGAAAGTGACTATACCTTTAACTTCCCTGGATCCTTTAACCGGAGCAGTTTCCGGTAACAGCACTTTTAACCACGCCAATACGCGTTCCTGGATTGCCGAGCCTCAGCTGAATTACAAATTGACCTATGGAAACCACCAGTTCTCGGCCTTAGTGGGAACCAGTTTTCAGCAAAGCCATAATGATGGGGTAAAACTCCTTGCAAATGGATTTAGCTCTGATCTGCTACTGGGAAATCTTCAGGCGGCCTCTAAAATAACACCTCAAAGTGTAACTGACATTTTTTATAAATACAACGCCATTTACAGTCGCATCAATTATAGCTTCAAAGAAAAATATGTAGTTAATTTAACCGCAAGGCGGGATGGAAGCAGTCGTTTTGGTCCCGGTAAACAATTTGCTAATTTTGGTGCTGCAGGGGCGGCTTGGATTTTTTCAAAAGAGAATTGGGTGGCGGAACATTTAAAGTTCCTTAGTTTCGGTAAACTGAGGGCTAGTTATGGTAGCTCGGGTAATGACCAGGTAAGCGACTATACTTTCCTTGACCGTTACAATTCTACAACCAATACCTATGGCGGTGCGCAGGGCCTTTTTCCAGTTAGTTTCTTTAATCCGCTGCTGGCCTGGGAGCAAAATACTAAAATGGAAACTGCCCTTGAACTCGGATTTTTGGATAATAAGCTTAATTTTTCTGCGAGTTATTATAGAAACCGTTCTTCTAATCAATTGCTTGACCTCACCTTATCAGCAGTTACTGGTTTCGCTTTCATTTCTGAAAACCTGCCTGCCACAGTGCAGAATAACGGACTGGAATTTACTTTGAGTACTGTGAATATTCAAAGGGATAACTTTAAATGGAATACTTCATTTAACCTCAGCATACCGCGCAATAAATTGGTTGCCTTTCCTGATATCGCCAATACAGCATACAATTCAGTCTACATCATAGGGCAACCTTTAACCATTTCAAGGATTTATAAATATGAGGGTGTAGACACGCAAACAGGACTCTATCAGTTTATGGGGGCAGATGGTCAATTGACTTCAGACCCCATCATGTTAACGGACGAAATTAGTGTGGTAGACAGGGCACCAAAATATTACGGTGGCTTGCAAAATAGTCTAAGCTATAAACACTTTACGCTGGATTTTCTGTTCCATTTTGTAAAGCAAAAGGGGGCGAATTTTGAATATGTTAACGTTGATGGCATACCAGGTTCTTATGCTGCCAACCAACCGGTAGGTGTGTTAACGCGCTGGCAGAATCCGGGTGATATTTCCAATATTCAAAGATTTAATCAAGACTACAGTACCATTACTTCTTCAAATGCCGCCGCCATGAGTGATCAGCAATTTAAGGATGCGTCATTTATAAGGCTCAAAAACCTTTCCCTTTCTTATACTTTGCCAAATAGTTGGTTTGATGTTTTAAAAGTTAGAAATGCAAGGTTTTACTTTCAGGGGCAGAACTTACTGACCATTACAAAATATATAGGCTATGATCCGGAGAACAGGGATTATACATCATTGCCACCACTTAAGGTGTATACCATGGGCTTACAAATTACTTTATAAACAGATGATTATGAAATTAAAAGATATTAACTTAAAGAAAGCAGCAACAGTTTTTCTGTTGTGCAGTCTGCTTATTATACAAGGTTGCAAAGATGCCGTGAATGTTCCTGCACCAACTAATAGTTTAATAGGTGAAGCTGTATATACCAACAACAAAACGGCGACGGCAGTGCTGACGGGGATTTACAGCAATATGCATTCAGGCCTAAACATGGTAGATGGTAACTGGGGCATGAGCATGTTATTGGGAACTGCGGCAGATGAAATGAAGAATTACTTTATAGGTATTGCAGCTACAGAATTTTATACCAATAACATTACGCCATCAAGCTCTTCTACCTACTTCTGGGCAGATTGTTTCAAATATATTTATGTAACCAATGCGGCTATGGAAGGTGTCAATAAATCAGAAACCATAACCCCATTGGTTAAGCGGCAATTGATAGGAGAAGCTAAATTTTTGCGGGCTTTTTTTAATTTTTATGCTTTAAACCTGTTTGGTAGTATCCCGCTGGTTACCTCAACAGATCCTAAAGTGAATAATGTGATTAGCCGGAGCAGCAGGGCCGTGGTTTACCGCGCAATTATAGCAGATCTTTTATCGGCGCAGGAACTTTTAACGGATAATTACATGGACGCTGCCAACGCAAGTACAACGGAAAGGATCCGTCCAAATAAAGGGGCAGCAACCGCCCTATTGGCAAGGACCTATCTTTACATTGGCGATTGGAGCAACGCTGAAATCCAGGCAACCGCATTGATTAGTAATTCCAATTATAGTATTTTAACAGATATTAACCAGGTTTTTCTTAAAAACAGTCAGGAGGCAATATGGCAGTTGGCTTCGTCCAGTCCAACAGTGACCAATACGCTGGATGCTTATAATTTTGTTTTACAAGCTGCCCCTGGCATACGTTATCACGTTACACTTAACGCCTATTTGCTGAATGCATTTGAAGCTGGGGACAACAGGAAAAATAACTGGGTAAAAAGTTTTGAGGTGGGAAATACCACTTATTTTCATCCATATAAATACAAAAATAATTTAGTAGGCAGTGCGGTAACGGAAAATGTGATGGTATTTCGTCTAGGTGAACAATACCTGATCCGTGCTGAAGCAAGGGCACATTTGAATGATGTTGTGGGGGCTGTTGCTGATCTTAATGCCTTGCGCAGTAGGGCAAGAGCTTCAGCTTCAGTCGGAATTCCTGATCCGCTGCCTGCCTTGCCACAAAATATTTCGGAAACGGCCTTGATGCAAGCGATATTACATGAGCGCCAAATTGAACTTTTTAGTGAATGGGGGCATAGGTGGTTTGACCTTAGGAGAACAAATAACCTGGATGCTGTGATGGGCGGTGCAAATGGAGTTACTGCCTCAAAAGGAGGAAACTGGACCAGTGATGATGCATGGCTACCCTTGCCCGCAGCAGAAATTCAAGCGAATCCTAACTTAGTTGCTAATCCTGGATAACCATGATGAAACAGTTAATTTACACGCTATTGTGTTTTATGCCTACTTTTGCTTTTGCACAGCAGACTGATTTTGTCATCAAAGGAAAAATAGGCCAGTGGTGTGCCCCGGTGAGGCTTTATTTAAAATATGTAAAAGACGGGACACCCACCACAGATTCTGTTGTGCTTAAGAATGGTGAATTTGAGATCAGGGGGAAACTAAAGAAGATAACCAGCGCTTCCCTGATTTTAAGCAGAAAACCGGGATTGCATTGGCCATATGACGAACTTTTTTTATATTTAGTGCCGGGCGTAACAACCATTTGCAGTAAAGATTCGGTAGCTAATGCTGTAGTAAGTGGAACGGAAATTAATTTAGCATATGCTAAGTTTCAGCTAGCTTTTACAGAGATTAAGACCCAAGAAGCAGCTAGAAAAAGTGCAATGGGGATTTACAGGAAACTGATAAAGGAAAGCCTATCTCAATTTGTACTGTTATCTGCCTTAAAATCTGGTAGCTATATTTCGGATTATAAACAGCTGGATAGTTTGCTCCGTGAAATGCCCCTGACTGCGCAGCGAAGTACGGAAGGCATTGAACTGTCTGCAAAGATTAGCAGGAGGCAAAAAATAGCATTGGGTAGTATAGCGCCTGATTTTGAACAGTGGGATACTAGCGGTAAACCATTAAAACTTTCTGCTTTAAGAGGGAAATATGTGCTGCTTGATTTCTGGGCTTCCTGGTGTAAGCCTTGCCGCGCTGAGAACCTGCATTTAGTGAAGGTTTATGATCAATTTAAAAACAGCAATTTTACTGTTTTGGGAATCTCTATAGATGTGGGAAGAGAAAAATGGTTAAAAGCAATTGTGGACGATGGATTACAATGGCTGCATGCATCAGATCTTAAAAGACCTAATGCAGCAGCTAATTTATATGACATCCAGGCTGTTCCCACAAATTTTTTGATTGATCCAAAAGGGAAAATCATCGCCAAAAACCTTTCTGTTACTGAGCTGGAAAACTATTTGAGAAGTTTATTGAAAGAGGGCTAGCACTTTTGCATAGCTCAATTCTTTGTAATCTTCTATATATAGGCTACATGGTGGTAATTCTTCTTTAGTATGAGAAGTAAGTACACCAACTACACGCATTCCCGCGTTTAAAGCGGCCGATACACCAGAGAAGGAGTCTTCAAAAACAAGGCACTGCTCTGGTGTTACGCCCAGATTTAATGCAGAAGTGAGATATACCTCAGGATCTGGCTTGTGTTTTTTTACGTTTTCGCTGGCCAGGATAGAACCCATTTGTTCGCCCACTAAAACCTTGGTAAATATGAGGTCCAGGTTGGCCTTTGGTGCTGACGTAGCCACAGCGGTTTTAACGCCATTTTGTTTTAAATCATGGATAAAATCTATAATTCCGTCAATTGGTTTGATATGTGGTTGGTAAATTTTGCGGAACAAACTTTCTTTTTCTTCTTCCAGATCTAAAAGTTCCTGGCCGGTTACGGGGCGGTTAAAGAAGTGACTTAAAATATAACTGTTACTTTTTCCAAACATGTGTTGCGCAAAGTCTTCATCTGTAGGCTGCAGGTTACGCAGTGAAAAAAACTCGCGGAAAGCAATGGAGTGATAGGGATTAGTATGGCAGATTACACCATCCATATCGAAAATAACGGCAATTTCTTGATTCATGCCCCAAAGTTAACCAACATCTACGCAAGTTAAAATTTTTAATGCTGGATAATATTTATATTTTTACCACCGTTGTGAGCTCAAGTGCGGTGTCGGCAGACAATTTAAATAATGGTAGAATATAAAAATCTTTCGGATATAGATCTGGTTCTCTTGTTAAGAGAAGGAAACCAACCTGCATACGCGGAAATTTATAACCGTTATGTAAATGTACTTGTACGTTTTACAGAATCAAAGCTTTACAGTCTTGATGACGCACGTGATTTAGTTCAGGATCTTTTTACAGGGCTTTGGAGTGACCGGAAAGCGCTGATTGTAAACAGTACTTTAAAAGCGTATTTGTTTGGTATTGTAAAAAATCAGGTCATCACCAAAATAAGGAAGAACATTGTTAGGGAAGAGTATGCGGACCGCCTAAGGAATTTGTCGCCTGCTTTTCATTCTTTAGACGAGGAGCTGGACGCCAGGGAAGTTGCTTTTAACATTAAAAGGGGTTTGGAGGGGTTGCCTGATAAAACAAAGACCATTTACCAGTTGAGCAGGGAAGAGCACAAAAGCATTAAGGAGATAGCGGAAGAAATGAACCTGTCTGACCAAACGGTAAAAAATCAAATCAGTATTGCCCTGAAGCACCTTAGGAAGTCGATTTCCAGCTTTCTGTTTATCTTTCTGGACTTGTTTTTATAGTCCTGTTTTTAGCCTTTTAAATTATTTTAAAAAAAACTTCGGTACTTTCTTTGGGCTGAAACGACAACAGTGTATGAAGTAGTAAATATGAGCATAAATCGTTTAGGGAGCTTATTAGATAAGTACCAACAAGGGGAGAGTACTCCAGATGAAAATGAACGTGTTGAAAAGTGGTTTGCTGAACATGGCGCCATTGAAACACAATTTGAGCAAATGGATGAACAGGCACGTGAAGCCTGGGTAGATGCTTTGTTTGCTGATATTGAATTGCGGAACAGGCAATCAGATCAGCCCTTGAAAACGAAAAAGCTTTGGTGGAAAATTACATCAGCTGCTGCTGCAGTGATGGTCTTAGGCCTAAGTATTTATTTCTACAACAACTATCAGGATGGGAATAACCTGATAAATAATGACATTTCCTCTGGCAAAACCGGAGCAACATTAACCCTGGCAAACGGTAAACAAATCCGTTTGGCAGATGTGAAAAGTGGTGCGCTGGCTACGGAAGGGGGGACTTTGATTTCGAAAACTATAAATGGCGAGCTCGTGTATGTCATCAATGGTCCCGGAGGTGTGCCGGGACCTAATGATGCTACGAACGTCCTTTCTACAGCATATGGGCAATGGTATCTGGTATCGTTGCCTGATCAAACCAAGATCTGGCTAAATGCCGGTTCTACATTAAAATACCCCTCAAACTTTGATGGGTATAAAGAACGGATAGTGGAATTGAGTGGTGAAGCTTATTTTGAGGTTAGTCATCTTAAAGATGCTCAGTTGCGTAGGCTACCATTTATTGTAAAAACAAAAAACCAGCGGATTATTGTGTTGGGGACACATTTTAACATCAATAGCTATGGTGATGCTCCTGAGGAGACCACTACTTTATTAGAAGGAAGTATTCTGATTAGCGCTCTCGACGCTCTCAATTCTAAAACCCAGGATACCACTAATAATAGTCATGTTTTAAAACCAGGGCAAAAAGCAGTTTACCGTAATCACAAGTATGTGGTGGCTAAAGCTGATACCGCTGTTGCGGTGGCCTGGAAAAATGGTAACTTCTTGTTAAATGGTGAGCCTCTTGATGTAGTAATGGCAAAGGTAGCCAGATGGTATAATGTTGAGGTTATTTTTACCAATGACGCCGCTAAAAAATTGAGATTTGAAGGATCGGTACCTAGAACTTCCGACATTTCTGGGGTGTTGAGACGCATGATGCTAACCCGAACAGTAGATTTTGAAATTGTAGGAAATAAGGTATACGTGAAATAAGTTTCCTATTCCAGCTTTTATAAGAAAGTAAAATTGACATTTTAAATCTTCTGCTTCTTCTCCTCCGCAATTTCCGCATCTTCCAAACTTGCTTCGAGACTTTGTTGCTGCAATACAGCTGCCGCTTCATACTGCAGTGCAATATAGATTGGGAAGTGGTCGGAATTGCAGTTGTTCAATCTCTTCATCGCCTTTAGTTTGAAATCAGCAGATATAAAAGCATGGTCTAAGGGGAAACGCATTAAAGGATTGTGCGCGTGGAAGGAATTGTAAAAACCTCTGCCACGTCTTGGATCCAATAATTGGCTCATTTTTAGAAACAGTTCAGTTGTGTAACTCCAGGCTACATCATTTAAGTCTCCTATAACGATGCATGGTAGTTTACTTTCCCGTGCTAAATCTGCAACCAGTAATAATTCTTTATCACGTTCTGTAGAGCGTGGATTTTCATTTGGTACAGGTGGCGTAGGATGTAAGGCATACAATTGCAAGGCTTGGCCATTTTTGAGCAATATCTGACAATGTATAGATGGAATATCTTCCTCTACCATGTATTTTACGGTAGGGTTTATGAGTTCCAGCTTAGAGTATAGGAGCATGCCATAGGTATTTTCCAAAGGAACTTTTACCTGATAGGCGTAATGTGCTGACAGTTCAGTTGTTTCTCTATCCCATCGTGCATTGGTTTCTAACAATAAAACTACATCGGGATTGGTTTTTAACACCTGAGCTAAACAGCCTTTTGTATTGGTATTGTCCTGGTAAACATTGGCTACCATTAAGCTGATACTTTGTTCTGGCAGGTGTTTGGTTGTGTTTAAGACCTGCTTTTTAGAAAACGGCGTAAACGGGAAAATTAAAAAAGAAAGATAGGCCAGATTTGCTGTTATGCCTGCTGAAAGTAGCCAGAAATGTAATGGAGGAGCATCAAAAAAGCAAATAATCAGGATTAAGCAGACCAGCGAAAGGACTAATTTTTGCAGACGGGGATAGTCAAAAACCCTGAAAACCCAATAATCGTGTTTAACAACTGAAAGCAGTGTAAACGTAAACAATAAGCCCGAAAGGCTATAAATAAAAACATTCATTTGTGAATCAATTCCTGGGCTTAATGGGATTCTGTGAGATTTAAATCCGCTTTCTTGGACGTTTGTTTTTTTGGAATTTATTTACCGGAACATAAGCTTTAACTTTTGGCGGTTCTTCCTCGGTTAGCTTTACGGTAAGTGTATTACCTTTGAAGGTTAATCCATTCACCTCAGCTACTGCTTTTGCGGCTTCATTGTCATTAAACATTTCCAAAAATGCATAGCCTTTTGGTTTTTGAGTAGACTTTTCACGAACAATTTTAATTGTATCAACTCTGGCATAGATGCTAATGAATATTACAAGCTCCATTTCAGAAGTTTCGGATGAAAGTCCCCCCACAAAAATCTTCCTCATTTCTATTTATAAAGTTATTTACAATAATACAAAATTTCCATCATTTTGATCTTAAAACTTAATAAAAAAGCCTGCTGTGGATTCCGCAGCAGGCTTTTTTAGGTTTTAAAACGACGTTATTTATTGAAGAACTTTGTGTCATTTCTGTACCCTGTGCCTATATTATTGTACCAGTCGGTATAACTTGTGCCACCGCTTTCTGCCCATGCAGCAAACCTTAGGTAAGCATCTGTGATGAGGGTTTGTTCTACAGGGTATTTGAAGGTTGCCATAGGTACTTCAATTGCCCAGGGTAATTTAGTGGCTGTGCCGTAAAATTTACCTGACGTAGAGCGGTCGTCACGTGTACCAAACAATGCGGTATTGGCTAGTTTGGTAGGTTTTTTGCCATACAAGTGCGTTTCATATCCGCGTCCGTATCCGGCAGAGCCGTTCCAGATAAATGGATTGTAAGTTCCTACACCGAAGCTGCTCAGTAATGGGCCATTCGTTACATTAAAACTAATGTTATACGTTACATTAGGAGAGATGGCCTCACTAATTTTGGTGTTCCATGTTGCTTGCTGGTTTCTGCTGTTGTTGAATAGAATAACTACAACGCTATCTTGTCCGGATTCAAGTGCTGTTCCTGTAGAACCTACAAAGTTGGTTGCGCTTCCGGACGGCAGGTTGAATTGAATACCACCGCCATTTTGGAAATCACCACCTGTGGCCAGTAGTTTGTATTCTGCTGCAATATTTACCACTCTATTGTCCCGGTTGGTAACTACCAGGTATTTGTAAGAGATAACCACATCATTAAGGTCATAATCGCCTTTTGAAGGCCAGCTATCTTCAAATGCTACAGTAGAACCGCCAGCAGTGTAATTGATAGAGTAGTTGTTGTAGGCTTTAGTAGCGTCATTAGGATAATCATCCTGGGCATTTGGCACACCATCGCCATCTGTATCTAGATTTGCGGGTGCTGTGCCGTTTCCATCAGGGTTACAATCAGATTTTGCGATATAAATGGCATTGTCTTTCTTGGCCGGGCTGGTAAACAGACCTGTTGGAACAGTGAGTGTAGTATACAATGAAACTGTACCGGAAAATTTAGCTGCACTACCATTAGGGTTATTATTGGCATCAGTAACCCTGTTTTGATCAATGCTGCCCAATAGTTTGAATAATGATGTACTTCCGGAACCTGTAATTAGGCCGTCTAGTGTGTTTAAAGAATTGGTTTGGAACATAGCTGCGTCAAACAGGTTGATTCTGCCTGAACCGTTCAGTTGGAGGTTGCCGCCAATTTTAAAGTAACTGTAGTTTTGAATAGGCTTGTCTACGATAGCATCTGAATTAACGATAAACTTACAGTTGTTAATGATGGTACCGCTGCTGTTGTGTTGCAGGGTTTGAAGGGTAACTGTACCATTGTTTGTAAATGTACCAGCTGTATTTAACCTTGAACTGGTGGCCGTAAAGGTTCCGCTGTTGGTAACTGTAGGTGAGCTGTTAAAGCTGATTTCTCCTGAAGTTACTGTAAATACACTCGAGTTTACAAAAGTTCCGGAGATAGTAGTTTGACTTTTCAGTGTAAGCGTTCCGGTGTTGGTAAAGCTTTGGCTATTTTGAAATGCGGCAGTACCATTAACGGTCATGGTACCCGAGTTGGTTACTGTACCGTCTGATGTGAGTTGCCCACCGATATTTAAAATGTTGGTGTTTTCACTGGTTGTATTTGATGAAGTTACAAAATTACCACTTGCATTTATGGTTCCTTGATTTAGGAATGTACCTCTGTTTACCTTAAGTTCGCCCATGGTAATGGTACCGAAGTTTTTGAAGGTACCTCCGCCATCCCAATTGAAGTTGTTTAGGTTTACACTTCCGCCTGCTGCTACAATGAATACAACGTTGCTGGTGATTTTTAAACCATTAATGGTGACGTTTTTTGCGCAAACACGAAGCGTTCCTCCATTGGTGTTTTGGATATTTACATTTAAACCATCCTGAGTAACGCAATAGGTGGTACCTGCATTTAAGTCAAATGAATTAGATGAAGTTACTATCGTTCCACATCCCGTTGTACAATCCGGACTGGTTTCAAGTGCGTTTGTTTTAACGGCATTTGTTTTAAGGGTGGTGACAGCGCTGTTTTTGCTAACGGTGCCAATTCCCGTAGAAACCATTGTAGATGTTATTGTGGTTTTTTGGGTAACTGTTGAGGCATCTGGTGCAACTTTCACTACGTACACTTCTGTTAAACTGGAAGGCAAAGCTATTTTTGTATTAAAGGGAGCAGTTGATGTTGCGGATCCCTTTGTAAGTAGCTGACCGTTTGTTTCTGGGTCACCCAAATAAATTTTAATCACGTGAATGGCGTTCTGAAAACGATTGTCATCGACGCCGATGCTGAAGCTTACGTCTTTAGAACTTCCCCAGTCAAAGTTTGCTGGTACGTTGATTTCATCAATAGATTTGCTTGTAATGCTTTCTAATGATTCGCCTTTTTTGCAGGAGCTGATTGCTGTAATCGAGCATAATACTGCGAAGAGTAACGCTTTTCTCATAAGATGGTTTTGAAAGATAAATTCCCTGTTAAATTCCTAGTGCCTAATATACGTGGTATTTTGGCATGCAGATCATCGAAAAGTGTAAAAATCTGCTTTTAAAGTGTAATTATCTGTTTTTCTGATATTTAATTTTGTATTTATTTTTAAAATATGTAGAAAAATGGGGATTTAACTCCACGTATTTATTTGTAAACGGGGAATTTATGCTTCGGTTTTTCTTATTTTTTCCCAGTTTTTTTTGAAATCTGGGATTAGGTTTATTTGTTTTTGAACTACCAGAAAAAAAATGCAGAGGAATATTTGGGTGTTTAAACAACTGTTTAATGTAAAAATAATATAGCTGTCTTTTGGTTGGCAGGCTAATTGTTAACTTGCTGGTATATCCAATTGTTACTATGTTAGAAATTCCTGTTCAGCTTATAGATCTTCAGGTACAACTTTTTCCTCAAAAAACCGCACTTATATATAAGGAGGTGAGGTTTTCCTATGTGGAAATGAACGAAAGGGCAAATCAGTTTGCTGCTTATTTGATTGAGCGGGGCGTGGAGAAAGATATGGTCATCGGAATAGTGATGGACCGTTCACCTGAAATGGTGATTACCTTGCTTGCTGTGCTTAAATCTGGTGCGGCTTATGTTCCACTGGACCCAGAATATCCAAAACAGCGCCTGGAATACATGCTCCAGGATTCGAAAGCTAAATTACTGATCATTGATCGTAGAAATAGCGGTCAACTAGAAACAGATGCGGTTGAAATTATTGGTGATGATGTATGGCCAAGACTTCATCGTTATTCTGCAAGTAGTCCGGGAGTGGACGTTCATAAAAATGACCTGGCCTACTTACTTTATACTTCTGGTTCTACCGGGAAGCCTAAAGGGGTAATGATTGAGCATGGAAATCTTTTTAACTTGCTGCTGAGTATGCAGCGCTTCCCAGGCATCACACAAAAGGACACCCTATTAAGTTTGACTACCATATCTTTTGATATCTCTGTATTGGAATTGTTTTTACCACTTACAGTTGGGGCAACTTTGATCATTACGGATGCTGAAACCACCCGTGATGCAGAAGCATTACATAAAATTATAAAAAACAGGCAGGTGAGTTTTATCCAGGCTACGCCATCTACTTATAAGATGATGCTTGCTGCAGGCTGGAAAGATAAATACAACTTGAAAATACTATGCTGTGGTGAGCAGTTGCCCAAAGATTTGGCAGAAAAACTGGTTCCTAAATGTACTGGGCTATATAATATGTATGGACCTACTGAAACGACCATCTATTCTACCGGAAAGCTAATTAAGGCAGAAGAAGATGTTATTACTATAGGAAAACCGATAGACAATACAGAGGTATACATTTTAGATGACCAGTTGAATAGGGTTGAGGATGGCGAAACAGGTGAAATTTGTATTGCTGGTGATGGTTTGGCAAGGGGATATTTTGACCGTCCTGAACTTACGGCAGAAAAGTTCCCAAAAATCAGCATAGCGGGGGGGGGCGGACAGCGTTTGTACAGGACTGGCGACTTAGGTAAAATTCTTCCGAATGGTGAAATTCAATGTTTTGGACGGATAGACCATATGGTAAAGGTTCGTGGCTACAGAATTGAATTGGGTGAGATTGAATATGCATTGATACAACAGGAGGGGGTGTATGAAGTAGTGGTGGTACCCTGGGTTAGCGTGACGGGCGATCAACGACTGGCGGCTTATGTTGTGCTGGCTGCAAAGGATGCTGAATTTGATTATTCGGCATTGGTACAAGGTTGGAGACTGGCTTTGAGGCATTTGCTTCCTCATTATATGGTGCCAAATGATTTTATGGTGCTGGATAAACTTCCTTTAACGGAAAATGGAAAAACTGACCGTAAGGCACTACCTGCACCGGTAATTAGAGCGTATACCGTAGCAACACCTGAGTTGGGCGTAAGAACGGAGATGGAAAACGTTCTTGCTGAAATTTGGAAGCAGAACCTGGGAATTGAAGAGGTTGGAATTAATGATAACTTTTTTGAATTGGGCGGGCACTCGCTTACGGCGGTAAAAGTGATGGTCAGTATAAAAAAGGAGACAGGTAAAAGTTTGCCCTTGGCTACATTGTTTAGAAATCCAACCATTGCGGCTTTGGCGTTGATGCTGGAGGCAGAGAGTATCCCTACGGGTGAAGATTCCTTAATTCCTTTAAAAATTTCTGGGAATAAGACGCCTCTATATATAGTGCACGGCCTGGGTTCTACGGTTTTTAAATTTCTTGACTTTGCACATCAGCTTGATCCCGAACAGCCAGTTTATGGTTTTCAGGCACGTGGAATTGATGGTGAAGTGTCTCCAACAGAAACTGTAGAGGAAATGGCCAGCCAGTTTATTAATGAAATTTTGGTGCAAAACCCTGATGGCCCATATGCGCTTTCGGGATATTCTTTTGGAACTTTAATTGCTTTTGAAATGGCCCAACAGCTTACCGCGATGGGAAAAAAAGTCTGCGTACTGATCAGTTTTGATGGTTATGTAAATAAAGCTCCTCAACTTAAATCTGCAGTATCGCGCTGGTTGTTTAATGTTTATTCAAGGATTGCTAAATTTATATTTACTTCTGTGTTTCTTTTAAGTAAAGAACCCAGGAGGACTATAGAACATAAGCTATTTACACTTAAACGTTCATTCCAGAAATTAAAAGGTGAGCAAGTGTTGAATGATGGAGGATTGGATGAAGATTTTGACTACATCGCAAAAGTAGCAGAGGTGCACAGGGCTTCTATCTTGAAGTATAGGTTGAAGCCCTATAAAGGAGATATTCATTTGTTTAAAGCAAAAAAACTTGGTCTTTACCTGGATGATTTTAAATATTTAGGCTGGAAGCCCTATGTGAAAAAAGTACATATTTATACTATTGAAGATGAGCATTTGGCCATTTTTGACACACCGATTAACACCAAATTTACGGCCGATGTGCAGGAGATTTTAAATAAAAGCGTCTGTTGAGTTGTTATGGAGGCTAAAGCGGCTGTGATCTGGATAATAGAAATTTCTGCCCAGGAGCGGCGTATGATGGATCTATTGGAGATTCTGGACGAAAATGAACGTGCCCGTGCTTTTAGTTACCGAAGGCCGGAGGACATGCAACGTTTTGTGCTAGGGCGTGCGATATTGAAGGAGTTATTAGGTAGGGTTTTAAACATGGATGCCGGGAAGGTGGAGATCTGCTATGGCTTAAATGGTAAGCCCGAACTTAAAACACCCGAAAATATTCATTTTAATGTTTCACATTCGGGCAACCTTGTACTGATTGCATTTTCTGAATGCGAAATCGGTGTAGACGTTGAATGGAGCGATGAAGGTTTTGATTTTAAGGATGTATTACCTGACTATTTTTCTAAAGCTGATATAGGTTATATTTTAGAAGAGGACAGTTGTTCTAGATTTTTTGAATGCTGGACAAAAAAGGAAGCTTTGGCTAAAGCCAGTGGCCTGGGGATCGGTCAGGACAACTTTAAGACAGGTACGCCTGAGCTGCCCATAAAAAGCATGAAGCTTAACGATGCATATTGGCTAAGTGTTGCAGGCACAAACAATATTACATTGTATCATTATTGAGGACATACAAGAATAGTATCTTTGCTTACTGACTCATTTAATTTTTATGGAGATGTTAAAGAAAGTATTCTTGTTTGTTGCGTTGTTAATAAATGGTTATAGTTTGTTTGCTCAATTGCCTTTACAGGCTGGAAACTGGCGGGCTATATTATGGAGAACGGATGGCAACCAGATAGTTTTTAATCTGGAAGTTGCGCAACAAAAAGGCAAAATGGTTTTTTACGTTATCAATGGACAGGAGCGTTTATTGGTCAATGACATCAGCACGGTAAGAGATTCTGTTCATATTGATATGCCTGTTTTTGAATCTTCGTTTAAAGTTAAGCTGATAGGTAAGGATAGCCTCAACGGATTTTGGACAAAGAGAGGTGCATTGAAAAATACGGTAATGCCTTTTACCGCCTCTGCGAAACAAAAGTATAGGTTTGAATCTCTAAATGGAGATGCTAAGGCAAATGTAGCCGGAAAATGGCAAATCAGTTTCCTGACTGCAAATGGGCCTGAGCCTGCAATTGGAAATTTTGTGCAAAAGGGGAATGCGGTTACCGGTTCTATATTAACTCCTTTTGGTGATTATCGTTTTCTAGCTGGTACGATAGGTGGCGATTTGATGCAGCTCTCTACCTTTGATGGTAATCATGCCATGCTTTTTACAGCAAAAGTTGCTGGGGATTCAATTGTAACGGGTAAAAGTTATAGCAGTGATGCAGCAGCTGGTAACTGGGTTGGAAAGCGGGATGAGCAGGTGCAACTGCCTGCTGAAAAGTTAACCAAACTTAAGGATACAAACAACGCCATGTTGGATTTTACTTTTGCAGATTTGGATGGTAAAATGGTTTCTATAAAAGATGAGCGTTTTAAAAATAAGGTAGTGGTAATTCAGTTGATGGGATCCTGGTGTCCGAATTGTATGGATGAAACAGCTTTTATGACTGAGTATTACAGTAAAAATAAGCAGCGCGGCATTGAGATGATCGGCTTAGCCTACGAATATACTACGGATCTGGAGCGTTCGAAAGCTAGTCTGCGTAAGCTCCAGAAAAAATTTAATATCCAATATCCGTTGCTCATTACACCGGTTGCGATTACAGACTCTTTACGTACGCTGAAAACGCTGCCACAGCTTACTGACATTAAAGTTTTTCCAACTACATTAATATTGGATAAAGAAGGTAAGGTAGTTGAAATTAGTTCCGATTTTTTTGGTCCCGGAACAGGTATATATTTTACCCGGTATAAGGAAAAATTTGAAAAGAAAATTAATGCCCTGCTTAAAAAATAAAAGCAAGGCCTATGTTTAGATATTGATGGATACGATAAAGCTGTTTTCCTTCCGTTCAGGATCGTACTGATAAGTGAATACATCTGCCGCAAGGGTAATGATGTACAAGCCAAAATGTTCTGGCATATAGTCCAGGCTAAGCTCTTCTTTAAAGGGATCTAAGAATTGGAATTTATATTTATCCAAAACCTTGATTTGGTGGTTGTTTTGTTCTGAGAAGCTTACTTTTAAAGTTTTATTGACTTCGCGAAAGGGCAGAGACTCAGTTTTGAGTTCAATGTGCAGTCCTTTATCTACCTTTTGAATGGTGATGCCGGGATGGCTGATGGTCAATTTAATCAGTCCATTATCATCCGTAGAATGTTTAATGGAATTGGTAATCAGCTCAATAAGAATGAGTTTTATGCGTCTTTCAGTGCCTGGATCTATAGCAATATGATCGGTCAGTTTTGTAAGGACCATTTTTACATATCCGGAGATCTCATCCGCATGGCTGGGAATTTCGAGTTCTATATGGACAGGAGAAGGTTTTTTCATTAAAATTCTTCGAGCGCCAGTTTAACAGTTGGAATGAGTACAAAAATTTTGTCTAGCCTGGTTAATTCAAAAAGGTTGATGATGTCGTAATGCATGTCTGTAAGAAATAACTTGCCGTTTAAGGGAAGGATTGTTTTTAAGATACCAACCAATGCGCCAAGAAATGAACTGTCCAGGTATTCTACGCCTTCAAATGATATAATGATGTTGACTGATCCTGCTTTGAGTTCACTGATAACATATTCCTTGAATAATTCTGATTTTGATAAATTGGCTTCTTTTTCATTAATTTTAATTACCAAAACATCACCGATACTTTCTTTAGTTGTCTTAATCATCTTTTCTAGTTATAATTATAATACTGCAATCGTCTACTTGTGAATTGTGCTTGTTGAATAGGCTGTTGATGATACCATCATTAGAGGTTTCATCTTTTTTGAGTTCCTGTAATTTAGATTTGAAAAGTTCCATATCGGATTTCTTTTCGCCATTGATTTCAAAATCAATTATGCCGTCTGAGATGACAAAAGCCTCGTCTCCCGGCTGCAGGTCAATATTAATTTCATTAAATGTAGTAATTTCTAAAAAACCTAACAAAATGCCGTCTGCCTGATATGAGCTGATAGTTTGATCTTCCTTATTGTATTTTATCAATGGAAGATCTCCGGCTCCGGCATACTTAATCGTTTTTTCCTCATCATCTATCAGCAAAATGCTAAGGGTAGAAAAAATATCTGCCAGCAATTCGTCTGCATAGATAACGCGGTTTAATTTGTCCAGAATTACAGAAAGGGAGAAATTATTGTCGAAAACACAAATGCGGATGGCAGACCTGATGTAGCTTAAAAAGCTAAAGGAGAAAAACCATGCACCCCATTTTTTACCCATCACATCTCCGAGTACCACAAAAGTGTAACGATCGTTGATTTTGATAAAATCTATAAAATCGCCTCCTGGCTGATCCTGATAAGATTGGTTGGAATAACTGATGTTGAAGTTTTTTAACTGCGGTGCAGTTTTGGGGATATTTCTTAAATTAAGTTTTTCTGCAATCCCTTTTACTTCACTCAAGGACCGCTCATAATGCTCGCGTACCGCAAGCATAAGGTTGTTGATTTTAGAGAGTATCCGGGCAGGGGGGATGTCTTTGGCCATGTAATCAATAGCCTTTAGATCTAACCCCTGTTGTATAAAGTGTTCATCGTTAACAGACGTTAGAAATAGAAATGGAACGTTTTTTAGCAGATCATTTTTCAGTAAACGCTTTCTAAATTCAAAACCATTACGATCTGGCATTTCGTAGTCTGATATGATTAAATCAGGTATCTCAAAGTTCTTTAAAATATCTTCTGCCTCGTCAACAGATAGTGCTACCCTACAGATATAACCGTTAGTTTGCAGCAGACGTTCATACAACTTGAGTTGAAATGGATCATCGTCTACCAACAGGACAGTCTTATTCATACGATTTAAATTTGGTTATCGATTTTACAATTATATAAATTCCCAGTGCAATGATGATCAAAGAGATCAGGTCCATTAGGGTAACGCCGTCGTCAGGATTGAAATAGAATACGGTAAACATTTCAAAATATGGCGGAGCGGGCATAATGATCATTGCGAATCCTAAAGTAACGAATAAAAATCCAATTATTATCTTAATGAACTTTAAAAGACCGTCTTTGAATGAGATTTTACGCGTTTGCCTGGAATCCAGGTAATTGTTGTTGAGCAGGATTTCCAGTTTGTCCAGTTGCGCTAACTTATCGAGAGCTGATTCTGAAACGGCTTTAATTTCCTCTATGATGACTACCTTGTTGATTTTTTTATCTATTACGCCATTTATTTTATACTGAAGCTGCTTTACATTTTCGGTGTCCAGTTTACTTTCATCTAAAAGAACCAGAAATTCATCTAGTTTTTGAATTAATTCTTCATCTTTGTTTGCAAGATCCTTGAATTGCTTTAACTCTTCTGTAGGTTTGGTGTTTCTGGTCAAAATGGCTTATCTTGATGAGCTATTACTAACGCAAATTAAACAAAATGGATTTAATATCAATCATTACCGTAAATTTTCACCAGGCAGAGGCTACAATTGAGTTGTTAAAATCCATTGAACTTTATAGTATTAATGCTCAAATAGAAGTTATTTTGGTGGATAACGGTAGTTTACAACATAATGAATCGCTATATCTTCCGTATAAAAAAGACCTTATATACGTGCAATCTACTGAGAATCTAGGGTTTGCAGGCGGTAATAATTTGGGAATAAGGCACGCTAAAGGCAAGTATTTGTTTTTAGTGAATAATGACACAGAATTTACTCCGGGGCTGGTGGATATTCTTGCTCAAACCCTTGATGCGAACCCTAAAATTGGCATTATATCTCCAAAAATTATGTATTATGATGATAAGAACATCATTCAATATGCAGGTTTTACTCCCATGGACTATCTGACATGCAGAAACAGATGTGTAGGTCAGTTTGAAACCGATAATGGTCAGTATGATCATGTGGTAGCGAAAACTGGTTACATACATGGCGCAGCCATGATGATAAGCAGGGCCGCGCTGGAAAAGGCAGGTGGCATGGCAGAAAATTTCTTTTTATACTATGAAGAAATGGACTGGTGCGATATGATTAGCAGGGCAGGTTATGAGATCTGGATCAATACAAATGCATTGATTTATCATAAAGAATCGCTATCTGTAGGGAAAAATAGTCCGTTGAAAGAATTTTTCATGAACAGGAACAGGATTTTATTCATCAGGAGGAATGCCACTAAGGCGCAGCAATTGTTTTTCTGGCTATACTTTCTGTTTTTTGTAACACCTAGAAATGTTATCAGTTATCTCCTCAAGGGCAATTATAATTTTATCTCCATACTTTTCAGGGCTATTGGCTGGAACCTGAACAATTCCATTAACAGTACTAACCTTGGCTATAAATTAAAATAAAATGATCATCACTTTTTGGATTTCGCTGTTTATGGTTTTTTATACATTTTTTGGTTACGGGATTTTGCTCTACGCGCTGATTAGGATTAAGCGTTTGTTTAGGCCAAAGAAAAGAGCGCTTTATGATTTTAATGAATTGCCTACCTGTACGCTAATTGTAGCCGCTTACAATGAAGAGGCTTACATTACAGAGAAGATTGAAAATACACTGCTACTGAATTATCCTGCCGGAAAACTGGACATTATTTTTGTAACGGATGGCTCATCTGACCGTACACCCGAACTTGTGGCTCAACATTCGCAGGTAAAGTTGATGCACTCTCCAGAGCGAAGGGGTAAGATTACAGCCGTACACCGCGCTATTGAAGAAGTGAAAACCGAAGTAATGGTGTTTACTGATGCCAATACCTTTTTAAATGCTGATGCATTGGTGTTGCTTTGTAAACATTATGCTGATGTTAAGGTAGGTGCGATAGCCGGAGAAAAACGGGTAATGATTGAAGAAAATGCTGATGCCACAGCGGGAGAAGGCTTTTACTGGAAATACGAATCCAAATTGAAAGCATGGGATTCTGAATTATATTCTGTAGTAGGGGCTGCAGGGGAGTTGTTTAGCATTAGAAGAGATTTATACGAACCGGTGCCTGCCAACAGTGTGCTTGATGATTTTATGATTTCTATGCGCATTGCAGAAAAAGGCTATGTGATTGTTTATGAGCCGGAAGCTTATGCAATGGAAACTTCATCAGCTAATATCACGGAAGAGTTAAAACGTAAAGTTAGGATTGCAGCGGGAGGCATTCAATCTGTGATTTGGTTAAAATCTTTACTTAACCCTTTTAAATTGCCTGTGCTGACTTTTCAATATGTAAGTCATAGGGTGTTGCGTTGGACGGTAACACCATTTTTGATGATCCTTGCCTTGATTTTAAACGCCATATTGGTAGCGCAGGATGCTCCTGTATTTTACACTGTATTGCTTTGCGGGCAGGTACTTTTTTACCTTTCGGCATGGTTAGGAAAGGTAATGGAAGATAAAAAGTTAAGGGTAAAACTTCTCTTTATTCCTTATTATTTTTGCATGATGAACTATGCTATTGTGGCTGGCTTGTTCAGGTACTTTTTTAGTACACAGTCTGTGATGTGGGATAAAGCCAAAAGGAAATAAAAAAGCCCTTTTCTTGTTCAGAACAGGGCTTGTCGTTTTTATTATGGTTTTCTTTCCGGAGCCTTTTCCGGTGGGGTAGATACAATTTCACCCCATTCATTAACGTAGGCCATCATATTTTCCAGATCGCCTCCGGTTGAGTTTTGCGCACGTTCTTGTTTGCGTTGCTCTTTATCTTCTTTTTTCTTCTGCCTGTTTTTCTCTAATTGCTTTTTCATGAAGGTCGCCTGAGACTTCGCCATATGTTCAAATATTTAATAAAAAAATAGCTGTTCTCTGGTTTACCTGTTCTTAAAAAGATATATCCCTGGGCGGCAACGGAAACAGCCGGAAAAAGAATGCCAGTCGAACTGAAAGACTGGTTGTAGATAATAGAGAATAACTTGTGATTATCCCGTTTCATGCAAATGTACACAAAATTACCTTAAATACGAAACCGGGGTTTGATTGTTTTCGATACATTTGTACAAATTGATTTTGTATGATGCTGATGAAAAAATGTACGCTGGTTACAGTGATGTGTGCTGCTTTGTTTTATACCTTGCCTTTAAAGGTAAGGGCACAGTCTAAATTACAGGTATTTGACGATCAGGTACTCATAAATTTGGCCGATGCAAGAACGCCTGATAAAACCAACTTTTGGCTTTTTATCACCAATCATAACAATGCCGTAAACATTGCGGTCCCGGCAGGACTGTTTGCTGGGGGTGTATTGGGGGGAGATAAAGTTATGCGGCAAAATGCTGGGTATATTGCTACAAGTTCTGCCGTAACGTTTTTGCTCACTACTGCCATAAAAAAGATTGTACGCAGACCCAGACCATTTAATAACATAAAGATTAATGCCATTTCCAGGCCTTCAAGTTATTCTTTTCCTTCGGGACATACTTCCTCTGCTTTTACTACGGCCACGGCGCTGTCACAAGCTTATCCTAAATGGTATGTAGTAGTGCCTTCTTATCTTTGGGCGGGTTCAATTGGGTATTCCAGGATGTATTTAGGGGTTCATTATCCTACTGATGTTGGCGTAGGTGCCTTGCTTGGCACTGGAACTGCACTTTCTTTGCGGTCTATGAGAGGTAATAATTAAGTTATAACCAGCCCATCAATTTCATCATCCTGTTAAATTCATCGTGCAAAGGCGCTTTGAGCTGAACTGGTAATTGCGTTACAGGATGACTGAAACTTAATTCTGAAGCATGCAACAGCATGGTAGTCATGTCCCACTGTTCCAGGAAAAATTTATTTTGTTTGTTGCAGCCGTGTTTCCGGTCTCCAATAATAGGATAAAAGATGTGGGCAAAATGTTTCCTCAGCTGGTGCATCCTTCCGGTAGTAGGACTGGCCTCTACCAAAGAATACCTTGATGTTGGATGCTTTCCAAAAGCAACATCCAGTTCTGCCCGTTTTAGCGTGATGAATGATGTAAATGCTTCTTGTATGGTGCCATTTTCTTTGGCAAGGGGATAATCGATATCCTGATGGTCCGGGGCATGCCCCCGTAATATTGCTAGGTATTTTTTGGCTACCAAACCTTCCTGAAATTGCATCTGCATGGCAGTTTCTACATCCTTTTCAAATGCGAATAGCAATAATCCACCGGTTTTTCTGTCTAAGCGGTGCACGGGACTAACTTTTCTGCCTATTTGATCCCTAAGCATTTGCAGGGCAAATTCTTTGGCATCGCTGGCAATAGAAGAGCGGTGTACCAATAAGCCATGTGGTTTGTTGATGGCAATTAGATGTTCGTCCTGATAAATGATTTCCAGCATGTTTTTTTCGCGAAGATAAGCTTTGCCGCTGCAATGCAAGTTAAACCGTAAAAAAAAATATTTTAAGGGCATGGGATAAATCTGGCCATTAAAACTGTCTTATGGATATACGGCAGTACATATGACCCCAAATAGTAAAGATTACGCAGATTACGAATTATATGACTTCTTGATGGACCTACATTTTAAGAAATGGATATCGGCTGATGAGGGAAGCGACATCGATAAGTATTGGAAAAGGGTAATGGAACTTTATCCTGGAAAAAAGGATATGATACTCCAGGCCAGACAAATTGCTGGCCTAACTAAAGCAGGAAATGAGAAACCTGGACTGCGAAAAAGTATATGGGAAAATATAGAGCGGGAAATTAATACGGGCGTAGCAGAGGAAACGCAGCTTTCTGTTTTTGAAATGAAGCCAAAACATCGATTTAAGAATATTGTGCGTTATGCAGCGGCTGCAGTAGTTGCTTGCTGTGTTTGCATATGGCTTATAGAAAGAAAGTCATCGCCTGTACTGCTTAACTCCGGATATGGAGAAAGTAAGGAGCTGTTATTGCCTGATGGTTCTATTGTACAACTGGGTGCAAACTCATCCATTAGTTATGAGGAACTTTTAACAGAAGGTAAAAATCGCGAAGTATGGATTAGTGGTGAGGCAAAATTTGTAGTAAAACATTTGAATACGAATCCAAAGGCTATTAAAGCCACGGAGCGGTTTATTGTACATATGAAAGATGGGGTGGATGTAGAAGTATTGGGAACAGTATTTACCGTAAATGACCGCAGGGCAAAAGCCACTATAGATTTAGAATCAGGTGCGGTTAAAGTGACATCACCGTCGGGCAAAAATATACTGCTTAAACCAGGAGAGTCTGTGGAACTTAAAATTTCATCTTCTCCTGTGATTAAAAAAGAAAAGCATAGGCCAGTGGTGCATCAATGGCAAAACAATACGCTTGTATTGCATGGCACTACTATCAAAGAAATTATTGCCATTATGGAAGACAATTATGGAATTAAAATCAGAATTGATGCAAATGAACTTCTCTTAAAAAAACTGGATGGTATACTACCTCTTGATGATGAACAAAAAGCTTTAATGATATTAGGTAGCATTACTGATAGCCAGATGCTTAAAGAGGGTGATGTAATTGTATTTAGCGCAAAATAGATGAAGAAATTTATATTACATTTTACATCGCTAAGTGTAATTTTACTATTGATGAGTACAATGGTTGCCATTGGTCAGCAGCTTGTTCCGCTTGCAAACGCCCTGGATCTTTTTGGCAAATCAAGGAATGTAAAATTTGTATATGAGCAAGGTCTTGTACAAAACTTACTTGTAAATTATCAGCCCAGAGCATTGCCGGCAGATACCGAAGAGGCTTTAAAGGAGATATTACAAAATACGGGTTTGATCTTTAACCGCATAAGCAAAGATTATTTTACGCTTGTTAAAGCAAAGGTTAAAGGATCTGTAAAGGGGATTTTTATAAATGGTTATATCACGGATGCTAAAAGTGGTAAGCCATTAGAAGGGGTAAGTGTAGGTCTGACTCAATTGGGCCTTAGCAGCATGACAGATGCCAATGGCTTTTATGTTTTTAAGGACCTGCTACCTGGAACAACTACTGTTAGGGTACAGTTTTTAACTGCGAAGACACAAGAGAAAGAGTTGGTGCTGGAAGCCAACAAAGAATATTCGCTGAATTTTGAGTTGGAGGAAAATGTGCTGAGCTTAAAAGAAGTTGTTGTTGTGGCAACGGAAAGTAAAGCCGGAAATGCTACCTCATCTTTGATTTCTAAAACAGCTATAGAACATTTGCAGGCAACCAGTTTAAATGATGTATTGCAGTTACTACCTGGGGCACTTGCGGGAAATCCGGATTTTTCTAACGTAAACAGAGCTGCTATTAGGCAGCTGAATGCCAATAATATGGGCAGCTTAGGTACAGCTGTATTGGTTAATGGGATACCTTTGTCTAACAATGCCAACTTGCAAGTTATGAATCCTGCAAGTGCTGGTGCAAACGCATCTTTTTCTACCAGTACAGGGAGTGGTACAGACCTAAGGCAGATTTCTGCAGATAATATTGAGTCGGTTGAAGTGATTAGGGGTGTACCTTCTGTTGAGTATGGGGACCTGACCAACGGCGCAATTTTGGTGAAAACGAAAGCTGGCGTGTCACCACTGCAACTAAAGGCAAGGATTAATCCTGTGCTTACGCAATTGTGGGCAGGGCAGGGTTTTGACCTTGGAAAAAACAGGGGTTATTTAAATGCTGATCTGGATTATACCAAAGCATATACAGATCAGCGCTATAGTTTTGATGCTTACAGCCGCGTTACAGGAAGCTTGCTCTACACAAAATCTTTTTTTAAGGCGAAGCCTCTTGCTACTACTACAGGGTTTTCTTATGCGATGAATTTGGATGAGCAAAAACAAGATCCTGATGACGTTAGAACGTTCACCCAGCGACGTGCCCAGGATTATGCTTATAGGTTTAACACATCTGGTAAATGGAATTTAAACCAGCGTTTTGCAAGAATGCTAAATTACAGTCTAAGTGCTAATTATACAGTACAAAAAGGCTTTCAGCAAGACATGGTGAGCAATTATATTTATCCGATGTCTACGGCTACCACCGATATCACCATGGTAGGGCAGTATGTACCTACTGAATACCTTAGCCAGGTTTGGATTGAAGGTAAGCCGCTTAATATTTTTGCAAAGCTTAGCAATAACTTTTATTTAAAATCAGGTGGCTTTAACCACCGGTTTTTAATGGGCCTGGAATGGCGTACGGATGTGAACTTTGGAAGTGGTAAAACCTTTGATGTAAACAGGCCTCCTAGATTATCTGGTAATGATGCGAACAGGTTGTTCTCCTATAAGGATATTCCCGCGCTTCATCAGCTCTCTGCATACGTTGAGGATAATATTTCAGGTACTTTGTTTAATAGGTCACTAAACATTCAAGCTGGTCTGCGCTACGATAATGTGCAGCCTACCGGGCCCTGGGGCAGTGATGTTGGCAAGATATTGGCACCAAGGATTAATTTGTCTTACGAAATTATAAAGCGGCTAAACCTGAGAGCGGGTTATGGTATTACAGCAAAGGCGCCAACTTTGCTATATCTGTACCCTCAAAATGCGTATTTTGATTTGCTGAACCTGAATTATTATTCCGAGAATCCTGCTGAACGGCTGGTTATTGTAACCACAAGAGTTTATGATAGCAAAAATGCCAACCTAAAAATTGCCACCAACAATAAAGCAGAACTTGGTTTTGACTTTAGCTTTTTGCAAAATAAGCGTTTAACGGTAACTGCTTATAGCGAAAAGATAAAAAACGGCTACAGTTTTAATACAACTTTTGAGTCTGTAAAAATGGTTGGAATTGATCAATATGGTGTTTCATCTACGCCGGTGGGCCAGCCTCCGGTATTGAATCCAGTACCCGTGTCGGTTCAACGTTATGCACTCACCTTTAACACGCCAGATAATAATATACAAACTAAAAATAAAGGGCTGGAGTTTGATTTAGATATGGGAAGGTTTGACGCCATTCGTACTTCCTTTGTATTCAATGGTGCCTGTATGGATACGCGTACTGAAAATACCAGTTACTATATTCTTGCAAGACAGACGGGAGCGAATTCGTCTGGCAGCGTACCTTTCTACGCGCAGGGAAGAGGTAACGCCTACAGCAGGGCGAGCACTACTTTACGGATTATTCATAATATACCGCAAGTTAGGCTTATTGTTACGCTAGCCGCCCAAACGATATGGAGAGATCAGAACGATTACATCGGCTACGAATCTCTACCTGTGGGTTTAATTTCCATGACTACAGGGCAGCGCACATGGTTAACTGAGGCAGAAAGAAACAGTAGTGCTATTGTAAATAACCCAGATCTCAATTTAAATGTACAACCACAATATGCAATTACGGAAAGCTGGAAGCCATTGTGGCTTTTTAATTTAAGGTTAACCAAAGAAATGGGCAAAGCCATTAGCTTTTCATTTTTTGCAAACAATGTTTTAATGGATAGACCGCTTGAAGAAAGCACCCGATGGTCTGGACAGTTTAGCAGAAGAAATCCGACGCTCTTTTTCGGATCAGAATTAAGTATCAAATTTTAATATATCACATCATGAGAAAATCAATCTACGCTTCTATTGTCTTACTGGCCGGTATGGCCTTAGGCTTTCAAAGCTGTAAAAAATCGGGGTCGGAGACACCCACGGTTAATTATACGGTTAAAGTAACCTATCCTGAAACATATGCGCAAAGTGCGGCTAAAAATGCTACTGTAGTATTAACCAACTCAACCACTAACGCGAAGGTAACTGTAGCCACTAATGCATCGGGCGAAGCAGCTTTCACAGGCTTACTGCCGGGTAATTACCAAATTGCAGTGAGCAGAGCCTTAACCCCCACAGAAGGTTTAACTTTAACGGGTTTGGAAACGCAGGTGTTTTTAAATGCCTCTGTAACTAATCAAATCATTAGTGCCGATGGTACTTTAGCGGTTAAGTTACAGGGTGGTAAAGTTGGTGGACTGGTTTTTAAACAAGTTTTTTATAATGGAACTAAAACGGCGACTGGAAATTATTTTGTCGATCAATTTTACGAGATCTATAATAATTCACCTGAAGTTATATATGCTGACAGTTTGTATATTGGAGAAAGTGGTGGCTTTCCAGGTAGTTCAACTGCTTCAATTCCTTTTGGATTTTCAAAGGCAGCAGGTAATGTATATCTTCAAAATGTATTTATGATTCCGGGAACGGGAAAATCCCATCCGATTTTGCCAGGACAATCTATTGTCATTTCCAACAATGCCATTAACCATAAAACTGATGCCTCCGGTAACCCAAATTCTATCGATCTGGGATCTGGTGTTTCTGACTTTGAAGCTTATGTAGCATCTACAAACAAAGATGTTGATAATCCAGTAATACCGAATATGGATGTGGTATACTATGCTGCTTCGAGTAACGGCTGGATAGTTTCTGTTTTTGGGGCTAGTTTAGTGATTTTTAAAACAGCAAAAAATGTAAAAGATTTTCCTTTGCTCCTTGAGCCAGGCAGTACTAATGTTAGAGTTTATATGGAAGTTCCTGGTGCTGATGTTCTTGACGCGTTTGAAGCTTTAGCAAATGCCAATGCTGTAAGCTTTAAACGTTTTCCTTCGGCATTGGATGCGGGTTTTGTGTCTGCAACTGCGATTTATAGTGCAGAAACATTTGTGCGTAAAGTTAGCACGACTGTTAATGGACGGAGAGTGCTTCAAGATACCAATAACAGTTCAGTAGACTTTGAACGAACTACTAATATTTTACCTAAAGGATGGCGGTAAAGGGATATATATTGCTCTTAGGAATACTGTTTGCATCCTCCTGTGCGTTTGCACAGGAAGGGCAAACGGATACGTTGCGCAATGCAGCTGTTAAACTGGACTTACTGAAGTTGAACAACAACTGGTTGAGAAGTACCAATGCCGCAGGCATGCAGTGGAGCGACATCTTTGCAATTGGTAAAACGGGATTATCTTACAACAACCTGGAAGGACAGTTTAAACTTGTACAGCAACCAGAATCGCAACAACAAATTCATTTTGCATCCGAACGCTACCAGCCAATTGGCAATGCACTATTTTTTGGGAGTTTTGCTTATACTAAGCAGAATGATAAAAACGTGAGACTGTCTGACGTTCTGGACCCTTATCGCGGAACACCGTATTTATTAGCCGACTCCATAGGTGGAAACTGGAGGAAGCAATTATATGCTTTAAAACTTAAAGCGGCGAGTCCTAAGTTATGGAATGACAAGCTTGTATTGGGAATGGGTTTGAACCTCGATGTTGCAACAGGAGCCAGGCAAAATGACCCAAGACCACTCAGTACTTCAAATCAAATTAGTGTTACACCGGGATTAACATGGAAACAGGGAGCCCACAGCGTATTAGGTGTCAATGCACTTTACGGCCGTTACAGAGAGGAAATTTCTTTGGAAGTGAAGAATACGAACATCAGCCACTACTTGTATAAATTTTTAGGCGTTGGACAGTACGAATTACCCGGCATATTTTCCGTTGGGAGTTCCAGGGTTTACAATGGTGACAAATATGGCGCTGATCTTCAATATGAATTGCGGACAGCTGATGTAAACTGGCTAACTACAGTTGGATATCATACCTATGAAGAGGAAGTGGCCGATGGAAGCACAGCACCTAGAAAGGCGGGTACCTGGAAGCAAAAGGCATACAATATAAGTAGCAGGTTCAACTTAAACTCTGCAAGGATTTTGCATCAGGTTAGTTTTACAGGCCAGCTAGTGGAAGATACTGGAGTAGAATTTCACGAGTATTACAACACCAGTACAAAATCATGGCAAACTATCCTTGAAGCACCATTTTACTCGGCAGAATCTGTGCAGGCAGAATTGCGCTATACGTTGTTGCAGAAGTCTGATGTAGGCGTGTACAAATGGTTGGCGGAAGTCGCGGTACAGTACCAATCTTACGATAAAAATTATTCGGTTCCTGCTGCTCTGGATCGTGCAGACCGTGTAGGTTTCGGTATCAAAGCGAGCAGAAATTTTTTAATGCCGCGGAGTGCTAATTTACAAGCAAGCTTGGCTTTAAATTATTCTCTGCTGCTAAATGATGCCATTTCGTTTATAGCAGTTACCGGAGATAGAAATATGGTTGCACGTGAAGTTTTGTATCCAGATCATGCTTATTTAACGGCCGACAGAATAACGGCTACAGCCAATTTGCAATACAATTTTCACCTTAACAAAGTTAAAAATACACAGTTCTTTGTGGGTTCTGTATTAAACGTGCTGCATGCCATGAACGCAGAAAATGTTTATCAGGGTGCTTCTGGCAGCCGAAGATTTTTAAACCTAAGCCTTGGGGCCTTTTATTAAAAACTAAAAATATATGATGAGTAAAATAAATAAATTATTAAAGCGGTCTGCGTGGTGCTTGCCGTTGATTGCGCTTTCTGCTTTGCAATTAAAGGCACAACGGATAGAGAAACCTGCAAATGGAAATACAGCTACCACTTTTGCAATTGTAGTGGATAAAGCCACACTACAAAAAACAAGAAAAGAAATTGAAGCTTATAAATCGGCATTGGAAAGGCAAGGCTTAGGTACTTATATTGTTTCACATTCATGGACCAAACCAGAAGAAATTAAAACCATCCTGGAAAAGTTCTATCATCAAGAACCCAAACTTGAGGGCGCAGTATTTATTGGTGAGGTACCAATTGCTATGGTTATGGATGCACAAAGGCTTACTTCGGCATATAAATTTGATCAGGCAAGGTTTGGCTTAAGGGCCGCAGTTCCATCAGATCGTTTTTATGATGACCTGGGCTTAAAATTCAACTTTATTAAACAAGACTCTGTAAAAAAGAACCAATTTTATTATAGTCTTTCACCTTCGTCTATCATGAAAGTGAATGTAGATTTTTATACCGCAAGGATCAAACCCCCTCTGGTTAAAGGGAAAGATAAGTATGAGATGCTGAAAGCATACCTTAACAAGGTTGTTGCGGTGAAAACTGAACAGAACCGCTTAAATACGTTAATGGTGTACAGTGGAATGGGATATGCATCGGAGTCTCAAACAGCATGGGCCAGCGAGCAGGTTGCTTACAGGGAGCAGTTGCCGGAATTATTTAAAGCTGGTTCTTCGGCAAAATTTGTAAATTCCAGGATGCAGGGCGATTTAAAGCAAAAATTGCTGACGGAAGTGCAGCGCCCGGATCTTGATCTGGCTATTTTTCACCAGCACGGTGACTCTGACGCACAAGTAATCAGCGGTTACCCCAATGTTTCTTTTCCTCAGCCTTCGATTGACAATGTACGCCGTTACCTGCGCAATAAAATACAAATGGCAAACCATAAGAAGCAGGATGTTGCAGCTAACAAAAAGAGATTTGAGCAAACATTAGGTGTGCCTATGGCTTGGATGGATGATGCGCTTACAGATTCTGTGGTGAAAGCTGATTCATTGTTTGAGGCCAATGGAAATATAGTTATGGAAGAGATTGATAAGATTAAACCTAATGCCCGCATGCTGATCCTGGACAACTGTTACAATGGATCTTTCCATAAAGATGATTACATGAGTGGGCATTACGTTTTTGGCGCTGGAAAAACCGTACTTGCTATGGGTAATTCTATCAATGTACTGCAAGATGTATGGGTAGCGGAAATGTTAGGACTTTTACAGCATGGTGTAAGAGCAGGAAACTGGTTTAAACAACAGGCACATCTGGAAACCCATTTAATCGGTGATCCAACTTTTGCATTTGCTTCAAATACAAAAGCGGATTACAATACACTTATTGTGAATAACCCAGGAAGTGATGCAGTATGGCAAGAGTTATTAAAGCTGAATGACGCCGATTTACAATCGCTGGCCCTTTCAAAGATTTATGATGATCAGCGTGAAAAAGCTAGTCAACTGTTGAAAGACGCCTATTTTAATTCTCCTTTTGGCAGTACAAGAATGGAAGCATGGAAGCTTCTAAGTGAGCTGAATAATGCCGATTTCAAATCAGTTTTAACTGCTGCAGTAAACGATCCTTATGAGTACTTGCGTAGACGCTCTGCTAACCTAATGGGCGACTTTGGCGATGATGACCTGATTCCTGTACTAACACAATCTATAGTGGACGATTGGGCTTCAAAACGAGTAGCTTATAATTCTGGTAATGCCATAGCTTTTATGGATTCTAGAAAAGTAATTGCAACACTGGAGGATCTGCTTAAAAAGCCAGAATATGCAGACAATGCTGATATCAGCAGGCTAATTAAAAGACAGCAGGGCACGTTAGATAAAATAGTAAAAGAACGCAAAATACTGGCTGATAAAAAGTCGGCAGTTAAAGAACGTGCTTTCGATGTAAATATGTTGAGGACTTATACTTATCATCAGCTGGTTCCTGAAGCAATTAAAATTGCACAAGACAAAACTGAAGACGTAAAGTTGAGATTATCTGCTATTGAAGCATTGGGTTGGTTCGCGTATTCTTACCAAAAAAGCCAAATCATTACCATGTGCAATGGAATTATTGCGGATAAAGATGCCTTGAGCTCATTAAAAGATGAAGCTTTACGTACAAAGAATTATCTGCTAACGTTTAGCGCTGGTAACTCAGTTAAACCCTCCATCTCTAAGTAGAAATTTTATCCTCCGCTATTAGTTTAGCGGGGGATAAAATATGTCATAATAATGCCACTTAATCTTTCCTGTCTTCATCTAATACTACTTTGCGCCATATTATTTCGTTTATTTGTATTAAATCTAAATAGTAGGGTGCATGAATGCAAATTTAGGAGAGTCATATATTTGGGATTGTTTTGTTAATGGTGATCAAAGAAGTTTTGAGCAGCTTTATCATTTGCATTATCAATCGCTAACGGATTATGCAGTTAAATTTGGGCATGACGATACGTTTATTGAAGAAGTTGTTCAAGATTTATTTGTTAAGCTCTGGAAAAATAGAGCGTCGCTGACAAAGCCTAATTCTATCCGTTACTATCTGGTAAGGTCTTTACGTAATTTAATCTACAACAAATTACAGGTACGGTCTAAAGAATTATACATTGGGGGAGAAGCTGAATTGCTTGCCTTTGAATTAAAAGTTAATAGCCTTGGTGCTAAAGACGGCTTGGAACATTGGGATGACCTGGCTAAAAGATTACTTGCAGATTTAACAGACCGACAAAAAGAAGCGGTGTACCTGTTATATGTTGAAGACTTTAGCTATCAGGAAATTGCCGATCTGCTAAAAATACAAATAGGAGGTACGTACAAATTAATTTACAGGGCAATCTCCAGAATAAAGGAGAAGACAAAAGAGTTGGAAATTAAAAAGAACGATGTTATGCTCGGTGCCAAAATTTAGTAGCTGAAAGATGATTTCAAAATATTCTTTGTTGAGCACAAGATTTTAAAGTTTTAAGCGTTTTTATATTTAATAATATGAAAACAACAATCTCTACGCTCCTAAAATTTGCGTGCTCTGCAGCAATCTTATCTATCGCATTTACCTCGTGTAAACAAAAACAAGAACAATATTACGTTCCAAGACCTATAACGGCAAATGAAAGTTTTAACGAACCGCTTGCTCAGGAAGGCGCTTTGTTAATTACAAAGGTTGCCAGCGCTGGAAATGCGGCTGAACCTGAACTTTTTACTGTAAAGTATAAAAATAATGCTGTTAACATACAACCAGACTCTTCCAATGCAGCGTCAATTAATGGCAAATTTGCTTTTGCACAATTTGTTAATACACAAAAAACCTGTATCCTGGTTCAATTAGCTGATAGTTCTGGCTTAGTGGCTCCATTTTATCTGATTGCATTAAAAGACAATAAACTGGAGGTAATTAGTCTTTACAGACAATCCACAGGCGAGCGGGACCTTGAGTTTACAAGAGGTAAAGACAGAATTGCCAATGCTGGTTTTTTGATCAACAACGATTTTGTAGTAACGAATGTAAATGCGAAGGTTTACTTTATTAAAAGACCTGTGCCTGATGAAAGAATTCAGGGGAGTTTTATAGCCAGTTCTCCAGATAAAAAGACTTTAGTGTTTTTAGTGGGATCTAAACTTTATCAATTGCACTATCCATCTGGTGATACTTTTATTCAGCCTCTAAATGCAAGCGTAGCTGCGAGTACGGCAAACGTATATGCCTGGGTACAAAAAAACTATAGATGGCAAAGAAATAAAAACGGTATTGCTTTTCTCAAATCTATTGAAAACGGGGATGAGATCATTGATATGAGACGTCCTCAAAGCTAAAGCTGCTAAATCTTACTGGATTGTAATTTGTTACATTTCATCTGTACGGCTTGACTTGCAACTATCATTAAAAAAAGCGAATTTGTGCATTTAGGGGTGCAAAATAACTAATGATGAAAGTATTTGTGACAAGAGTGATACCTGCGGCAGGTAAAAAAATATTAGAAGATGCGGGATTATCCATTACGGAATGGACTGAGAAAAGAGCGTTAAGCCGGGATGAACTTATTGCGCATTGTCTGGACCATGATGCGTTGCTGAGTGCAAGTACTAAGATTGATAGTGTATTTCTAAATGCTTGTAAACACCTAAAGGTTATAGCCTTGCTTTCTGTAGGCTTTGACAACGTAGATGTAGCGGAAGCAAGCAGATTAAAGATACCTGTTGGTAATACGCCAGGGGTGCTAAGTAAGGCTACAGCCGATGCGGCATTTTTATTAATGCTTTCTACGTCCAGAAAGGCATTTTATCAACATAAAAAGATTGCTAAAGGCCAATGGGGCTTTTTTGAACCCACAGCTGATTTAGGAATAGAATTAGATGGAAAAACATTAGGGGTTTTTGGCTTGGGTAAAATTGGTGAGGAGATGGCCAGGCGATGTAGGGGTGCTTACGGCATGAAAATACTCTACCATAACAGGAGCAGGAATGAGCAAGCAGAGCAGGAGCTTGGAGCTGAATGGGTATCTTT
The DNA here is from genome assembly GCF_020991475.1 of Pedobacter sp. MC2016-14. Taxonomy (NCBI): domain Bacteria; kingdom Pseudomonadati; phylum Bacteroidota; class Sphingobacteriia; order Sphingobacteriales; family Sphingobacteriaceae; genus Pedobacter; species Pedobacter sp. MC2016-14. The sequence goes on from NZ_JAJMPA010000003.1 coordinate 250,214, forward strand.
TGAAGATTTACTGTCTCAATCTGATGTGCTTAGCGTGCATACTGCGTTGACAGCCGAGACTAAAGGGAAATTTGACCTTGAGTCGTTTAAGAAGATGAAACCTAATGCTATTTTTGTCAATACGGCAAGAGGTAGCATTCATGTAGAAAAGGACTTAAAAAGTGCACTTGAACAAGGTTTAATCTGGGGTGCAGGACTTGATGTTACTGATCCTGAACCTATGGATCCGCTAAACCCTTTGCTTGATTTTCCAAATGTTTCTGTTTTGCCTCATATTGGTTCTGCAACTCTTGAGACCAGGAACGCTATGGCTGAACTTGCTGCCAATAATATTGTTGCTGGTTTAAAAGGGGAACAGCTTCCTTATCCTGTAAATCCAGAGATTTATTAAAAGCGTTGGCAGTGCTTAAGACGCTGCCAACGCTTTAAAAAGTTCTTTTTGTTGCTCAGTTAAACCAGTTGGGATTTTAATGTTATAAGTAATAAAGAGATTTCCGAAAGTATTATCCTTTTTGTAAATAGGAAAGCCTTTAGCTTTTAGCCTAACCTTTGTACCATTTTGTGTTTCTGGCGCAATCTTAAGTTTAACTTTACCACTTAATGTTTCAATTGTGACATCGCCACCTAATACAGCCGTGTATAAATCGATATCCTGAGTAACGTAAATATCGTCATTAACCCTTTTTAAGTCTGGATCTTCAGCGACTTTGACGGTAATGAAAAGGTCACCACTAGCAGCTCCATTGGCGCCTGGACCACCCTGACCCTTTAATTTTAATATTTGTTCATTGGCTATACCAGCAGGAATAGTTATTCTGATGTTTTTTCCATTTACGGTAAGCGTCCGTTGTTGCGCAATATATGCTTCTTTTAAACTAAGACTGAGTTCTGCCTGGTAATCCTGTCCCTTTCTTGCAGCGGTTCTTCTTGAGCCACCACCAAACATAGATCCAAAAAAATCTGAATAGTCATTTTCTCCAAATGAGCCAGACTGCCCAAAAGGGTTACTATACTGATTTTGCCTTTGCGAACGTTTTGCACTTTCATATTGGTCTGCATGCTTCCAGTTTTCGCCGTACTCATCGTATTTTTTGCGCTTATCAGGGTCGTTTAGCACTTCATTAGCTTCGTTAATCTGCTGGAATTTAGTCTGCGCTTCTTTGTTGTTTGGATTTACATCAGGATGATATTTTCTAGCAAGCTTCCGGTAAGCTTTCTTAATATCATCTGCAGTAGCCTTTTTATCTATTCCCAGGATTTTATAATAATCCACAAATGCCATAGGTGTCTTTTTTATCCTGTAAAAATACGATTATAAACGTTAAAAGCTGACCGATTGTTTAAAAGCCTTAGAATTTCAGTGCTTTAATTTATTATATTTGGTTGTTCAGCTAAATATTAAGATTATGATCCAAGTTCTAAAGACTACACTCCTCAGTTTTGGCTTTTTCGCTTTATTTTCAATTGCCGTTCCAGTTTTATCTACCGCATCAATACAAATTGATCCTATTGTTGAGGCTGGTGTCTCCAGAAGATTGGCAGTACATCGAAAGTCCCTGCTTAGCAAAATCAATTACGGCTTAAATTTTAGTGTTCCTTTGTCGAGAGATGAACGGATTACTTTAGTAGAAACGATATCTTTTCAACTTCTTTCAGCTAATTCCCTATTACAAATTGACTTTAAAGAAGATCCTGCTAAAATAAAAATGCTAAAAGTAAATGGCTTAAAAATTCCTGTAAGCCATAAATTTGAACATTTGCTGATTGCTGCGCGGTATCTTAAGCCAGGCAAAAACATGATTGTAATTGAGTTGGAAGCAGGCGAGGGGGCACTAAATAGAAATTCAGATTATTTGTATACCTTGTTTGTTCCTGACAGGGCCAGAACAGTATTTCCTTGCTTTGACCAGCCGGATTTGAAGGCTATTTATGATCTGACGCTTAATTTACCCTCAAATTGGGAAGCCATGGCGAATGGACCTTTAAAGCATGCGGTTGTTAAGGCCGATCGCAAAACCTTTTATTTTGAAAGTTCTGACTTGTTGAGTACTTATCTTTTTGCTTTTTCTGCCGGCAAATTTGAAGGTGTTCAGCAACATTTTAACGCTCTTAAAAATAAAAGGGTAGATTTTTTATACCGTGAAACAGATACCGCTAAAATTAAAAGGAGCATTCCTGACGTGTATAAAATACATGAAGATGCACTATCGTATTATGAAAACTGGACAGGCATTCCTTACCCATTTAAAAAATTTGGTTTTGTTGCTATTCCTGATTTTCAATTTGGCGGTATGGAGCATCCGGGCAATATACATTATAGAGCATCTACATTATTTTTAGATGAGGGTGCAACAAAAGATCAGCGTAACTCCAGAAACAACTTGATAGCACATGAAACTGCACATATGTGGTTTGGAGATATGGTAACCATGAATTGGTTTTCTGATGTATGGATGAAAGAAGTATTTGCCAATTTTATGGCCGATAAAAGTATGGAAGATTCCATTGGCAGAAATGAATATGACCTTAAGTTTCTGGTAGATCATGTACCTGCGGCTTATGGGATAGACAGAACCCGTGGTTCAAATCCGATTAGGCAGGATCTTGATAATTTAAAGGATGCTGGCTCGATGTATGGTAACATCATTTACCATAAGGCACCTATTATGATGCGGCAGCTGGAACGTTTAATGGGTGAAGAACGCTTTCAACTTGGGGTTAGGAAATACCTGAAAGATTTTGCCTATGGAAATGCTTCATGGCCAGATTTGATTAATATATTGAGTCAGTATACTTCTACAGATTTGTTAAAGTGGAATAAAGTATGGGTTAATGAAACAGGCAGACCCATAATTAGTTATGATATGAAGGTAAAGGATAATATCATCACTAATTTTACCATTTCTCAAAAAGCGGAATACGGGGAAAACCGGGTATGGCCCCAGACCTTCGAACTGACTTTCTTTTATCCCAATCACAGTCGCGAGTTAACTATCCATATGAATGCTGCACAAGTAGAGTTGAAGATTGCGGCAGGGATGGAAAAGCCAATATTTGTGTTGTTCAATTCTTCGGGACAGGGCTATGGACTTTGGCCCGTTGATACAGCAATGATGGAGAGAATCTATGGGGTAGATAAACCCCTTACGCGGGCATCAGCATATGTATCTTTATATGAGAACATGCTGAGCGGTCGTCTAGTAAAACCAGAGGCTTTGCTTAATATCCTGCTCAATGGTCTTGATCGTGAAAATGAAGAGCTTAATCTTAAACTGATCAGTAATTATATTAGTTCAATTTACTGGACATTTATAAGTCCGGCTGAAAGGGAAAAAATCGTTGTAAATTTAGAGCAATCGCTTTGGAAAGCAATGGAACAGCAAACCATGCCGAATCATAAAAAAATCCTGTTTAAAGCTTATCAGGATATTTTTTCTACATCACAGGCTGGTAATTTGCTCTACACAATTTGGAAAAACCAGGCCGCTCCAGAAGGTATCAAGCTTACAGAAGATGATTACACTTCCTTGTCATATTCTTTAGCTTTAAGACCTGGAATGCCAGCTGAGGTGCTAAACCAGCAACTGACAAGGATTACAAATCCAGACCGGAGAAAAAGATTTGAATTTATAGTTCCAGCTTTATCTAATGATGAATCTGTTAGAGATGTTTTTTTTAGGGGATTGGAATTAAAATCTAACCGTGAAAAGGAATCTAATGTAACAACAGCCTTAGTTTATCTTCATCATCCTTTAAGGCAGGATGCTTCGATAAAATACCTTGCCAAAAGCCTTGATATGTTAACGGAAATTCAAATTACAGGAGATATATTTTTTCCCGAGTCATGGTTGCAAGCTACATTTGGCAGCTATCAAAGTTCAGCAGCCCGAAAAATTGTCAGCGACTTTTTAGCCACTCATCCAACTTACAATCCAAAACTTAAAGCCAAAATTTTGCAGGCTACAGACAACCTGTTCCGTACACAGCAACTCTTGAAATAAGTTATAAAACTAATCTATTTGCAGACGCTATGGACTAAAGATCAAAGCGTTCCTTTAACATTGGTCCATAACTTCTGCTGGAATTGAGCTTGGTGTTATGGAAGTCTGTCATCATAAAAAAATAGCATCCATTGAAACTTTTTCTTATTTCTTTGATCAGATCTGTATTGATGAGGGTACTTCTGCTAATCCTTACAAACATCTCCTTAAGTTTTTCTTCTAAAGTGGTTATCGTAAAATCTGTAAGATGTCTCTTGCCATCTATGGTGTTTAAAAAAACATATTTATCTTCCGCATCAATAAAGGCTAGATCTGTAAGTTTAATTAACAGGATGCGGTCGCCTATCTTAACAGTAAGTGTTTTAATATCTTTCCTGATTTTTAATTGTTGCATTAGCATTGCCAGCGGAATGGAATAGTCAGGCGATTGTCTAAGGCTTTTTAATTTATTAACTGCTTTTGTCAGCCTTTCCTTTTCTATGGGCTTTAAGAGATAATCAATAGATTCTTCTTCAAATGCCTTGACGGCATATTGATCATAAGCGGTAGTAAAAATAACCTTTGGTGGATTTTTAATTTTACTCAACATTTCAAAGCCATTTAATAATGGCATTTCAATATCCAGAAATATAAGGTCGGGCTCCAATAGTTCTATTTGCTCAAGCCCTTCGATGCCATTTCCCGCCTCTCCGATAATGTCAATAGTAGGAAGATCGGTCATTAAGCGTATCAATCGCTTTCTAGCCAACTCTTCATCATCAATAATTAAAGCCTTCCAGATTTTATCCATTATCAAGTGGAATTTGAATTTTTAATTGTTTAAGTGGATGGTTAATCAAATGCAGTTCAAAATTAGTTCCATACAGCAAACCTAACTTATCATAAGTACTTTGTAAGCCATAACCCATATTCAATTCCTTTGGGAAGGGGGTGCCATTGTCAAAAATACCGATTGAGAGTCCTTCGGCTTTTTGAATGGCGATTAGTAACTTTCCTTTAGTGATGACGTCTTTTAAGCCGTGTTTTAGCGCATTTTCTACCAGGGGCTGAATAAGAAACCTTGGTATCTTAGCATTCAAAAGTTCAGGATCAATTTGTGTTTCAAATTTAATCCTATTTCCAAATCTTACCTTTTCAATATCAAGATAAGTGTTTACAATTTCCAGTTCTTCCTGCACTGATATGAGGTCTTCCTGGTTCTGATTGATGCTATAACGGAACAATTTGGAAAGATTTAAGGTCATTTCCTCTGCCTTATCCGGATCTTCATGGACTAAACTGGCAATTGCATTTAATGCATTGTATAAAAAATGAGGATTAATTTTGGAATGTAAAGTAGCAAGTTCCGCCTGGGTTTTCATTTGCGTTAGTCGCAATACGTCAATGTCTTTTTCTATTATTTTTGCATTCAGGCGTTCTTTTTGGGCTTTTACCATATAAACGATGGTACAGATAATGACTACTAAAACCGTACTAAAGCCAATATCCTGCAAATGCATAAAATGATACTCTTGTTTAAAAATCAAGGCTCTAACCAAATATATTGTTTCAATGGCCACCAGCATACCAATCAAACTTGCTGAATAATACACCAGTATAAAGAACCAGATTTTTTCTTTATTAAACTTAAGCAGTTTCTGGGAAATGTAAATACTATTGGTGATGCAAAGCGAAATTATCACACTAAAAAGCAACTGAAAGTAAAAGGATCTAAAACCAATCCATTCGCCTTTAAAGCCACTGATTAATAAAGAAAGTATAATTCCTATGCCTGCACCAAGCAGCAGGTAGTTTATATTTAGCCTCAGCCAATTTGGGCTTTGCATAAATTTAAGCCTACCTTGAGTTTCTGATTCAGTACCTTTCGGCTGATCGCAATTACCCCACATATTTTTCTAATTGCATTTTTCTACTAATATTTTGGCTTGCTCTTCGCCCCAGTTGGGTTCAATTACATTTGCAGCTTTAAAGATAGCAAATTTTGCTACTGCAGTTTCCAATATTGGTTTTGCTTTGCGCTTTCCACCACCAAATGCCTCCGGTGTATAAAAAGTATCCTGGCCAATAATTAAATAGATACGTGGATTTTCGGGATTTAACGCTTTTGCCTTGGCTAAGGAACTGCTGGAAGCAGACATAAATGACATCCTCGATTGCGGATCGATACTCATTTTCATGAATTGTATGTAGCCTTTTAACGCATAAATTTCACTATTATCTGCCGATAATGATTCTGCTTGTTCCACTTCTTGAAGTGCTTTATCCCAATATTGATCTTTCAATGTTTTATCATCTAATGTTAAACCAGCCATGAGGTTGCCAAAAGCGGCATAATATGGTGCAGTCCATTCTTTTGTCTCCACCTGGGCGATACGCTCAAAATGATTGGCTGACTTTAAAAAATCTGTTGATGTTTTAGCATTGGCTTGTAATGATAAGCCTTTCTTTATGGCATCCTGGAATTTAATGTTTATTGATTGAGCAAAGGTGTTGCTACTAACTAGCAGTAATAAAAGGGCAATTGATTTTGTTAAATTATTCATGATATTGGTTTTTACGTGATGGGTTCTATTAATTTTTTATCTTACAAAAGTGTTGTCGCCAATTGTGATCAGCATTCCAATCAAAAAATCCCGTTTTGATGCAGGCATAATTGTCTTTCGGTTTTGGCCATCTTTGCTATATTGATAGCCATATACATTATTGAAGCCCGGGATATTGCTGGCGTTCAAATAAAGCACGGTAAATTGTTTACATACATGCGTCAAATAACTGAGGCTTAAACTCAGGTTGTTATAGCTTTTAGTTTTGTCTGCCAGATATATAAGATTGTTAGGATTTACATAAGGTCGGCCAGAAGCAAAAGTATAAGTTGCGTTTACCTGTGTATTCAAAATACTTATAAACTGTTTGTACACCATTGTTGCTGTATGTTTGGCCGCAAAACTTGGCGTGGCCAGAGCAGGAAAGTCCCTGAAGTTTCTCTTTGTGTCCAAAAATGAGTAAGAGAACCAGTATTCAATATTGCTGATGGTCTTTTTGTCTTTCCAGAATAACTCAAAACCTTTTGCGTAACCCGATCCAGAATTGTCAAGATTGCCATTAGTAGTTTTAGTTAACTTTCCATAGTTTTTATAATAACCTTCAATTCTGAAATTTCTAAAAGGGGTATTTATCTCATATTTTAAAATATAATGTTCTGCCTGCTCAAACTCAAGCGCTTTAATGATCAGATATTCATCTTCAGGATTCTGATAGAAGCGTCCATAGGCAAAAGATACCTGCGCATTTAAACCTGTTTTTAAACCTAATGATGTTCGGGGGGCAAGGTTGTACTGATGTAGGTAGCTGGAATACTCAGCCCTTAAGCCCAGTCTGGCAACCACGTTAGCATTTAGATACAAATCTGTTTCGGCAAAAGCGGAACTCAGTTGGTCATTATAATACCTTTGTAAGCCATTGTAGCTTTCGAGTCGCTTAGTGTTAAACATTTCGCCACCAAACTTCAGGTTAGAGAGTTTGCCAAAATAATTGGTTAAGGTTAACCTACCCTCCGCCATATCGTCTTCTCTGCTGTATGAGTTTACAGCCATCATTCCGGCATTTGAATCCTTGTTGTAAGCCGCACCGGCCTCAATTTTCCAGTTCCTGTTTAAGTATTCTTTGTATGATGTATTGATATAGGTATTTGTATTATTATTGCTAAAATAATTTACGGAGTCAAAGTTAACGTCAGTGCTGTTTAATGACAGGTTTGTTTTGGCATAGGAAGCATAGAATTTAAATATCCCTGTTTCAGAGGTTTTGGCTTTGTATTGAATGTTACCACCAATTAGCTCCGGAGCTTTAATATATTGGTTTTGCTGTTTAATTACGCTGTAAGCTGGTTTCAAGTTGTAATAATAAGCACCAACTGTAATTGCACTGTTTTTAAGCCTGATATTTTGATCTAGTCCTGCGCCAACGGTCAAAAGAGAAATCCCTGTTGTTGTTTTCTCTGGCAGGTCGGTGCTTTCCAGAATAAGGGTAGAGGAGAGGGCCTGGCCATATTGTGCTGAATAGCCACCTGCGGAGAAAGAAGTCCCCTTAAATAAGAAAGGTGAGAGGCGACCACGGGATGCCTGATCTGGAACAGTGGCATTAAAAGCACTTTTGACAAGCATACCATCAAAGTAGGTCTTTGTCTCGGAAGCCGCACCACCTCTTACAAATAGACCACTTTCTGAAAAAGAAGTTTGCGCCCCTGGTAGCGTCTGCATAGCTGCAAAAACGTCAGCTCGGGCACCGGCAATAGTCGCTATATCCAATGAGCTTAATACGGCGCCCTTTTGTTTATCGCCGGTAATGAAAGAGCCCGCACTAATGTTCACAGTATGGAGCGTGTTAATTTCTTCTTTTATAATGAGGGCTAATATTAGATTTTTGGAATCGATATTTACTTTAACAGAATCCTTTCCAAAGTTTAACGCAGAAAACTCAATGGTATGAGGTCCCTTTTCCAGAGTTGTAAATTCAAATTGACCTTTGCTGTCTGAGGTGGCACCATCATAGCTGTCTTTTAAAATAATATTAACATTTGCTATTAGATTACCTCTGGTTGAGGTGATCGTTCCTGAAATCTTAACCTGAGTATATCCAATGCTTAATGTAAATAGGAAGAGGCTGGTTAATATAAATATTTTCATACTGTGCTGTTGAATTACAGTACGAATATGGCATTGTAAAAAATATTAGCAAGCTAAAAACCGACGAGTGGTAGAATCTGCAGGATAGAATGCAGGGGAATAAAAAAAGTCCACGTCATCTTGTTTCATGACATGGACCTTTAAGATTTGAGATAGCTAAGCCTGCAAATCGGCCATTAATGCTTTAATCTTATCTCCTAAAGCGGCATCTGCGGCTTTAAATTGTGTTTTATCTGCTAGTGGAGCATTTACACTGCAGTAAAACTTTATTTTAGGTTCAGTACCAGAAGGGCGGGCAGAAATGATGCTGCCATCTTCAGTAATAAACTGTAAAACATCTGATTTAGGAAAATCAAGTTTTGTTTTTTCACCTGAAGACAGGTCAGTTTCTACACCAAGCTCGTAATCCTTTAGCGTTTTAACTTTAGCACCCCCAAGTGTTTGAGGTGTATTGTTTCTAAAGGTTTCCATCATGGCTTTGATCTCCTCAGCGCCTGTTTTACCTTTTTTGGTCAAAGACACCAATTCTTCTTTATACAAACCGTATTCTACATACATATCTAATAAGGCATTGTAAAGGCTGCTGCCTTTGTCTTTGTAAAATGCAGTCATCTCAGCAATAAAGGCACAAGAGATAATGGCGTCCTTGTCTCTTACCAGCTCACCAATCAGGTAACCATAACTCTCCTCACCACCGCCAATGAAGGTTTTTTTACCTTGCAATTCGGTAATCAGTTGACCAATAAATTTAAAACCCGTTAAGGTATTGTAATAGGTCACATTTTTGGCCTTAGCAATTTCTTCAATCAAGTTAGTTGTTACAATTGTTTTTACAATATATTGATCACCGTCAAGCTTGCCTTTTTCTTCCCATGCCGTAAGTAAATAGTTGATGAGTAAACTTCCGGTTTGATTTCCATTTAACAAGACAAATTCACCATCGTTATTTTTAACGGCGATACCAACTCTGTCAGCATCCGGATCTGTAGCCAATACAAGGTCGGCATCAATATCCTGAGCCTTTTTAAGCGCCAGGGTTAAGGCCTCTTTTTCCTCAGGATTAGGATACACTACCGTTGGGAAATTGCCATCTGGAGTACTTTGTTCCTCTACAAGGGTAAGGTTAGTGAAACCAAATTGTTTTAATGCACCTGGTACCAAAGTTATACCTGTACCGTGTATCGGAGAATACACAATTTTCAAATCTTTTTGTCGGGCAATTGCTTCAGGAGAAACCGAAAGTTCAGTAATCTTATCCAGATATAGCTGATCTAAATCCTCACCTATAATTTGGATATTGCTCTCAATACGCTCAAATTTAACCTCATCAATGCTCGCTATTTTTGCTACTTCATCCATCACCAACTGGTCATCTGGCGAAGTAAATTGTCCTCCATCTGCACCATAAGCTTTATAGCCATTGTATTCTTTTGGATTGTGAGATGCAGTAAGCATAACGCCGCTTTTGCAACCATACTCGCGAACAGCAAAAGACAGCTCAGGAGTAGGACGCAGGGCCGGAAAAAAATAAACCTGGATACCATTTGCTGAAAAAACATCCGCAGTAATTTTCGCAAAATAATCTGAGTTGTTACGGCTATCGTGTGCAATAGCAACCTTCACTTTTTCACCAGGATATTTTTTAAGCAGGTAATTTGATAATCCCTGTGTAGCTGTACCTATAGTATACTTGTTGATCCTGTTAGATCCTGCACCCATAATACCACGCAACCCGCCTGTACCAAATTCCAGACTTCTGTAAAAAGCGTCCGTTAGTTCAGTTGCCGCTTCTTTATCTACTAAAGATTGGATTTCTGCTTTCGTTTCTTGATCGTAATTCCCATTAAGCCATTGTTTTATGGTGTTTAAGGTTGAGGGTTCTAATTGCATAGATTATAATATATAATTTGATATTTTTTAAAAACTAACAAAATTAACAAGGGCATGTTTGGTGCAATTTATAAATCAAGCACAAGACCTTAATTTTATTTTAATTAAATGGCCTTTTATTACCTTCGTTTTATTAATTTCACGCCCTAATAATAAAAGTAAACGAAGATCTTATAAAATCTTCCTTATGCAAACAAAAATAGAAATATTCTGCATAGTTACTTTAAAACTATTATAAACCTTATATAAAATTAATGAACCATTATGAGTTTAGGGTAAATACTAATTTACCTTATTATAATAATAACTCATTTACAACTAAAACAACAATAGACAAATAATGAAAATTTTAAAGTTTGGCGGAACTTCCGTAGGAAGTCCGGAGCGGATGACGAAATTGCTGGATATCATCAACCCGGCAGAAGAACAAATTGTGGTATTATCGGCAGTGTCTGGAACCACCAATAGTTTAGTAGAAATCTCAAGCAAACTTTTAAAGGAAGATAAGAAGGTGGCTTTGGAACTGATCACTGCACTGCATGATAAATATAAAGCCTTTGTTATCGAACTGCTGTCTGAGGGCGAATTTAGAGATCAGGGTAATGATGTTATTGATTACCATTTTAATTTCCTTGCTACACTTGCCAATGATATTTTCACGCCTATTGAAGAAAAGGTAGTGTTGGCACAAGGAGAATTGCTTTCTACCACTTTATATCATATTTATTTAAAATCCATTGGTGTGCCTTCTGTATTACTACCGGCACTGGATTTTATGAAAATTGATGAAGATAATGAGCCGGATATCCCTTTTACCACGGCACATTTGTTACCACTTTTAGCCGAACATAAGGGTAATAATCTTTTTATTACACAGGGCTTTATTTGCCGTAACAGTTTTGGTGAGGTAGATAACCTAAGGCGTGGTGGAAGTGATTATACTGCATCACTTCTTGGCGCGGCAATTTTAGCAGAAGAAGTACAGATCTGGACTGACATTGATGGTATGCACAACAATGATCCGCGTATCGTTAAAGGTACTAAGCCTATTGCACGCTTATCTTTTGATGAGGCTGCAGAGCTTGCTTATTTTGGCGCAAAGATCTTACACCCTCAATCGGTGTTTCCTGCTCAAAAATATAAAATTCCAGTTCGTCTGCTCAATACTATGGAGCCAAAGGCCGAAGGAACAATGATTGCTGCCGAAAGTGAACGCGGTAAAATCAAATCTATTGCAGCAAAGGACGGTATTACGGCTATAAAAATTCAGTCGAGCAGAATGCTTCTGGCATACGGCTTTTTGCGTCGTGTCTTTGAAATTTTTGAACGTTATAAAACGCCGATTGATATGATCACAACTTCGGAAGTTGCAGTTTCTTTAACTATTGATTTTACAGATAATCTGGAGAAAATAGTAGAAGAATTACATGCTTTTGGTTCTGTAGAAATTGATAGAGAGCAATCAATTGTTTGTGTTGTTGGCGACTTCGGTGCAGAAAAACATGGTTATGCAGCAAGAGTACTTGATGCAATGAAACATATTCCGCTCCGGATGATTTCTTATGGAGGTAGCAATTATAACATTTCTCTTTTAATTAATACGCCTGATAAAACGGAAGCCTTAAGGAGTTTACATAACCGTTTGTTTGAATAAAAAAGATTTACCTTTTCTTAAGGTAAGTTATAATGGCAATTACTATGAAAACGAGTACAATGAAAAACCTGGTTCTTCTACTGTACTCTTTTTCTGTTATTTTATGACGCTTAAGATCAAAGTAATTACCTAAGTAAATTAATACAAAACCCACTAAACAAAATACGATAAGATATTTGAACATGATTTTTTCTGATAAAGATATATCCCGCTTTACAAACTTAGAGACACCATTTTATTACTATGATCTTACTTTGTTGCAAAACACACTTAAGAAATGTGCCAGCGCAGCAAATGTCTACAATTTTCATGTGCATTACGCTATGAAAGCTAATTTTAATCCAACCGTGGTTGCAAAGATTAAAAGCGTTGGCTTTGGTGCAGATTGTGTAAGTGGTGGAGAAGTTAAGCAAGCTGTTGAACTGGGTTTTGATGCGGGTAAAATTGTATTTGCGGGTGTAGGGAAATCTGATAAGGAAATCAACTTCGCATTAGATCAGGATATTTTTTGCTTTAATGTAGAGTCAATTCAGGAGTTGGAAGTGATTAATGAACTTGCTTTGGTCAAAGGTAAAAAAGCTAAAGTTGCCATCAGGATTAATCCAAATGTAGACGCGCATACCCACCATAATATTACCACGGGTTTAGATGAAAATAAATTTGGTATCAACTCCTGGGATTTACCTGCTTGTGCAGAAGTTTTAAAGAAATCTGCACAGTTGGAATTTGTAGGTATACATTTTCATATTGGTTCTCAAATTACCAATCTTGATGTGTATAAAAGTCTTTGTACACGTGTAAATGAATTTGCAAACTGGTTTGAAGAACGTGGCTTTACTGTTAAAGTGTTAAATGTTGGTGGTGGATTGGGTATTGATTATCACAATCCTGATCAGCAGATTCCTGACTTTGAAGCGTACTTTAAAATCTTTAACGACTTTTTAGAGATCAAGCCCAATCAGGAAGTTCATTTCGAATTGGGTAGGGCGCTTGTAGGTCAGTCGTCTTCTCTAATCACTAAAGTACTATATATCAAAAATGGTAAAAAGAAGAACTTCGTAATTTTAGATGCAGGGATGACTGAGTTGATGCGTCCCGCATTATACCAGGCTTACCATAAAATAGAAAACATCAGCAGGGTAGAAGCATCCTCCGTAGTTAAGTATGATATTGTTGGCCCAATTTGTGAAAGTACAGACTGTTTTGGTAAGGAAGTGGAGTTGCCGGAAACCTTTAGGGGAGACCTCATTGCTTTGCGAAGCACCGGAGCTTATGGTGAAGTTATGGCTTCCAATTATAATTTGCGTAATGAAGTTCGCGCAGTATTTACTGAAGACTAACAAAATATAAAATAAAAGCCTGTCGTAAAACAGGCTTTTATTTTGTCAGATAGTTTTCATCCTTATTCCTCTTCAAAGAAGTCGGCCAGGCCTCCCAGATAATGTTCTGTTAATCCCTCCGTAAAATCATCGTAATCTTCATCCGGGATATTGGTCTGCACGAATTCCAAAGAAGTCCCTTTTTTGTCCTCATGGAGTTTAATCGTGACAATTGAGGGCTCAGCATCTTCTCCAAAATACCATTGCTGAACAATTTTTTTCCCATATTCAAATTCAAGGTTTTTGCCTACAATATCACCTTCCCACAAAGAAAATTCTGTTCCCGGTTCTTCTGTAAATTCCACCTCAGCACCTGTCCATAGCTGAATACTTTGCGCTTTGGTCATCGCTAAATACACTTCTTCAGGTGGCGCAGGTAGTTGATAGTATTTTTTAAATGTTTTCAATTGAGTATGTATGTTAAGTATTTTATTTAAATGCGTTGATTCCGGTTACATCCATGCCGGTAATTAGTAAATGAATATCATGCGTACCTTCATAGGTCACCACAGATTCCAGGTTCATCATATGTCGCATGATCGAATATTCGCCCGTTATCCCCATTCCGCCGAGCATCTGCCGGGCATTCCTTGAAATTTCCAGCGCAATTTCTACACTGTTTCTTTTCGCCATAGATATTTGCTCAGCACTTGCACGGTGCTCAGATTTAAGTACACCCAGGCGCCAAACCATCAATTGCCCCTTAGTAATTTCAGTAATCATTTCTGCAAGTTTCTTTTGCTGCAACTGGAAGCCACCAATGGGTTTTCCAAACTGGATTCGTTCTTTTGCGTACCTCAGGGCCGTATCATAACAATCCATCGCTGCACCTAATGCGCCCCAGGCTATACCGTATCGTGCCTGGTTTAAGCAGCCCAGCGGACCTTTCAAGCCTGATACATTTGGGAAGATATTCTCTTTCGGAATTTTAACATTGTCAAATACCAGCTCGCCGGTTGCAGATGCCCGCAGACTCCATTTGTTATGTGTCTCTGGCGTACTGAAGCCTTCCATTCCGCGCTCTACTACTAAGCCCTGTATCTTTCCACTTTCATCTTTTGCCCATACTACAGCAATATCTGCAAATGGAGCATTAGAAATCCACATTTTTGCACCATTCAGCAGGAAATGGTCGCCATTATCTTTGATGTTGGTAACCATGCCGCCAGGATTAGAGCCATGATCTGGTTCAGTTAAGCCAAAGCAGCCCATCAATTCTCCAGTTGCTAGTTTTGGTAAATATTTTTTACGTTGCTCTTCAGATCCGTAAGTATAGATTGGATACATCACCAAAGAACCTTGTACAGATGCAGTAGAACGAATTCCAGAATCACCGCGCTCCAATTCCTGCATAATGATCCCGTAAGCGGTATAATCTAAGCCTGCGCCTCCATACTCAACAGGAATAGTAGGGCCAAATGCACCAATTTCCCCCAAACCTTTTATCAGATGTTTTGGAAACTCAGCACGCTGCGCGTAATCTTCAATAATTGGGGTAACTTCCTGCTTTACCCACGCTCTGGCTGTTGTCCGTATCAGCTTATGTTCGTCTGAAAGCAATTCATCAAGCTGATAATAGTCAGGTGCTTCATAAAGATCTTTCTTTCCGGTTCTGTTCATTGATGTGGTGCTATTTATTAAACGATTGTTGTCCTTGCACCCTAAACTAAGGTTAAGGTAAGGTACATCAAAGTTAATAATTTGCATGAATGACTGGTATAAACCAATCAAAAATCTAAATTTGTGTGCCATACTAAACATAATGTTGATACAAACCGTTGCCCTTAAAGATGTAAAGTGCTTTGCACTACATGGTTATTACCCCGAAGAACAATTAATTGGTCATGATTTTCTGGTGAACGTGGAGGTGGTGTTTATCCCATCCACTGATACTGAAAATATTGACAAAACGGTCAACTATGAGGTACTGAACGACATCATATTGCTGCAAATGAAAAATACCCAAAAGATGCTGGAAACTGTGGTAAAGAATATGCTGGATAATATTCTGGATAAGTATTCATTTTTGCAAGAGGCAACGGTTAGTATTAAAAAAAATCATCCCGCCATGCCAGGGGATGTTCATCAGTCTTTTGTTCAGTTGCAATACAAAGCAGATTAATAAACCTAACCAAATACTCAGAATCAAAATTAATGGAATTTAATAAAATTACACCTGATTTTTTAACCTTATTAACGGAAGCTACAGGCGCTGCAAATATTTTTGTTGATCAGGAAACATTAGCAACTTACGCACATGATGAAACAGAAGATTTAACCTATTACCCTGAGGTAGTAGTTAAGCCATTAGATGCAGAGGGGGTTTCCGCTATCTTAAAACTTTGCAACCAATATCATGTTCCTGTTACACCAAGAGGCGGAGGCACGGGTTTAAGTGGCGCAGCTTTACCTATATATGGCGGTGTTCTGTTGTCTATGGAGAAGTTTAAAGCAATCTTATCTATTGACACAGAAAATTTACAGTCTACTGTAGAGCCAGGAGTAATCACAGAAGAATTTATCAATGCCGTAGCCGAAAAAGGTTTGTTGTATCCGGTTGATCCTTCCAGCAAGGGTTCTTGTTTTATAGGCGGCAATGTGGCGCATGGCTCGGGCGGTCCAAGGGTAGTTAAATACGGTACCATCAGAGAATACATTCTTAATCTGGAGGTGGTATTACCTACGGGAGAGATCATATGGACGGGAGCAAATACACTAAAATATGCTTCTGGTTATAACCTCACCCAACTCATGATTGGTTCAGAAGGTACATTGGGCGTGGTCACTAAAATCGTTACTAAACTTATTCCAAAATCTCAATATAACGTGCTGATGCTTGGCTCATTTTCAACAAATGAAAATGCTTGTGCCGCAGTATCTGCTATTTTCAGGGCAGGGGTAACACCCTCTGCTTTAGAATTTATGGAACGCAAAGGTGTAGAGTGGGTAATTAAATTCGATGATATTAAATTTGACCTTAAAGATGATGTGAATGCCTTTTTGATGATAGAGTTCGATGGAGATGATATGGATGTTATTTTTAAGGATGCCGAAAAAGTAAATTCAGTATTGGAGGAGTTTAATTGTTCTGAGGTTCTTTTTGCAGATACTGCTCAGCAAAAGGAGGAGATTTGGAAAATGCGCCGGACCATGGCTGAGTCTGTGAAATCTAATTCTGTTTATAAAGAAGAAGATACAGTAGTTCCAAGGGCGGCGCTGCCTCAATTAATCAATGGAATCAAAGAAATTGGTGCTAGATATGGCTTTGAAAGTGTTTGTTATGGGCATGCAGGCGATGGAAACCTTCATATCAATATTATCAAAGCTGGAATGAGTGATGAGGATTGGCTAAGCGAGTTAAAAAAGGGAATTGCAGAAATCTTCGAGTTGACTACTGTTCTAGGTGGTACAATATCAGGAGAGCATGGAATTGGCTTGGTTCAAAAGGAATTTATGTCTATAAAATACAGTGAAATTAACTTAAACCTGATGAGGGGGATTAAAAAAGTTTTTGATCCCAATGGAATTTTAAACCCGGGCAAGATATTTTAATCTGCCCGGGTTTACTTTAGCTGTTACTTAGCTGTTCAAAAATAATCATCTTATTCTTTTCGTGATCTGGAATCGGAACAGCGCTTTGGCGCTCATAGTCATACGCAACACAGACGGTTTTGCCTCTGCTGCAAACAACTTCATCTCCGTTAGTCAATTTCACAATGAGGTATTCCAGGTCAAAGCTTGATGTTCCAATCCGGGAAGTACGCACGTACATGCTAATTTTATCGTCAATCAGCACTGGCGAAATGTAATTTAATGAGGCGCTGGCTATCACAACTCCGGTTTTTTTCCAATCCCATTGTATCGCCTGCTTCCAATATTTACTTCTTCCTATTTCCATAAAAGTAAAATACACCGCATTATTTACATGTCCCATCATGTCAAAATCTGCAAAACGTGTTTCAATCGCCGTTTTATACTTAAAACTGTCTAATTGATTTACAATGTCTGCCTTTTTGTCTTCTGATTTTGATTTTTTGCGCCATAATGTCTTAAATATCATAGAAAAATGCTTTGGTATAGGTGTTGATAAATGTTTAGAAATTATTAAATAGTAATAAACTTAAAGTACATACGAACATGACACTAGTAAAATTTAACAACAGAACCAGGAACAATGCACCCTACTTTAACAACGTTTTTGACTCATTGTTTAATGAGGCCGTAAATAAAAACCTGACCATACATAAAGTGCCAGGTGTCAATATTTTAGAAGAAGATGGCGCATATAAAATTGAGTTAGCAGCACCGGGATTAGCCAAAGAAGATTTTCAGATTAACCTGAAAAAAGACACGCTTTCAGTTTGGGCAGAGAAAAAAGTAAATGAAGAAGCGCCTAAGAAAGATTATACCCGTAAAGAGTTTGATTACTATTCTTTTGCGAGGTCATTTGTGTTACCAGAAAGCGTTGATGCAGAAAAAATTACAGCCGAATACGTAAATGGGATCTTAAATATCAGTATTGGAAAGAAAACGGATATTCAGCCAGAGAGCAAAGAAATTAAAGTTTCATAAGTTGAATTTGGTTTAAGTTGATAAGGGTGTGCCGATTGGTACACCCTTATTTTTTTATCCTATAGCTTTGAAAACAAGTGTTGAAAACACTAGGTATAACCTAGTATTTTCAACACTTGTTTACTATTTTGTTCTTCACCAAAAACTTCAAAGTTAAAAGTTTCGTCGCGGTTGCGGCGGATGATTACGTGTTTTGGACTCGGTAATAAGCAATGGTGTATACCACCATATCCACTCAATACTTCCTGGTAAGCTCCAGTATTAAAGAAGCCTAAATACTGTACTTTACGGGTCTTAGGCATAAATACACTATTCATATGTGCCTCCTGGTTGTAATAATCCTGGCCATCGCAGGTAATGCCACCTAAGTTTACGCGCTCATATTCTGCATCCCAGTTGTTAATAGGCAGGAGGATGTATTTTTGGTTTAAGGCCCAAACATCTGGCAAGTTGGTAATGAACGATCCATCAAGCATCAGCCATTTCTCTCTGTCATTCTGTTGTTTACGTCCTAATACCTTATATAAAATACCAGATGCCTCAGCTACCGTGTATTTTCCAAATTCGGTGATGATATCTGGTTCCATTACATCATGCTCAGCACAAATTTCTTTGATCCTTTTAACAATCTCGTTTACCATATATTCGTAATCGAAATCAAAAACCAATGAATCCTTAAATGGCATACCACCACCAATGTCCAGGGTGTCCAGCTCTGGATTAATCTTTTTGAACTTACAATATAGGGTTACGTATTTTTCTAGCTCATTCCAATAATAAGGAGAATCTGTAATACCAGAGTTGATAAAGAAATGCAATAACTTAACCCTGAAATTAGGATTAGCTGAAATCTTATTATTATAGAACTCAATTACATCTTCCATGCGAACTCCTAAACGAGAGGTATAGAACTGCGAATCTGGTTGCTCTTCAGCAGCGATACGGATACCCAAATTACAAGGCGTATCCATCTCAACCTCGTCATCAAAAAGGTTAAATTCTTCTTTGTTGTCTAATACAGGGATAATGTTTTTATACCCATCGTGCAACATGTCAATGATGTATTGCTTATACTGGTAGGTTTTAAAGCCATTGCAAATTACGGTAATGTCTTTACTAAGCGCACCTTTTTTCTCTAAAGCCTCAATCATCGGCATGTCAAATGCCGAAGAAGTCTCCAGGTGGATATCATTCCGAAGTGCTTCTTCTACAATATGGCGGAAATGTGAACTTTTTGTACAGTAGCAATATTTGTAATTGCCGCGGTAATTGTTCTTTAATATCGCCGTTTGAAAAAGAATTTTGGCTTGCTGAATCTTTTTGCTGATCATTGGAAGGTAGGTGAAACGTAGGGGAGTACCGTAAGTTTCGATCATTTCCATCAGGTTTAAATCCTGAAAATATAATTCATCATCAATCACGTCATAACCTTCCTGTGGGAAGCCAACGCTTAGATCAAGAAATTCTGAATAACTCTGCATTTATGATTTAAATATTTTTTGCAAAAATGTAATTTTAAATTGAGAATAAGCCTTTAATTAATTTATTTTTACCCTTCTGCAACAGCGCTTTTTACCCTTAAGGGTAAATGGTTCTCTGCCAGCATGCAACGTGCGCTTCCACCGCCATTTTTCTCTATAGTATAGAGGGCTGCGTAGATTAATTTGTTGTATTTTTCAAGCAAATAAACCTGAGTTTTAGAAAGAGATAAAAATGCCTGCTCAGACATGACCAACAGTGGTGCTCCCTTTTTGTTTTTTACCTGCAGCATATTACCTGCAAAATGATTCATCTGGTCCAGACTAATCTCTATAATTTCTTTGCCACTTTTGATGAGATATTGCATCACCATTTCTCTTTCATGGATATTTTGAATCGACTCCAGGCAAATGACCGCAAAGCGGTCGGCAATGCACATCATCACATTGGTATGGTAAATTGGAAAGCCGTCAACATCATCAGCCTTAAAGCTAAGTAATGTATATCCTGTCTTCGCGCACCAGTCCTTAAGTATGCCTACATCTGTTCTTAAAGATAAACAAGCGTAACTAATCTTATTGTCGCGATCCAGTACCATGCTTCCGGTACCTTCCAGAAAAATATCCTGAGCTTCGTAAACTGATAAATCAGTGATTTTATTGATGGTGAAATCCTTATTTAAAATCTCTAAAATATCCTGTCTACGTTCTTTCCGCCTGTTTTCCGAGAACATAGGGTACAAGAATACCTCGCCGTTATCATGAAAGGAAACCCAGTTGTTGGGAAAAATGGAATCAGGAGTTTCAGGTTGCAGGGTATCGTCAATTACGGTAACATCAATCTCATTTGTACGAAGCAACGCTACAAATCCGTCAAATTCTTTTAATGCCTGCTCCTGAACATTTGCTGTCTCAGAGGCTTCCTGGAATTTATTGTTTACAGCCGTTTGTTCGTTGAATTTAAAATCAACAGGCCTGATCATTAAGATATGGTTGGTGGTTTGGGCAGACATGGCTAAATTTCGTCTCTAAATAAAGGTAAACTCATACAGTGAAAGCCACCGCGGGCTCTTGATAATTCTGCCGAGGGCATCAGTATCAGCGTATCGCTCATGGTGTCGGGATTTAATGTTCCATTTTCCAATTCTTCAATCAATTGCTTTACCTTAATGGCTTTAAATCCATGTGCTACAAATGCTTCAACGGTTTTGTCATTTCTGTCGTAGCCTAAAACAACCCCTTCTTTAAGCGCAAGTAAATTGCAAGAATCTGTCCATTGCTCCCTGGCATCATAAGGAAACGCAGCGTTACCACTATAAATAAACTCTGTAGGTACTGTACTTCCAAGATCATTAATGCTAATGTCATTCAGCAAAGCCTCAATGCTTTCAAAGGTTTTAGGTTTTGGGCTATGTCTGTTAAATTGCAGGATCTCCGTAATTTCCTTATGGTCAGGCTCCACTAAAAAACTAATGGGCTCATCTGGATGGGTGGTAGGGGTACTGGAAATAGAGCTTAGTAATACCCAAACATTCCTTTTAACTTGTGTAAATACGGTGTCTATGTGCATAAAATCCCTTTTGTTCGGGATCCTTACCACAGTAACCTTTTCTACAACTTTGTTTTCAAATAACAATTTAATAGCTTCGTTGGCGCCATATGCAGATGTACGTTCGCTACATCCAATTAAAACATGATTCGGACTCACCATCATCACATCACCGCCCTCTAGCGTAGTTCGGTGTTCTTCCTCTTCACCCGGACGGAGAAAATGTTGCGCGGCATCAGGAATCTCCAGAATTTTATCTGTGTATTCTGCAAAAATAGGATGGTTAAAGAAAATGTAACGCATCAATAAAGTTTCCCTGCTGCGTGCTTTTTTAGCAGGTTTATTCATTAAAATATGTTTGTTGATGGTGATGCCCACATCTCTGGTAAATATAAGATTTGGAATAGGGGCAAAGATCATCACATCATTGGCTAAGCTTCCTGAAATAAATATTTTAGCCAGTTCAATCGGGTCTGTATCTACCAGTTGCATTTGTAATTTATAAGTACAGCCTTCAATTGCACATACCGAAGCAGCCAGCTTTTTACGGATCGCATCGTCTTTTAAGATGTCAGAAAGCAGGTTCTGAACTTCAATGACGGTCTCAGAATGATGAAAATCAGCATGATCAGGTTTGAAAAATGCTCGCTCAGTCTCCTCGGCATCAATTGTACTCAGTTTACCTTTGATTTTATCCGGGTCAAGAAAATACATCAGTAGTTTTACGTAATAATCGTACTCATCTTTGCGGATGGTATCCAGATGCACGATATCTTCAAAAAGCCAGTCCTGAGCTTTGGAAGGAACCACTTTACCCAATCCGCTATCGGGACTATGAATCAGTAATTTACGTAATCTTCCTATTTCTGTGCTTACATTTAATGTAAATTTTTCTTGTTGGCTGCTCATAAATGTCTTGTCGTTGCGCAAATCTATCCAATTATTTTAGATTATAAAATTCGCTTCCTATTGGTTATTTTTGACCATGAATTTTATCATTACCGCCACACAGAAAGCAATTCAACAGTTGTACAATCAAGAAATTGCTGAGGATGTAATCAACATACAAGATACCCGTAAAGAGTTTGAGGGTCAGGTAACCATAGTCGTTTTTCCCATTGTCCGTTACTCTAAAAAAACACCAGAAGCTACGGCAAACGATCTCGGGGAGTACCTTAAAGATAATGTTGAAGAAGTAACGGGATTTAATGTAGTTAAAGGCTTTTTAAACTTAAGTATAGCCAGCTCTTACTGGGTAGATCTTTTTAACACTGAGGTGTTAAAAGCAAATTTCGGTACTTTTCCATCCAACGGAAAAAAAGTGATGGTAGAGTATTCATCGCCCAATACCAATAAGCCTTTACACCTGGGGCATGTACGTAACAATTTATTAGGTTATGCTGTCTCAGAACTTTTAAAAGCCAGTGGTTCAGAAGTTTATAAAGTAAACCTGGTTAACGATAGAGGTATTCATATCTGTAAGTCTATGCTGGCCTGGCAAAAATGGGGCAATAACGAAACCCCACACAGTTCTGGTCTTAAGGGAGACCACCTGGTAGGAAAATACTATGTCATCTTTGATAAAGAATATAAAAAAGAAATTGATGCCTTAAAGGCAGAAGGGCAGACTGAAGAAGAAGCCAAAAAGAATGCCCCATTAATAAAATCCGCTCAGGCAATGTTATTGGCATGGGAATCTGGAGATACCGATGTGATCGATCTTTGGAAAACCATGAACGGATGGGTTTACGAGGGTTTTGCGGTAACCTATAAAAACCTTGGGGTAGATTTTGATAAATACTACTACGAAAGCAATACCTATCTGTTGGGAAAAGGTACGGTAGATGAAGGTCTTGAAAAAGGAGTTTTCTTTAAGAAACCTGATGGTTCTGTATGGATTGACCTCACTGCAGACGGATTAGACCAAAAGCTGGTTTTGAGGGCAGATGGAACCTCTGTTTACATTACCCAGGATTTAGGCACCGCCCAAATGAAATACGACGATTTTAATATGGATGAATCCATTTATGTTGTTGGCAATGAGCAGGATTATCATTTTAAAGTATTGTTTTTGATTTTAGATAAGTTAGGTAAAAGCTGGGCTAAAGGCTTATACCACCTATCTTATGGCATGGTAGATTTGCCAAGTGGTAAAATGAAATCAAGGGAAGGTACTGTTGTAGATGCTGACGACCTGATAGCTGAAATGGTAGCTACGGCAAAAGAAAAAACGGAAGCACTGGGTAAGGTAGATAATTTTGACGAAGATGAAAAAGAGCGTCTTTATTACAACATAGGAATGGGCGCCTTAAAATACTTCCTTCTAAAAGTGGAGCCTAAAAAACGCCTGTTGTTTGATCCGGCAGAGTCTATCGATTTTCAAGGCAATACCGGACCATTTATTCAATATACGCATGCCAGGATAAAATCATTGTTAGGAAAGGCAGAATATAAAGAAAACCAAAAGGCAAATCACGGCATCAGTCTTTCTGAAACAGAATTGGATATGATTATCCTGTTGGCTAAATACCCGGAAGAAATTGCTATAGCCGCCAGATCTTTTAGCCCTGCAAGCCTGGCAAATTACATTTATGAGGTAGCTAAATTGTTCAATAAGTTTTATCATGAAATTCCTCCGATTGTTAAGGAGGAGGACGAAGAAATTAAGCAACATCGTTTAAATTTAAGTTGGGTTACGGCCAATATCCTCAAATCGGGCATGAGCATCCTGGGGATAGACGTACCGGAAAGAATGTAATTTTAAATCATAAAAAAACCGGCCACCGCCGGTTTTTTTATGATTACTCTTTATCTTTTGCTTTGGTTTGTTCAACCCCCGGTCTGGTATTCACCGGTGCTTTACGTCTAAATACCGGAAACTTCATCGGGCTTTTCCCTGGCCTTTCATCACCAAGCAGTACACCCCATTGCTTAAACATATCTGTACGGTCAAAAATAATCTTTAACACCGCTATAATTGGCATGGAGAGAAACATACCTGAAACCCCCGCAATACTTCCACCAACAATAACGCCCAAAATTGCCATCAAAGCATTGATCTTTACCTTTGAACCTACAATTCTTGGCATCAGGATGTTGTTGTCTAAAAACTGGACTACCGCAATTACGGCCAATACTGTAATTACCGGCGTTAAGGTGGCCGAAGCCGTAAGGGTTAGCAATACCCCTATGATATTGCCAATCAATGCACCTACATATGGTATAAGGTTTAGAATGGCAAAGATAACCCCAATCAGCAGCGCATGCTTTACACCCAGTAAAAGCAATATTCCACCCAGCAAAACCGTCATATAAGTCACCTGGATCAGCAAACCAACCAAATAGTTTTTAATAATGGCTTCTGTTTCATAAATCGCTTCTTTAACCTTGGGATGGTCATCTGGTTTAAACCACATAAATATAAAGCGTAGTAAAATGTCTTTGTAAAAAAGCATCAGGTAGATGTAAATTGGCAGCAGACCCACAAATACAAATATTGAACTTAGGGTAACGGCTGCACCGCCAGCCATTCCACCAACCATACCCAGCAGGTCGTTACTCTTCTTATTGATGAAGTTAATTTGTTCTGTCGTAGAAACGTGACTGATGCCACTAAACCATTCACTTAGTGATTTTAAATGCAGAGAAACATTTTTCTTGATCTGCGGAAAGTCATTCACCAAACTACTTACCTGCGCAGAAAAAAACCAGATAATTAAACCCACAAAGATGGCTACCAATAGAATAGGTAATATAATGGATAAAATTTCCGGTAGTTTGTATTTCCTTAAAAAGCGGTAGATAGGCATGAGCATAATGCTGATGAAAAATGCCATGATTACAGGCATAATGATGTCATTGCCTATAACCATTATAGTTCCAACAAGCCCAAGACCAAAAAGCTCAAGGGATCGTTTAACGGTAAGTGGGAGTTCTTTCATAAAGTTTGTGTGATTTTCCAATGCTTAAACGCTATAAGGTAAAGAATGTTTGGTTAATTTTGCGCATCTTAAAAGCAAGCCGCAAATATGATGATTACAAATGAGACTATAATTGCCCTTTCAACACCTCCCGGAGCTGGTGCAATCGGCGTAATCCGCCTTTCTGGTATCCATGCTGTAACTATTGTCAATTCCGTATTTTCTGGTAAAGATTTAACTAAGCAAGATTCTCATACTTTACATTTTGGCCTGATTAAAGATGGCGAAGTAACGATTGATGAAGTGGTGGTGGCTTTATTCATTGCGCCAAAATCTTATACCAAAGAAAATGTGGTAGAGATTTCCTGCCATGGCTCTAATTATATCATACAACAAATCATCAACCTGCTGATTAAAAAAGGCGCATCAGCTGCTAAGCCCGGTGAATTTACACTTCGTGCATTTTTAAATGGCGCAATGGATCTTTCGCAGGCAGAGGCCGTAGCCGATTTAATCTCTTCAGATTCTGCTGCTGCGCATAGTGTAGCCATGAACCAGTTGCGGGGAGGTTTTAGCACAGAATTAAATGTGCTTCGAGAGCAACTGATCCATTTTGCTTCGATGATAGAACTGGAACTGGATTTTTCAGAAGAAGATGTAGAGTTTGCCAACCGTGACCAGTTGCAGGAGCTAATTAATAAAATAACCTTAGTACTCCATAAATTGATTCGCTCATTTGAATTGGGTAATGTAATCAAAGAAGGTATCAATACCGTAATCGCAGGTCGCCCGAATGCAGGAAAGTCAACTTTGCTGAATGCTTTGCTGAATGAGGACAGGGCTATTGTAAGTGAAATTGCCGGAACAACCAGAGACACTATAGAAGAGGTTTTAAACATCAACGGCATCAACTTTAGGTTGATTGATACCGCTGGGATCCGTGAGGCTACAGATACGATAGAAGCCATTGGTGTAGAAAAAACCATGCAAAAGATTAGCCAGTCTGCCGTTTTGGTTTACTTGTTTGATGTGGTTAATTTATCGGTGTCAGAAATCAGGGAAGATATTGTTAGCTTGTATCGTCCTGGTTTGGCTTTTGTAGCCGTGGCTAACAAGATCGATTTGACGTATAGTGACAGGATTAAAGAACTGGCCTTACCAGCTGATATTAAGTTTATTGCGATATCTGCGAAAGAGCACCAAAAAGTAGAAGAATTGAAAGAACTTTTATATGAAACTGCGGTAGGAGATCAGCTTTCCGATAGCCATACTATGGTAACAAATATCAGGCATGTAGAAGCATTAAGAAAAACCCAAGAAGCATTAAGTAGCGTTTCAGAAGGTCTAATAAACCCAATTACCTCAGATTTTTTAGCATCAGATATTAAGTTGGCACTCTATCATTTAGGCTTGATAACCGGAAGTGTCACTACAGATGACTTGTTGGAAAATATCTTCTCGAAATTCTGTATTGGCAAATAAAGGTAAAAACAAACGAAAAAATCGTGGGGATTTTCAAGAAAACCATAATCTTACATGGATAGAAAGTAAAAATGCTAACAACCAATGCCGCCCGGGTAATGGCTCTGGTTATAATTACGGCGCGACCGAGCTATAAAATCATTACTTTTGTAAATAGGCAGGGGTTATTACACGTTTTTAAACCTACAACCAATTAATGAGCATTGATAAAAAATTATACCGGGGGTTCTCAGATACCGACCTTGTCATAAGGATTGGTTCAGCAGATCATGCGGCTTTCTCAGAGCTCTTTAGGCGTTATAAAGACCCTTTGTATTTTCATGCAAGGCGGATGCTTGGGGATAACGACCAGGCGAAAGACATTGTCCAGGATTTATTCGCCTCAATTTGGTCAAAACGCGACACATTGGTCATCCCCGTAGCTGTAAACAATTACCTATACGGATCTGTTCGCAATAGAATATTAGACTACATCGCCCATCAAAAGGTCATCAACAGGTATACCGAGTCTTTTGATTTATTTCTCGAAAACGGGGTTTCATCAACAGATGACCTGGTACGGGAGAAAGAACTCACACGCATCATTGAGACGGAAATCTCCCGTCTCCCGGAAAAGATGCGGGAAATATTTGAAATGAGCAGAAATGGTGAACTCTCTTATAAACAAATTGCAGTACAGCTTAATTTATCCGAACACACTATAAAAAAACAAGCCCAGCGGGCCATCAAAATCCTTCGATTGAAAATAAAAGTGAATTTATTTTTCACTTTTTTCATCTGGTAAACGGTTCCAAGGGCCTTTTTAAAGCTAAACATCTACTTTAATCAAGTAAATCGGGCTTTTTTTAAATTCCAACGTACCCCTAAGCCCAAGTTTGCCGTCTAACGTTTATAAGGAGAAAATTAACCATGTGGTATAAGGTTGAAAAAAGTTCCCTAACTAAAAATTGAATACAGAACATTACGATTACCTGGCTTAAAAATGAAACCGCAAACGCTAAAAGAGCTGCTGATGAAACGGCAGGATGGTACGATAACGGATCAGGAACTTGCACTTCTGGAGAAATGGTATAATCATTATGCAGACACTGCCAAGGCTTATAACAATCCTGAGCGCTACTTAAGTGATATGCAGGAAATGGAAGCTGTTTTGATGCGGCAAACAACAACAGAACCTATCTTCTTATGGCCCCGGATGGTTGCAGCAGCCATGGTCATCCTGCTGATTGGCGCCGGCCTGTACTTTTATGAAATAAAGAACCCACATGACAATTTGCAGCGTATTGAAAAATATACCAATGATATCGCACCGGGAAAAATAGGGGCTACCCTCACTTTAGCCAACGGTAAAAAGATCCATTTGGCCGATGCAGCGAATGGAACGCTTGCAAAGGAAGCGGGGATCAGCATCAATAAAACCGCCAGCGGACAGATTGAATATGAGATTAAAGAAGCCGCGTTGAACGACAAAAGCATCCATACCTTAACCACCGCTAAAGGCGAAACATACACCCTGGTTTTACCAGATAAATCCAAAGTATGGATGAATGCAGCGTCAAGTTTAACTTATACTGCGGGGCTTATGTCGCAGGGCTTTAGAAAGATAAAGCTTGAAGGTGAAGCCTACTTTGAAATTTCGAAGGACAAAAAACATCCTTTTATTGTGGAGAGTAACGGAGAGCAGGTAGAGGTTTTAGGCACGCATTTCAATGTAAATGCTTATCCGGATGAAAACGCTATACGGACCACGTTACTGGAAGGAAGTGTTAAACTAACGTTAACCGACCGCAAAAATGCTTCCCCTAACGGATCTGCGATTCTGGAACCAGGACAGCAAGCGGTTTCAATGAACAACAACATCAAAATTAATGAAGTCAATACAAGCTTGGTAACCGCCTGGAAGAACAACAAATTCATTTTCGACCGACTGAACATCCAGGAAATCATGCGGATGATTTCAAGATGGTACAACGTAGAGATTGTTTATGAAGGACCTGCACCCACAGATACATTTTGGGGCTCGGTACCTCGTTTTGAAAATGTTTCTGAAGTGCTTAATACACTGAAAAAAACCGGAAACGTCCAGTTTAGAATCGAAGGACAACGAATATTTGTATTGCGTTAATTTCTAAAAAACAACTTTATAGATGATTTTAACTAAACAATTTATTAACCATAAAAACAAAGATGAAAAAAACATTACGACAGAAAAGCTAAGGCTGAAACTAAACAGAAGCCGGATTATAAAACACCAAATCCCGATTGAGGTCGGGACATGGTGCAGCTGGCTTCAATAATCAATTATCAAATAAACCGCAGGTGCCCCAAGTTTTCGAGGCATAAGGCATTCTGCAATGAACCAGACAAAACAAACTTAGACAATATTGCCGATTAAAGCAATGTTACGGGCTTTCATTTGCCCGCTAAGATTTTGTCGCAAACTAAATGAAATGTGTAACAAACAGACTATGAAACGGGATGTGCCGAAAGGCTATATCCACAAAATTTGGCTGATAATGCGATTAACCACCGTTATTTTAATAGCTACCATGATGCAAGTCAGCGCTTCTGGCTTGGCACAAAAGATAAGTTTAGCAAAATCAAACGCTTCGCTTGAATCTATCATCAACGAATTAAGGAACCAAAGTGGCTATGATTTCATCGCCACCGGCGAAGTCCTGGATAAATCCAAATCTGTCTCCATTAATGTAAAAAACAAGGAGTTGGATAAAGTATTGCAGCAGATTTTTAAAGATCAGCCGATTACCTATTCCATTGAAAAGAATGTGGTGATGTTAAAGCTCAAAGCGCCAAGTTTTGTAGAGAACCTTGCCGCCAGGTTGCAATCTATCGAAGTCAGGGGTAAGGTTGTGGACGAGAATGAAAAGCCTTTAGTGGGCGCTACAGTGTTGATTAAAGGGACAAACAAGTCGGTAAATACAGACCAGAACGGCTCTTTTTATCTAAGCAACGTCAGCGAAAAGGCGGTATTGCTGATTAGCTATATCGGTTATCAGCAAAAGGAAATTGCAGCAGCGGCAGAAATCAGCATACGTATGGAGCTGGCCATTGGGGAGCTAAACGAGGTCATTGTCAACAAAGGCTATTACACCGAGACACAAAAACTATCCACAGGGAATACCGTCACCGTCACCTCCAAAGATATCGAAAAACAACCTGTAACCAATCCGCTGCTGGCTTTGCAAGGACGGGCTGCCGGACTTCAAATTAAACAATCATCTGGTGTGGTCAATGGTTCGGTAAGTATTTTGATCAGGGGACGGACTTCATTAAACCCCGCTGTAAACAATTATCCCTTATACATCATTGATGGCATTCCGTTCCAAGCCTCGCTACTTGGAGATATCCTGGGCAATAATGGTGGCAACGGCCTCGACGTACAGAGCGAACAAGGTAACCCCTTAAATTATATCAATCCAAATGACATCGCAAGCATTGACATCTTAAAAGACGCAGATGCGACAGCCATTTACGGGTCCCGTGGTGGAAATGGTGTCATCCTCATCACCACTAAAAAAGGCCGTCAGGGCGAGATGGACTTAAATGTCAACGCCAGCCAGGGCTTTATGCAGGCCCCGGCAGATTTAAAGGTAATGAACACACAACAATATCTTGAAATGCGACGTGAGGCGTTTGTAAACGATGGACTGCCTGTTCCTAGTATTAAAACTTCGCCCAATGATGCAAATTACGATGTGAACGGTTTGTGGGACCAAAATGCAGAAACCAACTGGCAAAAGGAACTCATCGGCAATTTCGCTGCCTACACCAATTTGAACTTGTCGCTCTCTGGCGGAAGCGAATTGGCACAGTATGATTTAAGGGGTACCTATAACCGCCAGGGGAACTTATTTCCTGGAGAATTCAATGACACCAGGGCCGGGCTCAGTTTTAACACCACAGCCTATTCCCG
The DNA here is from genome assembly GCF_020991475.1 of Pedobacter sp. MC2016-14. NCBI lineage: Bacteria > Pseudomonadati > Bacteroidota > Sphingobacteriia > Sphingobacteriales > Sphingobacteriaceae > Pedobacter > Pedobacter sp. MC2016-14. Next base: position 280,758 of record NZ_JAJMPA010000003.1, read on the forward strand.
TAATAAAAAGCTGAAGATTGATTTTACCGGAAATTACCTTCGGGATTTCAATCAGAACGCGCAAACGGATATCACCTCCTACACCTTGAGGGCACCTAATGCACCAGGTTCTTTTAACGCCGATGGCACTTTATATTGGGGCGGTGTAAATTCAGACAATGCCAACAATCCTTATGCGTATACCTTTAGATCTTATGATAACAAAACAGACAATCTTGTACTAAGCTTAAGGCCTACTTACCAGATCATGAAAGGACTGGTGTTTTCGGCCAATCTGGGCATCACAAAAATAAATTCGAATATTAAAATCCTGCAGCCAAATGCGTCCTATTCTCCATTGTATTTGTCAATGAGTCCTGCTATAAATCATGTCAATACTTTAAATGAGCAGAAAACCTGGATTGCTGAGCCCCAGTTAAGCTACCAAACACAAATCAAAGCGGTTAAACTTAACGCTTTATTGGGCAGTAGTTTTCAGAAATCAGATAACCAGGGCCAATACATCGCAGGATATAATTTTGTAAGTGATGCCGTCATCGGCAATATCGTAAATGCAGGTACCACAATTTTTGGGGACAGCGGTTCTTATCTGTATAACTACAATGCGGTGTACGGGCGCTTAAACGCTAATCTGGCCGATAAATATATTGTAAACCTAACGGGAAGGAGAGATGGAAGTTCAAAATTTGGCCCGGGCAGGCAGTTTGGTAATTTCTATTCCGCTGCCGCGGCATGGATATTTTCGTCTGAAAGTTTTATCAAAGACAACCTTAGCTTCCTGAGCCTTGGAAAACTACGTGCTAGCTATGGGACCAGCGGCAATGATGGCATCAGTAACTATGCGTATTACGACCTATATCAAAGGAGAGGCAATACCTATCAAGGGGCCACAGGTTTTGCGCCCACCACATTGGCAAACCCCAATGTAGCCTGGGAGAAAAACAATAAGTTTGAACTTGCTGCCGATCTCGGTGTGTTTAACGACCGCATCGTAGCTTCCGCGGCCTATTACCAAAACCGTAGTTCAAACCAGTTATTGAGTTACAGGATTCCAGCACATACCGGTTTCTCGAGCATACCCAACTACAATTTCCCGGCAACGGTAGAAAACTCGGGATGGGAGTTTACTTTAAACGCCAACCCCCTTACCAAAAAAGACTTCAAATGGAGTACATCATTTAATATTTCTATTAACCGCAATAAGTTACTTAAGTTCGAGAACCTGGAAACCTCCAGCTATTCCGGTTTGCTGGAGATCGGCCAACCTGTTTCAGGTAGAACGCTTGTCGGGATTTATACTGGGATTGATCCAAAAACTGGTCTGTATACCACACTGAAAAAAGATGGAACTGTCGGCTCTGATGCAGGCAACAATTTGTACCTAGGGCACCCTGTATACCAAACAACCTGGGTAAACACGCTGCCAAAATTCTTTGGTGGATTAAACAATACCGTTTCGTACAAAAACTTGCAGTTGGATATTTTTCTGCAATTTGTTAAGCAAACCGGCAGAGAAAGCTTATCGCTATTTGCACCAGGCTACTTTAGTAACGAAATCTATTCGCCTTCATTTGTAAGCAGCAACGTGTCTACGGCCTTTTTAGATCGCTGGCAAAAAGAGGGAGATCAGGCAAAATACCAGCGCTATACGCAATCCGTTGCAGGCGCTCAAGCCTATGACAGCTGGGCAACAAGCACCGGTAGCTTTGTTGATGCGTCTTTTATACGCGCAAAAAATGTTTCGCTTTCCTACCAATTGCCGGCAAGGTTCAATGAAAAACTGAAACTAAAGCGCAGCAGTATTACGCTCACAGGGCAGAACCTTTTCACCATCACGCCATACAAAGGGCGTGACCCAGAAACCCAGTCGTTTGCCACATTGCCACCGCTCAAAGTATTTGTAATTGGATTACAAGTTAACCTTTAATCATTTATACCATGAAAATATTTCATACCATCACCATATGTATCTTAGTGGCGGCAGCATTTACCGGCTGCAGAAAATTTGTTGAGCTAGACCCACCAAATGACAGGCTCAATTATTCCACCGTGTATGCCACGAATGCCACCGCAACAGCGGTACTAAATGGCCTTTACACCCGGATTTCGGAAACCAACAATGTAATTACGTCCTATGCCACAAGTTATCTTGCATTTTCGGCAGATGAGCTTAAAAGTTACAACACAAGTGCTACCTCAAATTATACGCAGTTATATCAAAATAAAGCCAATAGCAATACAGAATTTTATTGGAGTACTACTTACACCTTAATCTATAATTGTAATGCCGCGATTGAAGGTATGGAGGGCAGTAACACTTTAAATCAAGCCTTAAAACAACAGCTCATCGGCGAAGCCAAGTTTATGCGGGCCTTGTGTTACCATTACCTGGTAAACACCTACGGAAAAGTCCCCCTGGTTATTAGTCCCGATTACCGCTTATACACCAACGCGAAGCGGGCAGAGGTGAGTGAGGTCTATGCCCAAATGATTGCAGATTTGCAGGATGCGCAGGTCAAATTAAGTAGGGAATACCTGAATGGAGATGCTTTAACGCCTTATTCGGCATCAAATGCGGAGCGCGTGCGGCCTACCTATTGGGCGGCAACAGCACTACTTGCCCGCGTTTACCTGTACAACGAAAAGTGGGCAGAAGCGGAGTCGGCTTCTTCCATCGTCATCGGCAACACCGGCCTGTTTATGCCCGTTGCCCCGGCTTCAGTATTTCTAAAAAATACCAAAGAAGCGATCTTCCAGTTGCAGCCTGTTGCTGCAAATAACTATGCCATATTTGACGCGCGCACCTTTGTACTTACTACCTCTATCGGCACCACTACAAACCCGGCCTCCCTTAGTCCAGATTTAGAAGCAGCATTTGAAGCCAATGATCTTAGGAGGGCCAATTGGGTAGGCAGTGCAACCATATCCGGTGTCACTTACCTTTTCCCCTATAAATACAAAGCCAACACCGCATCACTGGCCGCTGCAAGACCAGAATATCTGAATTTGTTAAGGATTGGAGAGCAGTACCTCATCCGCGCAGAGGCCAGGGCATACCAGAATAAATTAGATGGCGCAAAATCAGACATCGATGTCATTCGCGGTCGTGCGGGTTTAGGAGGCACTCCGGCCAATACCCAGGTTGACCTGCTTGACGCCGTGATGAAAGAGCGCCGGGTGGAATTGTTTTGCGAACAAGGACACCGTTGGATGGACCTGAAACGTACCAGACGTATAGATGATGTTATGAAGATCGCAACCCCCAAAAAAGGAGGCACATGGGAATCTTACAAGCAGTTATTGCCTGTACCGGCGTTTGAGATCGGAGTAGACAAAGCATTGGACCAGAATTTTGGATATCCTAACTAAACTTATGAAAAGCTACCACATCATCCTTCTAACCTTGTTATGGACAGGAGCGTATGCCCAGGAAAAAGGGAAACCTACCTTTTCTGTTTCGGGGAAAATATTAAATGCGGCAAATGTACAGTTGTACTTGGCGGAGGAAAAGACGGTACCGGGCCTGATGTACAAAGACAGCACATTTACAGACGGGGCCGGTCATTTTTCTTTCTCAGGAACTCTGGTGGAGCCCAGGTTATTTAACCTTCGGATTAAGGGAAAGAACCGCGCGGCAGAAATCGTTAAGCTCTTTGTGGGCCCTAACGTTACGATGGCACTAAGCGGAAACGCAGACAGTCTTTGGCGCGCAAAAATAAACGGTTCGCGGGAGCAGGAATTGTTTGAAAGTTTTGCATCGCTTTACAACAAGGAATTAAGCGACTTTACCTCAAAAGCCTATAAGCCTTATTTTGCAGCCAAAGAAAGAAAAGATAGTGTGGCGATGTTGCGGGAAGGCGGCATTGCCGATCGAAAGGTTGTAGATAAGTTCTCGGATTTGGTGGTTGCGTTTGTAAGGGAGCACCCATCAAATGCAATGTCTTTAGAACTTATTGAAATGGTGCTGAAGTACAACCGTATCGCCACCGCAGATAGTTTGATGCGTATGGTAGAAAAAACACCAGCAGGTGGATATGCTATGGGAAAGAAGATCCGGGAAAATTTGAATGTTTTACTTCGTCTTAAGACAGGGTCGATGGCCCCGGACTTTTCACAGCCGGATGCAAGTGGTCAATCTGTAAACTTGATGAGTCTTCGCGGAAAATATGTGCTTGTGGATTTTTGGGCCAGTTGGTGCGCCCCATGCAGGGCAGAAAACCCACATCTGTTAAAAGCGTATAATAAGTACAAAGACGATAATTTTACGGTACTTTCCGTTTCACTGGATAAAGATAAGAGGTTATGGTTAAAGGCAGTTAAAGAAGATCAACTGCCCTGGATACAGCTCAGTGACCTTAAGGGATTTGATAATTCGGCAGGAAAGCTATATGGAATAACTTCGGTACCTTCCAGTTTTTTAATTGATCCATCCGGGAGGATAATTGCTTTAAATCTTCGTGGAAAAGCTTTAGAAGAGGCATTAGAACAGGAATTTAATAAAAAGAGAAAATAGGGCAGTTTACGTCATTGCGAGTTGGTACACCGGAGTAATCTAGTAGAGCCGCGAGGATGGAGATTGCTTCGTAAACTCGCAATGACATTTTCGCATTTTATAGGCATTGAGTTAAAACGGATGTTTTATACTGCCAGTAATAATGCATTGGATGAAATATTAAAGTTTAAATTAAGCCTGTCCACGAGGACGACACTTTGGCCGGAATCGTTGACGAGGAGCAGGGAAATCCTGAGCCTTTAATTGACGAAGAAACAGGCGAAGAGCTTGTTCCTGAAACATCCAGTTTGCCTGTGTCACCATTCATAGAAGAAGAAGCGCGGCGTGTTAAGGTTTATGTAAATGGTGTCTATGTTTCGATTTTGGTTAATAGAGAGCTACATTTTGATCGTAAGGTAAACCGATTATATTATGGATTCAAAGATATGAAAGGGGGAGGCACCTCACTAATAACTAAGGGATTATAAAGGATGAATGAGAGGGAATATTATGCAGGATGTTTTGTTCGAGGTACTTCCCTGTAAATCTGACCATTTAGTTGACCCCCTTCGCATGTTTGGGATGATCGGATATAAAATTAACGGACAACTTAGGATAGGGGGTTCTGATACCTTAATTATTCCGGGTGCAAGGGGATACAATTATCATATTTATTGCGCTTTTAAATCTGCAGATAGACGAAGCCAATCTATGAGTAAATACTTAGGAGTTATCGGTGTGTAGTGCACCGGTAATTTTTTTCCATGACGAGTGCGAGGCCGCTAAACGTTTTTCCCTAAAAAAATATGCTTATCTTGCAGCATTTATTAGCTCATACCTTATTTTTCGCATGGAGAACATTCACAACACCTATATCGGAACAAAACAAAAAGCACTGGCAATAAATCTGGATCCTGCTATCTACGGATCGTTTGCCGAAATTGGAGCAGGACAAGACGTAGCGGCGAATTTTTTTAAAGCAGGAGCTGCCGCGGGAACCATCGCTAAAACAATGTCTGCTTACGATATGGCCTTTTCTGATGCCATCTATGGTGTTCAACAGGTTAAACGGTACGTTAGTGAACAACGATTAATGTCAATGTTGGGCCATGAATATGATCTCTTGATAGAGCGATTAGCAGAGAAAAGGGGAGATAGCTCTACTTTTTTTGCTTTCGCGGATACCTTTTCTTCACTCAATTACTTAAAAACGAATGAAGGACACGGCTGGATGGGGGTTCGTTACCAGCATGAACCTAACGGCCCATTTCATGATGTGGTACTGCATGTCAAGTTACTGGACAATGATCCGGGCTTACAACATGCTGCCGTTGGTACGCTAGGCGTTAACCTGGTTTATGCTTGTTTTAAGTATCATAAATCTCCTTCAATATTTTTATTGTCATTAATAGATGACTTGAGCAGGGACCGGATCCAGATTGATATGATCCGTTTTGAAGGCCCCGGATTTAGTCATGTAGATAATCGCCTGATGAGTCTGCATCTTGTAAAATATAACCTTACTGATGCCGCAGTATTCGGTCCGGATGGAAAAAACCTGCAACCCTCAGAAATTCTGTATAAAAAGCATATTATGATTGTTCGCGGCCGTTTCAGGCCCCTAATTAATGTACATATGGATATGCTGACCACTGGATTGGAGCGGTTTAGAGAAGAACCCGATGTAGACAATGAAAAGGTAATCGTGATTACTGAATTGACACTTCAATCGCTAAAAGAAAGAGGGGCAGATGATAGTGCCGAAATCAATGAAAAGGATTTTCTTGATAGGGTAGATATTCTTTGTTCTATGGGGCAAACAGTATTGATCTCCAACTTTCATGAGTACTACAAACTTGTTGCTTATTTGTCTAAAATAACTTCTTTAAAAATGGGCGTGGTATTAGGATATCCAAACCTTGGCTTCATTTTCAATGAAGAGCATTATAAATACCTTAAAGGTGGTATTTTAGAAGCTTTTGCAACACTGTTCAGCAGAAAAGTTAAACTATTTATATACCCAACATTAGAGGATGGTGTAGTCTTTAATTCCAAAACATTCGCACCACCACCGCATTTGATAGATTTGTTTGAATACCTCATTGCTAACGATAAAATAGAAGACATTCAAAATTATAACGTAAATAATTTACAGGTCCAAACGGATAACGTACTGGAGCTGGTTAAAGCGAATGCAGCAGGCTGGGAGGGATACGTTCCTGAGCAGGTGGCCATCATTATTAAAGAAAGATCCCTGTTCGGATTTCCAGGCTAATTATTCGCCCCAAATGGTAATGATCATATTTCTGTGACCTCCGTAATTTCGGTGCTCACAGAAATATATGCCCTGCCATGTACCTAAAGCCAGTCGGCCATTGTGTATTGGAATCAATACAGAACTTCCCAGTAGTGCCGCCTTTAAATGCGCTGGCATATCGTCAGATCCCTCGTAATCGTGCTCGTAATCGGGATCGTTCTCTGGAACTGTTTTGCTGAAATACATTTCAAAATCCTTCCGCACCGTATGGTCTGCATTTTCATTAATCGTAAGTGAAGCAGAGGTATGCTGAATAAATACCTGGCACATGCCCTTATTAAAATCCTTTAACTGGGGCATGGCACTGGTAATTTCGTCTGTGATTAAATGGAAACCGCGTTTCCGCTGTAAGGTGATAATTTGCTGGAAAAACATTATTTAGTTACATTGGTGTTCTGCAAGAGACCATCTTTGGCCAATTGTTCCAATAAAATTTTAGGATATTCCTGTACAAAATTGTTCAATGAACCCGGGTTAATGGTTTCAGACTGTGCCGACCAAATTAACTTTTCAGTTTTTGTATCGTACAAGTTGGTTTCCATAAAATACGTTTTATCTACCACGTAATATCCAGGATCGTAAAATGTAGGTGCCCAGAAATTATAATAGCTGTAAAAACCACCATACCAGCCAAAATTTCTAAAAGGCATATACGGACCCGCACCGGGAACATACCTTTTATCGCTCTCTTTTCTTAACATGCTCATCGTAAGGATTACATCTGCACCAGTCTGCTGAATTTTAGACAACAACTGTTCTTTAGTTGGCTTTTTTTGATAAAATTCAGGACTAAAAAAATCGATACTTTTTAGTACTTTCAAATTACGTTGCACAGCTTTCTCTGCGAGTGAATTTTCGAGTTTTGTTCTTGCTTCAATATTACTGGTTAGAGAAGCAACAAATAGTGTTTTGCTTGAAGTAATTTGGCCCGAAGTTTTTGGATCTACCCACGAACCAGTAATTCGGGTAGAGGGACTGCATGCTGACAGTATTAAAACCGTTAATACCGAAAAGCCCAATATCATTCTTTTCATATCTTTTTGAGTTATACGTATATGGAGCAAAAAACGTGCCCTTCACATCATAGGTAGCCTTTTAGCACCAATGGAGGTTTGAAATTAAGCTTTATATATTTAATTTTTTAAGCCTCATTGAACAATCGATTTTGTAATTTCGGGAAAAAGATTCGCAAATGACTTTAGACGCCGATAACCAGCTTATTTTTGATTTTATACAACATACAAATCAACCCATATTTTTAACGGGAAAAGCTGGTACAGGTAAAACCACATTCTTGCATTACATCAAAAAAAATGTCGCTAAGGCACATGCAATTGTAGCGCCTACCGCTGTAGCTGCTATTAATGCAGGTGGGGTAACCCTGCACTCCTTTTTTCAAATTCCATTTGGCCCGCTAATTCCCGGATCATTCTTTAAATCTGCAGATACAGGAGAGCGGGTTAATTTTAGCAACGATAAAATCAAACTGCTGCAATGTCTGGAGCTGCTGATTATAGATGAAATTAGTATGGTTAGGGCAGATGTATTGGATTATATAGATGTCGTCCTTCGTAAAGTAAAAGCCTCGGCGAGGCCATTTGGTGGTGTGCAGGTTTTAATGATTGGAGATTTATATCAGCTTCCCCCCGTAGCCAATCAGGATTGGCACCTGCTGCAGCGGTATTATAATAGCCCGTATTTTTTTGATAGTATTGTATTTAAATCCTTTCAGGTAATTACTTTTGAACTCACAAAGGTCTACAGGCAGTCTGATCCCACATTTGTTGCCATCTTAAATGGAATCAGAAATGATCAGCTGGAAGAACACCTGCTGCATAAATTAAATGAACGCTGCGAGCCAGAAGAAACAACAGGCTGGAAGGAAGACTATATTACCCTTACCACTCACAATAAACTTGTTGCCGAATTAAATCAGCAACAACTCCATGCTATAGATAGCCCGCTGCATACTTTTGCAGCTGTGATTACAGGAGACTTCCCAAAAGATGGTTATCCTACAGAAGAAAACCTGCAGCTAAAAGTTGGGGCCCAGGTTATGTTTAGTAAAAATGATTCTTCAGGTAAAAAACTCTATTACAACGGGCGGACGGCTAAAATTAAAGCCATTGATAATGACCATTTACAGGTGCAATTTTTAGATGATCAAACCATACTGGATATTGTGCCAGAGGTATGGCAAAATGTAAAATACAACCTGGATCACAACGAGCAAACCATAACAGAAACAAATGCAGGCTCCTTTACCCAATACCCGGTTAAACTTGCCTGGTCTATCACCATACATAAAAGTCAGGGTTTAACATTTGATAAAGCTATTGTAGATATCAGCTCGGCATTTGCGCATGGGCAAGCTTATGTAGCGCTAAGTCGTTGTAGAAGTTTGGAAGGCTTAATTTTAAAGGCCCCGCTAAAGCAGGAAAATATCATTACCGATCTAAGGGTGATTAATTTTATGAAATCTGCAAATTTGGTCATTCGTGGGCAACAGGCGCTTCATGATGCTAAGGCTTTGTATAATAGAGGTATTGTAGATGACCTGATGGATTTTACTGTTATTGCAAAAGACTGGGCATTGCTTGGAAAACTACTGCTTAAGGACCCCGCTGCACAGGATATCATGTCTGAAAAGTATAAAATAATCCATCAATCGCTATATACGGAACTGATTAACATTGCAGACAAATTTGTAAAGACCGAAATTGACAAATTAGCAGACCCGGTGCACGTACTAAATAATCCAGCTTTCGTTATGCGTTTAGAAAAGGCGGGATCTTATTTTATTCCTAAAGTTGAAAAGACTATTCAACAGCTGGAGGAACTTTTTTTAGTACCCTGGAACCCCAGCATGGCCTCAGAAGTGGTAACTAATTTGATGAACGACCTCATCTTATCCTTACTTACAAAAGCCACAGTATTTAGGCAAAACTGGCAAAGTTTTAAGATTGAAGACTGTATTGCTGCAGTGCACAGCGTTCAGGTAGATTACCTGCCGATGCAAAAAGGCAGTAGAAAAGTAGAAGCTGAGAAAGAGAAAGAAATTGAAAATCCAAAGCTGTACGAAAGTTTGATGCAGTGGAGGACTGAAATCAGCAAAAAGCGTGATGTACCAGATCATACTGTACTTTCAGAAAAAGTGCTTAAAGTAATTGCTGCGAAACTACCAAAGTCAACAGAGGAACTGTCTGCTATATCTGGCGTAGGAAGAGGGAATGCAGTTGATTATGGACCGCAAATTATAAAGCTTGTCAATAATTTTCGTGGTGTTACTGAACTTTTTTAAGTTCCTGTGTTTCCAGAATTTCTTTAATGAGCAATAACCTGTGTTTAAAGCCCGCATAAATTTTAAGCTCGCCTTTTAATTTTAAAACATCTAAATGAGATGCAATACAGCCCCTTACATCCGATATTTTAACACCAGGATACAGGTCCATGGTTTCCGGTAAATCAATCCCTGTAAAATAATCCTCCAGCTCTTCAATCGTCATGAACCAAAGGTAAAAGTTTAGCAGCGTTAATAAAAATAAAAGCTGCAATTTTCAACCAGAAATAGATTGAAAACTGCAGCTTTTAAAACGCTGTGTAAAGCCTTAGTTTACTTTTGAAAAGTTATTTACATACATTTTCAAGTTGTTTTTTAAAATCTGTCTGGCTAAATGGATCCGGGTTTTAACAGTACCAATGGGGATGTTTAACATATCAGCAATTTCGTGGTATTTATATCCTTCAAAATATTTTAAAAAAGGAGTAGAATATTCAGGTTGTAATTTGTCCAATGCTTTATAAATGTCTTGCATCATAAACTTACCGTCACCACTATTTACAGTAGCACTATAATGTAATTGAGCAGATGGGATTTCTTCATTTACCGTTATCAGTGCCTGAGAGCGGGCAGACCTGCGGTAATTATTAATGAAAGTATTTCTCATTATTGTATATAGCCAACCCTTAAAATTTGTACCATCTTTAAATTGAGTAGCATAATTGATCGCTTTTAAAAGCGTATCCTGTACCAGGTCATTTGCGTCATCCTGATCTTTTGTGAATTTGTAAGCAAAAGATTTTAGGGCAGTCTGATGATTGTTTAGCTGGTAGTTGAAATCTGTACTTGTCATAGGGATGGAATTGAAAGGTTTACAGTTACATTTTATTTAAATCTATTCTTTATAACCTTGAACAATTCATGTACCAAATTTCATCCCAATGTAATAATACCGGTTAAATTAATGATAAGTTAATCTATTATTGTTGTTACAGAAATTCCCAGGCACTCTTGTAAGCCTCATTTTTATCAGAATACGCTATAAAATCGGCATAAAATTCATTTCTGGAAATTGTGGCACTATCACCTATTACCACCAGCTTTTTTCTTGCCCTGGTCATAGCAACATTCATCCGTCTTATATCCGTCAGGAAACCAATGTTACCTTCCGGATTACTCCGTGTTAAACCAATATAAATGATGTCTCTTTCCTGTCCCTGAAAGCCGTCAATGCTATTAATGGTGATTTTAGTACGATATTTAGGCAATATTTCGGAGCCTTCAAACACTTCTCTAAACAAGATCACCTGTTGTTGATAAGGAAATATAACACCTATAGTCGGAAATGTATCTTCAGTATAATGAGTGTCCAAATTACTAATCAATTGTTCCAGGTGTTTTTTTAAAAACAAGGCTTCCTCTGGGTTGGTGCTACTGGTCCCTTCTAACTTTTCATCAAAACTGCAACCTGCGGTATCTACAAATTCCAGGGCTTGCTCATTATTCAATAGCCTCCCTGTTGCAACATTGGCGTTAGCCCTAAGCTGTCCCTGATAAAATACGTTTGATGGGTAGCCCATGATCAGTTCGTTCATACGGTATTGTTCTTGCAACAGTACCACCGCTTCAGGATGCAGGTTAACACATTTTTCCAGCAACGTGCTGCTCAATCCTTTTCTTGCGGCTTCAACGGATTTAATGGTGGGAGGTAGCTGACAATGATCTCCGGCAAGTACTAATTTTTCGGCCTTAAGAATTGGAATCCAACAGGCTGGTTCCAGCGCCTGGCCCGCCTCGTCAATCACTACCGTATCAAATTTTAAGTTTCTTATGGTATAATGATTGGCACCTACAAGTGTGGCCGTAATTACCTGGGCTTTTTCAATCACATTTCCAATTATGTATTCTTCTATTTTATCAACCTCTTTCCTTATTTTATGTGCTTCATTAAAAAGTGCCTTTCTCTGTTCCTTCTCCGCTTTGCCAAAGTTACGCTTGTACTTATGTGCCATGTTTTTATATTCGGCGGCCATCTTTTTAAGGTTTTTAATGTCTTTATTGCCCTCATGTTCAGCCATCCTGCGGTCAAGTGTTAAAGAAAGTAACCCTTCAGATACCCTTGCAGGGTTCCCAACCCGTACTACATTTAATTGTTCGTTGGCTAATTTTTCACTTAATAAATCTACCGCCGTGTTACTAGGCGCTACCACTAATATTTGCTTGTGGTTCTGTGCAATCAAGGCCTTAATGGCTTGTACCAGGGTAGTAGTTTTTCCTGTGCCCGGCGGACCATGTACAATGGCCAGTTCGTTTGCCGAAAGAATTTTTTCTACCGCCTCCTGCTGTTTATTATTCAGGGATGTTGAGACCTTATAAAGATCATGCACTTTAGGCTTAAATCCCGGCTTTGACTTACCAGTCAATACACTTGCTAGCCGGGCTTCAGCAGTACCATCAGTATCGTCAATACCTGAAGCCGTTTTTAACGCATTTTGCATTTCGTCATAGCTGTTGTTGTCAAACAGCAGGTCTAAGCCCAATTTACCATCTCTTGCCCAGTCCGGTAATTCTTCCGTACGTAATGTAATTTTAATCCGGTTTCCACCTATATAGTTTATCGTTCCCTCAATGCGGTCTTTTCCAGGCTCGTGATTGGAGAACAAAGCAGCAGAAGACCCAAACCTAAACTGGTGCGAAAGTTCATGATGGGTTGTGCGCTCTATTTCTACAGTTATGTAATCACCCCGGCTCATTTCAGTCCCTCTAATTGCAATGGGGTACCATGATAAGCCATTCGTCCTTCTTTGTGTAGCAGAAGATGCGGCAGTTAATTTACGATACGCATCGAGGTCTTCTTCCCGTTCAATTTTTAACAGGTCAAGCAATTTCTTAAAATACTCCATTTTTGCAAAGATAACCTTTGCTTCAATAATATGGTGGAGGATCTTTTTTCCTACTTTTACGGCTCAATAAATAACCTATATGCCGAAACTTAAAGCCGTATTGTTTGATCTGGACGGAACCCTTATCGACTCTGAACATTTTCATTATGAATGCTGGGTAGATATTTTGAAAGAATTTAATGCTGAAATGACCTACGAAGACTGGACCACTAACTATGCAGGTATACCTTTGCCCTCCAACTGCGAAAACCTGAAAGAAAGGTTTAATATGGATATTTCACTGGATGAACTAATTGCCTGGCGTACCAGGTTGAGCAAAGAGGGCTTTGCAAATCGCGACATCAGTCTGATGCCCTTTGCGCTCGATGTGATTCAGTACTACAAAGCCCAGGGTTTACGTTTGGCTGTTGTTACCGCTAGTCCCAGAGTAGATGTGGAATTGATATTTAATAGAAATGGCCTTGCGCATTACTTTGAGTTTATGGTAACCAGTACAGATGTTACCCAGACTAAGCCGGATCCTGAATGCTATAATTTGGCCTGCACAAAACTTGGAATTGCAAAAGATGAATGTATTGTTTTTGAAGATACCGTGAATGGAATGCGCGCTGTAAAAGCTGCAGGACTAACATGTCTGGTTGTGCAGCACGATGAAACACAACACGAAAAGTTTGTCAATGCAGACCGCATATTTTTGGATATGGAGCTAGCTAAGCAATATGCCACAGCTACATACTTAAGTTAAGGTCTCTTTATTTTTATAATATTAAACTCAAATGCTTCTGATATTGTTTCTGAGGGCTAGTGGTTGTTATTGATCATTGTATTTTTTTTCATAATTGGAAAATACCCAATTTTAGGTATTGATTCGGCCTCCTTGTTTATGTTATTTTGCCCAAGCTTATCTAAATAGATAAGACGGACAATTTAAATTAACATAAAACAATTCAATGATGAAAAATTACGCAATGGCCTTAGTGCTACTCTTAACGACTCTTGCATTTACAGGCTGTAAGAAGGAAAAAGATGAAAAATTAATAGTAGGTAAATGGAAATTGGAGAAGGAGATTAGTAAATATTATGAAAATGGAGTACTTATTGATGAAGATGTGGATACTGATGATGGTGGTACTGCTGAGATATTCGATAATGGCCGAATGAAAGACGGCGATAATAATGAGTATACCTATGTGCTTAATGGCAAAACATTCACCATTACATTAGTTAAGGATCCTAGAGAAGTGGAGACTTTTGAGATCACAACCCTTACCAAAGAAAGTCTTGTGATTTATAATGAAGACAGCTATACCAGATCAAATCAAAATGGTACAGGTACCATTCAGGTTAAAGAGACTACTGAACAACATTTTATAAAACAATAACTTATTTTATTACATTTTGATCTTCTTCTGTAGCAAGAGTGCTTCTTTTTTACCAAGAAGTATGGCTTTAAAAACAACAGGCTTCAGGGGAAGATCATTTTTGTCTGTGGCAACAGCGTTGATAGCTTCTGCTACTTCCATCCCTTCCACAATTTCTCCAAAAATGGTGTAATCACCATCAAGGTAGGGGACACCACCAATGGTTTTATATATGTTACGTTGAGCATCAGAAAAACTGGTGCTCTTTTTTTTGGCAATCAAATCCAGTTGTTCATCTGTTTGAATTTTTCCCTGCACCAGGTAAATTTGGTTGAAGTAAGAAGCTTTCTCCGGGTTGTCATCTCTGCCAGCACCAAAGGCACCCTTTTTATGGAATAGTGCAGGGACAATCTCGGCAGGTAAACGCTTAGCACCTAATTCTGGATGTAACTTTTCTTTTTTTAGGATTGAGTCATCCAGTTCGCCACCCTGACTTACAAAAGATTTAATTACCCGGTTAAACTGAGCATCTTTATAAATACCCTTTTTGATGGCCTCCACAAACATATCTCTATGATTAGGCGTTTCATCATACAACTTTAAAGTAATATTTCCCTGCGCAGTAACCAAACGTACAAAAAACGATTGAGCTTTAATATTATAGACAGATAGTGTAATCAGCAGGACGAGGAACAGCTTTTTCATGATGAAGTAAAAATTTACGTTACTAAAAGAACTAAAAAAGAATCAATTTAAATAATAAAAAAACTTTGTATCATAAATTAGCGTACTTTTATAGCATACAATTGCATTTATATGACATTTTTGGACGTTGTTTTAGATCCACCAGCATACGGGTGGATGGACGAAAAGGGGGAATTGGTTAAACCAACTAACAAGCAGATCTGGAAGGAATTCTTTAGTCGTCTCAACGTCTTTAAAGACAAAAAGAATTGGCTTCCTTTTTTTAGCTGGTTTAAAGTAGCGCTCTCCGTGCCTTTTCTTGCTATGTTTTTATTTTATTATTTTAATTGGTACTTACTGGGGGCCGCTTTTGTTTACAGCATGATTATTATGGGCACACATGGTACCATTTGGCATCATCGCTATTGTACACATGGTGCTTACAAATTCAGGAATAAGTTTTGGCGCTTTTTTACGCAAAACCTTACCATTTCCATGATTCCAGAAGAAATTTATGTGGTTTCACACCATGTACATCATGCTAAATCAGATCAGCCCGGCGATCCGTATAATGCGCAGGGCGGCTTTTTATATTGTTTTCTGGCCGATGTAAACCATCAGCCGATTGCGAAAGATCTGAGCGAAGAAGATTACAGGCGGGCAGCACGCTTAATGAAGCATACCGGGGTTCCTGTAAATACTTATCAGCAATACCAAAAATGGGGCTCATTGGTACATCCTGCAAGGGCAATCATTGAAACCATATTAAACTGGGGCTTTTGGTACTTTATTTTCTACCTGATTGGTGGCCATGGCTTATCCTGTACGCTAATTGGTGCAGCCGGAGTTTGGGCAGTAGGGGTAAGAACATATAATTATGAAGGACATGGTAAAGGAAAAGATATGCGGCGTGACCACTGTGATTTTAACAGGGATGATATGTCTATCAACCAACTTTGGCCAGGCTTTGTTGCTGGCGAGTGGCATAACAATCATCATTTGTTTCCAAAAAGCGCACGCACTGGCTTTTTACCCTACCAAATAGATCTTGCCTATTATTACATCTTTTTGATGCATAAACTAGGTCCGGTAAAGGCTTATCGATGTTCAAAAAAGGATTTTTACGAGCGACATATAAATAATCGGACTTAAAATCAGGCACCTAGTAGAAATACGTAATATTAATTTGCATCCATTATTTGGTAATCCTATATTTGCATCACTTTAAACGGAAACGCTTAGAGTAGTTCTAAAAAGAATGATGATTCCGTAGCTCAGCTGGTAGAGCATTACACTTTTAATGTAGTGGTCCTGGGTTCGAATCCCAGCGGGATCACGGTAAGGCGCACTAAGGTGCGCCTTTTTCGTTTAATATGCTTAGTAACCAGCATCTTTCACAAAAAAGCAGGTCAACCTTAATCAGGTTAATTCAGAAAAAAAGGTGACCCATCTGGTAACCCAATCCATTTGTTACATTTGGGTCACTGAATTTTTTAAGACTTGTGAGGTTGAGTTTTAAGAATCATGCAAATACGACGTAGCCGGCAATTATTGATCACTTAAAAACGTGTAGAGGAAAATTTATGACAAAATTGGCGCATTAATTTGTCTCACTTTTCATTTGCATTGATAATCAACTCCATGTCGGTGAAAAGGTCATTACGTAACAGAGGTAGAGGTAATGGGTTATTTTTCAGTTCTTTAGTTCAATACTGACTCTGTTTCAGCATGCTTAAAGATGGCTTTATAGATGGACTGCAAAAAGAAATCCTTCTGGAAAATTTTACAATGCGCCAAGAGATCGACACCCATCACAATGTTGCCAGGTTATATTGGGGATTTGGGTAGGACGAAAAAGCTCTAGCGGGAACAGGAATGGACATTTTTCTTTTTTAAATTGGGAATTTCAAAAGCTATTGGTATTCGTTGAGAAAATTCGAAGCAGAAATGCGTGAAAGCTAACCGAAACTTTCCTCTTCGTTTCTTCAAAGCTGACCAAACTATAACTAGTTAATTGTTATGAAGACAATACTTTTTCCCTATGGCTTTTACCCCAATTTTGAATTGCCAAAAGGACTGGCTTTAAATCCTTCCCATATTGGGTAAGCGTATACTCTACCGTTACTGGAACGGTTGGGAATACCTCCCTGGAAACAATCCCATTAATTTCCAAATCCTTGAGCGCGTTTGATAACGCTTTTGGCGATATATGCTTAAGGTTTGTCTCCAATTCCTTAAAGCGTTTTTTGCCATGGCATAAACTGTAAATAATCGGAAATTTCCATTTCCCACCTATCATCTCAAAGACATCCAAGACCGACTGTATTTCAATAAATTCTTCGTGATTATCCATAACTATACTTTTGTATAGCAGCTTAACTATGTGCTACTAGTGAAAAATGAGTAGCAAATATACTTAATTTTGTTCCAGCTTAAAAATACAAGTTGTTTAGCCTTTCAGGGGCAATTATGAATCGAAATTTAAAGAAATGAAATTACTAGAAAAAACAGTCTTGGGAAACCAGACACTTCGTAACAGTTTGGCGATGGCACCTATGACAAGAAGCCGGGCTGATGAAAATGGGATTGTGGGCGACTTAACGGTTTTATACTACACGCAACGTGCGAGTGCCGGCCTTATTATTTCCGAAGGTATCAATATCACAAAACAGGCTTTAGGAAGTCCCTTTACACCGGGAATTTATACCAAGGAACAAATTGATGCATGGAAAAAGGTAACGCAGGCTGTTCACGAAAATGGGGGTACCATTTACGCACAGCTCTGGCATACCGGACGTGTAGGTCATTCTTCGGTCAAACAAGGTGAATTGCCTGTTGCTCCATCTCCTATCGCCATTGAAGGTCAGCAGCATTTTACGGGAACGGGAATGGCAGATTACGAAATACCACGGGAACTAAGTAATTCTGAAGTAAAACAAATTGTTCAGGACTACAGCCAGGCTGCCCTGAATGCAATTGAGGCGGGCTTTGACGGGGTAGAATTGCATTCGGCATTTGGTTACCTTCCCAACCAGTTTCTGGCAGAAAGCTCCAATCAAAGGACCGACGAATATGGCGGCAGCATCGAAAACCGTAATCGCTTCGTGCTAGAGATAATGACGGCCCTGGCAAATGCGGTAGGTGGCGATAAAGTAGGCATAAAGCTGTCTCCTACCATACCTTACAACAGTATCATAAGCAAGAACCCAACTGCTCAGTTCGGGGCATTGATCAGCGGATTGGATGCTCTGCCTTTAGCCTATATTCACCTCATGAACGGTCTATTCCCACTGGATGAACTTCCTCATTACCCTAAGGACGTACTGGAAACTTTTGGCAAGCTTACCAAACATACCATAATTGCAAACGGTGGCTACAATGGCGAAACAGGAGAAGCGGCGCTTAAAAACGGGATTGCAAAAATTATAGCCTACGGATCACTATACCTGGCCAATCCCGATCTGCCCAAACGCTTCGAGTTGCATACCGAGGTTAATCAGCCGGACAGAGATACGATGTATGGTGGAGGAGAAAAAGGCTACACCGATTATCCTTTTTTAAGTGAAAACTAAATTGCTGTTTACTCCAAGAGCAGGTATTTATAATTAATTATTCAAATAAAAATAACAATCATGATAAACAAAGGAACGGCTGTCATTACAGGGGCAGCCAATGGAATAGGACAAGCATATGCGGTAAGACTTGCTCAGGATGGCTTTGATATTGCCGTTGCAGATGTGGTCGATGCGGATAAAACGAAAGCTCTGGTCGAGGCTGCAGGAAGAAAATTCTTTGCAGCAATTATAGACGTAACCTCTCCCGAGGCAACCCTGTCCTTTGCCAAGCAGGTTCAAGAAAACCTTGGAAACATCACTGCACTGGTTAACAATGCCGGTATTTATCCCTGGAAATCATTTGCTGAAACAGATTTCCAAACCTGGCGCAATGTAATTGGAGTAAACTTGGATGGAACATTTTTAATGAGCAAAGCTTTTGTGCCCTATATGATTGAAAAGAAGTACGGCCGTATCGTAAATGTTGCCAGCACAACTTTTTTTCTGAATGCACCTCAAATGACCGCTTACATTGCTAGCAAAGGTGGGGTTATAGGCTTTACACGTGCCCTGGCAAGTGAAGTTGGGGTAGATGGCATTAACGTTAATGTAATTGCACCCGGGCTTACCAACACCAAATCGATGAGGGATGAAAACGCAGAAATCTACGAGTTCCTTCCAAAGATGCAAGCCATTCCAAGGGTAATAGAACCGGAAGACTTAGTAGGTGTTGTATCCTTTCTGGTTTCAAAAGACTCAGCTTTTGTGACAGGTCAAACCATTGCGGCAGATGGCGGGCAGGTCAGAAATTAATACTATAAATGGAGAATCTTTAAGGGATCAAATGGGGTTTAAGGGTTTAGATATTCTCTATAAACCTGCAAGACTTGAGTTGAAAGCAGAGATTTATTCTTAATATTAGGTGGAGAAAGTCTGATTGGGGATACCTTCTGATTCGACTTTCTTGAAGTTTTAAAAGTTTATTCTATGTTACAAAAAATCGAAAAAACAGCATTTAGGGGCCATGGGCCGATTAAAATTCTATACCCAGGGGCCTTACTTTCAAATGAAGACACGGGTATCGGAAGTATTGGCCGTATCGATCATCCGGAAATTCATGGCAATACGGTGATCGCGATGCACCCTCACATCAATGATGAGATTCTTTCCTATTTCAGGACCGGGAAAGCCGAACATACCGATTCAGAAGGCTTTGAGAAAACGATTGGCAGCAACACTTTAATGTTCATGAAAGCCGGCAAATCATTCTACCACGAAGAAAAAATACTCGGTGAAGACGAACCTTTGGAAGGATTACAGATTTTTATTCGCCCTGGTAAGAAGGATCTTAAGCCCGAGGTAATATTTCGCGATCTGGAGCAGGTACACAGTGAAAATGAGTGGCGTCTGCTCGGCGCACCAACAGCTGAAACCACGTTTCAATTTAGTAGCCAGACATGGGTGTATGATATGAAATTAATGAAGGGTCAAACGGCCAAACTCCCCGAGTTACATAAAGAAGGCCTAACGTTCCTACTCTATACATTTAAGGGACAGGCTATCATTAATAACGCTATTCAATTAGATAAAAAAGAAGCCCTCATTATCCGGGATGAAAAAATTAACATTTTTAGTCAAGACGACACGGAGTTCGTACTTTTCGTAACAGATGAGAAGGGAGAAATCTTTAAGAATGGAATGTATAGTGGGAACCAATTTGCTTAGGAAAACCATTTTATATTAACCTCAAATAACTGACCAAATTTGATTGGTTAAGCTCTTACCCGAATGGGATAATGGTTAGATTTTTGTTCAGGGAGGTCACAATATGTCGAGTACCTTGGTACTAAAATTCAACCATAAATTTGTTTTAGAAATTTTGAACGTATTAAATTTTATAGTAAATTTGTCTTATTGAGTTCTTTAATTTCAATCAAAATAGTTTAAAAAAATGGTGACCCAAATGGTGACCCACTTTTTCAAAACCTTCGATTTAACGCCATTTAGGCCGTTTTACCATAAAAAATATGATCCCAGCGGGATTACGCGATGGGACAAGACAGATAAATTCTGACTTGTCCCATTTTTTTTCTGGCCAAATCGGCCAATTCACTATTGATATGCCCCATCAGCAGGATTACCTCACTCGGTTTGGTGGTTCGAAGTAAATTTTCGCTATAGACTGAATTTTCCTTGAAAATCAACCTGAAGAAGTTGTTTTGAAGGACTTTATCGGCTACTTAGATTTTTTACCTGTACTTAAAGTGTCAGCACGAACATTTAGCGTGTCAGCTTGCAAAGTTTTGTTTCTGGACTTGCCAAACAAATAGGCTATTCATTTCTCGAAATCACCAGGTTCACAGGTAGTAGTATTGCCTATTGACTTACACTTTGTGTCATCGTCATGTTTTTTAAAGCTTGGAATGATGGTGTGACTACCATCTGGATTTACCAATACATTACCACTGATCACGGTATGTGTTCCATTTGGGTTGACGATCACATTACCTGAAATTACCGAATGTGTCCCATTCGGATTAACAAGGACGTTACCCGCTAATACGGAATGACTTCCATCAGGGTTTACAATGACATTTCCTGTTACCACGGAATGGCTACCGTCTGGATTGACGATTATCTGCGTCCTGCTCACCTGATGAGCCAGGAAGAGTACCATTACGGTACTAAAAATTGATTTGATCATAAAGATTTAATTTGTGTGTATCATAAAAATACTACAAAATATACTGCTGATCAAATCATTATGGTCACAAATCTGAGACCCGGATATTTTAATTCTTGACATTTGTCAATTACAATTTTATTTTATGTCAACAGCCAAAAACTGTGACATGTGCAACTTTGGGGTATTAGAAATAACAAAATTTTAAACCCTAATTAAATATCATGTCAAAAATCATTTTCATCACAGGCACAAGCTCAGGCTTCGGTAAGCTCACAACCATGACACTTTCAAAAGCGGGTCACCATGTTATTGCAGGGATGCGGGATGTCAGCGGGAAAAATGCTGCAGTTGCCCTTGAGTTGTCACAGCTGGAAAATGTTGAGGTAGTGGAGATCGACATCACGAATGACGATTCCGTTAAAAATGCATTTGAAAATATATTGGCCAAATACGGCCGCATCGACGTACTGGTGAACAATGCCGCAATGTCGGGATTCGGCTTGCTGGAGGCTTATACAATCGATCAGATCCGCCGGATGTTTGAAGTCAATTTTTACGGAGTGATCCGGACATATCAGGCAGTATTACCTGCAATGCGAGAGGCAAAAAAAGGATTGATCGTCAACATTACTTCCGGAGCGAGTGGCCATACCATGCCCTTTATGATTCCATATCTTGCCTCAAAGTTCGGCGTCGAAGCGCTAACAGAGGGACTCCAGGATGAACTGGCCGACTTCGGGATCGAAAATGTAAGTATACAACCCGGTGTTTACCCAACCGAAATGAACACAGGTCAGAAAAGCGGTATCAATTCAGACAGAGCCTCGGTGACTGAAGCCTATGGTGAATCCGCAACTGAAAAATTCAACGCGATTGGAAGCGGTCTTTTCGGTAAAATGCAGGAATTCGATATGAATCCTCAGGTTATTGCAGACGGAATTCTCGAACTCATAGAAATGCCCGATGGCGCACGCCCCCTGCGTAAGCCGCTGGATGCTATAGCACAAGGTACTGATATAGAATTTATTGAAGCCCGTGCCGCAATTAAAGCCAAATGGTTGGCAAAATATTCTGCGTAAACAAATAACCCACTACAAAGAAGTCTAAGTTGAATCATTTAATAGAAAAATCATGAAAAAATATCAAATAACCGAGTCCTTAAAAAATCAAACTAAAAAAGCTGCTACAGTAGTGATCGGCACGCTGATCGCAATCGGCACAAACTCTCATGCTAAAGCACAGTCTAAGGCGGCTATCCTAGGGATTGACCACGTAGGAATCAATGTTCCCGATCTAAACCAGGCCATTTCTTTTTTTGATAATGTGCTTGGTTTCAGTCCAGTTACCACTCTTGGTCCGATACCACTCGACGATGCCTGGAAAAAGGGCAATCATATGAATTCAAAAACTGGTGCCGTAACCATTAGAATGCTCAACGCAGGGTCCGGAGCAAGCATTGAGATTTTTAGCTACGAAAATAACCATGGAAGTCAAACCATTCCAGATGGTGACGACATTGGTGCAACCCATATCGCGTTTTACACTTCAAATATTAGGGAAGCAGTTGTTTATTTGAAGTCTAAAGGCATAAAAGTTCTGGGAGAGCCATACCTGACACCCAGCGGAGACACTGCTGGAGAAAGTTGGGTTTATTTCCTCAGTCCCTGGGGTTCTAAATTTGAGCTGGTTTCTTATCCTGATGGAAAAGCTTATGAAAAAAATAAGCCAGAGAAGCTTTTATGGTCACCAAAACAAAAAGCCAAAGATGAGGCGGGAGCCTCAGGGACGCTCAACCCATCTGATCTAAAATCCCTCGTGGAAAAACATCTTAACCTTTGGAATGAAAATCAAATGCTTATTAGGAAGCAAATAATGGAACAGATATATGCAGACAACATCGAAATGGTTGATCGCAATTTCATAGCCAGGGGATATCAGGAAGTAGATCAGTTTATCACTGGTTTGCAGGTGAAAAATCCGGAATTCAAATTTTCGATCAGAAATACAATCGATGTCCATCAAAACGTAGCACGGCTGTATTGGCAAGTAGGCTCGAAAACACAACCTTCAACTGTGACGGGAATGGATCTGTTTGTAGTGGAAAATGGGAAAATTCAAAAACTCTATGTTTTTGTAGATAGTAAGTGATCGCAAAAATGAACTACCTCCGCGACGAACTTTTTCGTACGCGGCTTAAGGTTTCCGGAGTGATTCCAAGATACGAAGCAATCATACCCTGCGGAACCCGGTTGACCAACTGAGGATATTGAGCCAGAAACTTTAGGTATTTCTCTTCGGCAGACAAACTAATGAAACTGTGAATCCTCTTCTGCGAGGCAATAAAACTCTTTTGAAGTATGGAATTGACCATAGCATTGAAGGCAGGGAGTTCCTGGCATAACAAATCGAAGTTTATCTTGCTGATCAGAGCAATTTCGGAATCTTCTATGGCGTCGATGTTATACAAAGAAGGCTGTCCGGTTTGCAAACTTTCCCGGTCGCCTACCCACCAATTCTCAATGGAAAAACTCAGGTTGTGTTCATGCCCTTTTTCATCCACACTATAAGTTCTCAGGCAACCATGGGTTATAAATGCATTGTATTTCCAAACATCTCCTTCCTGAAGCAGGTATTGCTTTTTCCTTAGTTTTTTGATGGAAACAAACGAATCAATTCTTACCAAATCTTCAGAACTGAAATCAGCCCGTTCCATCAGGTATGCTTTAAATATTTCTACCACATTTTATAATTTCCCAAATATAGGAATTGTGGGGAAAAGGATTTTAAGTTAACCTGGTACAAAACCAAATACTTTGACACTTATAATTCTACAGATCATTTGATGAATTAATTTAGATCGAAACAACTGATGAATTAAGCTTTGTATTTGTCCGCTATGTAAGTATCCTCCTCGAAGTCTGAACCATTATGTACAACTCATATATGTCGCTTAATCCCTTCAGATCTTCCCAGAAATGGTTCGAACTTTGTATCATTGCGATCACAGCAAAGACTATCAAAACGTATAAAACCCTGCAATCGCACGATTAGCAGGGTTTTTGCTTTTAGAGAATTGCCAAAAATGGCGTGAATTCACGGATCAGGCGTAAATTGCATCAAGCGGAATTATTTGGGGAAGGAATAGTATCTATCTTTTTCATTTTAAAACCAGAACCTCTTTTTATTGTTTAGTTGGCATAAACATTTTAATCAAGAGCTATGACTATTCAATTGAACACCGACAAAAACTTAACAATACATCAGGAATACGAAGAGAAAATTATAAATCAAATTAATGAAGGCTTGGTGATATTCGGTGATTTGATCACCCGCCTGGAGGTACACTTATCGGACGAAAATGGAAATAAAGAAGGTTTAGATGACAAACGCTGTTTATTGGAGGCAAGGATTTCAGGTAGAGAACCTGTTGCTGTTTCCAGCTTAGGAAACAATTATGATTTGGCTCTTCACGGCGCCATTACCAAGTTAAAAAGTAAGTTGGAAACAATAATCGGCAAACTTAAAGCCCGATAGCAATGCGCTTTGAGCTATTTGCTTTCACCCAAACCGACATATACCTCCCCGGGAAATAGATTTGCATGAAGTATAAATTCCCGCTGGTTTACAGAGAAAGTCTCAGAGAAATCTGAGACTTTTTTGTTAAATTTTGAACAGTAGAACTATAATCGTAATATTGCAATATAATGGGGCTTACAAAGACTGAAATATTTACCGAAAAACAGAACCAGCTTTCGGTGCTTTTAAAGGCTATGGCACATCCGGCACGGATTGCAATCCTCCAACAGATTATTGCAGCTAAAGCATGTATTTGTGGGGATTTGGTTGAGGAACTAGGTTTAGCACAGGCTACTATATCTCAGCATTTAAAAGAACTAAAGAATGCCGGGATTATACAAGGAACTATTGAAGGGGTTAAAGTATGTTACTGTATCAACCCTAAAACCTGGCAATTGCTGGATAAAGAATTTGGGGCATTTCTAGGATCTTATAAATCTGAACCTAAGTGTTGTTAAAAAAAAATTACTTACATCAATCGTAAAATTGCAATATTATGAACACGATACCAGACAGATGTATCCCGGACAATTTATGATAAAAGGTAATAACATATGAAAAAAATATTAGTGCTTTGCACAGGCAACAGTTGCAGGAGTCAACTTGCGGAAGGCTATTTAAGACATTTTGCAGCGGACAACGCAGAGATTTATAGTGCAGGGATCGAAACACATGGTGTTAACCCTAAAGCCATTCAGGTTATGGCAGAAGACAACATAGATATTTCCTCGCATACCTCAAACCATGTAGATGAGTATTCAAATATCGTTTTTGATGCCGTAATTACTGTTTGTGATAATGCTAACGAGGCCTGTCCATTTTTTCCCGGCAAAGTAGACCGCTTTAATCATAATTTCCCGGACCCGGCCAAGGCAACAGGCAGCGCAGCAGCAGTTTTGGCTGAATTTAGGAAAGTACGTGAGCTAATTAAATCTTACTCGGCAGAATTTGTAAATCAATACCTAAATAAATAATAAATGAGTGCTAACCATTGCGCCCCGGTACTAGAACGTAAAAAACTCGGATTCTTAGATAGATACCTCACCCTCTGGATATTTATTGCGATGGCAATTGGAATTGTTGTCGGATATTTTATACCTTCTTCTGCTGGCTTTATCCATTCCTTTTCAAGTGGAACAACAAATATCCCACTGGCAATTGGTCTGATCTTAATGATGTACCCACCGCTGGCCAAAGTGAAATACGAAAAAATGGGAGAAGTATTTAAAGATACTAAAGTGCTTACGGTTTCATTGGTGCTCAATTGGGTAATAGGACCGCTACTGATGTTCTTTCTGGCCATTACCTTTTTAAGAGATTATCCTGAGTATATGGTTGGGCTAACATTGATTGGTCTTGCCCGCTGTATTGCAATGGTGGTAGTTTGGAATGAACTGGCAGAAGGTAACAGGGAATATGCGGCTGGTTTGATTGCCTTAAACAGTATTTTTCAGGTATTGTTATACAGTGTCTTTGCTTATATCTTTATAACTGTTTTACCACCTTACTTCGGGCTCAAAAGCCTTGAAATTAATGTTACAATTGCTGAGATTGCTAGATCCGTAGGCATTTATTTGGGATTGCCTTTTGCAATGGGTGTCATTAGCAGATATTCTTTAATCAAACTGAAAGGCGAAGCATGGTTCCAAAACAAATTTGTACCGCTAATATCGCCCATCACTTTAATAGCGCTGCTGTTTACCATAGTTGTTATGTTTAGCTTAAAAGGCAACCTGATCGTACAAATCCCGCTGGATGTAATTCGCATTGCAATTCCTTTGGTAATTTATTTCTCTATCATGTTTGTCATTAGTTTTTTTGCCGGAAGATATTTTGGGGCAGACTATTCCAGAAGCACATCTATAGCCTTTACGGCTACCGGAAATAACTTTGAACTTGCCATTGCTGTCGCAATTGGAGTCTTCGGAATCAATTCCGGGCAAGCATTTGCAGGCGTGATCGGGCCTCTTGTTGAAGTTCCTGCCCTTATTGCATTGGTAAATCTTGCGTTCTGGTTCAGGAAAAAGTATACGTTCCCAAAAGCGGGAACGTATTAATATATGTGCTAGTTGCTTTGCTTTCTTACGTACTTGGTAAGTATCACAATGGTCTGGCCTTCAACTTTCCCCTCAATCTGATCTGTGTTGTCTTCAACTAAACGAATATTTTTTACTACCGTTCCTAGTTTTGCTGTTAAAGAAGAGCCTTTTACATCCAAAGATTTTGTGAGCACCACAGAATCGCCTGCTTCCAGTACATTTCCGTTCGCGTCTTTATGAAATTCGATTGTCTCTTCAGTTTCATTCTCAGCACCAGCTTTTGCCCAGATCAGCATATCTTCCTCAAGATACAACATGTCAAGGTTATCTATTGCCCAGGATTCATTGTTTAAACGGTTTAGCATGCGCCAGGATACCACCTGCACACCAGGAACTTCGCTCCACATACTTGAGGTTAAACAACGCCAGTGTTTTGGATCTGTCTCTGTCCGCTTTTCAAGCTGGTCTTTACAAATACCACAGATCATGAAACAATTATCTGTACTGTTGGTCAACTGGGGACGGACTTCATACATCGTTAATGCTTCTGGCGACTGGCACAACTCACATTTGTTTTCGCTTCTCTGTACTACTTGATCTAATATACTCATGTTGTTAGTTAAATTTGGAGTGCGAAGTTAATGAGAATTAATTGAAAGACTGCCTGAACTCCAGCGCTGAAAGCATAGTTTTCTTTTTAAAGAACCTGCTGAAGCTTTGTGAATGTTCAAATCCTAATTCATAAGCAATTTCACTTACAGAAAGATGCGTAGTAGATAGTTTTTCTTTTGCCTTTTCAATCAACCTTTCGTGAATATGTTGCTGTGTGTTCATTCCCGTCAACGATTTAAGTACAGAACTTAAATAACCTGCCGAAACATTAAGTTGAGCTGAGACATATTGCACCGTAGGTAAGCCAATTTCTGTGCGCTTATTGCCGCTAAAATATTTTTCTAAGCACTCTTCCATTTGTTCCAGGAGCTGATGGCTAAATTTTTTGCGGGTGATAAACTGTCGTTGATAAAAACGCTCGGCATAATTGAGCAAAGTTTCAACCTGAGCTATAATGATATTTTGGCTAAACCTATCGATGTTGTTTTGGTATTCCTGCCTGATATTTTCAATGAAAGCATCTAACACTTTTTCTTCCTTTTCTGACAGAAATAGCGCCTCATTGATGGCGTAACCAAAAAAATCATATTGCCTGATACTTTTGGCCAGGGGTGTATTCCAAATAAAATCGGGATGAATGAGCAGCATCCAACCAGAACGTTTGTTTAGCGTAGATTTTTCCGTTTCAATTTTCAATAACTGATTTGGCGCCATAAAAGACATTACACCTTCGTCATGGTCGTAAGTTTGCTGTCCATATTTCAGCTTACCCATTAACCCTTTTTTTACAGAAATTAAATAAAAATCAAAAAGTAAGCCTCCACTTTCGTCTACATCAGAAGGCTGTATTGTGGCATAATCAATCGCACTAATCAATGGATGCTCCGGTGCCTTAAGGCCTCGCAGTTTATGATACTGGCTGATGCTTTTGATATGTAGGGGGATTTTACTGCTCATGTTTTTCAAACTTACAGATATAAGTTTAGAAATAATGTTCTTCCATATCATGCAACAAATTAATCTCTTTAGGTTGCCATTCCAATTCCTGCTGGGTTTGTAAGGAAGTTGCAGGACTGTCAAAGTTGATAAATGCGCTCATCCACTCAAAATGCTGAGCGATATTTTCGTCGTTTAAGGAGACTAATGGAAGGTTTAATTTTTCAGCAATAAGTGCTGCAATGTTTTTTAGGGGGATGCCTGTCTCTCCGATAGCATTGTACAAAGCGCCTTTCCGCGGCTTCTCTACTGCTAAACGAAATAGCTTTGCCACATCCAGACGATGCACGGCAGGCCAATGGTTATTGCCTTCATTTGGATAGGCTGAAACACCATTTTTTATAGCCTGCGCAATCATAAAAGGTACAAAACCTTTATCACCTTTGTCATGAACTGATGGTGGTAAGCGCAGGACTGATGCATATACACCTCCCGCAGCTAAGGATAGGGCAGTTGCTTCAGAACTACGTGGGCCATGTTGGTTCAGATTTACCTCTGTTATAAAACCATCTGTCTTTGGCAGACCCAAAATGCCTGCGGTTACCACAAAAGGTTTATCCGTTCCCTTTAATGCTTCGCCAATAGCCTGGATAGCAGATTTATCCGTTTCATTTGCTTTTGCGTATTGCGTAAAGTCGTGAATAAATGCTGTATGAATTACGCCGTCTGCCTGTAATGCACCTTGCTTCAAAATTTCCAGATCTTCTAAAGAGCCCATCAGTACCTCTGCACCTGAAGCACTTGCGGCCTTTGCCGAAGCTTCAGATCTTGCCAAACCAATTACCTGGTGTCCGGCATTAATTAATTCCTTTACTACTGCTGCACCTATAAAGCCGGTAGCTCCTGTCACAAATACTTTCATATATCTAAATTTTAAATTTATACCACAAAATTGAGCTATTGCCCAAGGTTAGAAGTAACCAAATCAACTGATGTTGTAACCAAATCTAAATCATTTAAAAACTTACACCCGGTATGCGCGTTAGTTTAGTCTTTGCGGGAAAATATTAAAAAAAATTGGCAGCGTACTAGTAGAGTGGGGTGGACTATTTAAGTGTGATCCAAACAGGGGCATGATCGCTGGATTTCTCCCAGCCTCTCACATCTTTATCTACGCCGGCAGCTACGAGGAGATCTTTCATTTTTGGATTTAGTAAGAAGTGGTCAATCCGCAAGCCAGCATTCCGGCCATAGGCATTTCTAAAATAATCCCAAAAGGTATAAATTGTTTCATTGGGCTTAAGTTTTCTTAAGGCATCAGTCCACCCTTGTGCAATTAAATTATGAAATGCCGCACGCACTTCAGGCCTGAACAATGCATCATCTACCCAACGTTCTGGCTTATACACATCCAGTTCGGTAGGCATTACATTGAAATCTCCGGCCAATACTACAGGCAAATCAAAAGTAAGTAATTGTTGCGCATGGAGTGTAAGCTGCTCAAACCATTGCAATTTGTAGACTAATTTAGGGCCGGGGGCGGGGTTTCCATTGGGCAGATATAAACAACCTACCACAATTCCATCCACAAACGCTTCAATATATCGGCTTTGCGTTTCATCTGGGTCTGCCGGTAAACCTCTCCTGGTTTCTTTTATATCTCCGCTTCGTGATAAAATTGCCACGCCATTCCAGCTCTTTTGTCCATGCCAAATTGCCTTATATCCTGCATCTGAAATAGCTTGTTCAGGAAACTTTTCTAACGGTGCTTTTAGCTCCTGTAAACACACAATATCAGGTGTAGTTTCCTTAAGCCAGCGTAACACCACAGGAAGACGTCCGTTAATTCCGTTGACATTATACGTGGCTATTTTCATCGGTTAGCGTGATTTAGTAGGCTGCAACTTTTGTTGAATTTGCTGGTTCGCTTTTGCCTGGTTTTTATTGCAGGTTCCTAAAAGCGTGTAGATTAACGCGAAAATTAATATGGTTGAAAGACAGCCCCCACCTAATTTTTTAGCACCCCAACCTGCTATTATTGCTCTAAAGAAGTTATTCATATGTAGTTTGTTTTTGCATAAAACACTCAAGTACCAAATATGTTTATGGTGTTGTCACATTCTCTTGGGCTGGGAAGATGAAGCTATCTTGTCATCGCTTTTGCCAGGTTCATCGCTTTTTGCATATCCGCAATACCATTGCCATATGGTACTTCAGGTGTAGCTGCCCGGTCGCCAGATTTTCTAATGATTTCCAATAATTGTTTATTCGTCAAAGTTGGATAGGCTTGCCATAAACATGCAGCTAAGCCACACATAATAGGACTGGCATAAGAAGTGCCACTGCGGTTTTCGGCGATGCCGCTGGTATTAATCACATTTGCACCACCACCCATAGCCAATATATCAGGTTTCATTCTTCCGTCTACCGTAACGCCCCATGATGTGAAAGCATCAATATTTAATCTGGAATTAACAGAACCAACGGTCAGTACATTTGGCGCATCGGCCGGTGTACCTACCCAGGTTCTATCATTTCCGGCACAGTTAACAATTAAAATACCTTTATCAGCGGCTACATTTGCGCCTCTTGTTGCAAAGGCCGTTTTACCGTCCATATCCTCAAATTTATATCTTGCATTAACAAAATAATAGGCATCAGTGTAATAAAGAGAAGAATTGATGATGTCTACACCAACACTGTCTGCATATTCAGCCGCATTTACCCAATAATCTTCTTCAATAGGATATTCCGATGATTGATCTTCTGTTCTTAACAACCAATAGTTTGCCTCGGGCGCTGTACCTACATAAGTGCGAGGTATATTTACGGCCATGGTTGAAGTCACCCAGATGCCATGAGTGTCTACGGCATAAGGATCGTCATTTTCATATACAAATGATTTTGCGCCTTTAATGTTTACATTCTTAAAAGCAGCATTATTTTTCAGATTTATGAAGCCAGCATCTATAACAGCTATATCAATTCCTGCACCCTTAAATCCCAGTTCATGAAGTACTTTTCCATTGTTAACTGTGATGTTAGTTGAAGCACTACCGTAATCAAAATGAGTAGTGCTGCTATGATTTGCTACAGCTTGAGGTGCGTCTACATATTTTGCAGGAGTTGAAGTCACAGTTCTTCCGCCTTCCCAAACCAATAGTACATCTTTTACAAAGGGTAAGGCTTTATATTTATCAATCAAAAATTCATCTGTACAATTTACACTCACGGTATTGAGCCATTTGCTTTTGGCTACAATCGTTCCACCAATATCCTGAATGGCTTTTAAATAAGCAGGGGAGATCGGTAGATCAGATTCGTCAATAGCAATGTTTTGTTTTTGTCGTCTGGCTATAGCCTTAGCGGAAAGAAAAGCAGTTGGGTTAGCAATGGATAAACTGGAGGTACCTTTATCTCTCAATACCAATCTAAACTTGTAATCATTTGCATCGGTAACAACTACCTTACATTTTGCAACACCTTTACCACTTACCAATGTAGCAAGGATGTAAGTTTCACCAGCAGCTTCCGGCCATACCGTTCCATCTTCTTTTACTGAGGCAATTCGCGGATTTTCGGAGCTCCAAACTATTTCCAGTGATTCATCGGGTTGTGCATTTTCGATGTTGGCAGTCAATCTTTTACCCAAATAAGAAAATTCATTTTGCAGTGTAACCAGCGCTGGGTTAATAGTTATTGATAAGGCTGGCGGATCGGGAGTTATTTCAGATTTTTTGCATGAACTAAAAGAGAAAGCAAATAAAATAAGGACTGTGAAAAACTGAACAGGGTGATTAAGCATTTGTATGATCAAGTAAATTGCAAAGGTAATCATATTACCTCAAATTTCTCTGAGCCTTACCCAAAGGATGGGCTATCTACGTGCTTTAATTTAGGCACAAAATCTATTAACAACACGCTGAATATCCCTGATGTAGTGCATGTGATATATATTACGCAATTTATTGCTTAATATTGGCCAGAATTTTTGCTTAATCATAATCAGCGGGAAAGAGATTAATGAGTGGTCGCCACAAATACGATGGATATACGGAAAGAGAACTGATCATCTTGCTTCAGCAAGAGAAAGAGGAAGCCTTACGTCCACTGTATGAAAGTCATCTAAAACCCCTGCATTATTTCATTTTAAGGGTTGCTAAATCCAAACAACTTGCAGAAGACGTAGTTCAGGACGTATTTCTGAAAATTTGGGATAGCCGCCAGCAGATAGATCCAGATCAGCCCTTTAAGACATTTCTGTATACCGTTGCCAAACGGCATTTGCTCAATATGCTCAAAAGGGTGCAACATGAAACGTTCATTTTGGACGAAATCAGGAAATATACGGTAACTACCGAACGCAGCACAGACCTGCAGCTTGAGTACTCAGAAAGTAATGAGTTGTTAAAAGAAGCTATCGAAAAGCTTCCACCGCAGTGCAAGACTATTTTTGTGCAGTGTAAAATTGAGGGGAAAGCCTATAAACAAGTTGCCATAGAACTGGGTATTGCTGAGGGTACTGTGCATGCACAGATGGTAAAGGCCCTAAAAATCATTAGAGAATACATCAATTTTAAAAATGCAATTCTACTTTTATTGGCTTATCTCAAAAATTATTAAAATGTAAATCAGTCTGTTATGGTTATTTTTGTATTTCATCACTTTTTGGATATACCTAATGTTATTCCGAATTGTATAAGTTACAAAATGGCGAAATTTTGGAAGTAAGAATTATAACACTATTTAAAAAATACATTGAAGAGCAATGCAGTGCACAAGAGCTGGAAGAGGTCCTCAGCATATTAAAAAATGGCGGATACCAGTCAGAGTGGCAGCAGGTAATTTCTGATGAGTCTGATAGTATACTAAATGCTGGTTTGCAAACAGAACTTTCCAGCGCCGAAGTAGATCGTATCTATGAGGGGATTGCCAGTCAGCTGCCTTCCGCTAAGCTAAAAACTATTAAACTATGGCCAAGAGTTGCAATAGCTGCGGCAATAGCAGCCGTCATATTTACTGCAGGGCTAACTTATTTTTACCAGCAGGATAAAAGAGAGCAATCCATAGCTTATGCCAATGACGTTGCCCCTGGAAAACAAGGTGCAACATTAACTTTGGCCAATGGGCAGAAGATTTTAATTAAAGATGCGCTGGCTGGTACCATAGCGAGCCAATCGGGCGTAAAGATCCTCAAAAATGCAGATGGGAGTATCACTTACGAACTAAGCGGGCAAAAACCCGGTCAATTGCAATACAATACCCTATCAACCGGAAAGGGAGAAGAAATGCGCTTGCGCTTGCCAGATGGCTCTGTTGTATTTTTAAATGCAGCTTCATCAATTAAATACCCTACCAATTGCGCAATACTCCCCCAAAGAAAAGTATTTCTTAGCGGAGAGGGGTATTTTGAAATTGCTAAAGATAAAGCACATCCTTTTATTGTAGAGAGTAACAAGCAACAAGTAGAGGTATTGGGTACCCATTTTAACGTCAACGCTTACCTGGACGAGCCTGTTGTTACAACTACTTTAATAGAAGGATCTGTAAAAATAAGCTCTGGAGGAAGGCAGAAAGTTATTCATCCAGGAGAGCAAGTACTCAATGCCAGCGGATCTTTAATGGTTACGAACGCAAACTTAGATAACATCACAGACTGGAAAAACGGGGACTTTAACCTAACCGATGTCGACTTCAGGGTTGCGATGCGAAAAATTGCTCGCTGGTATAATGTAGAACTCGTATATGATGCAACGGTGCCCGAAAATATCCAGGCAGACGGATGGATTTCAAGAAAGCAAACCCTTGCCGCGGTATTGGACATGATACAACGATTGGGGATGGTCCATTTTAGAGTGGAAGGTAAAAAGGTATATGTATCTAAATAACAGGAATATTAACTTAAATCTTACGGATATGATAAAATGTCTACGACAGCATAGATAATAATAAAGGCAAACCAAAGGTGAAGCACCCCCGGTTTGTGTCGGGTCCCAATTAATCAACTGTTTAACGCAGTGCCGCTATTTTTCGAAGGACAGAGGCTACTGCGTAGAACCAAACTAAACGTAAATGTATCAATTTTATACCAATAAACCTGGTAGAACGCATGCGTTCTGCCGTAAAATATGGCTACTTATGCGACTAACCACCGTAGTATTAATCGCAACTTTAATGCAGGTAAGTGCAGCTTCTTTTGGGCAGCTGATTTCCATTTCCAAAGAAAAGGTGCCGCTCAAAATCGTGTTAAAAGAAATCAGGGATCAGAGCGGGTACGATTTTGTTTTTGAACGGCAGTCTATCGCCGATGAAATAAAGACAAGCATAAACGTAAAAAATGCTACTGTAGAAATGGCCCTTAAAACTGCCCTTTCTGGTTTGCCATTCAATTTCGAAATTTCCGGAAACCGTGTTACCATTAAAAAGGCTGGGGCACCCAGCTTTCTGGATCATCTCGTTGCCAGGTTTCAACGCATTGATGTTGTTGGTCAGGTGATGGATGTTCAGGGTAAACCTTTATCGGGCGTTACCGTAAGAACTATGAATTCGGGCCTCGGCGCTGTTACCGACAGTAATGGTAAATTTCTAATCAGAGGCGTTGATGAACGGGATATGCTCATCTTATCGTATGTTGGTTATTTAACCTTTCAAATCCCGGTAAAGTCTAATGTTGGGGTAATTGCGTTGCAAATGGCCAACTCTAAGCTAGACGAACTACAGGTAATTGCCTATGGAACGCAAAGCAGAAGGCTGGGCTTAGGCGCGGTAAGTACCATCAACGCAAAAGACATTGAAAACCAACCGGTCACCAATGTTTTAGCGGCTATGGAAGGTTTAGCACCCGGATTAAATATTACACCATCATCAGGTGCACCAGGCGCTGCCATAAAAGTGCAGATACGGGGACAGAACTCATTAAGCCAGCAGAGTTCAGGCAGCAAGCCTTATGATCAGCCCTTATTTATCGTCGATGGCGTTCCTGTTGCCGCGCAAAACTTCAACATTAATGCACTATCTTCTTTTGGTGGCAGTGATGGCACTATAGGCGATATTGGAGGAGCAAGCCCATTTAACGGACTCAATCCCGCAGATATTGAAAGCATTAGTATATTGAAAGATATTACGGCCACTGCAATTTATGGAACCCAGGGAGCCAATGGGGTCATCTTAATCACCACCAAGAAAGGCAAATCCGGAAAAACAAGTGTACAGGCAAATGTCAATACGGCTTTTAGTACGGCAACCAGAGGCTATGAACTTTTAAACCTGGAACAATATTTAGCCTACAGGCGCGAAGCGTTAAAAAATGACAACATCAATCTTGCTACGGCTTCGCCTACAAACTATCCTGATCTGTTACTTTTTGATCAGCATAAAAGTACAGACTGGTACAACTATTTCCTTGGTAAATCGGCCAATACCACAGATGCACATGTGAGTTTGTCAGGAGGATCTGAAAGGACCACTTTTTTAATTTCTACAGGCTACAACAATGCGCAATATAGCAGTCCGGGTAACTTCGCAAATTCGAGGCTTACCCTGCATTCAAATTTGAATTACGCTTCTGCAGACAATCGGTTTACCCTTGGTTTTGGGTATGACTATTCATACAACAGGAACAATTCTGCCACTTCACCTTCCATTACCACAGGTATCTTGGCACCTCCTAATTTTCCTGATCTGTTAAATGAGGCCGGGCTTCCTAACTGGACTTATAACGGATACAATACAGAGCCTTTTGTGCAGTATGCTGCAAATTTGAAGCAGCCTTACGTATTAAAAACCTACAATATGAACAATTCGCTTGTTTTAGGTTACCAGCTTATTGACCACCTTAAACTAAACCTCAATTTGGGTTACAGCCGGATTTTAAGTGACGAAGTGCAGAAAACGCCAGCAAGTACCATGAATCCAAATGGTAATCCTGCTTCATCTGCTGAATTCTCCAACAGTATTTTTGAAACGATAAATATTGAGCCGCAATTAAATTACCAACGCAAGTTTGGATTAGGTGTTTTCAGTGCATTAATAGGGGGTACCTACAGAAAGAACAATACATCCAATGTGCAGCTAAGCGGAACGCAATATGGCGATGAGGCGTTGTTAGGATCAATTGGCTCCGCTGGCTCAATTCTGGCCACAGATTCATACAACCCTTATAAATACCTAGGTGTTTTTGCCAGGTTAAGTTACATTTATGATGAGAAATACATTCTACAACTTTCTGGAAGAAGGGATGGTTCCAGCAATTTTGGTCAAGGCAGACAATTTGGAGATTTTGGCTCTGTAAGTGTAGGATGGATTTTCTCAGAAGAAAACTTCCTGAAAGATAAATTATCGGTTCTTTCCTATGGAAAACTGTCAGGAGGTTATGGAACCGTTGGTACCGATGCTACCAGACCTTATCAATATCAGCAACTTTTTGGAACCAATAGCTTTTTGCCCAACTTTCAGGGCGTAAAACCATTGTATGCTCAAAATTTGCTTAACCCAGACTATGGTTGGGATACCAAGAAATCCATGAACCTGGCCCTTGATCTTGGATTTTTTGAAGACCGCGTATTGTTCAACGTCAATTACTACCGGGATAGAATTGGAAATCAACTGGTAAATTACACTATGCCTTCACAAACAGGCTTTAGCTCAGTTTTACGAAACTTTCCTGCAGTTGTACAAAACAAAGGCTGGGAGTTTAGCCTAACTTCAAAAAATATATCTGACACCAAGTTCTCCTGGAATACCAGCTTTAACATTTCAACCAACCGCAACAAACTCATTTCATTCCCAGGTTTAGAGCAATCTTCTTATGGCATGCTTTATACCGTTGGCGAATCTGTAAATATTGTAAAAGGGTATAGCCTCAAAGGCGTAAATCCCGAAACAGGTTTATTCGAGTTCTATAAAAGTAACGGCGCTGTAACTTCTAACCCAACGTATGGAATTCCATCACAAGGCGGCGACTACCAGAAAATTGCCAACCTCGATCCAAAGTTTATCGGTGGACTCGGAAATACATTTTCCTATAAACAATTGAGCTTATCGTTTTTATTCCAGTTTCAGAAAAAGCAACAGGCCAATTATTTAAGGAGCATTTATTCCGGTACTATGCCAGGAGGGATGATCAATCAGCCAATCAATGTGTTAGACCGCTGGACAAAACCTGGTGACGTTTCTTCAATTCAAAAGCTGACAACTTATTTTAGTTTTCCAGCCTATAATTTCACCTCATCATCTGGTGCTTACAGTGATGGATCATATGTTAGGTTGCGAACGGCTTCTGTCTCTTATACTTTGCCACAAGGATTTTGCAGAAAAGTTGGGGTATCCAACGCTAAATTTTATGTGAACGGGCAGAACTTATTCTTGTTAACCAACTACGAAGTTGGCGATCCAGAACTGGCCTCGTTATCAAGCTTTCCAATTCAGAGAACAGTGGCATTTGGTCTTACTCTTAACTTATAAATCATGATACTTATCAATTTACCATATAAAAGAATCTATTTTTTGCTGGTTATTCTAGTCGGATTAACGCAGCTCTCCTGTAAGAAATTGATTGAGATCCCTGCTAATCCATCAAACCAATTGTCTATAGAGCGGGTATTTTCAGACAGTACAAATATCATCGCGGCCGTTTCAGCCGTGTATGTCAATTATGGTACAACCTCTTATAGCCCACAATTTGGGAGTGGAACCATCACCGTTAATACGGGCTTAACCGGTGATGAACTGGTACCGGGCGCCAATACATATACTGCACCTGCATTTTATACCAATTTATTATTGCCAGACAATTCAGGTGTCCGCTCCATGTGGTCTGATGCTTATAAGAACATTTTTCAGATGAATGTATGTATTGAGGGAATTACTGGCACCGCTGCCATAAGCGCTGGCTTAAAACGCCGGCTAATAGGAGAGCTAAAGGTAAACAGGGCTTTTTATTATTTCAATATGGTTAATATTTGGGGAGGGGTTCCTATTGTTACGTCTACCGACTACAAAGTGACGCAAAGTTCACCCAGGGCCAGCGTTACAGAAGTTTATAATTTCATCCTGTCAGATTTAATAGACGCACAACAAAGTTTAACAGCAGAATATCCTTCAAATGGGCACATCCGGCCAAATCTCTATACCGCACAGGCTTTATTGGCAAAGGTTTACTTGTATTTAGGGCAATACCAAAATGCAATAGTTGCAGCAAATAGTGTAATTGGGAATGGTGGTTTTAAACTGGCGGATATTAACGATGTATTTTTAGATGGTAGTGAAGAAGCGATTTGGCAGCTACCAGCAAACGGCACATATTATCAAACGCCAGAAGCTGCTACCTTTCTGCCTTATAGTTCAAGCTACCAACCCAATTATGTCCTGTCGCCACAATTGCTGGCCGCTTTTGAAACCGGCGATTTAAGGAAAGCAAACTGGACCAACTTCAGCACAGTGACCGTCGGCGGAGTGCCCACGCTGTATTATTATCCTTATAAATATAAAAAGATTACAGCTGGTCAGGCGCCAATAGAAGATTATGCTTTGCTTAGGCTTGCCGATATTTATTTGGTTAGGGCAGAGGCTTTTGCACGGACAGAAAAATTAGCTGAAGCACGGACAGATCTAAATAAAGTTAGACTCAGAGCCAACCTTGGAGAGGTTACTTCAAATGTAAAGGAAGTTGTCTTAAGTGCAATATTACACGAGCGGCAGGTTGAAATGTTTTGTGAGTGGGGAAATCGCTGGTTTGATTTAAAACGCACAAACACAATAGATGCCGTATTAAGTGCTGCAAAACCAACCTGGAAATCATCTGCTGCACTTTTTCCAATTCCCATTGCAGAAATCCAGGCCAATCCCGCTTTACAACCAAATTAGTAACCAACGTAACATACATGAAGAATCACAAACTTTCCATTTTTCTCCTTGGAATGGCACTGCCATTGTTTACAGTGGCCCAGAATAATAATTATACCATTAGCGGTAAAATTGGCAAGCTCAATCCGCCCGCAAAAGCTTATCTCATGTTAGATGGCACAACAGACTCTGCAACTATAAAAAACGGAGTTTTTAATTTTACAGGAAGGGTAAACGAAGTCGAATCGGCAAATTTATTAATTGATACCGAAGGAGTCGGGCTATCACCAAACAAACCTGTAAGCATGCGCTATGTGATTAAATTTTATGTCGAACCGGGAAAAACAACAATTACAAGTCCAGACTCTGCCAGTAATGCCAAGGTGCTTTCTGGTGTTCTAAATCAGGATTATTTCAGAATTAAAGCTCAACTAAAATCTACAGAAGAGCAATCAGCAAATTACATTAAAGATTTGCTCTCAGCATCCCCGGAAACAAGAGCATCAAAAATGTTTAGCGAAAAAAGCGCACAAACGCTTGGGGAAATTGGTAAAGAGCAACGTAGAATATTCCTGGCTTTTATGAAAAATAATCCTAATTCTTTAATGAGTCTTTTTGTCTTAAAGACTTATGGCGGATTTGGTAACGGTATGTTATATAATTCTACCCCAAGCCCTGGTTTAACAGAACTAGACTCACTTTACAATGCTCTGGGGAAGAATGTTCGTTCCAGTAATGCTGGGCTTGAATTTGGGAAGGTGATTGCAACACAGAAAAGCATGAAAATAGGTGTTGTTGCACCAGATTTTTCACAAACAGATCCATCAGGAAAGCTGATATCGCTACATGATTTTAAGGGAAAATACGTTTTGATTGATTTCTGGGCGAGTTGGTGCGGACCCTGTCGCGCCGAAAATCCAAATGTCGTTAAAGCCTACCATACCTATAAATCAAAAGGTTTTACCGTTTTAGGCGTGTCTCTGGATTTTGCCAATGGCAGGGAGCAATGGCTTAAAGCTATAAAGGACGATGGGTTGGACTGGACACATGTCTCAGACTTAAAAGGCTGGGGTAATCAGGTTGCCAAATTATATGTAGTACAGGCAGTACCACAGAATTACCTGGTTAATCCCGAAGGGAATATTGTCGGTATAAATCTTCGCGGCGAGGACTTGGACAAAAAGTTGAAGGAAATATATAACAATTAACACGAGTATGTCGGCTCCTTTAGCAAATTCAGGAGCCGACATTTAAAATACAGATAAGATGATTAAAATTAGGACAATGTTGCTTTTTTTACAATTGAGCCTTCCGGTTGTGTTGATGGCACAAACCGTTAATTATACCATAGAGGGGAAAATTGGAACCCTGTCTTCGCCAGCCAAAGCCTACCTGATGTACGAAAAGGATGGTAAGATTGTTACGGATTCAGCCAATATCAAACAGGGTAGATTTACGTTTACAAAAACAAGTAAAAAGACGGAGACAGTTGTTTATTTAAGCGTCAGTAAATCTGGCAGGGAAAGCACAAAGGATGGTAAATTCATCAGCTTCTACACAGATGCAAAAAAAATAACTATCGTCAGTCCCGATGTTATAGAAAATGCAAAAGTTACAGGTGGATCACTTAACAGGGATGAAGCGGAGTTGAATGCTGTGATTAAGCCTATTGAAACTAAAATAACAGCGGAAAATAAAGCATATGAAAATGCATCCAGTACGTCCAAAAAATCAACGGTTTTCACCAGTAGCTTCGAAAAGAGAACACAGCTCCTGGAGCGTCAAAAGAAGCAGATCTACAAAGAATTTATTAAAACACATCCAGGTTCTTTGATTAGCTTAAAGGCATTGAAAGAATTAGGTGGGAGCATACCAGATTTGGCAGAAATTGAGTCTCCATTCAATTCATTGTCCGAAAGCGTTCGTACATCAACGAGTGGAATGACCTATGCAACAAAGATAAATGCTTTAAAAAAATCAGCGATTGGTGCGGAGGCTCCGGATTTTACCATGCCCGATACGGCCTCTAATCTTGTTTCCTTACATAGTTTTAAAGGAAAATATGTGTTACTGGATTTTTGGGCCAGTTGGTGTCCGCCCTGCAGGGCAGAAAGCCCGTACCTAATTGATGCTTTTGCCACTTATAAGCGCAAGAATTTTATGATATTGAGCGTGTCGCTAGATCACGAGGGTGCTAAAGAGAAATGGTTAAAAGCCATACATGATGATGGTTTAACCTGGCCCCAGGTTTCAGACTTAAAATATGAAAATACAGCGGCCAAGCTATACTCAGTGGAGGCGATTCCACAGAATTTTCTAATCAGCCCGGATGGAAAGATTATCGCCAAAAACCTGCGAGGGGCAGCACTTAAAACCAAATTAAAAGAATTGTTAGATTAACAAGAACCAGGCTAGCTATAGTAAGCTAGCCTGGTATCAGGCTTGCCTTCAGAACCAAATTAAGGCAAATAATTAATGTGACACTATTTTTAAGCCTATAATAGAACCAATTAATGTAGCTATAAATAGCAGTCTTAGAAAGCTTGCGGGCTCATTGAACACAAAGATCCCCATGGCAACCGTTCCTACTGCACCAATCCCAGTCCAAACTGCATAGGCAGTACCAATAGGTAGGGTTTGCGTTGCTTTCATCAATAAAGCCATACTTGCAAACAGCGAAATTATAAATAACGCAAACCACCAGTAGGAGGCAGTACCGCTGGTTTCTTTCATCTTACCTAAGCAAAAGGTAAATGCTACCTCAAACAAACCACCAATAAACACATATATCCAGTTCATATCTTTAATACTCAATCCCATTTCCAATTTACAATCTCAGGCATGTCAACGCCATTTTCACATATAAATAATTTATGCCTAATCAGCCGGTCTTCCATTTCCTGCTTTAAATAGGCAGTTGTTCCACCCAGTTGTGGCAAGCGTTTAAGTGCATCAAGTACCAGGTGGAACCTGTCCATTTCGTTTAATACCGTCATATCAAATGGCGTAGTAATCGTACCTTCCTCTTTGTAACCACGTACATGTATATTAGCATGATTGAAACGTCGGTAGGTAAGCCTATGGATAAGCCATGGGTAAGCATGAAAGGCAAAAATAACAGGTTTGTTTTTAGTGAACAGGGCATCAAAATCATCATCATTCAAGCCATGCGGATGTTCTGCTTCTGGTTGAAGTTTCATCAAGTCAACCACATTAACAACCCTTATTTTAAGATCTGGTAAATGACTATGCAGAATGTTTACAGCAGCAAGAGTTTCCAGGGTAGGCACATCACCAGCACAAGCCATAACCAGGTCAGGTTCATGTCCCGCATCATTACTTGCCCAAGGCCATATACCAATTCCTTTTGTACAATGAATTGCTGCCTCCTCAATAGAAAGCCATTGTGGCGAAGGGTGTTTTCCGGCAACAACAACATTAACATAATGGCGGCTCCGCAAGCAATGATCCATGACCGATAAAAGGCAATTTGCATCTGGTGGCAGATAAACACGTACAACTGAGGCTTTTTTATTCACCACATGGTCAATAAAACCAGGGTCCTGGTGTGTAAAGCCATTATGATCCTGTCGCCATACGTGTGAAGCCAGCAATATGTTTAATGATGCCAGTTTTCGGCGCCAGGGGATGCCCGCAGTTACCTTTAACCATTT
This sequence comes from Pedobacter sp. MC2016-14, assembly GCF_020991475.1. NCBI lineage: Bacteria > Pseudomonadati > Bacteroidota > Sphingobacteriia > Sphingobacteriales > Sphingobacteriaceae > Pedobacter > Pedobacter sp. MC2016-14. The sequence continues at coordinate 323,714 of NZ_JAJMPA010000003.1, forward strand.
AGCGTGCTGGTTAAACATAGAATCAATAATATGTATAAAAGCCTCATAACAGTTGAACAAGCCGTGTCTCCCGGTCAATAAATAACCTTCCAACCAGCCTTCACACTGGTGTTCACTAAGCATTTCCAGCACTCTTCCATCTTTATTCAAAAGCTCATCATTACCTTCAGTTATTGCGTTCCATTGCCGGTTGGTAACTTCAAAAACGGCATTTAATTTATTAGAGAGGGTTTCGTCCGGGCCAAACAGTCTAAAATTTCTGGAGTCCATATTCAGTCGGATCACATCTCTAATAAAGCTACCAAGAATCAAGGTATCACCCGGACCTGTAGTCCCTTTGATTGGTAATTCTATGCCGTATTTCCGAAAGTCAGGCATAATCAAATCCTGAAGTAAAAGGCCACCATTGGTATGCGGATTGGCGCCCATTCTTTTTTCCTTTTTAGGGGCCAAATCTGCCAGTGCAGGCAATAGTTTTCCATTTTCATCAAATAGCTCTTCTGGCCGGTAGCTGCGTAACCATTCCTCCAGTTCCTTAAGGTGCTGAGGAGACTGTGCAGGGTCTGAAATGGGTACCTGATGGGCCCGGAAAGAGCCTTCTACCGGATGACCATCAACCATTTTAGGCCCAGTCCATCCTTTAGGGGTACGTAAAATAATCATTGGCCAGCAAGGGCGACTTGTATTTTCGTTTTTTGCCTGCTCCTTAATGGCGCTGATGTCTGCAATGACCTGTTCTAAAAGATCAGCCATTTGGCGATGCATTGCAAAGGGCTCATCACCAGAAATCAGGTAGGGTTTCCAACCATACCCCTTAAAGAGGCTCATCAATTCCTCTTCAGGTATTCTAGCCAGAACAGTGGGGTTGGCAATCTTGTAACCATTTAAGTGTAAGATTGGTAAAACAACGCCATCAGTAAGTGGATTAAGAAATTTATTGGAGTGCCATGCTGTAGCCAATGGGCCGGTCTCCGCTTCGCCGTCTCCTACAACACAGGAAACAATGAGGTCTGGATTGTCAAAAACAGCACCGAAAGCATGACTAAGAGAGTAACCCAGTTCTCCTCCTTCATGCATTGAGCCGGGACATTCCGGAGATACATGGCTGGGAATTCCCCCTGGAAAGGAGAACTGTTTGAATAATTTGGTCATTCCGGTTATATCCTGTGATATTTCAGGATAGATTTCAGAATATGTTCCCTCAAGATAGGTTTGGGCAACCATTGCCGGTCCACCATGGCCCGGTCCGGAGATATAAAACATGTTTAGCTCATACTTTTTAATAAGCCTGTTCAAATGGGTGTAAATGAAGTTTTGGCCAGGGGTAGTTCCCCAATGTCCCAGTAAAACCTGTTTGATATGAGCTGGCTTCAAAGATTCTCTCAATAGTGGGTTCGCACGAAGATAAATCTGTCCAACAGCTAAGTAGTTTGATGCACGCCAGTAGGCATCCAGTTCAGTGATGGCCTCATGTGATAACTCTTCTTTATTCATTGGTTTTTTCTTAAAGATGGTAATGCCTTAAATATCGATATAAGCTTTTGTAATTAGCTGATATAATTGATAATATTTATTGAGGAACCCATATTTAACTTAGCCTGCTGTATTTAAATTACGAGCCAGAAAAGTCAGGAAAAATTCTTTTTTTTAACTAATTTTTTTGGGTCAAAGAAGTGGTTCAGTGGGCCATGTCCCTTTCCTGTTTTGACATCAATGCCCTGATAAATTGCCTGGTGAACATAAGTCTTCGCCTTGGCAATGGCTGCTTCCATATCATGTCCCAAAGCAACGTAAGAGGCTATTGCGGAAGACAAACTGCATCCTGTGCCGTGAGTATTAAGGCTCTCGATTGCTGTTGAGCTAAACGTTCTTTCATTGCCATCTTTATCTCTGTAAATATCAATCAACTCAGAACCTTTTAAATGTCCACCTTTGATGAGTACAGCATTAACACCAGACATTAAAATCTTAACAGCTGCATTTTTCATGTCTTCCACATGCTCAATATCCATTTGGGCTAGAAGGGCAGCCTCATCTAAATTTGGCGTAAGCAGCTGGGTCAAAGGAAATAAATAGTGTTTAAATGTGGCTATCGTGCCACTTTCAACTAAGCTATCACCACTGCTCGCCACCATCACCGGGTCAAATACCACTGGCACATGTTGATATTCATTTAAGGCTTCGGCAATGCCGATGGCCAGTTCCGCGCTATGTACCATGCCAATTTTAATGGCCGATGGACGGAGATCATCCATCACAGCTTTGATTTGTGCCTTCACAAAATCAACCGGAATGGGATGGATTGCGCTTAGGCCCAGTGTATTCTGTACAGTAACAGCTGTAATGGCAGTGGTAGCAAAACAGCCTAACGCACTTATCGTTTTTATGTCGGCCTGTATACCCGCTCCACCACCACTGTCAGATCCGGCTATGCTAAGTACAATCGGGTAGCTGAAGTTGTCCATTAGTTCAATCCGTTTTTTAAACTGTACATTTCTCCTTTAAACAAAGGCTCCAAAAGCCTTATCGCCATTATACTGCGGTGGCCTGTCTGGCAACAGAACACCAGTTTTTTATCTTGTGGCAATGCTTTAAGGTGGTCAGTTAGTTCATACAATGAGATATTCGTGCCACCGATATTATACTCTTCAAATTCATAGGCTTCACGTACATCAACAAGATAGGTCTCATTTGGCCGTTCAACTAATAATATTTGAAGTTCGTCCATGCTCATCTCTTTAATAGGAGGGGGCAAAACGGGAGTGCTTGGCTTTACCTCTTTACTGATCTTGAAAATATTTGTAGAATTGTTTAGTGCGTCTATGGTCAATAACTTACCTGATAGCGTTTCGCCGATACCGCAAATCACCTTAATGGCCTCATTAGCCATATAAGTCCCTATAATACCTGGCAGAACTCCCAATACACCAATCTCCCCGCAATTGGGTACTTCATCAGCTGGCGGTGCTTCCGGGAAAAAGTCTCTATAATTGGGCCCATTCTCCAGATTAAAAACGGATACATGACCTTCAAACTTAAATATCGAGCCAAATACGAGCGGTTTTTTTAAGGATACGCAGGTATCGTTCACCAGATAGCGCGTTTCAAAATTGTCAGTGCCATCTATAACCAGATCATAGCCCTTCAAAATACTTCCTGCATTTTCATCCGTAATACGTACAGCATAGGCCGTAATTAAAATATTCGGATTAAGCAGTCGAAGTTTTTCCCTGGCTACCACTGCTTTCGATAGTCCAATGTCATTCCCATTGTAAAGAATTTGCCGGTGCAAGTTGCTGATGTCTACAACATCATCATCTACAATGCCGAGCTCACCAAGCCCGGCAGCTGCCAGGTATTGTAAAACCGGACAGCCCAGACCACCAGCACCAATCATCAGTACTTTGGCATTCTTTAATTTTTCTTGTCCGCTGATGCCAATCTCCGGCAGGATAATCTGCCTGCTGTAACGCTTTAATTCTTCCTCAATTAACATATCTACTGTGCTAAGCAATTGTCCCAGTCTTTCCAAACGGGCTCATATCCCTGTGACCTGATGAGCTGTGCAATCTGCTGGGGACTGCGTTCATCACTGATCTCAAACTGTTCCAGCGACTCGGGTTCAACTGCATAGCCTCCCGGATTCGTCTTCGAAGCTGCGCTGATATTGGTGATGCCCAGCTTAATGATGTGGTTCCTGAAATTTTCCGATTCTCTTGTAGATATGGAGAGTTCAACCTCCTGGTTAAAGATCCTGTAGGCACAAATCAATTGTACCAGTTCACGGTCGCTCATTTCTACTTTTGGCGTTAGTCCGCCGCTAAATGGCCTCAAACGCGGAAAGGAAAGGCTATATTTTGTTTGCCAGTAATTTCTCTCCAGATAATTCAGGTGCAAAGCCGTAAAAAAACAATCCGTACGCCAATCTTCAAGGCCAATCAATACCCCCAAACCCATTTTATGCACTCCAGCCTGCCCCAGACGGTCGGGGGTTTCAATGCGGTATTGGAAGTTCGATTTTTTTCCTTTAGGATGGTGCTTTTTATAGTCATCCTTATGATAAGTTTCCTGATAAACCAGTACCGTATTTAAGCCATAAGGTGTTAACTGTTGATAATCTGCTACATCAAGTGGCTGTACTTCAATGGAAATGTGCGCAAAATGCGGACGGATCAATTCAATCACCTTTTTAAAGTAATCTACATTTACAGTTTCGTTATCCTCCCCGGTTACCAAAAGTACGTGGTCATAGCCCATCTCCTTAATAACGGCAACCTCCTGCATAATCTCCATAGGCGAGAGTGTTTTGCGTTTCACTTTGTTGTCAAAGCTAAAACCACAGTAGGTGCAAATGTTTTTGCATTCGTTAGACAGGTAAAGCGGAATATACATCTGTATCACTTTGCCAAAGCGCTTCATCGTTAATTGCTGACTAATGGCCGCCATTTGTTCAAGATATCCAGAGGCGGCAGGGGACACCAGGGCTTTAAAATCTTCTAAAGTCCGGTTGCCGCTGGCCAGTGCCCTTTCTACATCCTCAGTAGTTTTGGCATAAATGCTCGCTTTGGTCTGGTCCCAGTTATAGGTTTCAAAAAGGTCTTTAAAACTATTCATCTAAAAAAGAGGTTAGGGGGCTGCTTGCCATCGCGTGGGCTACCGGCAAAGCAAGTTTCGCTTCGTACGCAATTCTACCGGCCAATACCGCCAATTTAAATGCTTCAGCCATCTGTACTGGGTTACCAGATACGGCAATGGCGGTATTCACCAGCACTGCATCCGCCCCAATTTCCATGGCCCAGGCCGCATCAGAGGGCGAGCCAATTCCAGCGTCAACAATCACCGGAACTTTGCTTTGGCTAATGATGATCTCCAGAAAATCAATGGTTTTTAACCCTTTGTTGCTGCCTATTGGTGATCCTAATGGCATTACTGCCGAGGTTCCCGCATCTTCAAGCCGTTTGCAAAGCACCGGATCAGCGTGGATGTATGGCAATACAATAAAACCCATTTTAGCCAGTTGTTCCGTGGCGTTCAGTGTTTCTATAGCATCGGGCATTAAATACTTAGGGTCTGGATGGATTTCCAGTTTTATCCAATTGGTTTCCAGGGCCTCCCTCGCCAGCTGAGCGGCAAAAATAGCTTCTTTGGCATTGCGTACACCAGAGGTGTTGGGTAAAAGGTTCATATGCGGGTATTTAAGTCGCATCAACAGATCGTCCTGATCGTTGTGTTTAAGATCTACGCGTTTCAAGGCTACAGTTACCAGTTCAGATCCAGAAGCCAAAAGTGCATCTTCCATTAAAACAGAAGAACTGAATTTTCCCGTTCCGGTAAACAAACGTGAGCTAAAAGTTTTATCGGCTATGGTAAGCATCATTTTTCATTTAAATAGGTTCAATTATTAAGGTTGCATTCAACGTATGATAGCTATCATCAACTATAGTTTTGATGTCTGCTGAGCCGGTAATGGCGCCAGACATCGCTACCCCGTGTAAGCCCGCAGCCATCAGTAAGGAAATATCTTCTGGTAATACACCGCCAATTCCGATAACTGGAATACGAATGTTTGCCCTATGCATGGCGGCAACTATGGCCTTAAGTCCTTCCAGTCCTAAAATGGGACTCAGATTTTCTTTGGTAGTGGTAAAGCGGTAGGGGCCGCAGCCTATATAATCTACCCCTTCACTTGCCCTTTGCAGGATATGCTGAAAGGTGTTGGCTGTTCCACCTATTATCATTTTTTGATGACCTATCATACGCTTAGCTTCAGCAACAGGCATATCCAGCAAACCCAAATGAACACCATCAGCGCCGGCTTTTAACGCTAGCTCAGGATGGTCGTTAACAATCAATTTGGCGCCATACCTCAGGCATAATTTTTTAGCGGCTATTGCCTGTTCCAGTATCACATCCGCGGGTTGGTTTTTGATCCTAAGCTGGATCCATTTGCAACCCGCCTTCAAAGCTTCATTGATGGCACTAATGTGCGATCCGTCTTCAGCTTGCTGTGAGATATAGTGTAGTTTATCGATGATCATGTTTGGGTAGATTATTTTTTAGTTCATTAAAATTTGACAGCGTTTTTTCCGGGTCTTTCCAAAGCGTTCCTAATACTGCAGCTCCATCAAATCCCATTTTTTGGATCAGCTTTAATTTGGAAACTTCAACGCCACCAATCGCAATTACCTTAGGTTTGGCCATGACCTTTTCCAATTTAAAATCAGTAGCTACTGTGCTTTTATAGCCTGTTTTTGAGATGCTGTTAAATACCGGCCCATAAAAAACGTAGTCAAAGTTTAGCAATGAAGGCAATTTTGAAACATCATGGACTGAGGTGCTTAATATATAACCACCCTTCAATTTTAACTGTATTTCCTGTTCAGTCAAGGCGTTCCGCAAAGCCTCTGGAAAATGCAATCTTTTAAGACCGTAATCAGCGGCGAGCCCATGAAATTGATGTAGCGAGATCCATTCATGAAACTGTACATCAATCTCATTGAGGAGTTGCCGTACCGATTGTACATCACTTTCAGGTTTACGGAGATGAAAACATTTCAAGCCCGCCTTAAACAAGGTATTGATGTGCTCTCCCTCATCAGCAATCGCAGTCGGGCTTGAAATGACAATCAGTTCCATACTATAAATAAATCTCGCTACCTTTTTGTAAAAACTCCCTAGATTTTTCTTCCATGCCCTTAGATATTGCGTCAGTTTCGCCCATACCGTTGTGCTTTGCATATTCGCGTACGTCCTGGGTAATCTTCATCGAGCAGAAATTAGGCCCGCACATCGAACAAAAGTGTGCAATCTTGGCGCCATCGGCAGGTAAGGTTTCATCATGAAATTCCCTGGCTGTATCCGGATCAAGTGACAGGTTAAACTGGTCTTCCCACCTGAACTCAAAACGTGCCTTGCTCAAGGCGTTATCGCGGTATTGCGCACCAGGATGGCCTTTTGCCAAATCTGCGGCATGTGCGGCAATTTTATAGGTAATTACACCATCTTTCACGTCCTTTTTATTGGGCAAACCAAGGTGCTCTTTAGGCGTTACGTAGCAAAGCATGGCTGTACCAAACCAGCCAATCATGGCAGCACCAATGGCAGAGGTAATGTGATCGTACCCAGGTGCAATATCTGTAGTTAATGGCCCAAGGGTGTAAAATGGAGCTTCACCACAGTGTGCCAGCTGCTTGTCCATATTTTCTTTAATCATGTGCATGGGGATATGGCCTGGCCCTTCAATAATGGTCTGCACATCGTGCTTCCAGGCAATTTTTGTCAGCTCGCCCAGCGTTTCCAGTTCGCCAAATTGCGCTGCATCGTTTGCATCTGCAATACAACCGGGTCTCAATCCATCCCCTAAAGAAAATGCCACATCATAGGCTTTCATGATTTCGCAAATTTCTTCAAAATGGGTATATAAAAAATTCTCTTTATGGTGCGCCAAACACCACTTGGCCATAATAGAACCACCGCGAGATACAATACCTGTAATGCGTTTGGCGGTTAGGGGGACATAACGCAACAGTACGCCCGCATGGATGGTAAAATAATCTACCCCTTGTTCAGCCTGCTCTATCAGTGTATCCCTAAAAAGTTCCCAGGTAAGATCTTCTGCCTTACCGTTTACTTTTTCCAGGGCCTGATAAATGGGTACCGTACCAATCGGCACAGGCGAATTGCGGATCACCCATTCACGGGTTTCGTGTATGTTTTTGCCTGTAGACAGGTCCATTATGGTATCTGCACCCCAACGACAGGCCCATACCGTTTTTTCTACCTCTTCTTCAATACTGGAGGTAACGGCAGAGTTGCCAATATTAGCGTTGATCTTAACCAGAAAATTGCGTCCAATAATCATCGGTTCACTTTCCGGGTGGTTAATGTTTGATGGAATGACCGCCCGTCCGCAGGCTACTTCCTCGCGTACAAATTCTGCGGTAATGTATCCTTTGGGTGTGTTGGCCCCAAAACTATGTCCTGGATGCTGATGCGCCATCACCTCATATTGCCCTTCCAATTGTTCTTTTAGCAAGTCAATGCGCTGGTTTTCGCGGATGGCAATGTATTCCATTTCCGGTGTAATGATCCCTTTTCGGGCATAGTGCATTTGCGATACGTTCATGCCCGGTTTAGCCCTGTAGGGTTTGTTGATGTGGGCAAACCTCAAAGTATTCAACTTTTCATCCTGGGCCCGCAGATTTCCGTAGTCGGAGCTAATTCCTTCCAGCTGCAGCACATCATTGCGGTCATTTATCCATTGTTCCCGTAATCTAGGCAGGCCCTTTTTAACATCTATTTCAATGTTGGGGTCGGTAAAGGGGCCACTGGTGTCGTAAATGGTTACCGCTGCATTGGGTTCAGTTAGGCCAAAGCCTCCATGTATCTTAGTTTCGCTCAGGCTCACTTCCCGCATGGCAACTTCAATGTTATGAATTTGCCCTTTTACATAAACTTTACGTGATGCCGGAAAAGGGGTACGGCTAATGACTTGTCCATCTGGAGTTTTTTCTGTTTTCATGATTGAGTTGTTTTGTTATCCGCCTTGGGTTGCTTTGATGATCGTGAGGTTATCCAGATGTTGGAGTACATGGCTTTCCCAATTTTGCCTGGAAATGATTTCCTGGTTAACTGCTATGGCAATACCTTTTAAAGGCAGCGCAAGAACGCCGTCCAGTACGTGTTGTAAAACACATGATTCCGGAACTGAATAAACTTGTTGATTTACGGTAATCTCCATTCTGTTTAAAATTTAAAACAATAGGAGCAGACCCGTTAGAGGATTGGTAAGCAACAGGGATGTTGCTTTACTTTTCCCTTCGGCAGTACTAACTGCATCAGGTTCAAAGGGTATTTCTCAGCACAAGGCACCCCTAAAGTTTAGGTGAAGGTAGAAAATAACTTTAAAGAAGAAAGAATTTTTTTTCTTTTTTTGGGAATGAGTTGAAAAAGTATTCTCTACTTTCGCATTTGCTTGATCACCGCTTAGGTTATTTTATGAACGCTTGAACACCCAGAATATGTTAAAGAATATGACAGGTTGCAGCAGCAGCGCTTTGGAACAAAACAGACTATTTCCCGGCAATAAAATCACTTAAGTAACTGCACTCGGCAACCGCTTTTCTATAAAAGGCTGTGTGCTTATAGCTTTTCAGCTCTTTAAAGTAGCTGTTTTCCTTAAGCATTTTCAGATAAGCTTTTTCGCGTTCAGTATAGTCATTATAATCCTCGTAAGTAGGCGCCACATTTTGCTTTTGCTTGCATTTCGCAGCCATAAAGGTACATTTAGCTTTAAAATCATCGTCATCGCTAAAATCGCGCGCCTTTAAGTAATATTGCTCTGCGGTAGCCGCCTCAATGTAATCCTTGTCGTAATCATAGAGCAAACTGCGACCAAAATCAAGCGTAGACCAGTTATAGGAAATAAAATTCCAGGAATTGCTGTAGGTAGAGGTGTTGTATAAGCCATTAGCCATTTGGAAGTACGCTTCTGCGTCTTTAGGATTGGTTTTTAACTTTCGTTCCAGCACGGCCATTTTCTCCGCGAACTGCAGTTTGCTGATGCCTTTGCCGTTCGAATTCGGATAATCGTTGATGTCGGCCACAAATGGGTTCCCGCTAGATATATACAAATCATTTGCCGGACCTTTAGCTGATTTCGCTTTGTAAGTAATGAAAGCCTGCTCTGCATCCTGATAACGGTGTTCGCGCAACAATACGGTACCCAGTAGCTCATAAAGCGTAGATGAGTTTATTTTCTTTAGTCCGTCACTTAAAAATGCCAGGTAAGCATCCGCCGGGCGCTGAGTCTTCAAACCGATAATCTGATTCAGTGCTGCAGCATGTAATTGCGTGTACCAGAAATCAGGCGCCTGCTTAAAGATACTTAACCTGTATTCCGATTCGTAATCATTCTGACTGCACAGTAGGGCCAGGGCCGCTTTTGAGGTATCACCCTGACGTAAATACGCAGGTGCAAGTACATAAGTATAGAAATTACGCTCTGTAATCGCAAAATACTTTACATTATCCGCAGTGGCAGGATATACATCCCGTTTTGTTTTACCCTCTGCTATCGATTTACCACGCAACCATTTTAGTCCAGGAAGCAGTGCCGCCTCATCTACAGCCTTCACTTGTTTCATATTTTGGGCAGATAACAAGAGCTGTACAATTTGCTTCTGGTCGTTGAGTTTCTCCGGCAGTGTTTTCGTATTAAGTTTTTCAAGATCCTTCAACCCTTGCGCCGGCTGGTTTTGCATAAAACTCAAATAGGCATTCGCAATAGTACCAATCTGTGGCTCCGGGTAATTGGCATCCTCAGCCAATTTAGTGCAAAATCCCCTCAACTTTTCAATGTGGTTGTCGTAGGTGTTTTTCACACTATCAGGCAGGGCTACAAAAAAGCCAGCTTTCTCCAGTTTACCTACAGAACCAGGCTTACCGCTAAACTGGCTCATGCCATATCCAATTAAACCAGCAACACCGATAGCGGTGATTACAAAACCAGCAATTTTTAGGTTTCTTTTTTCAGGCTGTTTTTTAAAAATAAATACCACCATACCCAAACCAGCCACTAATACCAGTACACTTGGCCATAACAGCCATTGGCCTGTAGGTTCCAGGGGGCCTATCGCGGTCACTTCAGTATTTAACTGCTTGCGGTAAAATTCATCGCTATTGTTGTCCAAAGCCAGGTTAAGGTAGCCTTGCTCCAGCTTGTTAATTTCCCTAACCAGCAGTGTGCCTACCATTTGCGATGATGGCGCATATTCATATACCTTTTCCAAATCTTCAGTCTCCAGGTCCATATTGCCAAAACCCCTTATGGCATATAAGTTCGCTTTCTCTTTAGGCGTGCTGGCAAGCTTTAATACATCGTCAAATGGAGCATCAATGTAATGGTAATTGCGGTAGGCCTGCAACCTGCGTTCAGGATAATTGGCAAATACTTTCGAGAATAAAAAAGCCGCATTTGTGGTATCACCCAAACGGCGCGCCTCCCCAGCTTTAAGCGCCAGGGCCCAACCCTTTACGTGGCTATCAGATTTGATCGGCGTTATAAAATCGTCGTAAACATTTTGTGCCTCTTTATACTTTGCCGCATAATGGTTTAGCTTTTGTGCCTGATAATAGTACCTCAGTTTTAAGTAATTGTCTTTTTGTTCCTCGCCCAGGTGTAAAGCTTCTTCTGATGCCTCTATTAAGCCTGAGGTATCCAAAGGGGCAGGTTCCCAGTAATTATCACTTACCTGTCCCAGGCGCTCCGCTCGTAACGCAAATTGATAATATTTCCTTGCATCCTCACGTTCAGGCTCCTTTAAACTTTGTATAAATGCATTTCCTGATACACTATCGGGTGCTGGTGCGTCTTGCTCCAGGTAATTGTAAAGGCCATCTTTGCCTGCGCTGTCCAGGTGATACATGATTTTTTCCACCTCGCCAGCTTTAACGCCGGCGCCCAGGTAACCAACCCATTCCTTTGCATTTATAGCTGCTTCACTGGCAGGCTCTTCATCAGAGTAGGTAAAATGATAGTCTGTAAAATAAAAGGGACTATAATCCTTTTTTCCCTGTACATCGTTGTGAAAAAAGAACGTATAGTAATCATAAGGATCGCCTTCGTCAGCACAGGCTATGATGATAGAGGTGCCCAATAAAATGCATGCTGCCAGGCTAGCGAAATAAAGCAGTAGTTTTTTCGAGGTTTTCATAGGTATGTTGTTTGAGTGTCAGCTCATCAAGGTGAAAATAAATAACATTTACAGTATCTGCTTTGAGGTATTTTTCAATGTATGTAGCGGCGGTGTTCAGTTGTACTGTAGATACATCTTCCCATCTTATTTCATCTCCACGTTTTAGCCCATGATCAGGCAAATCATGCAGCAGTAAATAGAAATGATGACTTAAAGCTTTAAATGATTGTTGATTATTCAGCAAGTTTCTATGGAGTCCCTTAGCTATACCTGCATACTGTTTTTGTCTAAACACAACCGCCCAGCTAAACAGCGGCAGCCCTACATCCACCTGTTTGGGGTAGCTGCTTAGGTTTTTTCCCATGTACTTTTCCAGTTCAGTCTGGTCCAGTATAGAATTTTGTGTACCATATTTTCGCAGATTACCCATATTGTAACACATCAGCATCACCCGGGTTACGGGTGGAATACCATTAACTTTAATGTTTTTGAGTTGATGGAGGCGAAGTGTGGCTGATAAGACTTTGTTCTTTAGGCTTTTATTTGCCTTAATGCGATTCAATAAGTAAAAGTAATTGTCACGTGTGCTGCGCGTCCAGTCACAATCTATCTGTAACTCCTTAAATGAGCTTTTGCCAGCTTGCCTTATTTTTCCATTTACATAATAAATGATTTTGTCCGCAAGATAATCCAGCTGATGGTGGCTTTGATTTTTCAGGACATTGTTTACAATAAACACTACAGGGATCATTTCCACCGAATCTGGCAGCGTAGTTTTAAATGTGATGGGTGATATCGGCACCGGTCCATTTTCGCCAGCATCTACATCCATCATACGTACATAAAGCTTTTTACATTGTAACGCCTTAAAATACTGTTGCGCTGTTGCATTGTCCTGATAAACTGTTTTCCAGTAATAAAAAGACGTTTGGGCAACACGCTTTTTATCACAGGAAGCTAGCATAATAAGGAGGGAAAAGCCTATGATGTATGCAGACGCTCTAAATTTCATTATCGATATCTCGTCATTAAGCCACTTATAGACGAAGCTTCTTTAAGGTAATGGTCAAACTTAGGCTTAGTGATGAAAAGGTTTACGGTTATGGCCTGTTCTTTATGATAAGCATCAGAAAACAGCTTATAGGCATCTGGTTTAGGCTCGTTGTCATTACTGTACTGACCAGGGTTGTCTACATTCAAAACCAATCTGGCCAACTGATCTCCTTTTTTCCAGCTGTAGGTAACATATCTTGGCTCATCTCCGGTCGGGTGGGGAAGCAAACTGCCATACTCCTCAGAAATTTGTTGGATCAAAGAATCCACTTTACCAGGACTAAAGTTTTCTTCAGACACCGCCACCATAAAGGTTTCTTTATCATCAAAATCCATAACCACTTCAAGTTCTCCAAAATAGAAATCTTTGTATCGAGCTAAGGTATCAGCGCCAGGGGAGGCTATAACACTGTACCTCACATATTTTAGTACAGAATCTGTATCACCAATTCTAATGGCACTTTCTTCCGCTTTTAACATATAGTCATCATTGCTTCTAAAGAGTGTTTCGTCTCCAAAAAAAGTTTCTACATCTATATTTAATCCAAAATCATCCAGGTGCAAAAGGTCTTTGCCAAATTTTGGTGCTTGTCTGGAAGAGCATCCAGTAATGAATACCGCAATGGCGGTTATGAAAAGCAATGATAATTTATTCATGAGATGTGTATGTGCTAGTTAATCGGCTGACCAATGTAATTGTATTTTTTTCCGTCTATTTCATAGATGGTTTGCTTACCGCTCAGCGAGATCGTTGGATCACCAAGCACTTTATATGGAATCTGGCGAACTTTTTTACCTGAAGTGTCTATAATGCTAAATACGTCATTGTCAAAAACTAAGGCGTAACCTGCTTCAAATCCATAGGCAACAGTATATTTGGAGAGCACAGGTTGCCCAGCTTTATTAAGGTAACCATAGGATTTGCCTGCTTCTTCCTGAGCGGGCCTATACACAGCCATTCCGTCCTTAAAATCATCTATATGACCAAATATAGGGGGTGTCAATTTGGTGCCATCACCTTTTAATATACCTGATAAATATCTTTGAGAATCATCAGCATAAACGAGTAGGGGTTGCTGATCTACCGGAACCAACTCGTTATAAATGGGTTTAACCACCATCTTTCCGTTCTTATCAATCATTCCCAACTTCTCCAGTTCATCTTCAATGATAATCACCCCATATTCCGGATAAGATTTTGTCGATAGCCCCTTCAATTCAGTAATCAATTTATTATCCAGCGACCTGATCTCACGCTTTTTCCGGCCTCTTTTTGACTTTGTGAGCAGCAATACATTTCCAACTTTTTCTATCTCATCGTATTCAAAAGGAATTACCTCCTTTTCATCGTTTTCTAATACGCCTACATACTTGTTGGAGTCCATAAAGACCGTCATTTTATCAGAAAGATCTTTTATAAAGGAATATCCTTTTTTGATTGGAATCAATTTTCTGTTTTTAGCATCGAGGTGAAATACCTGATCTGCTTTAGAAGACTTATAATAATGACCAGTATTATCGGTTGCTGCTAAATCCGGCTCCGAAGCAGGAATAACTATGTTAAAGTTACTGTCTACAATACCGTATTTGTCTGCCTTCCTGTCCAGGTAGGTGCCGTAGCTCGTACTATACGCATTTGCCAGTGCTACTGCAGAACCCGTTATTTTTTCTCTATCCTCGGCAAGGTAGAGTACCAGCTCCCTAACCTGATCAGGAAATTTTAAACTGATTCTTTGCATTTCCAGGCCAAACAACTCTTTATCGCCCGCAATAATTTCTTTCATCTGCTTTATCGCCTCAAAACCCTTTAAGTGCTCGTTTTTATCCAGCGCCGCCAGCTTAGCATTAAATGAGCGGTACTGGGCAATTTTAGGGAACAACTCAGCAGGTATTTTGCCTAATTCTTTTACAATTGCATCTTTATCCGTCATTTTTGAAGCGGCTTTAAGTACAACTAACGCCTCAGCAAAATCTTTTTTAATGCCTGGATTAATGGTCGTCAACGGTATCGCAGAACTACTGTTTGAGTTCATCAAAACCCCATCGGCATTTAAGGCCTGGTAAGCTAAAATATCACTGTATAAACTTAGTGGGACATCAAATTCAAGTTCTTCCCCTTCGGCAGAATAGATCGAAATTGCCTTGTTTTGATAACGGATTGCCTTCTTGTCCTTAGGGTTAAATTTAAAGGTCTTAACGCTTTTTGGATACTCATAACTAAAATCTACGGTCATGCTGTCTACCCGTTTCATACCAATTTTATCTTCAGGGTAGGCCTGCCCTTTAACATATAATTTTTTTAAGCTGATGCTGAGATCGTCTTTGGATACATTAGCCGATTCTCCATTAGGATAAACCTCAAAAGAGGAGTAGGGCAATTCAGGTTTCTGGGTAAAAATTAAATTTTGTGTGTACTCGGCTACGCCTTTTCTTATTCCATTGAAATCCGTATTGATTTTGAATACAGAATCTGACTTCAGCTCGTCTTTTTTACCGCTTCCATTTCCCATAGACATTCCAAATCCGATATAGATGTTAAATCCATCTATTTCTTCTTTTAAGGAATTGAGGCTGTCCAGATCAGTCTTTAAGGTTTTCTGGAGCTCATTTTCAGACAGTGCTGATATTCTTTTGATGTACTCATCCTTGGTTTTTACGTCTTCGAGTGAGGGTGTAGAGCATGAAGCGATAAACAAAAGTAGGACTGAACCTAAGGATGATAATTTGACGGCGTTTAATTTTTTACTCATTTGCTATTATTAAAATAGAAGATAGATAATCACATCTCAGACAATTAAAATCACCATAATGTTTTGATTTAGCTGTGTTTTGCTCGCTTGAGGGTCAAACACAGGTCATTACAGATGCTCAAAAAGCCTACGAGTTTAAATGCCCTTGTAAGCCTTCTTCACCTTATCCCGACTCAAATAGTATTTTGTATTTTTGCTTTTCACAAGAATAAAGTTATCCTTATCAAAGTCATTATACAGGCTATAGTCTCCCGCAGGCAGAAAACTTTGTCCAGTATTAGTATCCAGGGTCTTGTATATCGGCGCTTCGTTGCCACCTTTGGTCATCAGCTTCGAAAAAACAATTCCCTGTTTAATTGTAAAACCGTCTTCAGTTGGCGGAATTACGACACTGCCTTTAAGGTCAAATAAGGTAATGGTATTGTGACCACCGGGTACATCTCTAATTGCATAAATATATTTGCCTGAAATATTAACATGAATATAAAGTGGCTCAATGACAAATTTTCCATCCTTATCTAAAATACCTTTGTCAGCGCCAACGTTAGCATACTCATCATTTTTATCTGCTTTGTAAACCGAAACATGAGTAGCATCTGCGGTAGCACTTATAGCGAAAGTTTTCAGGGCAGTCTCACTAAAAGAAATCATTTTTTTATTTTTGATATCGAGTCGGTAATAAGAACAATCCATGCTATTCTCTTTATTATTGCAGGCCTTGTAATAATACGAGTTAATCGCCTGAAGATTTTTAAACTGTGGTGTCAACAGCCACTTCCCGTTTGCGCCAATAATGCCGAAAAGATCTTTTTTATCGCCTTTTGCAATTGAAACGCCGGATGCTATTACATCTTCATTTTTTATAGTTACATTAATTTTACCACTTCTAATTTCATCTGCAACGTAAACCACTACTTTTTCAACATCGTTATAAAAATGGTATGAAGAAAGCATCGAATTGACTTCTTTATTTTCTTCATCAGACAAACCGTTAGGAAGTTGATCAGCGAGATCATTGAGCAAATCTTGAGTGGTACCGTACTTTCCTTTATCAAGGTTACTAACGGCCTTGTTCAATAGCTGACTATATTCCTTTAAAAGTTTTTGTTTAGCCGCTGAGGGTGCTGAATTTGAGCTTGTACTGTTCGTTTCAATCAATCTCCCGGTTTTATCCATGCCCAATACTAAAAGGATGCGATCTGAAGGCCCCTTAAATAATAGTGTAGCAGATCTGTTTCCAAGTTGTTTTAGCGTAACTGGTGTATTCCCAATTTTTGTCTCCAAATGATCTTTATCCAATACCACTTTGCGGGTTTTTGTTACATATTCATAGTTGAGTTGAGCATTCACACTGTCTGCCAGTTTAACAGATTTAGTTCTTGCAGGTTCATCCAAATCTGTTTGCATGATCTGTTTTTTATCCAGACTCGACTTATCATGCAGAAATATCTTATTAAGATCAATCCTGCTACTCAAAACCGTTTTGTACTTGTCGTCAATTCCCTCTCCAAAAATTGGTGGCTTTTTAAAATCTTCAGGTAACGCTGTTTGATATTGCGCGCCATTTTCATCTACCATT
The DNA here is from genome assembly GCF_020991475.1 of Pedobacter sp. MC2016-14. NCBI lineage: Bacteria > Pseudomonadati > Bacteroidota > Sphingobacteriia > Sphingobacteriales > Sphingobacteriaceae > Pedobacter > Pedobacter sp. MC2016-14. The sequence goes on from NZ_JAJMPA010000003.1 coordinate 340,792, forward strand.
TGAATAAATTTGTAATTAGCGGCCAGTTTACTCATCTCTTCCTCAATCTTCTTCTCCGATGCTAATGGATAACTATCAAGCTTAACAACACCTTCATTACTTGATTGGTCGAATGTTGTTGATGGAGAAATCTCCATTTTTAAATTAATGAGAGTTAGCAATCTATCTATATCCTCAGCCTGACTTTTAAAAGTAGATCTTAACTCTTCCAATGATTCATCTTTATATGCATTTATAAACCACTTTTTTGAATTGTCATTAGTTTTGTTTGCTTTGCCACCACAAGCTAATAGAAATAGAAACGTGGTAGGTAAGATTAGGAGCTTGATAGCTTTCATAGGTTAGGAGATTCAAGATAAAATTGTAATTTTTATAGCTCGCTGTTAAAACAGAAAAATATAGTTTAAGTTTAACATAACTTAACTCTGCTTGTTCTAAAAAACGTTGTCGCTATGTGGAGGTATTGTCAGAGACGGATTAGCAAACCCATCTATAAAAACTTCTTAATTAAACCTTGTGATAACAGTAATAATAGCAGGAACCCATAAATGCTCCATACAAGACGTGTTTTTGATGCATTAATGTCAGCAAAGAACTCATTGAGTGGAGGGTCAACTTTTAATGTACGGGTAATAAGTTGATAAGCTAAAAATGAATAAATAGCCAAAAAAAGCCATATCGCTGGTTTTGACAATGGTAACAACTTGATGCCTGCTATCATTGATATTGAAGCTAAGATATTTAATATCAACAATAAAATAGCAGCACATAGATGCACTATGGCCATCAAATCAGCTCCTTTGTTTGATTTATCCAGCCTTACGTAGTGATTATAGAAAACTTTATACGCCGTTTCTAATGCTGATTTAATCATGATTGGTATGCTCTTTTATGCCCATGTAGCGCTCTGCAAAAATAAAAAAATATAGCTTAAAATTTGTAGGTTTAGGCTGCAGACTTGTATCAATCATATTTAAGTTAAGATCAATCAAAACAACAATGGAAAAAATTGAAATTTACTCAAGTAAATCAAAATCTCTTTTATTACTAATTGCGTCAGTGCTCTTTGTGATTGGAGGAATTTATATGTTGCTAAATGCCGAATATATTATGGATTATCGAATGAAAAATATATTATTTATAAAAGGAGTTGGAATTTTTTCGATTATATTTTTTGGACTAGGAATCTATGTATCGATAAATCGATTAATAAAAAATCAGCTTATTCTGATAATTGACCGAACTGGGCTAAATATTAATCCAAATAGCTCTTCCTCTGAAAAAATAGAATGGAATAATATAGATGGATTTTCTGAAATGAAGGTCCAAAGCTCAAGATTCGTAATTATTAACGTAAATAATTCAGATTATTGGATTGAAAAAGAGAAAAATAAGTTAAAAAAAAACCTCATGAAATTTAATGTCAATAATTATGGTTCACCATTTAATCTTTCAGCGCATACAATGCAAATTAATCATGATGAACTAATGGGACTATTAAATACAAGTCTGACAAATTATAAATTAGACGTCAATTAGCTTCATCATCAATAAAACAATTTTATACCGATGAAAAACAAAAAGATCCTGATATCCGGTGCAAGTATTGCCGGGCCAACGTTGGCCTACTGGCTTAGCCATTATGGATTTGAGGTAACTGTGATAGAGAAAGCGCCAGAGCTGAGGTTAGGCGGACAAAATATAGACGTAAAAGGTCCGGCAAAGGAAATTGCGCAAATGATGGGTATCGAAGAAGAGATCCGCGCAAGAAACACCACCGAAATTGGTACCCGCTTCGTTGATAGTAAAAACAAAACAGTAGCCGAATTTCCGACTGGGGAATCTATCGGGCTTACTCAAGAGTTAGAGATTCTACGGGGCGACCTTGTTAAAATCCTTTACGAGCATTCCAAAAAAAAGGCTGAATACCGCTTTGGTGATCATATCACCAGTATTGACCAAAATGACGAAATGGTGAAAGTAGGCTTTGCAAGTGGAAAGGAAGCGTCTTTCGATATCCTGATTTCAGCCGAAGGTATCGGTTCTAAAACACGCGAACTTGCTTTTGGCAGGCAACCCGATTTTAAATATTTGGGCCTGCACTCTGCCTACCTAACTATCCCAAAACAACCATCAGATAGTAAATGGGCGCGCTGGTGCAATGCAGAGACTGGTATTGTTTATCTTATGCGGCCTGATAACTATGGAGAGACCAGAGCATCTGTAACCTTCCTTGCAGAGGAGGATGCGTATAAAGGGCTTTCTCCAGAGGCGCAAAAACAAGCATTGATCCGGCGGATAAAAGGTTCCGGCTTTGAATCAGAGCGGATTATTGAGGGCATCCACCAGTCTAAAGATTTGTATTTTGACAGGGTAAGCCAGGTTAAAGCGTCAAAATGGAGTATCGGCAGGGTAGTCATTACCGGTGATGCTGCCTGGTGTGCTACGCCTATTGCAGGTAAAGGTACAGACCTGGCCATGGCCGGTGCTTACATCTTAGCGGGAGAACTTTTTAAAGCCGATAATATTGAGCAGGCGTTCAACGCTTATGAAAACAGAATGCGGCCATATGTAGAAAAATGTCAGAAATTGCCCCCTGGAATTCCATGGGTAGTTTATCCGACCACTAAATTTGGTGTTTTTGTGTTAAACAGGTTGGTGGCCGCCGTAGGGAGCAAACCGGTAAAATGGTTAATTGCTAAGCTAAGTGGCAATAAAAAAGCTGATCAGAAAGAGATCATCTTGCCTATTTATAAAGTCAATTAGCTAAACCAGAATACCTCAATTACTATTTTGCCGATCCTGATAAGCCTTTTGCCAAAATATTGTAAATCAAAAATTGAGGCAGTTGCTGCCTGATTTTAACGGGGAAGTGGATCAGGACAGACTGGGCACTTGTTTGAGAAAGAATACTCAATTACGATTATCTTGCAAAAATGTTAAATTGCATGGAAATTCCTCTTAAATTATAAATATAATGTCCATTGATCAAATGCTCTCAAAAGAAAATTCCTTACTTAAAGAATGGACGCTAGATCCTAACTTTCCAGATCAAATGCGGTTTTTAGATGTAAATATTCACCTTAAATACCCCGATGTAGATTCACTACTGGAATTTGAACCTCAAGAGAGAAAAAGGTTAATAGCCCAAGATCATCGTGAAAAATTTAATGAACTCATCCAGCTTAATTTATTTCAAGATTATGAGCGCATCGGCACTACCAAGCGGCCAACAGGAGTAAAGACCAAGATTCCTTTTTCTGCTTTGGCAGAAATACAGAAGTTGGATTTCGTCGATATTTTTACTGAAAAAGTTGACGGTGCAAAAAAGAAGAAGCAAAGAAAACAATCAGTGTTCTACTGTGTAAAAATGACAGTTGTTGCTCAGATTGAAGGTGTTGATTCTGGCTTGGAGCAAGTTGATGATCAATATGTGTTAATTAAAGCCAAGTCTCACGATGATGCATACGCTAAAATTGAGAAGCAAAAAGATGAATATGAAGTACGATATTTAAATTCAGACGGTAGGTTTGTAAGGTGGAAAATTGAAAGTTATGATGATTGCTATCAAACAGACATTAAAAGCTTTAAAGATTTAAAAGATCCCAGGGGTTCTGAAGTCTATTCGAAATATAGAACAAGGCGTATGAATCCAGACAATGTATGGGATGGAAAGTAAGACACCCAAGATAACAGCAATTGGCTTGCAAAAATGTTAGCATATCAATATTGAAAAATTAGGGTCAAAAGCAACTGAATGGTTAAAATCGGAAATATAAACTATTTCAGCTTCTAGGGCTAAAATTTGCTCTTAAATAGGCTGATGTGCCAAGGACGGGAAGCATTATAATAACGGCTATCCAAATAACTTTGTGCAAAGGATGCAGGTTTTTATTTTTCACTGTTTTAACAATACCATAGATGAGGTAGCTTAGCAGACCAAAATGAAGTAAGAGTTGGCTAATTATCATCTTTGCTAATATAAGATAATTGGGCATACAAAACAGTTTCGTTTTTCATTTTGTTCTTATGTTATTTAATGACTATGATGAAATCCTTTTTGTGCTGTTTTTTGATGTTCCTCGCTACAGCCAGCTTTGGCCAAAGCGGAACTTACCAGCGTAAGTTTCCTGGTGGAGCAATCTGTAAAATTGCCCTTATCAAAAAGGGCGAAAAGATAAGCTGCGATGTTTTTGCCTGGTGGGCAAATGCATCTGCAAGGACCGGGAATTTTTCTGGTTCTGGAACCTTAAAAGGTAAAAGCTGGCTCCTGAAATCTGAGGATGATCCGTACTGCAGGGTAGAAATGGCTTTTATCGGGCAATCCATTAAGGCCAGCTTTAATGACTGCATGCAAAGTAACCTTCCGGAAGACTTTTCGGGCAACTACACAAAAGTGACTGCTAATCTTCCCGGAAAATATATTGTAAAGGCACCAAAGGCATACTTTTATGGCAGGGCTGATATTTCGGCTAAAAAAAGCAGCTACCTGGTTGCAGGAGATATGGTGGAAGTTGTACTTGAAAATATTGATAACAGTGCAGGAATATTGATCAGCTACACCAGTAAGAATGGCACCCGTACTACAGGGTATCTGAACTGGGCCGATCTAAAAGCCAACTAATTTGTTTTGCTGCCGAAGAAGGTGGATTAAATAGCACCAATCAAATTTTAATTCTTTTACTCTCCAAAGGCAAACCGCTTTGGAATTTTGTAGCCGTTTTGATAGGGGATTACAACGCTATCAACCTTGATAGACTTTTCATCCAGGCAATTAAATCTTTCCAGGATCAGCTCATAGTTTTTGCGGCCCGGCACTTTTCTAAAGGAATACCGGTTTTCATCGCAAACAGTAAGTTTATAATCGTCACCTGCGCCTTCCCCATAATCGCTAAGGGTAGGGAAGCCAAAAGTCTTACCAAGTTTCCCATTGGCCAATTCAATCATGGTCAGGTTGTAATTATTTCCCATATGGCTTTGTCCGCCCGAGAGCACAATGGCTTTATTTTCCTCACCAATTTGTTCCAGTTTCTCAAAGCTTCCCGGGTTTCCATACATACCACCTCCACCGGCTTGCAATCTAAAGTCATTCAGCTTCCATCTACCTTCTAATTTTTTAAAGATAAATACATCACACCAGCCAACAGATACACCATACATTGGGCCGCGGTTTTCTACTACATATAAGTAGTATTCACCAGATTGATCTTTAAAATACATCAGTTTAACATCATCCCTGGTCATGGTGTCTGCCTTGCTGTCCGTTTGTGGCAAATTACTTACCGTATCATAAATAGATTTCGCCAGTAGCTCGGCATCAGCCACCTGCAGCGAATCTTTATCAAAAACAGGCATCTCGGCGGTCATTTCCGTGGATTGTGCATTCGCTGTAGAATCTGAGTTCTGAGCAGTAGATTCGCGTTTGCCATTACAGCCTAGTGCGATAATTATTACGGATAAATAAAGTAAATGTTTCATCTCTTGGTTTGAGTGAAATCAAAAACTAAGCCACAAGCCTTCTATGATCACCAGTTAAAGAAAATCGAGAAATTATAATTTCCTAAAGCGTTCACCTAAAATAATGGCATATCCCATATCATAAGCCATGGTAACCTCTATTCTATCAAAGGTTCCTGTTTTGCTACCTTTCCAGCCAGTCTCTCCATTACTGCCATATTTCAAAATCAAAACTACCTGGTAATTAGCGTTCGTGTTACTTTTCTTCTTTAAGATTTTACCTGTTGCATCAGTTTCAATCCAATATTCTACCGGATAGGCCTTCACATCATGTACCTGAAAGAAGCCGCTGCCATCTTTATTAATTTCCACTATAGGCTCTTTAGATTTTTCATACCAATATTTGCCAGTTATTTCCGGCGGAATGGCCTTATTACCAAAATATGTGTTTCCCGCAACAGTAAACTTCTCAACTTTTTGTGCTACTGCATTTACTGTAAAAACCACAAGTAATAAGGCAAGGATCGATAGTCGTTTCATAATTTTATCGTTTTTAGTATTTCGTAGCCTTCGGTGAAAAAGTACAACGAGCTTTTATTTTTAATATCTTTATAATTAACTTTAGAAGGCGTATATAAATTTAAAAAATACAGGGTTGTATCATCTATTTTCGCTCGAGTTATCGCAACATTGTAGTCTTTTTTGTTGATTTTCACAATTTGGACTTCGGATAAGACCTTTTTGGAGTCAAATTTTGCGAATTTTTCTTTGATGAAATTACTTAAATTCATGCTACCCAATTCTTCAATTGTTAAAGCCTTTAAAATTGCAGTTACTTTTACAATGCGGTCGCTGTTTTTATCTACTAAAATTTCATATAAGCCTATTTTATCTTCAGCAACATCATTTTTTCTGCTATAAAGCAAAACTGAGTTATCATGTTTAGGATTTTCAAAATCTATCAAGCTATATAACTGTTTTTGTACTGTTGAGAACGACTGTCCAATGGTTATTTTCTCAATAGGATTTATTAAACTACTCTTTTTGTTTTCTAAAAACAGTATCTTTTCTTTGGAAAAATTATTCAGCTCAAGAGCGGCGTCATTAGATAAACTTGATTTTTTCCCCTTCAATTCGGCAACATACGCAGCATATGCACAGAAGTTTTTTGTACTATCTACCAAAGCCAACTGTTTGTATGATTTTAGTTTAAGTCCCTGTATTTTTGAGTTTGTTGTTTTTAGCATTGTTTCCGCAATATCTAAATCTGATAATGCAGTCTCATATTTACCATTTTTAAATGCTTCTTCAGCATCTTTATAAGATTGTATGGCAAGGCTGTTCTCTTGTGCAAAAACAAAATGAGAAAATGAAATTGCCCATAAAGTAAGTATAAGTGTTTTCATAACACTAGTTCTTTATATAGTCAGAAATCATTAAACGTTCTATTATAGAATATGAATTGTTAGCGATAGCATAGCTTAAGGTGTAAGATACCGATTTTGAATGTATTGCTGCATTATATGCCTCTGTACGGATCTCTTTGTTCATAACTTTAATCGTCGTAACCTGAGGCGCGCTTACAGTAACATTGCTTTCACCATATTTCGTTTTCAACTCATTAACAAGCGCATTATAGCCGCTTAAACCTGTTTTCTCTTTCTCTTTATATTTTCCATTTTCTAGTATTTTGTAAACATCAATTACCCTTCGTGTCCTATCATCCAAGGTAATATTTTGTATTCCGGATATTTTAATGTTAAAAGCACCTCCTGTTATGCCGGTTTTTGAACTAAACATCAAGGGAACATAGTTCGTCTGGTTATTCGCTTGCATTTTCATGCCTTTGCTCCAATCAAAATTCGCCGAGACTTGCGACGGTATTTCCTCTACATTCATCCCTATTTTAATTCCGTCAATGCTGACTTCACTCGATGCTGAGCTTAGGCCATCCTTGCTCTGCGATGCCGCGTCGGTATTAAATTCCTGCTGTTCTTTTAAAATTCTGTGCAAATCTTCAGCATTTACCTTTTTGCCGCTGGCAAACATGCTTTTCAATTCCTTAACTGCATTGTTATAGTCATTGGCTTTTGATGTGTCCTTTAGCGCAAGCTCGCGGTATATTTGAATTTTTAAAACCTGTGCTTTTTCCTTTGATGCGCTTGAAAGATTTTCATACAAAGCCAATTTGGAAAGGGCATCGTTATAGTTTTTTGCGGTAAATTGTTCTTCTGCTTGTGCATATATGCTATTCGCATCTTTTGCTTGTCCAAATGTTTGCATTGTCGCAAAGCACAGCAAACCCATAATTGCTACTTTTTTCATACTATTAGTTTTTCCAAAAATCATTATCGTTATTTTCATTTGTTATGGTTTCAGTTTTATTAGAATAGGTGGAGAACTTTAAATCAAAATCGCATTGGCTCGCCAAATACAAAAATGAATCCCGTAAGCTATTTGCATCATTTTCCGATGTGAAAAAACCGAGTATCACAGGTACGTCATCGTTGTTAAAGTGGTTTCGTAAGTCTTTGATCAGCGTGTTTTTAAATGGCCATGTTCCATTTTTATTTCTTATTATCGGAAAAACATTTGTTACCAAAAGCTTTGGTTTATCTCTTATAAACGAATACCTGTTTGTGCTATACGAAAAAACATAGACTACTTTATTGTCAATTGATTTTGAAGATACGGGTAAACCTCCGTCTCGAAAAGTTTCCAGCAATGCTTTACGCACTTCTACCACCTGACTGGCTTTCATTGCTTTTAGCCTACTAATTTGTTCTTCTTTTTGTTTTCTCAATCGTTCTTCATATTCTCTTTTTCGCTCTCCAGCACCAATTTGATTTAAAAGCCCAGCTGCTAATCCTATCCCTTGTCCCATCAGTTCATTCCCACCTAACAAATGATTCATTGTACTTGCATTGTTCATCATTGCTGTGTTTTCAGACTCCACCGTTTTATCTAAGGTAGCTGCAATTTGATTGAATTTTTTCTGAAAAGTCATTTCAATTTCCTCTACTGAATTAAATTTCCCTTCCAGAGATGACAGTTCATTTAGCTCTTTTCTATTTTTATCTACTTCCTGCATAGAATAAAAGCTACTTTCTAATTTTTGTCCAAAAGCAATCGCGTCATTGAGTTTGCTTTCAAAATTTTGCTGTGCTTCTTGTACATTGGCTACACTCGTTGTTGCAGATGTTGTTGACATTGGATCCTGGCTAGGATTTGTGGAATTATTCTTAGCCATTTTACCGGTTGACTGCCTTTTGCTTTTCAATATCTCGTCCACCGCCGGTTCCCCTCCCAGGTTTGCTCTGAAGTAAGTTGTGGCTGTTACGCTGAAGTTTCGTGTAGTAACATTTTTCAGATCGGCTTTAGAAGCGATGTAAGTATCCCCACAAGTAAAGTCTGCATTACAGGAGGCAGTCACTTCGTAATTATTATTCCCATCACTCACATTAGCTTTAACGGACATGGCAAAGGGAAGCTGCCTCGCATTCGGCCAGCTTGCCAGCTTAAGATCGGCAACCGAATACTCTTTGTTAAACTCATCATGGTAGAGAGAATAATTAGGTACCGTTATCCTGGGATTATAGAACTTAATGTAAAATAAGTTATTCTTTTCTATAAAAGTGTAGGATACTTGCCATTTGACCCTAGTGTAATAGGAACCTGTAGATTTTCCATCATTGCGATATTCGCCACTCAGCGTCTGTGCAAAGCTTTCAGCAGAGATACCACAAAGCATTAAAGCAGCGAATATTATTGTTTTCATTTCAGGTGTATATTTGATTTAGATGATGTCTTACCCGTAGTTTACCAGAAAACTTTATCTGTGCTTTTGATAATGATGAACACTTATCTGATTTTTCTTGCTAAAATTAGATCAAGTTTTTTCAATAGCCAATACCTAAAAATGAGTATTTTTTGTACTATTGAACTGCTGAATGCCTTGATTGAGTGGTATGACCAGGTCTGGGACCTAGAACAAATGTATTCCTATCCGCATCGCAGATGGCTTGTATAAAAAGGTTGATCCTATTGATATTTAACTTACAAACTTGAAATCAATTTTTAAAAGCGACAATGAGTTCGAAGCCACTGCCGCTTTTTGAATTTAATTTAAAAGCTCAGCCATGCCGAACACGGTCAAGCCTTTTCCGAACTGTTCAGCTACCGCTTGGTTGGCCGCTTTTATATATTCGCCGGTGATGCGGTCAACCACCGTTCTTAAAGGTCTTTTGCCTTTTTCTGTATCAATTAGCTTTACGATCGCATCTGCAACATCTTGAGGGTTTGGATTTTCGCTTTGAATATGGCCTGTTACGGCTGCTACCATCTTATTGGGGATGTCAGCGATACTGCTGTAACCTTCAAATACCGACTGGTCTGAAGCGTACTGGGTTTTTTGCTGCATTTCTGTAGGAAAGGCTCCGGGCTCCACAATAGCCACGTCTATACCCAAACGTTTGAGTTCGTAATGCAAGCCTTCGCTAATTCCTTCCAGTCCAAACTTAGACCCCGCGTATATCGTAGCGAAGGGAAAGGAAACCCGGCCAAAGCCACTGGTGATGTTAATGATCAGGCCGTCCTGCTGCTTGCGCATAGCCGGCAATACCTGTTTAATGAATCTCCAGGGTGCAAACACGTTCACGTCAAATATGGCCTGTACATCGGCGGTAGTGAAACTTTCTGCTACGCCATTCATCGAAACGCCGGCATTATTAACCAGTACATCAATGGTGCCTTCTTTTGCTATAATTTTATCAATGGCTTGCTTAACGCTTTCGTCATCTGTCAGTGTCACATCCAGCACGGTCACATTTGCTACGGCTCCCAAAGCTTCAGCCTTTTCCGCATTCTTACCTTTGGTATCTCTCATGGTGGCGTAAACCTGGTGCCCCAATGCCGCAACGCTTTGGGCGGTCAGCCAGCCGAAACCACTATTGGTTCCGGTTATTAATACGATCTTTTTGCTCATCTTTAAATTGTTTAAATAATGAAACAAAGGTTGTGAAGACAGGCAGTAAAGCTTTTACCATTTGGTAAAAAGCACCGCCTACAATTAAAAAAGACAATTATCGGACATTTCGCCGTATCCGGCTCAATGATTGTTGCGTAATGCCCAGGTAAGAAGCAACATGTGAAAGTGGTACCCGATTAACGAGGCCCGGAAAATGTTGATTGAACAACAGATAACGGTTGGTTGCATCTTCCGAGACCAAAGGACTTCTGCGTTCGATCGCTTTCAGTAGGCAATTTTTTAAAATCAGGTTCTCAATTTCTTTCCAGCTAACAATGGTATTGCCGATCTCGTCCCAATCCTTTTTGGAAAAGACAAGTAATTTACAATCGGTCTCTGCCTGAATATATTCGGATGAAATGATCTCTGCATCGAACCTTTGCTGGTCTGAAACAAAATTATTTTCTTCAACGAATGAATGCGTAATCTCTTCCCCTTTATTATTGTAGTAACAGAAACGAACCACGCCTTCCAGTAGAAATCCCAAGTGCCTTGGTATCTTTCCAGCTTCAGAAAAATAGTCTTCCTTTCTAAGTTCCAGTGCTTTTGCCTTACCTATAATAAAATCCGTTTGCTGCTTATTCAGGTTACCAAACTGCAGCACGTAATTGATGAATGCTTCCATAAGGTAAATTTCGGTTTTTTTACCAGCAGTTCATTTACCATTTGGTAAAAACTACCATTATCAAAATTATAATAGTCCCATTGCGAGATGAGGGATATGGATGTATTAAAGCGTGGCGAGTTCTTCAATGCTAAGACCGGTAGCGTCTGAAATAACTTCTAATGAGATACCTTTAGTGATTAAATTTCTAGCAATTTGTTTTTTTTCTTCCAGCGCTTTCAATTCACCTATTGCGATACCGTCTTCTAAACTTTGTTTAATTGCTCTGCCAACTAATATTTCTTTAACTGTCATAGGTACTGTCCTTCCTGTTAGTTGTTCTACTTCTTTTTCAAAGGTCGTGAACATTTGTGGGTTTTCAAAAGTTGCAAATCCCAGCGGGATCACATAAAAAAAGCCTCAAAGAAATTTGAGGCTTTTTGCTTTTAAAATTATATTATAAAGTTTTAATCTTTACTAATCAAAACCTCGGTTACGTTTTGCCAGTTCTGTAAGAGTTCGTTAAAAAGAGGGGGATTTTCAGAGCCTCCTTTAAAAATGCTATATGTCCTCTTGCCATCTCTGTTAATTTGTTGAGCAGATTCCATAGTTCTCAACGAAAATCCGCTAAGTAAATTAATTAAATTAAAATTGAAAGTCGCTTTGTATTTGTCAACAGGCTTGATAACGATTTCAGGAACACGGAGACTAGCTTGAAAAGGAAGAGAACTCGCCAATATGATACTATCTCTTGTGCCATGAAAACTTTTGAAGGTACCTTTAAAGAAGAATGCCAGTTCAGGCCATACAAATTTCTTACAGTACATCTTAACTTCAACATCTTTGTACGAACCTGAAGGTAACTTAATATTTCCCGCAATTGAATTAACAGCTAGAAGATCCAGATTTTTCTCAACCATCACAGTAGTATCTAGTAAATTATTGCTTTTTCCAGTAAAAGTGATCTTTTCAACATATACAGTCGCTGAGGACCAGTCTACTTCTAAAGGAATAGCTGCAGAGTCAACATTGTTGATCTTTATTCCATTTAAAGCGGAAACTTTCGTTTTCGAACTCGATGCCTTCGCTACGAAGGAGATATTTCCATAACCAGACGGAAGCGTAGGATTTTTTTCAGGTTCAAGTTCCTTTTGGCAAGATGTAATTGCAACTGATACAAGCAAAATACCAGTATAGAAAGAGAGAGATTTCATAGATATGAAGGTTAAAAATTTTTCTAAAGATAGTAAAAACCGTTAGATAAAATCAAACTCAAATTTTAGAAACTAAAGGTAATTATTTGTAAAGGAACAGCTTTGTTTACCTATTTCAATGTTAGTCTTTATATCGTGCAGTTCAGTGTTCATTTCTCTTTGACTTTGCGGTTTGCTATTTGAATGGTAAGCCAAAATTCCAATATTCACTATAAACAGGATGTATTAAAGCGCAGCAAGTTCTTCAATACTAAGACCAGTAGCATCGGAGATAATCTCTAATGAGATACCTTTGTTGATAAGATTTCTAGCAATTTGTTGTTTTTCTTCCAGCGCTTTTTCCAGCGCTTCTAATTGAAGTTCTAATCTAACTTCTTCTCGAGCTTGATTTACTGCTCTGCCAACTAATATTTCTTTAACTGTCATAGGTACTGTCCTTCCTGTTAGTTGTTCTACTTCTTTTTCAAAGGTCGTGAACATTTGTGGGTTTTCAAAATTTACATAGTAGGTCAAAAACATCATCACTGCATTATGTTTTTTTAGACTTACTTTTCTCTTAGTCAATTCAGTAGCTAAATCAAGCTTCATTCGTTTCAGATCTTGATCATTGGCGTTTTTATTCTTCAAAGCCAGCAAAACTACTAATGCAATTACTGCAAAAACATTTGGGTTTTTTCTCAGTTCTGCTTCATCCTGATCCAGGAGTTTATAGGTGTTAAACTCATAGCTAAGCTTCGTGCCAAGGTATTCATCACGGTAGGGCAAAGGCAGATAACCTTTAACATCATCAATTAAAATGGCGAATGCGGTAATGGATACGTTGTGTTTATCTCTGGCCAAATAATAATACCTAAACATGCGTGCACTAAGATCTTCATTCCCCTTTTTCCCCTGCACCTCCACATGAACCAGGATGAACCTAGACCCACCATCTTTTAAAGGCACACGTACCAATTTATCCACGAAACGTACTTTACCACTATCCTCTGTAGATGGGAAAAGTTTGTTAAATTCTTTATCTAAAAATGTAAACCTTTTGTCCATCGCAAATAGTTCATCTGCATCTGGAAAAAAGAACCGAAGGAAATCGTCAAAAACCTCTTCTAAGGCGCCCTTCCATAACTCATCATCGCGCCTTGGGGCTTTTCTGTTTTTCTTTGCCATACTTCATGCTATATAGAGCATAGTATGTTTTTTATTTTTGTATAAACCCAAATTTATTTTAAACTATTTGATTTCTACCTCCTGTTCTAGAGGATGAAAAGGTAGGAGAGAAGGAGATTTCCTTTACCCAATGCTATCACTGTCTAAAGCAGCTAACTTAATCAGCTTAATTATATGGCAAAGGTTACATTTTTGGATCGACGTAAAATTTTGTAAGTTGCACAAGGAAATAACCCCAAATATTAACTCTCTAATCATGACTGAAGACACCCACTCAGAAAGACCAAAACTTTATAACGCAACAGGACTTGAGAAGTGTAGTAGGCAACACACTCATTTAAGTAGTGACATTGAGACTGCAATAAAAGTAGGGCAGAGGCATGGAAAGCCATTTGTTTTTAAAGTGTTGGCCGGGCAAATGTATAATGATAACTTTCATTTTTTTATATCGGACAATGGCGTTTGGTTAACAGATCATGTGCCTCCTCAATATCTTGAAAAAAATGGCTAATATAAATCAGAATAATGTTCAAATTTGAAATAGCAAGATCTAAGTCAGATTTTATAGCAACCCTAACCTATAAGACTGCTGAAGAGGGAGGAAGGAAGGCGCCTGCGAAAACCGGCTACAACCGTGCTACCCTAATTGCGGCAGGTAGCACGATTGACTTCTTAACAAGTATTTTAGTTATATTTAAAGAAGGGTTGATCCTCCATCAATAACATGCTCCGCACCAGTAATAAAGGAGGCTTCATCGCTGGAAAGAAAAGCAACAAGCTGGCCTATTTCTTCCGGCTTTCCAATGCGTCCTATGGGTGTTAGACTGATCAGGTAATCGGTCATTCCAGCCAAAGCTGTTGCATCCATTCCCATCTTGCTAAATAGTTCGGTGTCAATTGCACCTGGACTAATGGCATTTACCCTAATCTTTCTTGGCGCCAGCTCCAATGCTGCTGTTTTCATTACAGCATTAACAGCTGCTTTGCTTGCGCTATATACACCCAAACCCGGACTTATAGTAGAAGCCAGAACAGAAGAAAGGAGTACAACAGATGCACCGTTGTTTAAATGCGGAATAAATTTGCTTAATGTAAAGTAAACACCCCTAAAGTTAACATTCATCATTTGATCAAAGTTCTCAGGCGATTCTAATTCTATCGAAGACGTACCCGAGATGCCGGCGTTAATAAACAGGATATCTACCTTACCGAATTTCCCAGTCACTTCGCTTACTAAATTGTCGATATCCTCCAATTTGGCCTGATCAGCCAGAACAGCGTGAACACCCAGTTCCTTTGCTGCCTGATCAATAGCCGCCTGTCTTCTTCCTGTTATGATAACGGTTGCGCCTAACGCTTTAAGTAGCTTTGCTGTTCCGTAACCCATACCACTGTTCCCGCCGGTAATCACCGCTATCTTATTTTCAAATTTTTTCATGATCTTTTTGTTATCATGCAAAGGTATCCTATAATTGCTATACATTTGTAAGCAGTATAAAAAAGTATAGCAGCTATTTAGTATGGTAAAAAACATTGAGGAAGCTACAAGTAAAGAACTTGCCGCTCTGCTTGATACAATCTACGTCATTGGCGGTAAGTGGAAAATGCCCATCATATTTGCGATATGTAAAGGTCATCAGCATCGTTTCAGGGAGTTAGAACGCAGTATCACCGGGATCACATCACGAATGCTCTCTCTGGAACTCAAAGAAATGGAACTGAATAAACTCGTCACCAGGACTGTTTATCCTGAAACTCCTGTACGTATCGAATATGAGATCACCGAATATTGCAAAACACTGGTACCGATGCTACAGTCAATGATAGATTGGGGAATGATTCATCGACAGAAAATTAAGGAAAATTGATTAGTTATTAAAAATGAAGATAATCTGTAACGGCTGTTACAGATAGATATGCCGATAACACTAAATGATCACCAGGATTTATTGAATATCGAGGATTTTTACCTCCGGTATGAAGATAATTCATAGACATGGCAGCGGATCAATTCAAATGCAAATCACCTGAGGGTAAGTTGCCTTTGGTGTACCAAATCAATTTCTTAAGGCTTATAACATGCTTTAATTTAAAAAGGTTATGGAATTGTGTAGATTGGTGCATCAGTATTGAAAATCATACACTATGAAAAAGCTACAATTGATAGTAAGCAATCCATGTTCAGAAAATTGGAATGAAATGCAAGCTGATGGTGACCAACGTTATTGCAACAGTTGTGAAAAACATATCGTAGACCTGAGCATGAAATCTGATGCAGAACTGATCCAGTTTTTTAAAAAGAAGAAGGGCAGTGTTTGTGGGCGCCTGCTGTCTAGTCAACTTAATCGCGAACTCGTGGTACCAATTCCGAAAACCAATTGGAATTGGTTGTTGCCGTTTGCCTTGGGTGCAATGGTAGCTAGCCCGGTACAAGCAATGGACTTGAAGTTAGCGATCACGCAAAACGATTCAATATTTCCATCACTTCCTGCTCCAGCCGATTTGAACGTTAAAGCCCCTCAGTTGGCAGATACTATTTATGGTTCAGTGGTAGACGTTGCTAATGGAAAACCGTTGGCAGGAGTTATAGTCAGGCAAAAAGGTTTCAAAAACGTACTGGCTAAAACAGATGTCAATGGCAAGTTTAAAGTGATCATATCCAGGCAAGATATAGAGAACGAATTTACTTTCGATTACCTGGGCTATGTTCGTGTAGAATCTAAGCTGAAAAATGGAATGTTAATCAAATTACAGGAAGCGCAAGTTATATTGGGTGGCATGGGGTTTAAAGAATGGGAAGAGTAATCAAAAAAAGCAAAAAAATAAAGCCGAGAAATGAAAAAATGGTATAGTGAATAAACTTCAAACCAATTCTGGCGGAGATTGTTGACTGTTAAACATATACCATCATTTTATGAGAAAACTTATTTTATGCCTGCTGATAACCTTCCAAATAACTGCTGCATTAGCACAAGATGCGAAAATTATCCAAAAAGATTTTCAAACTATTATTGGTTACACCCATAAAATGGAAATTGATAAGGTATTGGACATGACATACCCACCTTTATTCAAAATAATGCCTAAAGCCCAAATGAGCGCAATGGCCAAAGGAGCCTTAAGCGGCATGGGCATAAAAACCATTTTCGAAGAAGTGCCTCTCGGGCTTACCCTTAGCCCGGTTACCAAGTTAGGTGCGGCAACAATTTGCCTTGGAAAATACAACCAAAGCATGATACTGGAATCGTCGCAAACCACCTTGCTCGACATGCTTGCCAAGGCCAAAATGAAAGACAATGCGGTAGAGAAAATTAGCCCTCAAAAACTAAAAATAAAGGGGAAAAACTATTTGCTGGCCATAAAGGATGCTAATACCGGCGGCACCTGGAAATACCTGAGATACGATACTGAAGATGCCGAGACGAATGCCAAAGTATTGTCGAAAGAGATATCCGTCGCTGCAGCCAAGCTTAAGCTTGCACTTAAATAACTAAGCACAAACCAACATAAAGCTTAATACGGACATGGTCATGCGTAACGACCAGTAATTGCTTTTCAAAAAAATTCAACAGAAACAATGAAATGTCTTCTAGTCATCATCATTTCCTTAATAAGCATACCCATATTTGCGCAAAAAAATCCACCACCAAAAACCGTAAGGCTTGCAGGCACATCAGATATTTTAAAAACCGATAAACGCTTGGCAGATTTCATGATTAACAAAACAAAGTTTAATGTTTATCTAGGCTATCAAAAACCCGACGAAATGCGAGAGCAGAAAAAGGGTGATACTTTGCAGAAATACAAAATAGCAAAGGATAAGCTTAAATTTAGCCACTTAGAAATTGTAAAATATGGTACAAGAAATGGGAAAGTCATTCTTGAAGGAAAGTATAAATTGCGCAACGATACGTTATTTGTTAGTGAAAATTTTTACGATTACATTGGCGCTTATTGCATCACCACAAAATACGTTACCGATGAATGGGGCTTAAAAAAAGTATGGGACAACATGAAAGGAATTCCACTACAAAACCTAACCGAGAGACATTTGAAACCAGCTGAAATGAAAAGTCCGCCCATGATAAAACAGTAAGCTTATGAGTTTGGGACCACTTTTTACTTTAGTGCATCCACTATTTCTTCAAAATGATTAGCCTTGGCAATTTCAATGGGCAATTTACCGTAATAAGTGTCATCACCGCAATCAAAAGTTTCTGGTTTTTGTTTATCTACATCTTTTTTTATCAGGTATTGTACCATTGCCATATTATTGTTTTTTATTGCAATTATTAATGCCGTTTCTCCATTACATTCGTTAAAATCTAAATCATCCTTGGTTAACTTTAAGGCGTTCAGCACTTCATAATCAGACTTTCTCACTGCTTCATGAAATACCCATAATTTGCCGCTAATATCTCCAACATGCTGGTCGGCCCCTTTTAGTAAAAGGTATTTCGCACCATCGTAAAATTTGTAGAAGCCTGCTTTATTAAAGGAACCATTATGTTTATAAGCAACACCTTTTTTTATCAGATACTTCATGATCTCTAATCTGCCGTATTCTGCAGCGTCTAAAATAAGGTCATCTTCTTTATCGTTAATAGTTGCCCCGCCATCTACCATTAACTTAGCTAAAGTGATATTGTCGGCAGTTCTTATTACGGCTTGTAGTGGTGTTATCTTTGTTTTAGGCTCGTAATTTGGCGGAAAAGTAGATTTTAACATTTCGATTACTTTTTTGGTATCATTAGCAAAGATCGCCTCGTAAAATTCATCAGTAAGTTCTCGGGTTGGTATGTAAAGCTTTGGAAAGGCTGGTTTATTGATGACTGGGGCTACAACACTAGGTTTTTGCCTTTCAATACTGATATTTTTTTTTACTCTGTTCTCACAAGATGATAACGAGAAGCCAGTAACTAGCAAAAATATTAATGAAATTAAATGTCGGTTTTTCACAGGTTTTATTTAAGATTTTTTTGGTGATGCCATATGCTCCGGTAGCTTTACCGTTATACCGTTAACAAACTTCAAACCAATTCTGGCAGAGATTGTTGATTGTTTAAACATATACCATGCATCAAAACCTAATTTCAAAACAATGATAGTATCTGTTCAAACCTACAACATCCTTTTACTAGCCATTTTAATATTGATTGCTATCAGACCTTTGTATACCCGTTTCATTAAAAAACAAGGTAATAAACACGATTGGATGTTCGCCCTTTTAATTCTGCTTTTGCCAATTAACTGGTACACGCCAACTTTTATAAATGTTACCTCTTGCAATAACTTTACCAAGGAAGTATTGATATTTCCCGGTCAAAAAGAGGGTGTAAATTATAGTTATGGCTGGAGTAATTATGTGGTTAACAATTCGCCAGACAACCTTGTTTTTGAGTATATTTACTATGGAGATAACAAACGTGAGGACGATGAGGTAGATGAAATTATTCCGCCAGGGAAAATTGCAAAAGTGAATGAAGTAAAAATCGATTTCGTTTTCGAACCACAAGCAGAAAGTGTCTCTACCAAATCCAGAGGCGCAACTAAAACAAGTTTGTATTGTAAGTAGCTTTTGGAGAAAGCAGCGGCCATCATCGGCATCATGAGCACCGGGAGGACTGAATCAAGGGTTTACAATCAATATCCAATTATTTGCCGATTTTGAAGTAGGATCGGTCGGAATTAATTTGATTAATAAATTAACTCAATATCCAGGTTGTATTGCCGGTTTTTATCAATACATTAGTAAAACAATTTAATTAAGGCTCATGAATTCGATGGTAGTCCTAACTCAGAAAATATGAAAGCTGACGAGTTTGTTGATTTTATGACTGGCATAATACCTACTTATCAGGATTTTACAAATTCTAAGTGGCCTAAAGAAAGCGTACCCAGGTTGATAAAAAAATTTGAAATCATAAAAAGGGATTACCAAGGGGAATTCAATAAAGATGAGCTTATTGATTTGCTTACTCGTTATGATTTAAGTAACATAAGTATCGTGAGTACATCCTTTGATGAAATTGAAGTTTGGGAAAATTATACCTTTTTTGGTTACATGGATATTTTTCGGCTTGCAATAGACAATGTCAATCGTACAATTTTGTCATATGATCCAGGACTGGATAGCATAGATAAACTTGCGGCAGAAAACAGTAGTAAGTTTCTAGATGCGCATTGCGAGTTTTTCAACTATGCAAAATTAAGTTTGCTTAGCCAGGCAGATGATCCTGACTTTAGTGATGATGCAATGATCGCCATTGCAAGAAAATGCGCGCTAAAAGCTGGAGGATTAATTTATGAAAACTTCTACCGGGCATCCCTGGGGATTGGCATTATTTAGTTCAAAAGCCATGAATAGACCAACCGTAAGAATAATGGTGCTAGAACCAAGTGATTGGAACCAAGTATTGAGAACGAAACCTTTAAACCATTACAGCAATATTATTCAGTGAGTGTTAACGGAAGCATAATAAACGAGCAGGCCAACGAACAAGAATTTGTCATTACAGGTAACGTAACTTATGACTAATTTTCCTCACAAAGTGATTTCAACTTACCGGGTCTTAATGAAGAAGGCATTTAACGAAGATGTTGATGAAACTTGGATTGATTGGGCTTTGGAAATGATTGAAGCGGGCTACGAATCTGATAATCTTTATATACTTGCGGGAATTTCCAGACCTTACCATCAGTTTGAACTTCAAAGATTAACTGATAAGGTTCTCGTTGATCTAAATCTTGACTATGAAGATCAACCGCAGATGATTAGGAATTATGTCTATTACATTATTTCGTCTACCATAAATGAACCGTCGAACTACCTTTCTACCTTAAAAGAAATCCGGAACATATGTATGGACCTGGATATGGAACAGGAATACATGGACTTTTATTTGCTATATTTTGCGAAAGATGACCTCAATGAATCAGGGGTGCAGTGGTACTGGGATGGTGCATACAGAACAAATATTGATTTAATAATCAGAAATATCTTTCAGGTGTATCTTGATAAAATGGTAAAATAAAATGACTTTAAACGACTGGCTAAGCATGGATTACGGGCAGAATCAACCCCTGGATGCATCAGGATCAAATACAAGTGTAATTGGCATAGGTGGAAGTTGCCATTGGTGCACCGAGGCCATCTTCTCATCGCTTAAAGGCGTTACCCATGTGCAACAAGGCTGGATTGCAACTGCCGAAGACCTTGAGAACTTTTCAGAGGCAATATTAGTTAGTTTCAACCCAGAGATCATTTCCCTAAATAAACTGATCGAAGTACACCTGCGCACCCATAGCTCAACAGTTATGCATAGTATGAGAGAAAAGTATCGGTCTGCGGTCTACACATTTGATGATACTCAGGGCAAACTTGCTAGATTTATCATCAAAGAATTGCAACAGGACTTTGCGGAGCCAATCATCACAAAGGTGGACGGGTTTGGAACTTTTAAGCTAAATAAACCAGAATACCTCAATTATTATTTTGCCGATCCAGATAAACCCTTTTGCCAAAACATTGTAAATCCAAAATTGAAGCTGCTGCTGCGTGAGTTCAGCGGAGAAGTGGATCACAATAAATTGAAGCACTTGGAAGGGAAGGAGTAGTCGTAATGCGGCATCTGAAACCTCTGGTTTTTAATTGAATAATCTTACCTGATTTCGTTTCTCCATTCACTTGCCAACGTTTCTACATAATCTACAAAGTTATTTACATCATTTATTTTATAAAATGTGTATTCAGGCTGATTTTCTACCGACTCTACATTTTCAAAACAATGGTCTTGGGCGAATAAAAAAACATCTTTTGATTTTGGATTATATACTGTCGCATTTCCATTTGCTTCTTCTACAAAACAAATAAAATGTTTAAAGTCTATGGGTTCCTTTCCTTCCTCATTACACATTTCTTCATAATATTCCTCAAAACCTCCAATACCTAAGGAACATTCCGATTCGATGAACATGAAATTTTGGTTGTTACAGAGGCTTTCTTCAGGTTGATGATATGATTCTTGGATTCCTCCAATTTCTTTCAATAAAAGTTTGTGCTCTTCAATTAATTGTAGTTCTGAAATATCTTCCTTTTCAATTTTATTTAGCCAACCACAACTCGAACCATCTTTATTAGTCCAGGAAAATAGCTTAAACAATTGATTGTTTATTTTCAAATTTAAAACTCTCGCTTGTTTTAGAAGTGCAGTCAAAACTGGAAAGGTGTTTTCGAAATTGTCTGATAAGTGAATTTCTTTTACGGAGTCTAAAAACTCTACCTCATCGGATTGGTCGAAAAACCAAGATATTTCATTTTTAAATGTTTCAAAATCTATATTCATTAATTCATTCTTTTGATGAGATCTTTTTGCGAGTATTGTCAATAACACCGCGGGCTTGACAAAGTTGGTGGGCTGCGTTAAATTTTATACAATTTAAGGGATTTACGCCCTGCCTGTAACTTTTTTACGAAGGGTTTGCCCCTAATTATTTCACTATTATTCTTTTCCGCATTTATCAAAGATAAATTATAACGTACCTCAATTTGGGGGAGTCTGTTAACAAAGGGTTACGCTAAAGATTAAATAAGTCGGAGATCCTAATTAAATCGCCAAGACTCTTGGTACCTAGTTTTTTATTTATATTTTTCCGATGCGTTTCTACAGTAAATAAGGCAATACAAAGATAATCGGAAATGTCTTTACTGGCATAGCCATTTGCAATTAGTCTTAATATCTCCTTTTCTCTTTTGCTAAGGGAACTAAATTTCTGAAATGTTACTGGTGCAATCGGTGTGATGTTTAATTGCATATTTAAGTGGTGGAGTGAATGTCTCTGCTTGTTGATTTCTAAGCCCATGTAAATGAAGCACCCTGCTGTGCCCTTTAAAAGTTTGCCACTTAGATAGTATTGTTTCCAGTCTGAGCTCTTGTTAGTTCTTACTTTTTGATAAAAGCCTTTAACTTCAGTTTCATCGGCTCTTTGTGCTAAACCTATAAAATATCTGGATATACTTGCCATTTCATCTTTACAAAAACTGTCAGAACTAAAGTAATCTGCACCCATTTCGTTGATTTCATTTCTGCTTTTTTCAAGAAAAGAACACCCAGAATTATTGATGTAGCTATTCTCCATTTTTACCATGTCATTAATTAGTATTACGCCTGGCAATAAGTCGCCAATCGTTTCAATTATGGATATATCATTAGCAAAGTTGTCAAGTTGATAAAGTTGAGAGGATAACAAGATATTTGCTTCATTTGCGGAGTATTTTTTTAGCATAGCACAAAAATTAAGTTTAGATTTTATCAACTGAGCACGAGATTGTTGGCTTAATATTTTGGTTTAAAAATACAAACTAGTTGGTATTTTGTATACACAACTCAAATTAAGAAAAATTTATTTGTTTTATCTGACTATTAGCGAAAATCACTATGAAAACTAAACTGAATATATAAATCATTTATTTAAGCTGCCGATACTCATTTGGCGAATGGCCGACATGCTTTTTGAAGAAACGTGAGAAGTGCTGCGGGTATTTAAAACCTAATTCTAATGCTACTTCATTTACTGTTACGCCTGGTATAAAAATCATTTCTTTTGCCGCCTCAATAATTGCAAGCTGAACATACTCTAGCGCCGTCCTACCTGTTTCTTTTTTTACCAAATCACCAAAATAGTTCGCCGAAAGATGGAGCTGACTGGCAAAATAGGCAACCGTAGGTATGCCTAGTTGCTGTGGATTTTCAGATTGGAAATACGAATTTAAAAGCGATTCAAATCGGGTAAGCACATCAGAGTTGATTTGATCCCGTGTAATGAATTGCCTATCGTAAAAACGCACACAATAACTTAGCAACAGTTCAATATTCGACACGATGAGATGCCTGCTATGTTTGTCAATCGTCTGCTGAAGTTCAAAATTGATCTTTTTAAAACATTCTAACACCACCTCTAGCTCGTTTTCATTAAGGTGCAAAGCCTCGTGCACATCATAAGAAAAGAACGAGTAGTCTTTGACCCTCTGGCCTAGAGATGTTCCTCTAATCAAATCTGGATGAAAAATAAGGGCAAAGCCTTGCGGCGTAAAATCCTCGGTGGCTTCAACATTCATCACCTGGTTTGGGGCGGTAAATACCAATGTTCCATCTTGGTAGTCATAGTTGTTTCTACCATATTTCATTTCACAGCTTTTGCCGTATTTAATAGATACAGCATAAAAGCTAAAAGTAAATGTTCCAGAAACCGTTGACTTTTCTCTTGGTTTAAGAGTTGAAAAATCAACCACGTTTAATAACGGATGCGACGTTTTAGTATCCATTAGCCGGTTATATTCAGTTATTGTCTTGATTTCAATGATGTTGGCCATTTTTACAGGTTTGATACAAAGATAAGCACTGTTGCATTGCGATCAGCACGTTTACTTGCAATCCAGTAAAGGTGGTAGAAAGTTCAGTAATATAGATACCATTTGCTTAAAAGGCATTGCAGACTTTTGTACCTAATAAAAATAGAACATGGAAAAAGTAACATTAAATAATGGGATAGAAATGCCAATATTGGGATTTGGCATAATGCAGCTTATGGGCGAAGATTGCGAAAACATGGTAATTAGCGCAATAGAAGCAGGATACCGTTTATTCGATACCGCCGAATTATACGGAAACGAACAAGCATTGGGAAATGCAATTAAGAGAAGTGGTGTTGCAAGGTCCGAATTGTTTATCACCACAAAATTCGGCAGCAAAGAAGCCGGTTATGAAAAAACTTTAGCCGCATTTTACAGGTCTCTTGAGCTGCTCCAACTTGACTATTTAGACCTATATCTCATACACCAGCCCTTCGGCGATATATTCGGGTCTTGGCGTGCTATGCAACAACTCCATAAAGAAGGCAAAATAAGAGCAATAGGTGTATGTAATTTTACGCCAGACCGATTGATGGATTTGATAGCCAACAGTGGATTCACGCCGGCTATTAACCAGATCGAAACCCATCCCTTTCATCAGCAAACAGAAACAGCGCTATTTCTGCAAGAAAATGGTGTACAGATAGAGGCGTGGAGTCCATTTGCAGAGGGATTGAATGATATTTTCACCAATGAAGCACTTGCAAGAATCGGCGCAAAATATGAGAAATCTGTTGCCCAGGTCATCTTGCGCTGGCTTATCCAAAGGGGCGTAGTGGCTATTCCGAAATCTGCCCGCAAAGAAAGAATGATGGAAAACATTAATATTTTTGATTTCAGTTTGTCTGAACAGGATATGGAAGAAATTAAAACATTGGACAACAATAAAAGTGTGTTTTTTGATCATCGTGACCCTGCCATCGTAAAATGGATGAGCGAGTATGCTTGGCTTAATGTTTAAGGCAACGGCCGTGGGTTATCAATTAGATCTTCAATTACTATTTAAATTATCAAACGGCTAAAATATTTTGGTAGAAGATTTATTAGATATATGTTTCAGGTTTTGAAGGTCTAGCAAACAAATATTTTACGACATAAATGAAAATAGCAATTACGTTTGCAGATGAGGTTGTTAATAAAGCTATCAATACATTTTCTGTTAGTTCTAATTTACCTAGTGCCACTAGAAATACAAGACAGGCTGTGAAAAGTAACCAAAAAGCAAGGAGTTGAAATATTCTATCAGCGTATTCTTTTCTCATTGCTATGTCTTGTTTTAAATTTTTAAGAATCGCACGCTGAGTTTTGGTTTTTATCCTCTCTTGAACGCGATTAAAATCAGCAAGTTGACTTGCACTTAATTCATCCGGTTGATCAGAGGGTATTGTAGGAATAGTTATGTCGCCTAAATTTGCCAAGAAGTCATTTAGATTTTCCGACATGACTATTTTAAGTTCTTATAATGCTCCTTAATTAAATTATTAGGGATTATTTTCTCACGATTATTCTTTCCAATTTGCTCATTCCATACATTATACCAAGGTGTACCAATCTCGTGTGTAAGGTTTGACAATTGAATCCCTGATAAATCTCCATAAACTTCGAAAATTCTATCCAGAAACTTTTTGTCATCCTCAGATATTTTTGATAAATTGTTAATCTCCACACCTTGAGTAAATGGATCATTAGACCATCCGGGCACATCAAACTTTGCTAAGGAGTTTATGATGTTATTGCCATACACTTTGAATTTATGATAAACCGAAGGAATAACAGGTCCATATTTCCAAGCTTGCACTCCTTCATCTATTAAATCTTGATCTGCAAGGGCCAAGTACCAACCATGAGCTATGTAAACAAGCTTTAGAAGCTTCATAGGAGTTACTTCTTTACCGGTATCAAGCGACTTCTTAATGAAAAAATTTGCTATTAAATTTGGCCTATACATATTAGATATCCTTAAAACACACTGTAAAGTTACATAAAAATTATCTACAATAGTATATTATTGATGATCAACTAGATAGTTGATTTTACACAGATTGAAAGCAATTGATACCGAACTGTAAGACAATTTTGAGATAACCGTATCCCATCTGAAATCAAGGAACTAAAACACACTGCAAAAAACAAGTCATCAAGCTACCCATTTTAGACATACTCTTACCAGCTGCCCAATAAAGACATGCGAAAGCTGGCTTACGCCAAGGTGCTGCATACTTCTGTGCCCGGCGTAATGGAATTTACCAGGCAGTTCTATACGGCCAAAGGATTGTTTTATTTAGAAATGATGCATCTGGATTGTACAGCGCCTTTTGAGCTTACAGTAGATATGCATCATCCTGAACTTGTATTTCCAGTAGTGTTTAAAGGGGATGTGTCCCTGCCAGATCCACTTGACATTGTTTTACAGGAATGGGAGGCCGTAGCAGAAATTGTCCCTCCAAAAGCCTACAGTACCACCATACAGCCAGGTAAGTATAAAGTACTATTTTTATTGCCCGCAATTTCCACAGTAGCCAATCATGTGTCCTTTACTGAAGACGAATTAAATTCACTCTGCGTAAAATTTGATGTTGCGCTTTTCAGTGTAGTGAAAGTAAGCAGACGTAAAAAAACCATCATCCGTAAAATAGCAGATTGTACGGAGGCTATTCACCATGAGCGTGATGCTAAGATTTGGGCCATGATGATTAGCTTGATTAAGCTTTACGTAGGATAAAACAGGTGCAGCAAGACTTCAAAGCAAATGATCTGGAGCTGATCAAAAAGATAAAGGAACATATTGATAACAGTTCCGGAGCCAGTAAACTGATTACCGTAGCAGACTTGCTGAACCTTTTTCCTATTAGAAAAAGACTGTTTACACAATTGTTCAAAAAGGAATACGCTAGTAGCCCTAGTGATTATAGTGCTTGTGCCAGGATGGAACTGGCGCTTGAGCAGCTAACAAAAGAATTGAAAATTAGAGAGGTATCAGAAAATTTAGGGTACAATGCGCCAGAAACGTTTTCCCGGGCGTTTAAATCTTACCACGGATTTTTGCCCAGTGATGTTGCTATTCGTCAATTAACCTAACTGTCGGTAAAAAAATCAATCATTTTAAAATAATTCAAGTAAATCCAATATCAACATATGCTATCGTTTGTGATGCAAGGGCTCGAAACAGTCAATATCCAAAAGGTATTGTTGTCGTGGTAGCAAAACTCGAAGGCATAAACTATTCATTAGAAATGTATTACTTGCTCTATAAATATATGGATGGATAGATACATTATTTAGAACCATGGGAAGAAACAGCTTAAAATTACTTTTGGCAAAATTAAGTGGGGTAGATAAGTTTTTGAAATTTTTTCAATGAATATAAATACATTTATGGATGGAAAATCTGGATGCGATCAATAAATATGGAAGCGTTTTCTTAACCAATATTTATGAACCTAATGATAATGGACTCATTCTAGAAGTTAAAAAGGCAAAGATATCCGACTTTGAAGTTGACGTTATGGTAGGAGATAAAATTTTATCTGGATGCAAAGAAATAACTATAGACGAATTTGGTACGTATTTTACAATATCATTCAGAAACTATGTTTCTTACCAAGTTATCAATGAAAGCTATGCTAATTCGAATCCCACAGATGAATATGTTAGTGGTGATTATAGAACCTTTTGTATTTTTCAAAAGTCTAGGTATATGGATTTCATCTTGGATCAAACGTTTGCAAATGATGTATATCCAGGTGAGTTAATACATTATGGACTTTTTGCGCAAAATCACGTCGTACATGTTATTTCTATACATGAACCGATAATTGAAATAAAACAATCATGGTAAATAATAAATACCCTAATCATAGATCTTAGAAAGCTTGAACTGGCACTTCATTCTAATTGGGATAGATTTCTGGGACCGGATTGGCAGCACATCTTTTATCCAGTGCTTAAACTTACTGGATAGTGTACTTTGCCTTGGAATGGGGGCGTAGTTGCTTCAGAACGGTGGTATGGCATAATTCGGGGTTATCTTCTTATGTTTAAAACAAAAGTTTAAATAATGCGTAGGACTTAAGGTTCTGGCCGGGGAAAAGCTTTTGGTACATCTTTTAAGGATGAGCGTGCGAAGCTGGCTGTGAAGACAGAGATTGTGGATACAGATAAGAGGAAAAAGTTCTGGACTGTCACTGCGACGGGCGAGGAGCAGGCACAATCGTTTTAGTCTGACCTTTCTTTTGGCAAAAGTGAAAGCACAAATTTTTTGCCTTCTAAATTAAAAGCGGCATTTAAGTTTCGCGATTTGACAAAGTTCACCTGCAGCTTTCCGGTTTTTAAATTTGGTTCATTTGCAATCATAAGCTTGTACTCAAATTCAAAGCCTTTCATATAGTCCAATGTTTCAAAACTCACGGCAAGCCTCATGAATTTAAACGATTGGTTGTGCTTTAAATTATTGTGTTTCATATCGACTTGACAGTTACCATTGTTTCTGATGGAAATCCAATGATTTGTGTTTAAGGTCGCAGGAGTAGATGCTACTGGATTTTTTTTACATAGTTCATTCATTTCCTCCGTTAACTTGTAGCGCGAGAGAGGTTTTGATGGTGGTATTGGTTCATTAGGAAAAACATTAAAGGTGTTCGCATCTGAAACAATGATGCCTTGTGGAAAATATAGGCTCAGATCAATGTCCTCAGCAGGAATATTGCCTTCGTTATATATTTCGAGCTCAAACTCGATCGATAACATCCGTGTAATCTTCCAATTATAAACCTCGGGAAGATATTCGTACTCGTAGGATTGGAAGAATAGATCTAGTGCAGTATTGTAATGATGAATAGAACTTTCATCAAGGGCATTTCTGTATGGCAATTCTTTCTTTGTGGGCATTCTATAAGGTGTGTTGTCATAGGGGTAGTCCTTTTTCAACTGCTGCATTTGTTTGGCGCTAAATACTTCATAGGTATCTGCACAATCGAAATCCTTGAAAGTTAAAAATTTGGTTTTACCATTAAAAAACAGATCGACTTTTGGCAACCTATGTCTTAATTCATTATTCTCCCTGATCAGTTTTTGCATTTTGATTTCTGATTCATCCCGTTCTTCCTCCAGCAATTCCTTGTCTGATAGTTTGATTACCTTTATGCCCAAATTTTTTGCTTTGAGTCTTGGGCCAACGTCGTTGGAGATAAGTATAATCTGACTTTCAGGATTTTCAAGCGAAAATTGCATCAGTGAGGCCAATAAGCGATCATCCTGCTCTTCTCGGTCAAGTCCATTAGCGGTAAATATATCAACACTTGGTCTTTTATCAATTAACAGCCAGCCTTGAACCTCATTTTCCATGATTTCTTCGAAAAGTTTGGTGATGGATTTTGCTCTTTTGGCTAATGACTTCTTAATGTTGCGCTTGTGCTTATCTATCTCATCAATTACGATCGGAGCAATTACGAATGTATAAGTTCCTTTAACATAATTCTCCCACGGAATATCCTTTGCCGGTTTACAATGTAATAGAATATTGGTATCGAGGAAAATGAAGTTTTCTGCCATATTTAGATTTGCTGTTTTTCGAATCTAGTAAAACAACATGATAATTGAAAAATAATTAGCTTGCAGCCTTTGCTACCATTCCTCGGCTTTAGTGTACAAGATTACATACTGAAGGGCCAATGGTTATAATTATTTCCCTTTGAAGGCGATTATCTTTTCTACGGTTCAGGAGTTGACCCAGCTTCCGACGATGATTTTGGGCTGAATGTTGAGATGGCATTTGAATGAAAAGGTTGTGATGTCTGATGGCATTCGCCGCAAAACCTTAAGGTTATTTGCTTGTTGTCTATATAAACATCAATTTATGCTGACAAAAATTCAAAACCTGCCTGATTATGTATTGGGTGTCCGCGCCGCGGGAGAAGTGGATAAAAATGACCTGGATACCGTATTATTACCTGGCCTGCAAGCTTTAACCGATCAGTTCGGCGAAATCTATTATCTGTTGGTGTTGGAAACGCCTGTGCAGAATTTTACGGCTGGTGCATGGTGGAGTGATCTGGTTGCGGGAATTAAACATCTGACGCATTGGAAGAAGATGGCGATAGTGACTGATCAGAAAGCAGTCGAAAATTTCACCGATATGTTCAGTTATGTGAGTCCTGGCGAGGCGAAAGGTTTTCAGCTTTCAGAACTCGACGAAGCGATCAGTTGGGTAAGCACCAAAGCAGATTGATATGCGCCCGTATGTATTATTCTTCTGTTTCTTACATGCGTTCGGCATGCGTATATACCAACTTAACCATTGGCTTGAATCAACTTCCAGGTTGCTTAAGGGTTGAGTAACCTAAATGCGTTTCAACCTCGAAGTTGATCTGTACGTGATTCGAACGTGATTGCTCGATGGTATATACGCATGCCGGACGCAGCCTGGTAACATGTATTACCATAATACCTTATTTCCCATTGTTTTTAAAAACAAGCGCAACGGATTCTGCTTTCAACTGATGAAAGACAGCGAAAAAATAACGATTAAAAGACAGACTGGAGACTTGTCCGTACCATGTCCGGGGCAAAGGCACAGCAAAGGCACGGCAAAGGCACAGCAAACGCACAGCAAAGGCACAGAATGCGTGTATTTTATGTGCCTTTTTTCAGGCTTTTATATGCCTTTTCTGCGGTTACGGTCAGAGAATGTACCTGATTTTGTATTAGCACACTTTGAAATGTGTATTAATACACAGTAAATGAAGTTTAGATGGTTTACTTTGCTTCAAGTTGATCAAGCGAAAAGCTCACCATCAAAAGCATACTGGTTCCAGAGCAGCTGATGTTTGATCTTTGGATAAAAACGTATGCTTTGCGCAGTCGCAAAGATGAATTGTGGCTGGTAGACTTTAAAACCAGAACCGGGCAAGCGTGGCAAATAGAGTTGCAAAAAACGTCATGCGAATTTAGTATCCGGGTCTTTGCCACCAGTCTGGAAGATGAGCACAAAATGTTCTGCGTATTTAGCTGGATGGGTTGTTTAGCTGATTTTTTATTCGCATTGTTGGATCTTGCAGATGCGATAACAAGTGCTAAAGAAAAATTTAAAGGAACTAATTTATCAATATAATGGGGAAATTGATCAGAGGTATAAACGGGCCATTTTCCGGTACCGTAGGCGATATGGTAGGCTCTTCGCTTTATGGAGTGCCCTATATTAAAAGCAAGTATAAAAAGAGAACTAAACCAGCAGGAAAAGGGGAGACCTCCAATAGAAACAAGTTTGCAGATGCTCACAATTGGTTAAAACCTATCGGGCCGGTAGTCCGTGATGGATTTAAAGACTACCGTCCAAGGTTGCATGGCTTTAATGCTGCAAAATCTAATTTACTCGATTATGGTTTTGAGGGTATTCAGCCTAATGTGGTCATCAATCCAGCAAAGGTGAACATCAGCTGGGGTACCTTGCCTTTACCCAATTCTATAGCAGTTGAGCGAAGCCAGCCAAACCAGCTTACTTTTACATGGGATACCACACGCCTGGAAGGGACACGTAATGACGATCAGATTATGATGTTAGCCTATGATGTGGAGCATAAACTTGCGTGCTTTAAAATTAATGGATTATTTAGAAGATCAGGTTCTGACACCATTCCCATCCCAGATGTACCGGGTTACAATTATCAAATTTACTGCGCATTTAAGGCCGCAGATAGGAGTAGCCAATCTATGAGTGTATATTTAGGAGTTATCGGTGTTTAGAGCATCGGTAACTATAAAGTTAATATTTATCCACCATTTCAATATCTCAGTTCTTTGGTATATTTGCACTACCAAACTTATTACACGATAAAAAAAACCATACTCGTTCTAATTATTATTTTGTTTGCTTCGTTTGCTCACGCACAGGTTCAGAGCAATCGTTTAAGCATAACACCCAGTACAGATAATCAAAATGCCATCTACCGACTTTTCCCCACAACAAATAATTATAATTTCATAAAGCTAGACACACGCAACGGTAAAATGTGGCAAGTGCAATGGAATACTGAACCTGAAAATCGATTTACAACCGACCTAAGTTTAATTTCTTTGGTCGCTAAAGAGGATGAAAAAAATGGTCGATTTATTTTATAACCGACAATAAATAATTACAACTTTATTGTAATTGACCAAATAGACGGTAGAACATGGCAAGTGCGATGGTCAATAGACGCTGATAAAAGAATGGTTATCCCTATAAATTAATTTATATTCTATTAATCTTCATTTATATTTTAAGATGATTCGCATATCAGTATTGAGCAAAAAATATCTATTTTGCAATCAGCAAAAAATAATATTAAATATGGAAGTAAATTCATTGCCACCTTTCTTAAACTATGATCAAGAAGGAAAAGTAGATAACTTGTTGAAAGTTAAGCAAGAATAATGTTAAATCAATCGTTCTCTTATGATAATTTCAAGACAATTTTTGAAATAGAAAATCGAAAAGCGTCATTCGATGTAAACTTTCTTGATAAAGAATATTTAAAAATAACTGATGAAATCTCGGATTTTAAAATAGAAACGAAGCTTTTAGTTAGAAATGGGACTGATGATGAAGATTTGGAAAAAAGAAAACAAGAATTGTCCGAATTGGAAGGCAAGAAGGACACCTATCTAGAAAGTTATTTATTTGGCATAAGCGAAAAAGTCAATGATAAAGCATATAACTTAAAATTAAGTCATTTTTTTGACCATAAGACTGGGAAATCAGTCTACACAACCCAGAAGAATGTTTTGTCTTACTTCGTGATGAAACAACTTCAATTTAATTTAAGAAAGACTTTTAATGTGAAGCCCTCGGATAGACATTATATCGTTAAACAACTTAAATCTATATTGGGAGATGATTTCCCCAAATACGTTGTGAGAACTGATATCAAAAGCTTTTATGAGAGTATTCCTCAATACAAGTTGCTTAAAATACTTTCTAACAATCCGTTATTGAGTCCCCAATCGCTTCGATTTATCAATAATATTATTTATGAATATAATATTATTACAAATCAAGTAAAAATTGAAGCGGATAAAAGGATTGGAATTCCCCGAGGTGTAGGTATAAGCGCGTATTTGTCAGAGTTATTTATGAGGGATATTGACGAAAACATCCAGAATTTGAATTCCGTAAGCTATTACGCCAGATACGTTGATGATATAATAATAATATTTACACCACCGTATAAAAAGGACGATAAGAACTATTTCCTTAAGCAAGTTGAAAAAATTATTGAAGATGAAGGGCTAAAAATTAATATAAAATCTGATGACGGATTTGTCAATAAGTTTAAGCTTTTACTCGGTGGTACTAATAATAATAAAGAAAAATTCTTCCAAGTCGCAAAGCTGTTACTTCAATGCGAACAAAGTCTGAGCTTTCAAACACATCAATACTTAAGATTAATTCAACAACAGATATATTCAGTATCCATCGACGTCAATTCACGCATTGACGAGATAGAAAGAATCGTTTCTTCGGAAATTAAAAACATTGAAAACAACAAGACATTTCAGTGCAACCTATTCAAATCCTCAAATAATTTCTCAATTAACTTTCTAGGATACAAGTTCGTTTTAAGGAATGGTAGATTTTCTGAGATTCTATTATCAGATAGGAAAATGGAGAAGTATCAAGCTAGAATGGAATTAACTTTTCAGGCTTTCAGCGCTAATCGGCGCTATAATTATTCTGAAAGTAGAAGGCTTCTTCACAGTCGCCTATCGTATCTAACTAAAAACACTCGGCTTACTATGCCAAAAAAGGACTATATAGGAATTTATTATTCAAATAGCCTAATAAATGAGACCTGTAGTAGTTTAAAAGAATTAAATTCTATGCTTTATGATATAATAGATCGGAATTTACTAGACCCTAAGGATAACCAACTAAAAGTTAGATTAAAGCGATTCTGTTTTATTGACGGATTTTCAAAAAGAACTTTTTATAATCTTACATCGAGGGTATTGCCCAAAATAAGAGATAAATCGGGAAGTTATTTGCATACAAACTTTGAAAAAATAGTTTATATCTGGAAATAATGAAGAAGAAGAAGCCTATAGGATATTCAAAAGAAAGAGTTGTTTTGTCTGATACGTTGCCATATGAGTTGCCAATTATATTTTCCAACAGACATTTTTACCGATTTTTAACAAATTTTGGTGTAAATTTTATTGCAGATAGAAGTGATATCCAGTGGGATAAAGCCTATAAGGATGAGTCTATAAGCGCGATCGTAAAATTGCTATTTGGACTGGAGGAGGATGTTTTGGGCCGTTCAACTAAAATTTCAGATAAAGGACATATAAGAGTACCGTTCAGATATCAGATAACGCATAAGGAAAATGATTTTCGCGAATTAGCATTACCACACCCAAAAAATCAATTAGAAGTCATCTCATTTTACGAGGAGTTTAAAGAAATAATATTATATTATTGTAATCGGTCCTCATTCTCAATACGAAAACCTAGCAAAATCGCAAAATTCGTATATTCTAATGATACATTGCATCTAAGATTGAAGGGAAAGGATGATGATGCTATTGAAGATAATAGTAAGGAGTATGAAAATTTGAAAACATTCTTTACATATAAAGATTACTCCAATATTTATAAGTTTTACGAGGATTATCAATATCACAGAGCAGAAAAAAAATATAATCAGATGTTCAAATTTGATATATCAAAATGTTTTCCAAGCATTTATACACATTCAATTGTTTGGGCTTTATTTAATAAAGAAGTGGTAAAAGATGAAATCCTCACATCGAAATCAACTTTTGCGGGAAAATTTGATAGACTAATGCAGAATGCCAACTACGGGGAAACCAACGGCATATTAGTTGGTCCAGAATTTTCTAGAATATTTGCTGAATTAATTCTGCAACAAATTGATAAAGACATTGAAGATGAGCTAAGAAAAGAAAATATAATTTTCAAGAAAGATTACGAGATTTACAGATACGTTGACGATTTCTTTGTCTTTTTCAATAATGAAGAAACGAAAAACAGAATCTTCGAGTTATACAAAATGAAATTTTCTGATTTTAAACTGTCAATAAATGAAATTAAGACAAAATTTTATACTAAACCAATCATTACAGAATTGACAATCGCAAAATCAAGAGTTGTAGATTTATTAGATGAAGCGTTGGCTATTAAGATAAACCTGACAGATCCCGATTCTGTCAAGTCCCGAGCGTTTCAAAAATATATTTCAACGTTTTGCAATGCTAATCATTTAATAACCAAATTTAAGATCATAATTAAGGAAACAAACGTTGAATACAGGGATATTGTTAATTACACACTTACCTTAATTAATACTAGACTAGAAAAAAGCGTAGAATTATTTGAAGAGCACTATCGGTCGATTTCTAAACTTGAATTTAAACACTCTGAAAATCTCATTAACTTCCCTAGTTTAGAAAAGCAAAAAGAAGAATTTGGCTTCGTTCGATATTTATTAGAACTTCTTGACTTCACTTCATTTATTTATACAGTCTCTCCAAGGGTAAATTCCACCATTAAGTTTTCGATAATATTAAGTAATGTCATTGAATATGTAAAAGGAAACTATAGGTTTAAGGGGTTAGTCAATACAACAGACGGTAAAAGTGAGATACATAAAGTTGCGCATTCGAAACGATTTAACTTAATTAATATACAGTTGATTTTTAAAAAGATAGAAGATGATATTTCTTTCGTCCTCAACAAAAACCAGGTACATAAAAATATCCAAATTGAAACTTTATACTTGATTACGGTCTTAAGGAACTTAGGAAGGACATATCGGTTGTCCCAAGATCAAGTCGCTAAATACTATAAATTTGAGAAAATCATCAAAGACGGAAATGATACAGGGCACTATTCTTTAAGTTATGAGTTGAACTATTTTGCTATAACCAATCTATTATTTTATATAGAAAATATTCGATCCTTTGCGAATGTAAAAATTGCTTTAAAAAGATCGATAATAGAGAAAATCAAAGCGGTTGATAAGAAAAAACGTAGAACAAATACTGAATTAATTTTATTATTGATGGATTTGTTAGTTTGCCCATTTTTAGAAGGTAGCTTTAAACGAGAACTTATGACACTTTACGGTGTTCCAAAAACTGAACATTCTTCAATTTTAGATTTCAAGAACGTTCAGAAATATTGGTTTGTTAAATGGAAAAACTTTAACTTAGCCAAAGAACTAAATGCAAAATTGGCTTTAGAGCCATATTCGTAAAATATTTAGGTTACGCACTAGTCAAAATATCGGCATCATGCCACACACTAGCGTTTCCTGTAGCCGTAACTGGCGTCCATTTTGGACTATGGTAGCCTTGACTAGGGGCTACTTTTTAAAACATAATAACAGTCTCTGATAACGCTAAGGGTTACGGTTCAAATGATGCCACTTTAGTTAAGCCAATGAGAATAATTATTGCTATTCTTTAGTTTCTTTTATTATTTTTAATCTATCTCTAATTCCTTTTTATTTGTTCAAATTTCTAACTGCAGTTAGAAAGATTAGTAGTGAAAGGATGTTCCTGGATTTGCGCAGGCGCAATGGGAAAAGTTATACGAAGTACCTGGAGGAAATAATTGCGGCTATCCGTGCCAGTATTGAGGAAAGTAACAGGTTTAAAAGTTAGTAAATCGATTGGTTCTGCAGGAAATTTATTAAATTGCGATATCTATTAATTAATGCTTTATGAAATTTCCAAATTGGTTTAGAATAGCCTGGTGGTTATTACTGGTCATAATTCTCGCTTCTTTATTGTTTTTTAGAAGAAATGCTTTAATTGCCGGTGACACAAATGCTAATGATGTTTTTTTACTAGGTATTTTTACAGCAGTTATGCTGGTCCCAATATTTAGTGAAATGGAATTTCTTGGAGTTAAGCTGAAGCAGGAAATTGCAGCCTTGAAGGAAGATTTAAGAATTAAGATTGGTGAGATTAAAAACCATATCGAAAACAAGCAGCACCAGACGGTTCACAATACAATTCATGGTCAATCATTGCCTGCTTCAGATGAAAAGCTTGATAAAATGCAAGCTGACATCGCAGGGTTGATGGCTCTACAAGAAAATAGGGGGGTTACAGAAGCTGGCGTTGAGCTAACTGCATCCGTACCAGGTGATACGGTAATGGCTTTTAAAGTTCGGTATTTGTTTGAGGAAGAACTGAAAAGAATATGGTCGGAAACTGGACGAGGCTCAGATGATATGGTTTTTAGGCCGGCATCCTTTCAACGAATGGTTGAAAAGCTAGTCGACCGCGGAATTTTGGATCGGGAGTTAAGCGGAGTTATCGGCCAGATATTTAAGATTTCTAGCGTGAAGATCCATGGCGGGGAGCTCACAGAGACACAAAAAGAGTTTCTAAAAACGAACTGGGAAAATGTGTATCAGTTTCTGAAATCGCTTTAGATTCTGGTTGTAATTTAAAATAGTCTTTAATAAAAAATACTTATGAATCATATTGTGATCAGCTTGATATCTGAAGATGAAAAGCGCGATTTTTCGTATTCTGGTGTCGAAAAGAATTTTTCGGCTTTGCGTAGTGGCAGTTTTTTAGAAAGTTCGGACGAAACTGAAATTCTAAAATTTATTGGGGCCTTCAATTCAGATAACGAAAATTTGATTTTCACCATCTTAGGCCATGGCGGGACTGACCGATTAGCGAGTAAAGAAGGCGGAACGGTGTATTACGAAAAGTTGCTTAAGGCAATTTCGTCAACTGTAACTGTTTTCCCGGTTAAGGTTAATCTGCTGGCAAACTGTAATAGTGTGAATGCTTTGCATTTTTTGCCTGAAGGTAATCGTATCAAGGAGATCTGGTATACAGCTGATAACACTAACTGGATAAATTACGCCTTCCTCGCTGTGCAAGCGATGTCATTTGCAGATTTCAAATCCAATATCGCGGAAAATGGAGCCCATTATCATGATTGGATAAACCCGAATTATTAATCAAAAAGGTTACAGATATTGGAAAGAACACAAGCACATACGATTACCGCGAAGCCAAGACATCTTCGACTTATGTATTTTATTGATGAAAGTTTGCCGCTTGAATCATTGAGGGACCTTATAGTCAAGAATTTGACGCTTTGGGGTGGAAGATCAAATCCAATAATACCGATAAGGAATGGTATGGTATCCGCTGAATGGCTAGCACTTTTAAATTATTATGATCCTGATTTCTGCTATATTTCTGCTGAGGCCGATCGGATTCTGGTCTCAGATCTTTGTGATCAGTATCGCTTAAATCCTGTTCAAATTCATCTTTTGGACGAGACGTTTTCAGATGTGCATGGGATACATTACGCGAATTTGATGCCGTTGATTCCAAAGTCAAGCTTTGCGAATGTGTATAATCTAAAAGGAATTGAAACTCCTTTATACAAATTTTTCAGATTGAATTTTTTCGTCGACGATACGCTACCTGTAAACAAAGATTATTACAGCCATATAGAAAACGAATGGTTATTCCAAGGGCACGAATTACTGCTCATAAATAAGGCTAACTTCGGGGTAGTCAATAACCGACTTGCTGCTACCTCTAATCTCACTACCCTGTCAGGCTTGAATTGTACGGAGGGGAAGTTAAGATCATCTCTTCCTGAATATAACGGATTTGAGATCGTAGTCGCTGCTGACGATCAAGGGAAAGAAGATCTTCTTTATCATTGGAACAAGGATTTGTATGAGATTTATGTCAGAAAGGTAGCTACACTTTATATGACTCGGTCAGAGTTTGAGTTGCTTATTACCGATAAAGATTTCAAGGGGGTTATTAAAAATCTTTCTGGCGAAGATCATAATGTAATGGTAACCTCATTCTCCCTGGACGACGATGCTTTGTCATCTGTTGTCGATGCGCTGAACAATTACTCATCCTTGAATCGGTTCGTAAAAAAGAGAGTTGACTGTTTCCCATATCCAATTTTAGATAAAAAACAGGTTAATCCAGATTTTTTTTATGAGCGCGAGAGTGTTCATGTAATGTTCCAGGGGCAACCATTTATTTTTCTGCCTGAATTAAGTTTTAAAATCGATTATACACCGACAAATCCGCTATATGTATG
This sequence comes from Pedobacter sp. MC2016-14, assembly GCF_020991475.1. NCBI lineage: Bacteria > Pseudomonadati > Bacteroidota > Sphingobacteriia > Sphingobacteriales > Sphingobacteriaceae > Pedobacter > Pedobacter sp. MC2016-14. Next base: position 379,771 of record NZ_JAJMPA010000003.1, read on the forward strand.
CGATCTAACCATTGCTCAAGTTCGAAGCTCATCTAATATGTCTTTGCGCTTCCCGTTGACATTTAATTCTGACTTAATGCTTAGGACTGCCAGCCGAATCAATAAGAAGCGTCAGATTTCATTGATGATGACTCCGGATCTCCATAAAAATGGGAAGTTAAATCTGCAGTTATGGGACTTTTATGATATCATCAGCACAACAATCACTACGCCGAAGATAACTGGAAGTAACGAGATTAAAAACATATACAGAAATACTGGATACTCAGATTCCAGTAATAAACTGGCTCATTTCTTAAAACTATTTAACAACGATTTTGAGTTTCTAGGGGATTTTTTAAGTGACAAATTCTGGAGTGATCTTTTTTATGAGTTGGCCACGAGTGCAAAATCTGAAGGTGACACGATCATCTTCAATGATTTATTCGATAGGTGCTATGAAATTATGTTGAATCAAGGTCAAGTTCTCACTACAAAGGAAGAAGGGCCATGGAATATTGAGAATCTCCAACTCGGTCTGAAGAAAATGTTGCAGACCTTAATTGTTCGAAAGATCTTCATCCCGGGGTTTGTGATAAAGTGCGTTGACTGCTCCTCACGTATCTGGTATTCTGTGAGTGAAATCAAAGAAGAGGTTATTTGTAAAGGGTGCGGAAATATTAATTACTTTCTTAGCGAAAATCCGATAGCCTATAAACTGAATAGCCTCGTCAAAAATAATGTAGGCACAAAGAGCGCGAAGGGAGCATTTGTTCCAGATGGTAATATGACAGCGATTAGAACACTGCTCTATCTTAGGAACCGATCTCTAAATAACTTCCATTATATCCCGCAAATTGATATTTATGGTGGGGAACAAAGGCACAAACCCATCACGGACCTGGATATTGTTTCGATCTCCAGAGGTAAATTTTACATCGGTGAATGCAAGCACAGTAGTGATCTTTTTTTTGAAAGCGGAAACAAGTCGCTTTTGAATTTGATTGACTTGGCAGCTTCCATTAAACCAGATGTAATAATTTTGGCCTGCACAAATGACGTAAACGGGAAACTTGCCAAGGCAGTACAATTCCTTAAACATCATATGCGAAGCTGGAAATATCAACCAGAAATTGTTCCGTACGTTACATGGCCTCCCGATTATTTTGGTACTAATAAATCAAGTTATTTTTATTACTAGTAATTTTTTTCAATTTATTTATTGTTTACAGGCATGGTCATCAGGATAGCTGATTTCAAAGTGAGAATCACAAAAAATAAGAATAATAGATTTTGGAATCCCATAGGCAGATTTTGGAACATTACAGAAATTTTGATTAATGGCGAGTGGTTTAAGTGTGGCTTAGTATTTAGGGAAGACGAAGGAAAGTACTTTGTCGCGATCGACCATCCCATGAAGGTTGATGAATTAACTAGTATGATTATTTTTATTTTGAAGGAAGGTACTTATGCGGAACTGCCTGTCTCAAAAGCTAAAATGGTATTAATCCGGTATTTGCAAAATCGACATCGGATTAATGAAATTTCATTTGCCCTCAGAAAAGGTGTGTTCGATAGAAAAAGGACTGTTCTTATATTCAGTCTGGCCCTTGTCCCATCCATTATGTTTTATATCATTAATGCAAGCTATGAAAATATAATTATACATCTGATCGCGGAAAACACATGGGTTCAAACGTTCTTTTTCTTTTTGACTGTCTCAGGGTTTATTGGGATTTTTCATCCTTTTACCATCAGAAAAGAATTGACAGAAAAGGACATCAAAAAAATGGCTAAAGAAGTTATCGAGGAAGAAAAGCGAAACGAAATTATCCGGCGAAACGCGAGCATTTGATTTGCTTTTCAATTCAGTATTTGACCCAGCAATCAAATCCCTTGTATAGCACTAATTTCAATTGTTGCTGTTTTTTGGCCCATTACAGTTACATAGTTAGTCAGTGTGAAAATTGTACAATACTTACGTGGAAACTGTAAATGCCGGGTGTCTTTTTTAATATATTGGTTTCCAGAGTAATATTTTGGTTCAGGCATGCACTACAGATAAGCGGTTTAGCGTTTTTTTGATTTACTAATACTTTCATCTTCAGGGTTGATGTTCGTTTAATACTTCCTGATAGGCGTCAATGAATTTTTGATGATATTCATCCGGCAATTGGTCAATTACACAATCTTGCAAATGGTCGTTAATATATCTTCCCCATAAGGTATAGGGCATGCTAACTGCTTTTCTTTCGATTAAGTCCAAGGCTTTTTCTTTGAAAAGGATATGCAGCTGATCATCAGTGATTCTATTTGTTTGGTGCTCGAATATGCGAAGTCGAATCCTTTTAACAATATCATTCAGGATTTTTGCGCGCTTGATGACCAGCGAATCCCTGTTCAGTCTAAGGATCTGCACCGTGGTTTCTCCTCTCAGGATGTCATTACCATGGACTTCCATGAAGCCTTGTGGCATAAATGTTAAATATTGTTCAGGATGATCAATCTCTGGATTTAATATCAGCGGGTCTTCAAGCAATAAGGGGATATTGTTGGCCAGGGAATCTGCGCGTAGGTAGAGCTGTTGGAGGTTTATCGGAAGAACTGGCTCATACCGAGATCCGCGGACAGGAAAGCGGCTTCCTTTGGCTCCGCTTTCGTTGCATTTTTCGCAGGCCAGTAATAGATTCGCATACCTTATTATGATTTCTATATGTTGTCTTATCAAACTCTTGATATGCTAGGCATTAGCAAGGACAAATTAGGGAAAAAGAATAGGTTTGGGAATCTTTTAAATGATGCCTTGCATTCTTACTATGCAAGATATTGTGATGTACTTGTTACTAATGATAAAGGTCTTCGAAATAAGTCGGCTATCCTGTATAATATGTACGAAGTAGCGACAAAGATTTTAACAGTTGATGAATTCAATGAATTAATCCAAGATATTGGCATGGACACAGATATCAGTCATGAATACTTTTTCAAAAAAAATATTCATGACCTACAACATGCTGAACGAAAATCCCTTCTTAAGTTGGATACAGGTGAGGAAGTTTTTCGACTAAATGATATTTCAATGTATTTTAATTTTTTCGATGTTTTTCTGATTGAAGTTGGAAAAGAGTCAAATAGATATATTCTTTGTAAAACTGACATCTCTTATCAGTCTGAGCCAAATTATAGAGAGACGGGTAAAATTATTAGCAGATTATTCAAACTATTTGGAACTGACAGTGACGGGCAAAATGATTTTGACTTTGAAAGTGAAACAAAATCACAAGTTCCAATCTATCGATACTGGCAATTTGAACATATTTCCATCCGTTTAGGTTATGAAAATTTGAATGAAAAGTTTTCACTTGTACTGACAGAATTGAATTCCAAGCCTTAATTCCAATGCTTGGAGAGGTAATTTTGTGATATTATACGTCTTAGTAACTGTTTGTGCACCAGAAGGGGCACCAGTAGTAGTGGATTATTATGGATAGAAATGACCTACTATTTTACGGATAACCGTTTAAACTGCCATTTAAACACAAAAGCCCCAGATTTCTCTGAAGCTTTTTCTGTGAACCCCTTGGTACAAAACTCGAACCTTTTACTGGAAGATTTGAGACGATTGAACCAATTGAGAGATAGTCCATGTGAAAAAGATATTGTTAAAGGAAAAATTGATAGACCACAATCCGCTCCGTTCAAACGATCTTATAGATAATTCAATCTAATACATAAAAAAAAGTTAGTTCTTTAAATTTATTACCTTTATCGTGACCGGATATTAATCATTGAATTAGATGGAAAAACGTACAAATTATCTTTTAGCTATAGGCATTGATAATTATCTTGGAGATTGGGATAAGCTCAATAATGCTGTGAGTGATACAAAAGCCATTGTTGAAGTATTGACTTCAAAATATTTTTTTGAATTGATACAAGAACCGCTTTACAATGAAGAGGCAACCAAAGAAAATATCCTATTAGCTTTTACAAATGCTATAGGAATGCTCACTGAAGATGACAATTTAATCATTTATTATGGTGGGCATGGCTTTATGCATCCTCTTACCATGAAGGGTTATTGGGTTCCATTTGGAGCAAGAAAAAATGTTGCTGATTATATCCCAAATTCAGAAATCAAGGATTTTATTGAAAATATACTGGCTAAACATATTTTCTTGATAGCAGATGCGTGTTTCTCCGGAACTTTTCTAAGCCGAACAAGAGGTACAGCACTTTCAGAGCGATACGTGTCTTTAGACAGCAAAGTTTCCAGATGGATGTTAGCTTCAGGAGGTGAAGAAACTGTATCCGATGGTCCAGTAGGACAGAGCAGTCCGTTTGCAAAGTATGTCCTAAAGTTTTTGAATGAAAATGCAAATAAGTTTATTTCAACACTTGAAATTATACGTTATGTTTCTCTATTGACAGCACATTATGCTCGACAACAGCCCAAAGGTGCCTATATAGATAACATAGGACATAATGATGGACAGATGGTTTTAATACTAAATGATGACTGGGTTGTAACCAAAATAGAACAGACCAATGGAGATCCCCAAACTGAATGTCTTCGTCAGGAAATGCGATCGGTATATAGACGAAAATCAACTCTTTCTGCCGGAAAAGAAATTTTACTAGTGGATTTTTTTGATGATCCTGATAAATTACTGGTTTGCGAATGTTTTAGATTTGATGATAACGGCAAGCAAAAAATCACTTACCAAGGTAATAAGGCAAAAATGCCGGCAAAAGATGATCCAGACTTCTCATTAACTTTACAGGCCCGTTTTGCTACGTGGGAAGGATTCCATCGTTTTTGGGACGAAAATAAACATTTATATGGGGATCGAAAGCCTTATGTATTTCCTGCTGTTGATGAAATCGATACAGTTGAGGATACTGAGGTTGCCTTTTATCAGCAGGGAATTATACAAGATATGCTGGACGCAAACCAAGAACCTATGAGGTGTCTTCATTGCAATACTATGATTACCAATAATGATAGTTTCATGGTTGAAATAGATGAACTAGGATTAAATGCAAATGTTGGAAATGTACATACTGGATGTCGGAGGCCTGCAGACCGAATTCTCGGAAAATCAGTTTTTGAAAACATCAATAAATCAAATTTAGTCAGCTTTGATCATAAAAAATGGATAGAACTACTGGAAAAAGGACAAGTGTTTTTAAGCGGTGCAAAAAAGATTGAAATTAATGGTAGAATACCTGTACTAAGTTGGAACAGACAACATAATTTCAATAATGGGAATTACTGTATTAAAATGATTCTGGAAGATGGGAGTTCACATTACGTACGTATAGGAAAAGAAATTCATCGGTTTACAGCGGGTGAAATCGATCAGGAAGTATCTGATTTTAAAGGATCTATAGAAGATGCCGAGAAGCAAGGAGACCCGTTAGGTTACACAAGTAAGCGTAAAGTATTCGGTCCGTTATCTCTTCTTGAAAGCAGTCTTTTGGAGAGAGAACGATTTTTGAGAATTTTACATCATGAAAAAGAACAGTATAGCCATCAACTTGGTTCTATAGATCACTCAATAGAAAATGATTATACTCCATTAGGAATACTTGTATATCCGGATTCAGGCGATTTTATAACATTAGGAGATTGTATTCCTCTGATATCTGATCCCACTTCATTTGACAATATGCATGGCAACTGGAATGATGCCGGATATCAAATTGGTAATTGTGCCTTAAAAATTATTGAAAGTGATAAAGAATTGGATCTGTATTTAAACAGCTTCTTTGCCGATGGTATCCAGCCCATTATCGATCCTTTTTTTAAAACTAACCAGGAATTGGAAAAGGGCATCTATGTTAAGGACATTGAAGAACTCAAACAGCAGGCGGCTGTTAAAGATAATACTAAGCATTCGTACACTTTTGCTCAGGATGGAACTTGGAGAGCCGGTGACCGCGTTAAAGTTGTGTTTCCAAACGTTAAATCGGATAAACATGCTACAGGTGTTCTATTTACGGATGAATTCACTGACGAAAATGATGAACCATGTGCTATTTTCAGGCCAATAGAGGATGGGATTGTACGGGAAGATTTGGCATACAAAATGCCCACTAAGTTGTTTGTGAAAGATTAAATGTACAAATAGCTGGAGATCGTTTTTAAGAAGCAATCCCTCGCTGGGCCATTGTTAAAAAATGATCAAAAACAACATCGCATTTCGTACTGTAAATAGCGCGGTCATAGCTATCTGGCAATGTATCATTTAGCACACGTTTAATTGCTCCAAGCACCTGAAAGCGGGTTTGATTGTCTTTATACCAATCAGTAATCAAAACTGTTGGTTTTTCTTCTTTTAATTTATGTAATAAATTTTTTGCGGCTAACTTTACTCTTTGTTCCTCCTCTTTAGTCAGATTGTCTTTTTTCAGAAGATCGAACAATTCAAGTTCCGCATCTGTCATTCCTTCTCTTGCTGCTCGCATTTCTTCCTCTTTCATTTGCTGAACGAAGTCCATTAAATCGTCAAAGTAGTTTTCATTACTGGAATTACCTGAATTGTAACGGTCAATGATTTCCTGCAGTTTTTGAGCAAAGCTGATGCGGGTCGTATTTCTTCCTATCATTTGCTGTAATTTGTCGGCAATAAACGACCTTAAATCTGCAATTTCAATATGTTTATAAGGGGCTTGCTGGTACTCTTCTCTTAATTTTTCTATATTCAGTTTGCTTAAATCTATTTGCTTCCAGGCTTTAATATAATAAGGGGAATCTTCCAGTATATTAGCCGTATCGGCATTAATAGGCTCATCCTGAGCAATAATACTTTCGTCTAATAATTGACTTATTCTTCGTTTGGCGCTATCAAGATTCCCCCTGTCGGCACGTCCGTCCATAACCGATCTTAGGTAATGAATAATTACTGCCAGAGGAAACTCTTTACGTCTGCCTAATATTTCAGGTTTGCAGGCTTCATATAATGCATCGATGGTATTGTCGTAGACTACAAACTGCTTTTTATCTTCTTCATTTGATAAAATAATATCGGTATATTCATCAAACAAGCTCAGTTTACTAAATAAGATATCGGATGTTTCAATTTTATGGAGATCTATACCTCGTTCCTTACACCATTGCTCACATTGGCTGATAGCATCACGCAGTAATACGTACAATTGATCTTTTTCCCTTACCGGAAGCTCTTCCGTACTTGCATCGGTGGCGTCTATTTTTCCTCCTCCATACGAAGCAAAGGCTTTTTTCAGGTTTCTGAATACATTGTAATAATCTACAATCAACCCATTCTTTTTGGGTTTATTAAAAATCAGATGATCGGTAACCCTGTTGGCCCGGGCAATGGTCTGCATCAAGGTATGGTCTTTCATCGGTTTGTCCAGATAAAGAGTCGAGACCGTCGGGGCATCAAAACCCGTTAGCCACATACTGCATACGAATACCAGTTGGAGTGGATCTTTAGGTTCCTTAAATTTATCCTCCAATTCCTGACCGTTTTCATCGGGTGTCACCATACGTTCCCTGTGCGATTTGATGTGGAGCCCCTGTTTGAGAAACTTCTCTTCTTCTCCGGCTTCTTCACTAACCACCACAGCCATATCGGTTTTGCGCATCCAATCTAATATACGCTTGCTATCTTCTTTTTCTTCCAGGTTTTTTGTTTCATTGATTTGTCTTTGTAATTTTCGTTTTTCTTCCTCCCAGAGCCGTTTTACCTTATCATACATCCTGACTGCGGTAAATTTATCAATGGTGATGACCATACCTTTTCCCAAATAGCCCCGTCTGGGGAAATGGTATACGATATCCCGGGCGATGGTTTCCAATCGATCATCACGTTTGATGACCTCCATCTCACGGGAAAACTCCTGTTCCAGCTTTACCTGCTGTTCATCGGTAAGGTTTTCATCGCTTACAATTTCTGCCAAATCTTCGTCGATATCATCATTTTGTAGCAATACTTCAGGTACCCGTTTATGATAAAATAGCGGGACAGTCGCTTCATCTTCGATACTTTGCTTGAAATTATATTCTGAGATGGTTTTACCAAACCAATCCTGAGTCAATTGTTTACTGCCCAAAAGTGGCGTTCCTGTGAAGGCAATATATTGAGCATTGGGTAATCCCGTACGCATATTCTCCGCCAGATCTTTATATTGCGTACGGTGAGCTTCATCAACAATCACGACAATATCGTTTCTGGTTGACAATACAGGATAAACCTGGCCTTTGGGATACCTGAATTTTTGAATGAGAGTAAAAATATAACGGGTATTGGTGCCTAACATTTCCCTCAGGTCTTCACTGTTTTTCGGTCTGCATTTTACATTTTTTGTAAAGGCACCTGCTCCTAAAAAATTCCTATATATCTGACTGTCCAGATCATCGCGATCTGTTACGATAAGAAAAGTAAAATTACCCGTGAACTTGCGAAATACCTTTTGGGTAAAGAAGATCATACTGAAACTCTTACCGCTTCCCTGCGTGTGCCAAAAGACCCCGAGTTTTCCTTTATTTGCACTATCCGTTCCTGCCGCATCGTGTTGTAACCGGAGAGAGAAGTGGTCAACTGCATTGTTCACTCCTAAAAACTGATGGTTTTTTGCCGCAATTTTTACTTGGTCATTGTAATACATGATGAAATGCTCCAGATAATCCAATAAACGATTTTTTTCACATAATCCTAATACTGCGTAATCGAGACTGACACCATATTGTTGGATACGTTGCTTATCTGGAAATTCCTTTTCGTTCTCCGGACGCAGCCAGTTAAAGAAATGCTCAAATCCTGCATTGAAACTCCCCACTTTGGTTTCCAGACCATTGCTGATCATACAAATTGCATTGTAATGAAAAAGCAATGGTATATCTTTACGATAATTAATCAGGTTATCATCATAGGCATTGCGTAAGGCAATATTACTGTTCTTGAGCTCAATGAATATAATCGGAAGCCCATTAATATATACTATTAAGTCAGGCCTGCGGCGGATATAAGGTCCTTGTACCCAGAGCTGAGACACGACCAGGTAATCATTTTTATCTACATTTTGTTCGTCAAAAGAAATGACTCTGACTGTTACAGGTTCTTTCTTTCCTTCTTTATTCTCTATTTCTAAAGGAACCCCATTTTTAATTAACCCATAAAGTTCTCTGTTAGCGGACAATTCGGACTGATCAAAACGCGTACGGCACAGCTCTTCAAAGGCCTGGTCTACTACTGACGGAGGCAATTGGGGGTTTAACTCGGTCAGTTTTGCCCGCAGTAACGGTTTTATAACAACATCTTTTTCATCCGTACGACCAGTTATGTCCGTATGATGACAGTTAATATGGCGATATCCGAGGTTATTGACAAATACCTCGATAATTGCTTTTTCTATCTGATCTTCCGAAATGAAGTTATGCATGAATGATGTTGTTAATAATTCATATTTTTAGTCTGTATAGTTTTCCGGATTCCAATAATCCTTCGCGAATCCAACGATTTCTTGCTGACGTGTTTTTATTTGCGCTTTTCCCCAATTTGTCTTCTGTGATTCCATTTGTTGGCGGGAGATGAGTGTGGAAATAGTTAATCTTTCTTCTGGAGATGCATTGCTGTCACTGGCATTTCTACCTCTCGTAGCCAATACCATATTTCCAATGTTATGCAGATATTTTTCACGAAACTCTTCTTCATATTCCTTATCACAGGGGTTTTGTGGCGCCCAATGATCGAGTGTATTTTCCAGTTTGGTTTTTCCGTACAAATTATTGAATTCAGGAAACAGCATATAGTGTTCTCTTATACCATCCCGCAGGTTATTTTCATATTTCCATAAAAGATATCTGGTCAGCCCGAAATAGTGATGATCACCATCCAGGTAGGCATGAAAATCCCGCTCAAAGTTCCAGTAGTTTTTAAAACCAAACCTTGCATGATAGAGTAATTGTCCCTTTAGTTGAGAAAGGTTATGTCCTGTATATCCATACGCAATCTGAGGAAGATAATTTGTATAATAGTTTCCTGAAGTATATTTGAGTCTGAAAAGTATTATTTCCATTAATCTTATTACAGATTCCAGTTCGTCGGAATTTTCGTGAAAATGGTACAGCTTGATAAGTAATGGAAAGCTATTGGGCTGATCAAGAAATAGTACATCCGCAATAGAGCTGTATGTATTTCGCTTTTCTTGTATAGTAATTACATATTCAAAAGAGCGCTTCAAGTCTACTACAAATGTTCTAATCCATTTAGATTGCTCTCCAATAGGTACTTTAGATAACGCATTTTTCACCTGTTCTATAGCTGTATTTGCCTGTGGTAAAAAAGCGGTCGTATGGTAGTTAAGCACCTGATCTTCATCCGCGATTTCATTTTTTTCGACTGCTTTGTAAATGGCTTCAAACTCCTTTTCAACAAAACCAATGGCTTGATCAGGTTTTATGTCCGTATGTTTACAGGCAAGAAAAATCTGAAGCATTAAAAATGCTTTTAACTTTTCGAGATTGGTCAGGTCTTTCCCCCGGTCATTCTGAAAAGTGAATATCTGCGTTGCCTCTGCTTTACCTTCCACCTTATCTGTGGTGATCTTCGCATTTTCTATAAGTGATTTCCAATGCAACACATCCCTAATTTCTGCCTTTTGAATTTTTTTACCCAGATAATCATAAGCTTCTTTAATGCGTCGTCTTGATCGGGTGTCAATTTTATCTTCCCGGTTTTCTACAATCAGGTTAAAGAAAAAATTGTTATCGTATGCTACCGTCTCAAATTTTTGCTGTTCGTCCGTATTTTGCAGGTATTCATTATATAAATTCTCTGCTTCCTTATTATATTCAGGTATTCTTTTTAATTTTTTATAGATACAGCTTAAGAAAATAATAGCTGTAGTCATTCTTTGCTGCCCATCGATAATCCAATATTTATGGGTATTGATATTATCTTGTTCGAAAAGGAGATGACCCAAATGATACTGCGCCACATTAGCGGGATGCTCCTGCAGATCCTTTAAAAACTGCGGGACTTGTTTGTCTTCCTCTGATCCGACATCCCATGAATATGCCCGCTGATAATTCGGTACAGCAAAATGATTTCTCCTTGGGCTGAAAATATCTCCTATTGTAGTTTTATAATCCATATTTCAGGTTTAGGTGATCCAATTTTTCTCTTTCATCCATTGCAGGCATTTAAACCAGCGTTCTTCAGATATGCGTTGTTTGCTTTCATGCCAGTTATTCAGGACCTCATAGATAATAGCCTGATCAGTGGGCAGTTGTTTTTTGGCTTTCAAGTCACGCCAAGCCTCATATAGCGTGGCCACCATTTCTGCTTTTTCGGTTTTTTCTTTACCAAATAAAAGCAATAAGTTTTCTATGCCTGCTTCCTTATCAATATAATACTTAGTGAACCAGTTTTTATACTCCTCTTTCTTAGGCAGTGTAGTATATTGGTATTTGTTGTCTGTTTTCTTACATTCAAACCATTGCGCTTTTTTGAGTTGGCTGTCAATGGATCGGATCATACGGTTGTCATAAGGACCTGCCGCATCTCTATGGTAATGACTTGCTGTTTCTATCTCCACTAAGTGCTCACACAAATACATTAGCTTCATTAATTTTACATGACCGAATGTCGGCTCATCTTTCAGATGGTCGATAATATGGGCTGCCAATACCCTGCGCTGAAAGAAAGGATTGCTTTTTACTTTTGTATCTTCCGTTGATCTTTCTATCGTATCATTTACTTGATGTGATTCGGTGCTTTCAGTTTTGTTAAACTCATTATGTGGTTTTACCTTCAGTTTGCCACTGATCAATCTGGGTAAAAGGCGGTCTCTGATTTTTTGAAGTTCATCTTTTTGCTGTTCAAGAATTTCAATCTGTTGAAATATAGGTTCAACTAATTTTTTAAATTTTTCCTGAAGCTTAATATCAGCTACCCATAATTTAATTTTATGAAGGTGGTTTTGATTTAATGATGGTACACCAGCACCAGAGTTAAAAGATTCAAGATCTAGTTGTTTGAGTGTATAAAAAACATATAAAGGTTCGTTGCCTTTGAAATCTTTAACATACAATGATGTATTTAATGGCCAGCCATTACTATTTACATACAGAACCTTACCTAAGCTCCCCGATCGACCTGTCGTTATAATAGGAGCTTTGACTTTAAACTCGTTATGATAAGCTTTGATACTAGTAGAAGCAATTACAGGATATGTACCTTGCTGAATTTTATCTTCTGGTAAATCAAACCCACGATTTAGTTTTACAAAATCTTTGAAATATTTGATTTCCCCAACATCTTCCGGAATACCTTTTGCGAATTTTGTATTTTTATAATTGGGAAAACGCATTCGTACAAACCATTCATTGTAGAGTTCTTGGGTTATTTCATTTAGTAACTTTATACGTTGATTATTCAATGCTATAAAGTTATCATAGCCAGATAGTATTGAGGCAATTCGTTGTTGCAGAGAAAGGTTAGGTATTTTTATTTTTTGACTATGTAGATGATTTTGATTTAATGTAGGCACACCTGCACCTGAATTGAAATTTTCAAGATTCATAGTTTGAAGAAGGTAATATATATACTTTGGGTTATTACCTTTAAAGTCTTTTACATAAAGACTAGTATTGAGAGGCCAAAAATCATCTGCAATATATTGAACAATGCCTAAGCTCCCAGAGCGACCAGTAACCACACCAGGGCCTTTTATTTTAAATATTTCGTGGTAAGCTTTAATATTTGTACTAGCAACGATAGGATATTTGCCTTCCTTGATTTTATTATTCGGCAAATCAAACCCTCTGTTGAGTTTTATGCATTCATTAAAATATTTTTCGTAGAAAATGATCATGTCATTAAATCATTTAAATCGTTATTGATTGCACTTTCTAATTTATGTGATGTTGAATTTAAATCATTAAGACATCTTAAACGTGATTTCATTTCAGACTTAAATTCTTCCTCTGTCAATCCATCCTCTTCTATTATTATACCTACATAGCGACCAGTGTTTAAGCTCCAGTCCTGTTCTTCTATCTCAGCTAACGTAGCCGCTTTACAAAGCCCAGTTACATCTTCATATATTCCATTAGGGAAACGCTCCTGTAACCATTGAATTTGGTTATAATAATATTGTTCTTTATCCAATAGCATTTTATGCCGGTTTCTTGCTTCTTCCAACTGCTTTTCCCAGCGTTTTATTTCTTTGGCATTTTCAGGTTCAGCTTGTTCTATTTGCTCTACTCTTGAAGCCTGTTTTGCTGCTTGTTTTTTATAATCTTTTGCTTTGTTTTGATATTGTGTTATAAGTTCTTCCAAACGATGAGTTTCACCACGATAGAGCCGCATAATCGTAGCAATGTTCTGTATCTGCTCTTCTGTAAACTCTCTTAATGCACGGGTTACCTGACGGAAGATATTACGGGCATCAATAAATAAAACTTTAGGTTCGCTATCTTCTTTACGCTTATCAAAGAACCAAAGTGTCGCCGGTAAGGTAACGGTATAGAACATGTTTTTGGGCAGTGTGAGCATACAATCGATCACTCCACTTTTAATCAGATTTTTACGAATGTCCGCTTCGCTATTACGAGCATCACTGGCAGAGTTAGCCATAACCAGTGCTGCACGCCCCTGTGGTTTCAGGGAAGTGGCAAACAGGTTGATCCATAAATAATTTCCGTTAGGTACTGTATTGGGATCATCCTTCTTTTTGCCTGTCTTTTTAGTTTTATTTTGCGGTATTCCGTATTCATTAAATCGCTTTTGTCCTTTTACCCTGTCCAGGTTGACATCATCTACATTAAAGGGAGGATTTGCCATCACATAATCAAAACGACCATAGCTGTCATAGGGATCTTCATAATAGCTATTGGCAGGTTTTATCTCGCCTCTAAGGCCATTTACTGCAAGGTTCATCCGGGCTAATTTTACCGTTTCCGGTGTACGCTCTGCGCCGTATACCATCAGGTCTTTCGTGTCCGTATCATGCAATTCTTCTCTTCTGCGGTCTATAAACTGTGAACTTTGTACGAACATACCGGCACTGCCACACGCAGGATCAAATATGGTACCTTTATACGGTTCGATTATTTCCACCATCAGCTTTACGACACTGGTAGGCGTGAAGAATTCTCCACCACCTTGTCCTTCTGCCAATGCAAATTCGCTAAGAAAATATTCATACACCTTCCCGAAGACATCACCGGTTACATCCTCCGGAATGTCTGCAAATATTTTTAATAGTGTTTTAGGCAAACTATTGTCATCCGGTTTGATGAGTTTAAAATATTCATCTTTTGGTAGACTATCTTGTAATTCAGGTTTGTATAGTTCAATTTTTTCCATGGCTACCTTAATAGCCTTGGCAATATTTTCCTTTTCAGGAAGCGTTAATAAGTAATCGTATTCTGCTTCCGGTGGTAGATAGAATCCACATTTCTCAATCGCTATTTCATGTGGTTCCCGCTGCATTCTGCTATTTTTCTGGGCTTCAAGCTCAGCAGTAATCAGCGGTTTTACTTTGTTATATCTTATAGATGCAAATCGTAAGAAAATCAAACCCAAAATAGGCGTAGCATACTCGCTTGCTTTGAGCCCGCTATCTACTCTGAGTTTATCCGCAGCTTCCCATAGACGATCTTCCAATGCTTTTAGTTGTTCCACAGTCATTTATTATTTGTTTCTTTTACTTAATTCATATTTGGTAAGGTCTAATGCAATTTCTGCTGTAGGCTCATCTTTCAGAACTTCATACAACTTATCTGCTAGCCAAACAGACAAAAAATCTTCCTGAGAGGATCCCAATAATTCAGCTAATAACAGTACCTGTTCTCTCTTGGCTTGTCTTTCTCCTCGTTCGATCTTACTGAACATGGGTGTATCTATATCCAGTTTTGCTGCTAATTCTCTTTGCAACAATTTTTTCGCCTCTCTTAGCTCCCTGATTTTAGTTCCAAAACTCATAGGATTTCCTCTGTTAAACTTGTCAAATATTGACAAATATAGTGATAAACTATCGAGAGCTGTATTCAATATCAAATCCTGCTTGGAAAGCTTCTAATAACTACAAATTTGATGATTGGGAAAATATGATTTTTACCGATTACCAAATGCTGAAAAATTCGTAAGAAAAACTAATCTTGAAATTAAACAAATACATCATTCAAATGAAAGCAGCTTATCTATATGTCCGTGTCAGTACGGACGAACAAAAAAAGAGGGGATACTCTTTGCCTGAACAGGAAGATCGGCTAATAAAATACTGTCGGTATAACAACATAGAGATTAAAGGAATTTTTCGTGAAGACTTTTCCGCCAAAAATTTCAATCGTCCCGAATGGAAAAAACTGGTTTTGACAATTAAAAACCGATCAAAAGAAGACAAGAATATACTTTTCATTAAATGGGATCGATTCAGCCGGAATATTGAATACGCTTACGAGATGATCGGAATGTTACGAAGATATAGAACTACGGCAATGGCTATTGATCAGCCAATAGACTTTTCAGTACCGGAAAGTACCGTAATCCTTGCAGTTTACCTATCGGTGCCAGAAGCCGAAAACAGCAGAAGAGCCTTGAACACAGCAAACGGAATTCGCAGGGCAAAACAGATGGGCAGGTATCCTAGCAAGGCACCTATAGGCTTCATTAATTTAACGACATTGGATGGAAAAAAAATCATCGTGCAAAAGCAACCTGAGGCAAGTATCATCAAATGGGTCTTCGATCAGCTTGCTAAGAACCTCAATAAGATAGAGGTGGTCCGAAAGACGGCCCATGATAAAGGACTGAAATGTTCAAAGTCACATTTTTTTAGACTTGTTCGTAATCCTGCCTATTGCGGGCTTATTCAAGTGCGTCTCAACGCTGATGAACAATATTTGGTTAAAGGCATTCATGATCCACTAATCAGCAAAGCATTGTTTTATGAAGTTCAGCATATTACCTTACGATTACATAGGGGGTTATCAAAAATATTATCAACCAAACGACATATAAAAAATGACTAGTATGAATTATACCGACAAGAAAATTTCAGATAAACGGGCAATTGCGATATTAGCAAAGAACGGCATTCAGGTGGATGATGAGGAAGCTGTTATTATATTAGAGTTTCTGTATCTTGTATCAAAGAATCTCTCAAAAAACAAGGAAGAAAAAAATGTGGGAATCCTTAAAGAGAAATCGAACTTCAGAAAAAGCTCTTAAATAGGCCGGGAGCGAGGCTTTTTAAAAGAATCTCATTCGACACACTAAAAATGTTTTCAAAATATCGAACTATAAATGGCTATTCTGTAATAGGTTGGGTCACAGATTTTTATTGGCATAAAAAAAGGAGACAACCATTATCTAGTGTCTCCTTAAGTGATCCCGCTGGGATTCGAACCCAGGACCACTACATTAAAAGTGTAATGCTCTACCAGCTGAGCTACGGAATCAAAGTTCTTCTGAACTTTACTACAAACGCTTTCTGTTTGGAGTGGTGCAAAGGTAGAATTAATAATTTAATAACCTAAAAATATTTTAAAAAATATTTAGGCCTATTTTTCATGCTTCACCCACAGGTTAAAAATCTCCACTTCGCCATAAGCGTAACAGGACTCACCCTCAACCTTTTTCTTTCCTTTGCAGGAAGATTGTACATAAGCACCCGCTTTAAAATAGGCATTAGAATAATTTTCATCGAGCGTATATTTTAATTCATCGTTGTAATAACATTGCGTTTTATTGCCCGAAACCACAAATTTAACGGTAAACCGGGTACCCAAAACATAGTTGGCATCCAACACCGTTCTTTCGCCACCATTGGCAGATACCAACAGCTTTGTGCCTTCCAGCCTAAAAAAGATCACATACCGCTCCGCATCATGGATCTGGCCCACCACAATGTGTTTCCGAACATCGGGCAAATGCGTAACCCGCTGATCAATGAATAGGGTATGGGTGCCTTCAGCAGATGACCATGCTGCAGGCGTTTTGCTGTCCTCCTGCATCTCTCTAAGCTCCGAACGCGGGAAATTAGAGCCACTGGTCGTTTCGCCGCCTGTCATCGCTTTAAAAGTGACCGCATCCTTTTTTTTATTGAGGAAAAAATAGTTCTCATCCGCATAAGTGTTTAATTCCGGTTGTTTGATCTCGTCCGGGTTTCCATTGTGCTCGGTGTTCACCGGTAAAGTGAGCTTCCAGCCTTTCAGGTTTAAGACTTCGCCAGGTGCTTTAGTAGACTGCGAAAATGCCAGCTGACTAGAAAAGGCAAGAAAGAGCAGCAAAAGGAAAGGGGATAGTGTTTTTAATTTCATAGCTTGTTTATTTTAAATTAGCGCCAAGGGCCGCTTTAGCGGATGATAAATGGAGCAGGGGAGAGCTGGCTTTTAAACGGAAATCCTGCGCAGCGGGATTGACAAAAGCAGGATCCAGGTTATGGATAAATTGGCCAGAAACCTTCCCATAAGTAGAATTGACCTTGCCCGATTGGTAAAAATTACAATAATCCACTTTCAAATCGTCCGCAATGTATTCCTCAAATTTAATGCTGCTGCCTCCTTGTCCTGATTTATAAAAAATACTGTTCAGGATGCTGGCATGTTGTACACCCTGCAATTTCATCGCAGCGCCTTTCTCCCGGTTGTCTACTTCATTAAAGGTACATTGATTAACGATCAAAAAGGGGCCTAAAGTACTTTCATCGTTTCCACCACGGTACAAATTTAGCGCACTGCCCAATACCCCTGTAAAAACACAGTTCTGGATCAGCGTATTTTCAGCATTGTAAATGCCTTTGTCCTCTTTTTCCGCAGAAAAGTCAATCGCCGTGCCCGACAGGTTGCTGAATTTGCTGTTTATAACCACCAGGCTATCTGCAAAGGTGCTTTTAGAAGCTTTGATGGCACTAAAGGTGCTTTCGTTAAAATTGTAAAAATGGCAATCCTCTACAAAAAGGCTGTAATGGCGGTTCATGGGCAAATCGGTGCTTCGGATGCCAGCCTGTACATCGCCAAAACTTTCAAAGGTTCCGGAAAAAGCCAGTCCTTTAACCTTTAACTCGCCGCCATTTTCAATGCTGATGAAAGCCGGAATGGATTGGTTCGCTACATTCACCAATACCGGTTGAGCGGCTAAAGCCGGAGCAGCCATAAATACCAGTTTGTTTTTAACCACCATTTCGCTTTTCAACTTATAATGGCCCGCCTCAGCAAAAACCAATGTGTCACCATCATTTAATCCGGTTAGCATTTGGCTTAATCCAGAAACATCAGCCAGTTTAAGGCCGATCTTTTTACCCTTTACTTTGCCCGTAGTGTTTGCAGCGCGGTACCAGGAGGCACCGGAATTGTTCCAGTTCTGTATGCTCAGCACAGAAAGATCTGCCCCTGCTTTAGCACTGCCTTGTGGCAGGGAAAGACCAGCTACCGTTTTGTTCTTGATTTTAGTCGCTTCAAAGCCCGCTGGTAACTTTATTTTAGCATTACTACCCACAGCATTGTTTTTAACGCTCAAGCCCGGTGTAAGGTTGTAATCCGTATAAATGGGTTCCTGATCTGTTAACACCAGGTTGTTCCTGAATTGTACATTTTCAGGTGCAGCTGTCCGTTCCGCATCTTTACCCGTTCCAAAATCAATATGCGCACAGTTGATAAAAGTGTTTTGGTAAATGTCGGCATCCTTAACCTGGTAATAACGGTTGATGGCAGAATTGGGCACCCCGTTCATCACGGCCAGCGCCGCCCTAAAAGCATCTCCTTTTAAATCTTTAAATACATTGTTGAATACTTTATGACCGGGATTGATGACCCGAACCCCACCCGTAAAGGGCTTGTTGTTGCCCAGAAATACATTTCCTTCCACCACGTTGGCACTGCCATGGCGCAAAACCAAACTGCCTTCGCATTCAGAAAAAGTATTGAAACTCACCTGATTTTCACCAGATTTAACCGAGACCACTTCAACTTCTCCATTACATTGCTCAAAGTAATTGTTTTTGATGCTGGTCCTGGATGGTGTTAAAGAATAACGCGATACCCCGATCCGCATGGTCTCGCCACCATTGGAACCCAAACGCTGCCTGCCCTTAAAATAATTGTGGTCAATACTGTGGTAGTTTTGCTGGCTCCGTTCATCATTCAGTTCTACAATCAGGGTAGGGCCTAAATTGATTTTGTTGATGAGCGTACAATGGTCTACCCGGTTGTGTTTGCCCCAAAGCACAATCCAGTTGTCGTTTTTAAAACGGTCGGCCTGAGAAAAGTTCTCGATCACAAAACCGGTAATCCGGCAATAGTTGGCCAGTTCATTGGTACCTGTACTAAAAATAATGAGGTCGCCATTGGGGCTGTAGCCATTGTTAAAATGCAAATCGGCCACTTCCAGGTAAGTACCGGAAATTTTAAAGTTGGAGGCACCGCTAATCACCACACCACCCGGTGTTTGCGGAGCAACCCTAATGGGTTGTTCCGCTGTACCATTTGCTTTCAGCACCAGCTTCTGGTCTTTCCAAAGACCATCCGCCATGGTGATTTTTGCGCCGGGCTTTGCCGCAGCCAATGCAGCCTGGAGCTCTTTTCCGTTGTGTACCAGCTGTCCGGATCCCTTTAAAGAGGCAAACAACAACAATAGGATTACGCTGTACTTCATAGGGCTATTTTTGAATGTAAATGTCAAATTTAATGGTGGATGTACCTGTAGTTGAAGTGGCTTCTTTAACACGGATCAAAGCGTTTTTAAAGCCGGTTCCGCTTACATCAGGGATCCGCACATAAATTAAATTGGCCGTAGTGGTGTTAAATATCGCTGTTGTAGCCGCTACTGAAGCATCAAACCTGGCCGAACTTCCACCCGGTGCAGCGATATTATTTGCGGTTAAGAAAAATGCCTCATCAATGACATCAATGTTGTTGGCCGCATATTGCGCATACACATTGTCTATGCCTGTACTAGCACCCGGAACCAGCACCCTGAATTTAGTGGCCCGTAAAACCGCCGCATTGGCAATGGTCCAGCCCACAGAATTACATTTAAAGTTGTTGGCTACACCAGAAGCATTGGCCGGACTGTAGAATGAAGGTCCGGTAGCCGTTCCATAGAACAAAAAGGCCATGGTAGATTCGCTGGCATTGAGACTGCAATTGCCCAGGGTAGTACCGCTTTCTGCGAAGAAAATGGTATTGGTACCTGTGGTATGTGCTGTCATGGTCACATCACGGTACAACGTTGAGCCGTAAGTATAATTTAGAGGCAGGATCAATTCAGACGGTAGGTCGTCAATGTCCGTTGCAATAATTTTAAGATGGGTACTTCTTTTACGGAAAGGATAGTTGTAATTGAAGCTGTAGCTCAAACTGGAATTTAAGCTGCTGATGCTGGAGATCAAAACGTATTCTCCCTGGTAATTGTCGTAAATCTCGATCTTTTTGAGGCCGGTAACCGAAGTAATGGTTCCGGTAACAGGTGTGGTACCCGTTAAGTTCGGCGTTACTGAAGCTGCAAAACCCACAAATTTAGGTTTAAACAAACTCACATCCACCGGCATGGCGACTACCAATTGGTTGCTTTGTCCGTAGATGTCTTTGGCTACAATTTTGATGTGCTGCGCTGCTTTCCGGTAGGTGTACTGATAGTTGAGCGCAAATTGTTTAGCGCCATTGATGCTGGTATTGCTGTTCACCAAAACATAAACGTTTTCTGTCTGATAATCATCATAAATATCTACCTGACTTAAACCATAATCTGAGGTTATATTTCCGGTAATGCTGGTCAGTCCGCCGCTTAGGTTGGCCGTAATCTGCGCTGGGAAATCCTTCAATTGCGGTAAGGCAGGATTAAAATAGGTGATTTTAACAAAGCCCTCTACCGTACTGTTATCGCTTTGTTTGGCCAATACCCTTACACCCGTAGCCTTGCTCATGCTATTGGCCGGAAAGGCAGCCGTAGGAATGTTTAGGGTATATGCTGCAGCGTTATCAGGGATGGCGGTGGCAATCAACGAGTCTGTGGCATTGTTCCGCACCAGATACGCATACACCGACTTGATGCCCGTGCTGGAATTAATTTGTGCTGCTACCGTAGTATTGGCGCCAAAATTCCGGGTGGCGCTGTTGTAAGTATATTCTGCCGCAGTGAGTGTGCCAACACTTTCCGTTTCTGTTTTTTTGCAGGAGGCGCAGCAGAGCAGCACAGCAAAAAAGAAGCTTAAAGATTTAAATAATGTGCTCATAGTTTCGAGATTAAATGCTTTTAATAACTGCTGTTTTGTGGAATTTTTAACTGATCGTTACTGTCAATTTCTTTCTGCGGAATGGGCAGCAACAAGCGGTCTTCTACCACCAAAGCCTGCAGGTTGGCCAGGGTAATGGCCGGAACAATCCTGCTGTAATGCGAAGTAAATTCCGTAGCAAAATGTGCTTTGATGACGGCTATGGCTGTTCCCGAACGTTTCAAATCAAAGAAACGCTGGTTTTCAAAAGCAAATTCCAACCTGCGTTCATTAAACAAGGCCGTGTTAAACTGCGTAGGGTCGGTAATGGCAGCGGTTCCGCTTGCCGGATACTGGTAAAAACCAGTACTGAAATCTCCGGTACCCAGATCTTTTGCACCTGCACGGGCCCTCACCTGGTTGATGAGGCTTACCGCCGTTCCCGAAGCACCATCATAACCAATGGCTTCTGCTTTCATCAGCAGCACATCCGAATAGCGGAGTACAGGGAAATCATTTTCCGCATCAAACTTAACCAAGGCAGGAGAAAGGAACTTTTTAACGTACAGTTTAGAACTGAAAGTCGCCAGGCTAACATCCTTTCGGGCATCTGCCGCAGCGGTTACCGCCGTTTTAAATTGTGTATTCAGTTCTGTCGTCGGGAAGTTTAAACCCAGTCCGTCGCCATTAATGACCGCGCTACCGCTGGAAGTGGGTGCAAAATTATTGGCCATGGAATTTCCAAGTCCTACACCACCAGATTTAAAACGAACGGCAAAGAGGATTTCCCGGTTCATTTCATTGTTGATGGAAAAAACATCGGCATAAGAAGGGAGCAAACCATAACCACTGTTGCTGATGACATCATCCAGCAGGCTTAAAGCGGCTGGTTTTTGGTTTAAGGTTAAATACACCTTAGCCAGCAAAGCTTTAGCCGCCCAGCTTGTTGCGCGGCCCCGGTCAGCATCGGCCATGGCCGCATAGGTAGCAGGCGACAAGATGTCCTTAGCTTTGGATAAATCGGCCACAATCAGTTTGTAAATGTCCTGTACCGCAGCTCTGTTGATCTGTTTAGATTGCTCCGGATCTACAGGTTCGGTAATCAGGAATACCGCTCCATACAAGCGCACCAGGTTAAAATAGTGGTAGGCCCTTAAAAATAAAGCCTCACCAGCCAGCTGGTTTTTTTGAGCAGCAGTAACCTGGGCAGTTCCATCAGCGATGGCAATGCTTTCATTCTGATAACTTACACCCAGGCTTTTGAGCACGTAATTGATAGAACGGATATTTTTATAGGTATTTAACCAATACAGGTAAACCTTATCATGCGCGGAATTGAGGTTAAACATATCCAGCTCATTGAGTTCCACGTTGCTGGTGGCAGAACTGTTGGGCACACCCTGTTTGGTGTTGTCGCTCCGCAGCTCGGTCAGCATCCATTCCGTTTCCAGGGGCAGCAGTAAGCCGTTGTAGCTCCCGGTAAGTCCGGTTTTGGTTTCCTCATAGTTCCTGTAAAAAGAACTTACCCCCACATTGGATACCGGATCCAGCTCAATGATTTTTTTGCAGGAAAAAGTACTGATGCTTACAGCGATGATGAAGATATTAAGGGTTAATGTTTTCATGTTGAGTAATTTAAAAGCTTCCATATCTAGAAATTTACATCCAGTCCGAAGGTGTAGGTACGCGCAATTGGGAAGGCGCCACGTTGATAGCCCGCAATTAAAGGAGAAGCATAGGCAGAACTTGTGGTCCTGGCTTCGGGGTTAATACCACGGTAGCTGCTGCCCATTAAGTACAGCAGGTTATCTACAGAACTGTACAGCCTGATGCCGCTAACACCTAATTTTTTACTGATTTTGGAGGCAAAAGTATAACCCAAAATCACATTCCTTAAAGCCGCATAAGAAGCATCCTCAAGTACATAATCGGTCAGCAGCCAGTTTTCACCATTGGTATAATAAGGCGTTTTGCCATCACCAGGATTGGCGGCACTGATCCAGCGGTTGGCGATAAAGTTTTCGTTGTACTTGCGCGATTCATTGTAATTGGCATCACCGTTAATTAAACTGCCGCCCTGAACGCCCTGAATGAGCACACTGAGGTCAAAGCCTTTGTATTTAAAGGTATTGGTTACGCCCCAGGTAAAATCTGGAAAAGGAGAACCCAGCACGGTACGGTCATCAATGTCTATTTTGTTGTCGCCATTTACATCCACATACTTTAAACCACCTGCAGCAAAGTATTTAGAAAGGGTAGAAGTTTGTCCCGTTGCTTTAGCCGCATCAATTTCTGCCTGCGAAGTCCAGATGCCATCGGTTTTATAACCAAAAAACTGGATGGCACGGTCGCCCACAATGTTGGCATAAATCTCGTTTCTTTCCCCATATTTATATTGCACAGGTTCGCCGCCCAAAGCCACTAATTTATTACGGGTAGCAGACACATTTAAATTGGTGCTCCAGCTAAAATCTTTTGTTTTAAGGTTGTTCATCGTCAGTTCTACCTCTGCACCCTGGTTCCTCAGTTTGCCGGCATTTCTGAAATACTCATTAGAGCCGCTAAAAGATTGGGTATTGGCCTGGTACAGCAACTGATCGGTAATGGAATTGTAGTATTCCAGTGTTAGGGCAAAGCGGTCTTTCAGGAAGCTGACATCCAAACCGGTATTAAATTCAAAGGTACGCTCCCAGGAAATGTCCGGGTTGGCCAGTACATTGCTGTTCGGCGATAAACCAAGGCCAACTGTTCCGGTACCAGAGCCAAAAGAATAATTACTTGGGTACAGGAGGTTGACATAAGAAAATGCAGGGATGTTGTTGTTACCCGTAACCCCATAACTGGCCCTCAGCTTCATGCTGCTGATCCAGTCGGCGCTTTTCATAAAGTTTTCATTGGAAATGGCCCAGCCGCCGGAAATAGCAGGGAAGTAACCCCATTTTTTACCCGGTCCAAAATTGGAACTTCCATCTGCACGGAAGCTGGCACTCAGCAGGTATTTGCCCTTGTAATCGTAATTGACCCTGCCCAGGTAGGAAAGTAAGCCTTTAGGATATTCCAGCGTATTGGTTAGAGCCTGATCAATCTGACCGGCCTGGTTTAAGGTTTTAAAATCTTCTGTAGGGAAGTTACGGCCTACAATGTTGCTTTCCTTCGTTTTGGTCTGCTGTGCCGTATAACCTACCAAACCCGTAAAATTATGGTTGCCAGCTTTTAGGCTATAGTTTAAAGTGTTTTCCCAAAGCAGGTCCAGGTACAGTTTATTGTAAATTACGGCCTGGTTTACATCGCCATCTTTACGGGCGCCGGATTTGGTGAAGGTGGTATTTTCCTGACTGGAGTAATAGCCGCCAACAGAGGTTTTAAAAATCAGGTTCTTGGCTACCGTAACGCTCAAATCTCCACCACCCAGTACGCGATAAGTTTGCTGCGTAATGTTTTCCCTGGCTGCGATGGAAAGCGGGGTATTGTTACTGGTAGAAAAAGGCTCAACCGTACCGTTGCTGCTCCACAGACTGCCATCGGGCATGAAACCGGAATAGGTTAAACCGTTAAAATGGCGCGCCTGGATAAAATCACCGGGTGCAATATTTGCCCATTGCGCGTTCTGGTGTACGAATGCAGAAGTAAAGGCATCGTGATACACGGGCAGGAAGGAAGCAAACCTGAAATAATCTGTAAAGTTGGAAGCTGGTCGGATAGTTTTGATGTAAGATGGGTTGATGTTGAAACTGAAACGCACCCTTTTGCTCAGTTCGCCGTCTACCTTAGCTTTGACATTTAAACGGGTATTTTCGTTGAATTTTAACACCGCTTTGTCTTTTTGGCCATTGGCCGATAAATAATAGCGGATGTCTTTTTTACCACCACTGATGCCAAACTGGATGTTAGAGATGGCACCGTTTTGTAAAGCTTCCTGCTGCCAGTCGGTAGCGTAACCTGCAATTTGGTTTTCTATGACATAAGCTGCACGCTCTGCCGGGGTAATGAGGTTAATTTGACTGCTGGCTACAGTGGGGTCGGTCTGCCTTAAAGCCGCTTCCTGAAACAGCAAATTGGTGTATTCGCCCACACTTAAAATGGGGTTAACGGAATACGGGTTTTTAAAACCGTAATAACTTTTAAAGGTATACCTTGGTTTGTCAGATACCCCGCCTTTGGTGGTGATTAAAATGACCCCATTGGCAGCACGGGAACCGTAAATGGCACCCGAAGCGGCATCTTTCAAGACCTCAATGGATTCTACATCCTGAGGATTCACAAAGGAAAGTCCGTCTGGAACGGGATAACCATCTACCACCACCAAGGGCTGTGAGTCTGCACTGATGGAGTTGAAACCACGCACCCGAACGGTAGGCGCGGCACCAACCTCAGAACTTACGTTTTGGATGGTAACCCCGGCGATTTTCCCGATCAGGGCATTGTCTAACCTTGAAGTGGGCATTTCGTCCAGGTTGGTATTTTTCAGTTTACTTACTGAACCGGTTACGGATGATCTTTTTTGGGTACCATAACCAATCACGACCACATCTTCCAGGTTGTTTTTGAGTTCCTGAAGGGTAACGGTAATGGTTTCGTTTTTGGTTACGGGGTGCCCGTATAACTGGTAGCCCAGGTAATTGATCAACAGGATTTTTCCCGTTTCAACGCTAATGGAGAATTCTCCTTTTTCGTTGGTCATGGTGCCTTGTTTACCGTCCTTTACTTTAACGGAAGCTCCGGACAGGGCTTCCCCGTCCGGAGTTTTTACCGTTCCCTGGATTTTAACTTTAGTTTGCGCTAAAGTTTTGTTTCCAAAAAGGAGCGAGGTCAATAGCACAAGCACCATACATTGTAAATAATATTTTAGGTTCATGCTGGTTTAATTTGGTTAGCTGATGGTTGGTATTATTTGTAATCTGGGTTTTGGACCAGGTTGCCTTTACTTAAATCTATTTCGGTTTGCGGAATAGGAAAGATTAAACGGTAAGCCGGTACAGTTAGGGTTGGATTGCCGGTAGCGGTTAAATAGGCATTCAGGATGGCAATGGTGCTTGCCTGGTCCATTCGTACCAAATCATACCAGCGTTGGTTTTCAAATCCAAATTCCAGTTTACGTTCTTTAAAGATTAAATCCCTGGCATTGGCTTTAGTGCCCAGGCCAACTAAGTTATACAAGCTGGCGCCCGCACGACCGCGCACCTCGTTGATAGGCGTCAGTACATCTAAAGTTGGTGCAGCAGCAAGCTCATTGTTCACTTCGGCCGCCATCAGCAATACATCAGAAAAACGGATGACAGGAAAATCGTTTCCGGCATCCCTTACTGGTGCCGTAGCATCTAAAAATTTAGTCGCCAGGCCATTGGTAGCATTATAGGTGCTGGCTTTCCTGACATCGGTACTTTCAAAAAGCGCCATGTATTGTGCAGAAGCTTTTACGTTCCTTGCATCGCCATTGTTGGAGTATTCGTAAGAAAAAGAGTTTCCTTCGCCATTAGAACTCGCTTTGTAGCGAACAGCAAACAGGATTTCTTTGCTCATTTCTGATGCGGTGCTGAATATAGCCGCATAACTTGGGTTTAAAGTATAAGTGCTGCCTTTAAAGTTGGTACCAACCAAGGGGTCCAGTTGCAATTTGGCATTAGGATAATCTTTGGTAGTGAGGTAAACTTTGGCCAGTAAAGCTTGCGAAGCACCTTTGGTGGCACGGGCGATTTGTGCCGTTGGCCATGAAGGAGGACAAGTAGCCACAGAAGTCAGCAAATCTGTTTTAATCTGGCTGTAAATGGTGGAGGTGCTGATGCGTTTGAATTTCTCAAAATCATCAAAATTGATGGAAGCAGTAATCAAAGGCACATCGCCATACAAACGGATCAGGTTGAAATACATTAAAGAGCGGATGAACTTAACCTCACCTTCAAAGTATTGCTTTTTAACCGGGTCTGTTACGTTGTTGATGTATTTAAGCACCAGGTTACAACGCGCTATGGTATTGTAGGAACGCTGCCAGAAATCGGCCAGGAAGAAATTGGAAGGGGCATCCCTGAAAAACTTAATGGCACCCCAATCGCCCTCCAGGGATACACCCGAAGTATTGTCGGCCCTGATCTCGGTTAGTTTAAATTCGATGTCGTACACCTTTTGCAAGCCGTCATAACAGGCAATCACACCAGTTTCTACCTCATCTGTAGTGCGGTAGTAATTCTGCTCAATGAGGTTGGATACTGGTTTTTCATCTAAAAACTTTTTACAGCTGCTTAGGCTTACTATAAGACCCAAGGCAATTAATATTTTGGTTTTCATGGAGTTGTTTTAAAAGTTAGCGTTAAGACCAAAAGTGATGTTTCTTGTGATGGGCGCTGAACCACGCTGGTAGCCGTTTTTAAGCGGATCGTCAGTATACTCGTTTACGCCTTCAGGATTGTAACTTGAATAGCCTTTGGCAAACTTGTACCATAAGTTAGCTGCCGATACATATAACCTTAAATTACTGGCTTTGATGGCTTTCATGATGTTGCCCGGAAAGGTATAACCCAGGTTTACATTGCGAAGCGCTACAAATGACGCATCTTCAATAGAATAACGGCTTTCTGTTTTGTATTTGGTTTTGGCTTGCAATGCAGTTGGCAACAAGAGGTAAGCAGAAGTTCCGGTAGCAGAGAATTGTGTTTCGTAGTAGTTAGGGTCTGCATTGAATACGCTTGCCCCATGAGAACCTTGTACCACAAAGCTAAAATCGAAGTTTTTGTATTTTACATTATTGGTTAATCCCCAGGTAAATTTAGGGGTAGGCTGACCCAATACCACCCGGTCGGCTTCATTCACTACACCATCGTTGTTCATGTCGCGGGCAATGATCCTGTCGGAGTGAACATTGGTGGGCCAGAAATTCCCGCCCACCGAAATGTCACTATCATACTCATAACCGTAAAATTGTACCAATGGAGCACCTACCTGCGCCAGGAAATAGTTCAGTCTTTTAGGATCACCAATGCTGATGATGGAAGTACTGTTTCCAATATTTTTAACTGTGTTTTTATTCGTTGCACCATTTGCTGCCAGGCTCCATTTAACATCCTGGCTGTCGATGATTTTTGCACCCAGTTCAAATTCAATCCCTTGGTTTTGCACTTCGCCATTGTTTACATAAACACCGGAACTCCCTGTAATGGTGTTGATTGGCTGGAAGAAGAGTAAGTCTTTGGTTTTGGTTTTGTAAGCATCTACCGTTAAGGTAAATTTGTTTTTTAAGAAAGCCAGGTCTACACCGCCGTTGAAACTGAAACTGCGTTCCCATCCCAAATTAGGATTGTCGTAAAAGCTGGAATTAAAGCCCAGGCTGGTAGCATCGCCCAATATGGCACCTACTGTACTTACGTTAGCGAAGGCTTTGTAATTGCCGATGTTGTTGTTTCCTGTAGCACCATAACTGGCCCTCAGTTTTAAATCGTTTACTAAGGATTCTTTGTTGTAGAAATCTTCATTGCTTACGCGCCAGCCCACAGAGGCAGAAGGGAAATAACGCCAGCGGTTATCGGCACCGAAACGGGAGCTACCATCCCAGCGTGAACCGATGGAAAGTAAATATTTGTTGTCATAAGCATAATTGGCCCTGAACAATAGGGAAGCAAGCGTATTGCGCTCTTCTGTAGAACTCAGCGAGTTTGGTGTTCCTGCATTTAAAGTAGGAATATCGTCTGTTGCGAAATTGGTGGCTACGGCATTACTGGCAGAGATTTTTGTAGATTGAGAGGTGAAACCGGCCACCACATTTAAATCGTGTTTACCAAATGTTTTGGCATAGTTTAAAATGTTCTCGTTCAATAAATCGATGGTTTGGGTATTGGCTAAAGTAGCCCTGGTAGATGCTTGTGCTACGGCAGCGCTTTGCAAAAAGAGGTCACGCGTGGCCCATGATTTCTGGAAAAACTCTGTCCGCGAATTGTTGATGAATGCACCGGCAGATACTTTTAAAGAGAGGGCATCGGTAAAGTTATACTGCACATTGGCATTGGTAATGGTTTTGTAAGTAAAGGTGGTGTTTTTGATGCCGGCTAAGTTGGCGTAACCGTTGTTGTTGGCCGTAGCCGAGAGGTTGATGCCCGTGTAACGGGTATTGGTAGCCGGATCAAAGGCCCTTTGGTTGACCATAGCGCCAATTGGGTAACCTGTAGCCGCAGAAATTTCTGGAGTGGAATATAAGGGCAACCAGGTAGCGAAGGCACGCAGCACATCGTGTATTTTATAGTTAGGCGTATTTTGCACCGTGTAAGAAGGGGTGATGCTTAAGCCAATTTTCCATTTATCGCTTGGCGTAATGTCTATATTGGCTTGTCCGCCGTATCTTTTATAATCGTTGGTCAGGATGACACCCTTATCCAATAAGGCTTCTCCAGACACATAATATTTTACGTTTGGACTGCCGCCGCTCAGGTTAACTTGTGTGTTTTGAAAGGTTCCGGTTCTGAAGACCACGTCCTGAGGATCCATAGGTACATCAAACTTTTGTGCGGCAATAATTTCAGGAGATAAATTGCCGTTGTTTACAGATCTTACATGGTCTGCCCATTCAGACAGGGTAGGGAAGTCAAGGCGACGGTATACATCTTTAAAGCCGGTAGCATTGTTGAAACCGAAAACTGTTTTACCCTCTTTACCAGATTTGGTGGTGATGAGGATAACCCCATTGGCACCCCTAGATCCGTAGATGGCTGCCGATGCCGCATCTTTTAAGACCTCGATACTTTCTACGTTGTTCATATCTACCGAGGCTAAATCTGTAGGAACAGGGTAACCATCGATAACGATTAATGGGTTGGTACCTGCGGTAATAGAGGCTGCACCACGGATTTTAATTACGGGCGCCGCACCTGCGGTAGCATCTGTAGTTTGGATTTGCACACCGGCAAGTTTACCAGCTAAAGCCTGATCTGCCCTGGATACCGGGATTTGGTTGAGGTTATCGTTGGTGAGTTTGGCTACTGCACCAGTTACGGAAGATTTCTTTTGGGTACCGTAACCAATGACCACCACGGTTTCCATGGTATTTGGAAGTTCTTGTATGGTAATGGTAACAGACTCGGCTTTAGTTACGGTAAATGTTTGCGTAACATAACCAATGTAGCTGATTTCCAGAACCTGGCCAGTGCTTACATTTAAGCTGAATGCACCGTTGGTATCTGTAACTGCGCCTTGCTGGGCATTTTTAACTTTAACGGAAGCACCTGGTAAGCGAGCCCCGTCTGGTGTTTTAACCACACCTTGTACAGTTACTTTATTTTGTGCCTGTACCGGCTGCGTAAATAATGCACAGCTGAACAATACAAGCAGTAGGCCTGATAAGTAAACTTTTACGTTCATATCTTTAATATTTATATTTGGTTAGTGTTGTTTGCATGCTGCCCTCTGGCGCATTGCTTCTTTTTTTATGAAGTCAGGACATCATTTACTGTCCTGACTTTAAGGGTATAGGGTATTTGATTATGAAAAATTAAGTCCGCCGTTGATGTCGATGTTGTTTCCGGTAATGTAGCTGGCCTGATCTGAAGCCAGGTACACAATGAGGTCTGCCACTTCCTGTGCCTGACCTTCGCGTTTTAACAGGGTAGCATTGGCCACGTTTACCCGAACTTCTGGTTTACTAAAGGTATCGTGGAAGGTAGTAGCAATCATACCCGGTAATACAGCGTTTACACGAATGCCTTTTGGTCCCAGTTCTTTGGCAAGGGATCTGGTGTAAGTCATGACCGCACCTTTTGATGCTGCATAGGCACTGGCACCCGGACCACCGCCATCTCTACCCGCAAGGGAAGATAAATTGATGATGGAAGCGCCTGAGCTCATGTAAGGTATGACCGCTTTGGAAGCCAGGTATACGCTTTTCAGGTTCAGGTTCATCACCTGGTCCCAGAATTCTTCTTCCAGTTCCAGTGTGGTTTTGCGGGCAATCATACCGCCGGCAACATTGACCAGGATATGGATTTCTTCGCCAAAAGCGGCCCTGGTCTGATCGATCAGGCTGGTTACTTCGGCAGATTTAGTCACATCACCTTTAACAATGATGCCTTGACCACCAGCAGCTGTAATGATGGCCAGTGTTTCTTCTGCATTTTGCAGGTTGCCATGGTAATTGATGACAACTTTTGCTCCTTCTGCTGCCAATTGGCAGGATACTGCTCTTCCGATATCTCTTGATCCGCCAGTTACGATGGCTACTTTGTTTGTTAAACGCATACTAGTAATTAGATTTAATGAATTAATTTTTTTGAACTGATATATCTGATACAAAACCAGGTAATGGGCACCAGTACGGCAGCCAGTATAAAAAAGGAATTGTAGCTTGTTTTTGTAATGATGGGCACCGCCCAGGTGGTTAATAAAGTTCCGGCTACTGCAGCTGTACCACCCATACCCGCTACGGCACCTACGTTTTTGCCATGGAAGTAATCGCTTGGCAAGGTTTGAATGTTGCCGATTAAAAACTGGAAGCCAAATAACGTAGTACCAATTAAAGTCATGGCCAGGGTAGGTTGTTCTTTAAGACTGCCAAGGAAATAAACAATGGCCACCAGGGAAGCCAGCATGATGGCGCAGCCTAAGGTAATGGCTTTTTTACGTGCTTTTACTGCAGCTACACCTTGTTTGATTTGCCTGGATGAATAATAGCCACCTAGTAAACTGCCGATGGCGGCAAACAAATAGGGCAGCCAGGTAAAGGCACCGATTTGTTTGATATCAAACAGGAATTGCTCTTTTAAAAAGGTTGGCAGCCAGGTCACGAACAGCCACCAAACCGGGTCTATAAAAAACCTGCCGGTGATGATGCCCCAGGTATTCCTGAATTTTAGCAATTCGCGCCAGGTTAGTACTGGTGCTGTTTCCACTACTGTGGCTGTTTCTGGTTTTTTGTCCAGGATGTAATTCCGTTCTTCTTCGGTAAGCCAGTTGTGTTTATCGGGCGTGGCTTTGTTGATGAACAACCAGGGAATGATCCAGATTAGTCCAAGAAGCGCAATAAGCACAAAGGTCATTTTCCAACCGAAAGCGATGTATAAAAGCGCGATGATGGGCGCAGAGACCACAGAGCCCAGGGAAGCACCTGCACCAAAAATACCTTGGGCAATGGCCCGCTCTTTGGCCGGAAACCATTCTGCATTACTTTTGGTGGCACCAGGCCAGTTGCCAGCTTCGCTAAAGCCCAGTAAAAACCGGAAGATGTTGAAGGAAAACAAGCTGCGTGCGAAAGCATGGAGTGCAATGGAAATGCTCCAGCCAACGATGGAAATGGTCATCCCCAGTCTGGTACCCACCGCATCCATCAGTTTGCCGGTAAACGTTTGCCCTAAGGCATAGGCAATCATAAAGAAGGTTGTGATCAGTGCCAGCGCGCTTTTGTTGTCGACATCACTGATCCCGAAGTCCTTGTAAATATAAGGCCACATAATGTTAATGGCACTTCTGTCAATATAGTTGATCACTGTTGCCAGGGCAATCAGCGCGACTATGTACCATCTTAATCCTCTAACCTTCATGTATATCAGGAGTTATATCTATTGTAATTAAAGACCAAGGCTTTTCAGGAAATCCATAATTTTGGCGTTGACCATGCTATTGTCTTCTGGTGTGAATTTTCCATGCAAACCATCCTTTACCGTGATGAATTCATTTTTAACGCCCAGTTTATCCAGCTTTTCTTTTAAGGCTACGCTTTGCTCATAAGGTACTGTGGGATCTGCATCGCCATGTACAATGAAAATTGGCGGACTGCTCTTTTTAACCAGGTAAAAGGGAGATACAGATTTGGCAAATTCTGCGTCTTTAGCCTTTGAACCTAACCATGCTGTGGCAGATTTGCTGGTTTTGTGAACGCCATAAGCCCAATCCCATACGTCTGTAATGCCATATTTATCGATGATGGCGGCAACTTTAATGTTTTCTACACCCGGGCAATTGGTATCAAAGATGTGGTTGTTTTCTAACAAGCCACCCATCAGTGCCAGGTGACCACCGGCAGAGCCGCCCATGATGACAATTTTATTGAGGTCTACATTTAGTTTGCCGGCATTTTTAATGATATAAATGAGGGCGCAACGGGTATCTTCTACTGCTGCTGGTGCTGTTGCGGCGCCGGTTAAACGGTATTCGATGTTGGCTACCGCATAACCGCGTTTGAAAAAGCCACTGAAACCAGTTTGCGATTCTTTAGTGCCTTTGTTCCAGCCACCGCCATGAATGTTGATGACAATGGGCGTTGGTTTTCCGGCAGGGGGTAAGTACAAATCGAGTTTACCTTCCCAGTCGTTCACTTTAGTATAAACCACATCCAATTGTGCCGTAAAACCAGCGGGATATTTTACCGGTTTGATCTCTGTTTCCTGGGCCATTATAGAACTGCTGATGCATAGCAATCCAATTAACATGAATTTTAATTTCATATTTTACTGATTATTAGTTTTTTATCTTAAATTAACTTTTCAAGAAATCCTCGCGATGCGGAGTGAACACATCGATTAAAATTCCCGGTTCAATACATACACATCCGTGTATAATGTGGGGTGGCACATAATAGCCATCGCCCTTTTTGATGATTTTTTTGTCTTCTCCGATGGTCATTTCAAACACGCCGCTGTCTACATAGGTAACCTGGGTGTGGTGGTGCTCATGCAAAGTGCCTACAGCACCTGCTTCAAATTTTGCTTTAACGAGCATAATGCGCTCATCGTGGCCATAAATTTGTCTTTGTACACCGTTGCCCAGATCTTCCCAAGGGGTTTCTTCGTCTATTTGAAATAAGTTGCTTTGTATCATGAATGCTTAATTGAGTTGTACGCTTTTATTTTTGTCTTTGTAATTGATTGTATATTGATAGGTTTTGTCCTTCACTTTAAAGGATACAGCTACCTGTTGTTCATCTGCACTAATTATTTTAAGTCCGCTTACCTGGTTCGCGGCACCTACAACGGTTTCGTTAACAGGATTGGTACGGCCATGCACCTCGGTAATGGTAAAAAATAATTGGTTTTGTGCCTGTGGCTGCGAAAGGATAAAGGCTTTGCTTTCTACCAGGTTGAGCTCCGGATCATTGGCACCTAAGGAAACCAGTTTAACTTTGATGTCCGCATCTGTAGTAAAATGCGTGGTGTAAAACCGTTTGTTGTTCAGCAGGGTAACATATCCTCCACTAGCAGCTACGTTTTCTTCTGCATTTAGCCAGAGGTGCTGGTAGCCATAATTGGTACCCAAAGCTTGCAGGTTATTTTTTACCGCATTGATTTTGAAGGAAGAAGCAACCAGCTGGCCTTTGTACCAGAAAGGAAGGTCGTACTGGTGGTTTTGTGCTGCATTTACCTGGAATAAATCGATCAGTAAGGGTTTATCCAGACCTTCGATATTGACCAGGGCAGATGTTCTGGTCATTTTTACACCCGGATAGGCATGATTTTCTGTTGCACTAGCGGCCTGAATGTCTTTGGTGTTTTTGAAAAACAACTGTTCTGGATGCTGTTCCTGGGCCAGTTCTGCATTGGCTTTGAAATTTGAAGTCTGATCTACCACAAGGGTATTGTGCGCTACCGTTTGTTTAGCCCATGTTTTGTTTTCCGGAAGGTAATCTCCTCCTTTTTTAGATTCGATATTCAGGAACCTCGCTGCACCATAGTCGGGGAAGATTTCGGTGTTGTTGTCGTAGTATAAAATATTCAGACGGTCAAAGTGTCCATGGCCCATGCCTTGCGACGCGGCTTTAAAAAGCAAACATTGCTGATCCTGGTTGTCGCCATACCTTAAGATCCCCAATCCGCCTTCGGTGCCGGAAGCGCCATCGCCAATCCATTGTGGTTGGTAGTTAAAGCTTTTCATTTTACCGGCAGCTAGATCTGCTGCGATTTTTAAGCCCGCATCAGAAACGATGACTTCGCCCTGGCGCTGTGCAATATCTAACAACTGCGGCTGCGCTTTAATGTCTGCATAGGCAATGTCTACACCATAGACCAGCTCTGCCGATTGATAAGTTTTATCTTTAATGGCATCATTGATCGGGAAAAATGTACCATCGGTATACGTAAGCTGCAAAGAGGTGTTGATGGCTTTGGAGAGCAACTGGTTGCGGTATTGGAAAATTTTAAGCGCTGGCTGATAGTTGTTGATGGCTTTGGCAAAGATGACGAAAGGCAACAAGGCATAACGCTGGTAGTAAGGTCCTTCGGTATAATATCCATCAGGCGAAAATAATTGGTCAACTTGTGCAAGGTAACCTGTTTTTCCATCCAGTTTGCTGCCTTTAATAGCCATGTTTACATATTCTGGTTTGTTCAATACATAACCGGTCATGCCTACAGCCGCAATGTCCCAGGTGCCATGGTTATGGATCAAATTAAACGTTGTGGCACAATCTACCGTAAAATATTTTAAAATGGGTAAAAAGAGGTGTGTTTCAATTTGTTTTCTATCTGCCGGGGCTATGCCATCAAAGGCCATGTCGTAACCCTGAATGGTATATACCTGCCATACAAAATCGTTTAGGCTTTGCCAGAACATTTTTCCTGCCTGGTGACCAGGTTTAGCTTTTGGATGTACTGGCCACTTTTCGTACTGAGCAGCATAACTCAGCAAAATTGTTTTTACGTAATCGGCATATTTCTGTTCTCCGCTGATTTGGTAGGCCACCCCGCAATTTAAGATATTGCTGTAGTTTTTTTTATGCTGTTCGTGGGTAAAGCCACCACCAGCATCTTTAGGAACGGGAACAAGGATAGGTTGCGATAAGGCATAATCTGCATTGCGCTTTACCTCTTCATATGATTTTTTAAGCAGGGGATAGGTAGCAATGCCTTTGCGCAATTCAGCAACATTCTTCTTCGTCATCATAATACCGGGATGATCCTGGGCTGATGCGGCAGAAAAAATAAGGCAAAAGATACCTGTTACCAACTTTTTTAAGTAGTTCATTTCTTTATCACTAGTGTATAATTTCCGCGGAGGGCTGCTCAGCGAAACAACTGATTTATCTTAATCTTTTTGAATAATTTTTTGTGCGGTATAACCTGCTTTACTAATCTGAAACATATCATTAAGGTGGGCTGCAATGGCATTTTCCGCCGCATCTATATCCTGATCTATAATAGCTTGCAAAATTTCACGGTGTTCGTTTTTAGCCTGTATGCCACGATTTTCACCGCATATCTTATTTTCTACAATGTTTTTGATCAAATCTGGAATAAGGATCAGGATCATCGATTCGATGACAGAGTTTTTGGAAGCGCTGGCAATTTTGATGTGAAAGATCATGTCTTCTTCCACAGCATCTACACCGCTGTCTATTTTATTCTCGTAATCTGTCATTGCTGCTCTTAAAGCTTCAATGTCCTGTTCGGTGCGTCTTTCTGCCGCAAGCCTTACTGCATCGAGCTCCAAATAGTAGCGCGCCTCAAGCATGGCGTTAAAATCGTCTTTGCTAAATTTGATGACATCGGTAATGATATTGTCCAGAACTTTAAGACTAAGTCCGGCAACATAGGTTCCGCTTTGGGGATTGGTTTTTAGTAAACCGTAAAATTCAAGTCTTAAAATCGCTTCTCTTACGTAACTTCTGCCTACACCAAATTTTTCGGCAAGCATCCTTTCCGCAGGAAGTCTGTCGCCGGGTTGTAGCTGACCTGATGTAATGAGTTGTTTAAGCTGCTTGATGATCTTGTCAACAGGTGACTCGACTTCGATAGACTTAATGGTTTCAATAAATGATTTCATACGCAATATTTGGTTTACCAATTAATTGGTAAACCAAATATATGGATAGTATTTATAATTCCAAATTTTATATCAGAAATTGTTTTGAACACTAATTTGAGATTTTGCGTTAAAAAATGATGCTGCCCAGGTAAGTGCTGTTGGCACATTCCATATTTTTAGCCGATCTAAAAGAGATATAACACTCCATAGGCATACCTTTCCAGCTGCTATGTACCTTAACACTTTCCCGCCCTGTGCTTCTTTTAGCGCCACAAAGCTCAAATATTGCATCTTTGAGTTCAGCATTCCACAACAGGAGCATAACGTGATCGGTATCTGTAGCGCTGCTGCTGATCTTATCCCAGGAGAAAATGAATTGATCTTCTACAACGCTGACCGATGGATTAATGGCAGGTAATAAATCTCCTTTTGTAACCAATACTTTACTATAATCAATGTATTGGTTGGGGTATTGTCCGGCAACGATGTTATGAATTGCATGTTTTTGTCCTTCGTTGTAAGCACTGGATACGGTACCATGAGCAACATGTGCAAAGCCCACATCGAGGATGTCCTGGATATCACTGGTAAATTTTCCGGTAATCGCCATTACAGTCCGGTGCGCTAGCTGTTTTAATGTAGGTGGTTTGGTGGTTTTTTCCTTTTCGCCGCGAACGTAATGCCTTCCTTTTAAGGTGTAATACTCGAGGTTGCCTGCTTTTCCACTTGGGTGGCTTCCGAGGCCATTTGGTAATTTTGCCATAATTTTAAATTTAAATTGTTTCTGTTACCCTCATTGATGCAAAACACTGTTTGACTGATGGGTAATCTCTCAAATATCTGGTAACTTGTTGGTATATAAAAAGGTAAGGGGTGCAAGAAGGTGCAAGATTACCCGAAATGACCACAAAAGATCTAAAATAATTAGCGGCCATTCCGGTGGAACTGGACATTTTAGCCTGGAGCAACTGGTAGCTTGTTGTAGTTTACGTTAGGGTAAAGTTGGATTATGGTTAGGGTATGCTTAGGGTATCAGGGGTAAAATCTAAACATTTACCAAGGAATCTCTATGTTTAAGCTACCCTTAACTACAACAAGCTCCCTGCTTTCTGTATTACGGATCTTCTAAACAATTCGATTTGTAAGGTGTTGTTAAGAGACACCTATTATTAAAAAAATAAGATTATGAATACGCCAGAAAACGAAAACGAACAAGAAGAAAACAAAAAAATAGTTTACAAAGAAACTACGCTTGATGATGATGAGACGCTGAGCAGTGGCGAGACTTCATCTTCAACTGGTTCCGGACGTTCTGCATTTGCACATACACCGGAAAGGAAAAACAGACCGCTGGGTACAGGCCATGAGCCTGGGGTAACACCAGGCAGGGATTTTTAATGATTCCATTAGCGAAAAAGGTACAGGTATAAATTAATTACTTGTACCTTTTTTGTTTAGTATGCGCTTGGTATCATTGAAATTGTTATTTTCATCTCAAATAAAATAAATTCTAAACGGATGAAAAACTTCTTCTGCCTTCTTATAGCTCTTGTGTTAATTACCGGGCTTGCTTCTGCACAAACTACTTACCGTTTCTATGACGATGTGCAGACCATCAAAGAGTACGATAAAATTTATAAACCCACTGAAAACCCTGTATTATTTATAGGCAGTTCTTCGATCAGGAAATGGGATGATGCGGAACGGGTGTTTGCGCCTTTTAATGTTTTGAACCGAGGGATTGGGGGTGCGGTAACGGATGACATTACCCATTACCTTAATGATCTGGTTTTTCCTTACAAGCCGCGTCAGATTGTATTGTACGTAGGAGAGAATGATTTACCAGCGGCAAATGTTACTGCTGATTCTGTTTTAAATAAGACCATCAGGTTATACGATGCCATAAGGGCTGTTTTACCAGAGATACCTATTGTGTACATTAGTATGAAGCCTAGTCCGAGCAGAGAAAAGTACGTACAGAAAGCAATGGATGCAAACCAGCTGATTAAAGCTTACCTGGCCAGGCAAAAGAACACCGTATTTGTTGATATTTTTCCGCTGATGCTGACTAAAGATGGCAAGAACAGGCCTGAATTATTTGTGAGCGATATGTTGCACATGAATAAAGCCGGCTATGCCATTTGGGAAAAAGCAGTAAAACCCCATCTTTTGAAATACTAATCTGTAAGAAATGGTGCTACTTCTTTAAAATGATAAAAAATAATATACTGTTTATTAATTTTTAAATTAAAGTGTATATTTGTGATATTAAGTATTACATTAGAGAGATGAGTTACCCAGTTTTAAATATCGCAAATAAAATCATTGCCAGTAATGATGCAAGCCAGGGAGAGATAATTTCGAACTTAAAGTTGCAGAAGCTTCTTTATTACATGCAAGGCTTTTTTATAGCGGTGTTTGACAGGAAGCTTTTCGAAAATGAAATAGAAGCCTGGCAATATGGGCCGGTTGTAAGGGAAATGTATGAGCATTTCAGAACCTTTGGATCAGGCGCAATCACCTTGACCGAAGATGCAGAAATTGCAAGTCTAACAGATGAAGAGCATCAGCTGTTTAAGGATGTAATGGATGAGTACGGGCAATTTTCGGCCATTAAATTAATGAACATGACGCACGAAGAATTGCCCTGGAAAAAAGTTTTTAACCACACGCCACAAGGCGAAATTTCTTACGATTTACTAAAAGAATACTTCAAAACTCAAATTGTTGAGTAAATGAGATCATGGGCGTAAATAAATGTTCAAACAAAGTTTGGCATTTTGCTGTTTGTTTATAAAATACCCACATGCCTCGCTGGATCAAAATCGCCCTGAAAACTTTGGCCGTCCTTATTGTAATCATTATGGTTGCATTTTTGGGAATGGCTTATTACGTGAATAAAAACAATAAATCTTTACTCTTAGCGGTTACCAAACAGTTAAATTTAAATTTGAACGGCACGTTGACTATCGGCAGTATGGATCCTACTTTTTTAAAAGGGTTTCCGGGGATTAGTTTACGCTTGAATAATGTGTTGATGCAGGATAAATCTTTTGCGGCCCATAAACACAGGTTGCTGGAGGCTAAGGACTTTAACATTTCTGTGAATACACTTGCGCTGCTGAGGGGTGCCATTGAAATTAAAAAGATAGAGATCACTGATGCCACTATTTATTTATATACCGATACTACAGGGTACAGCAATACATCTATATTTAAAAAAAGAGACAAATCAAAACCCGTAGCTGCTGATGACGATGACGGTTCTGCTACAGAGCTGAGGAAATTTGCTCTAAACAATGTAAATTTTGTAGTGGACAACCAGAAAGGGCATAAATTATTTCAGTTTGAAATACAGAGCTTAAAAGGGAATATGGATTATCCGTCTGAAGGATGGAAAGCTGATTTCCAGTTGAAAACACTGGTAAAAAGCTTAGCCTTTAATACGAGAAGAGGTAGTTTTATTAAGGATCAGTTATTGGAAGGGCCTTTTAACGTAACTTACGATGAAGATAAAGAGCTGATTACAGTGCTCCCTAATACCTTGAATATTGGCAAAGACCCTTTTATTATTGGTGCCCGCTTTGCTTTAGGGGAAGATCCGACAGAGTTTTCTATCAACATTACCGCTAATGGGATTTTATGGCGTAATGCATCTGCATTGCTGGCGCCAAACATCAAATCAAGGTTGGATATGTTTAACCTGAAAGCACCAATAGATGTGAAATGCGATTTAAATGGTAACATGGGTCCGGGTGGTGACCCTAAAATAAACGTGGTGGCACAGGTGAGGGGAAACGTACTGACGATGCCTGGTGGCGTGGTGCAGGACTGTGATTTCACTGGGGTTTATACCAATAATTTTGTGAATGGGAAGGGTTATAATGATGAAAATTCTGCCGTTAAACTTTATCATTTTGTAGGAAACTATGAAGAAATGCCATTTACCATAGATACGGCTTCAATTGATAACTTTCTTAAACCTATTGCGACAGGTACTTTTCAATCACAGTTCCCGATTAAAAAACTGAACAATGTACTGGGGCAGGATTTACTACATTTTACTAAGGGTACGGCGAACATCAAGCTAACTTACAAAGCTGATATTGTAAACTACAAACTAAACAAGCCTATTGTGAGGGGAGTGGTTGACATTAAAAATGCAAGCCTAAACTATGTACCCCGCCAGCTTAATTTTACCAATACTTCTATTTCTTTAAATTTTACCGGCCCCGATTTATTTATTAAAAACATCAGGTTGCAAAGTGGCAGGAGCGTAGTAGCCATGGAAGGTACCATCAAAAACTTTTTAAATCTTTATTACTCTGCACCGGAGAAAATTATATTGAACTGGCAAATTAAAAGTCCGCAGTTACATTTGGCAGAATTTATTGGTTTTTTAGGCAACCGGACCTATGTAAATACACCTGCTAAGGCCAGTAAAAATACATTTTCGAAAGATCTGAATGCCGTATTTGAAAGAAGTAAAGTAAATATGCACCTGCAGGTAGATAAAGTGTACTACAATAAGTTTTTGGCCACTAATGCGGTTGCGGACTTGCTGGTTACGGAGAGCGGCATCAACATTAGAAATGTGAGTGTAAACCATGGTGGTGGTACTTTAAAGCTGAATGGGAATTTACACCAAACAGGTGCACAAAGTAAATTTGCGATTAACACCACTTTGAGCAATGTGAACATACAACGTTTTTTCTACGGTTTTGAAAACTTTGGATTAAAGTCCATTACATCTGAAAATTTGCGGGGCAACTTGTTTTCTAAGGTAAACATTGGCGGTACCATTTCCAGCAAAGGGAAGCTGCTACCAAGCTCGCTCAACGGCAGTATTATATTTGACCTGAAACAAGGTGCATTGTTAAATTTTGATCCCATTACCAATGTAGGGAAGTTTGCTTTCCCTTTAAGGGATTTGAAAAATATCCAGTTTAGAAATTTAAACGGGAAATTTGATGTAAGGGGTGAAAAGATTACCATAAACCCCATGCAAATAAGCTCTAACGTGTTAAATATGGACGTTGCGGGTATTTATTCCATGAATAAAGGAACCAACATTGCCGTGGATGTACCACTTAGAAACCCTAAGAACGACATAGAAATTGAGGATGTGGCCGAACGCAAGGAAAAAAGGATGCGTGGCATTGTGTTGCACCTTTTGGCTACAGATGGTGAAGATGGTAAGATTAAAATTAAGTTGAACCGTAACAGGGATAAAACCAAATAGGAGGCTATAGGTCTTCCGGATTTTCTTTTTTGATTGGAATGTTAATGACCACTGTAGTTCCTTGCTGAAGGATGCTGTTCAGTTCTACCTCTCCCTCATAAAAGGCAATTTTTGAACGGATGCTTTCCAGGCCTTTCCCTTTCACAGCTTCTCCTTGCTGATCAAA
This sequence comes from Pedobacter sp. MC2016-14, assembly GCF_020991475.1. NCBI lineage: Bacteria > Pseudomonadati > Bacteroidota > Sphingobacteriia > Sphingobacteriales > Sphingobacteriaceae > Pedobacter > Pedobacter sp. MC2016-14. Next base: position 422,052 of record NZ_JAJMPA010000003.1, read on the forward strand.
GCCATTACCATTGTCTTCTATAATGATTGATATGGTATCTGAATGTTCTATAATTTCCAGGTAAGCATGACTGGCGGCTGCATGTTTAAGAATATTGTTGAGCAATTCCTGAATAATCCTGAACAAATCATTTAGAAAATAAACAGGGTATGCTTCCGGATTTTCAAATCCAAGCATGGTACTTTCAAGCGAAATTTTATCAGAAATATTGATCTTGTAAATCAGGTCTTGTAACGCTTTTTTAATTCCAAATTTTTCTATTGCCCAGGGTGTAAGGTTATGGCTTAGTGTGCGTATGGTTTGCGAAATATCTTTGAGTACATCCTGAGCATGTTGCAGTTTTTCGGGTGTTTTTTCATTAGAAAGACCTCTGGCATCCAGGGCTGTTGAAACCTGCAAGGTAGCAATGGACAGCATGGCGCCAACGTCATCGTGCAGCTGATCGGCGATGATCCTCCTTTCACTTTCCTTTGTTTCCAGGATACTTTCCGTTAGCTGTTCCTGCTTTTTATTAAAGGCAATGAGGAGCTGCTCCCTGTCTTTACGATAGGTGTTGAAGCGGTAAGCTAATCCAAAAATGAGAATAACCGCTTCGATGAAAATCCCGGTTTGAATGCCAAAATTGGAAAGGTAATTGTTTGCCACATCACTGGAACCGGCTTGCACCATGATTTCGGACATGGCGCAGGTTAACAAAGCAAGGGTAGAAATGAGGTAAAACCAGGCCTCTCTGTTACCCGATTTAATTTTTTCGATGATGCTCAATATCATGAGCAGGGTAGTGGAAAGCCCTGCAACCAATAATATTTTAAGTAAGAACAATACTAAGGTTGGATAGGCCACGTAATTTACCGGAACCAGAAACAAGCTGAGCATGGAAAACAAAAATACCTTAAGCCAGTTAATGGGCCGGTACAATTTACTTTCTTTAGTTTGACCGATAAATGCCTGCATAAAATGCAGGAGCATTATAGCAAAAAGGCAATTAAAAACGGGTCGGGACCTGCTTGCAAAATAAATGGATTCTGGCCATAGGTACTGGTAGCCATATCCTTTATCAGCAATTACCCATAGATATACAAAGATAAGGTACAGTACATAATAGAGATACAACTTATCCTTTACGGTAACATAAAGGAAAAGCCCGAAAATAACCAGCAAACATACACCACCACATAGGATTCCATTTAGGAAATTATTGGTGTTTGTTTTTTGGTTAAATTCATAGGCCTTTGTAATACTTAAACTTAGCTGCAAAGATTCATTGTGCTTATCTACACGGATTAAATACAAACTGTTAGATTTTTTTTCTGTTTGTAAGGGCAAGATATAAAGCGGATGGGGAATGGGCCGGGAAGCAAATTTTCGGTGATCTCCGGTTTGGTATCTCCGGATTAAAAATCCTTTATGATATTGGTATACATCCAGTAAATTGATCAGCGGACTACCCATAATCAGATAGGTGCTATCTGTTACAGGGGGCACTTCTACGGCCATCCAATAGACAGATGAACTAAAGCCTAGATTTAAACGTGCTCCTTTTACGGGTTTAAATTGACCTTTTTTATAAAAATTATAAGCATCCAGAGCAGTTAAAGTCCTGTTTTTATCTTCTAGGATCATGCGCTTACACAACACATCATTTGCTTGCAAAGGTGTACTTATACTATTGAATAGGGAGAAGCATAAAAAAAGAAACAGGGAGTTATAGCCTGAAAATTTAAAAGGACAGCGCTGTAGAAAAACGATCATTAGAAAATTAACTGCAAAATTTAAAACATAATTGGATGCCAATTGTCATCTTGAATATAAATTGTAGGTTTAACTTACACTCGCATTGCAATTTAAAGGATTTAATTGGTTATATTTGTGCAAATTTTTAAACATTAATGAAGATATTTATTACAGGCCTTCCTTTAGAAGTAGGGGAAGATGAATTAACGGCCGTTTTTGGTGATTTTGGTCAAGTAAAATCACTTAGGATTATCAAAGATCGTGAGACTGGTCAGAGTCGTGGATTTGGTTTCGTAGAGATGCCAGTTGACGAGGAAGCCAGAGAAGCCATTAAAAGAATGAATGGTGGCGATTACAATGGTAACCGTATTAAAGTTGCTGAAGCGCAAGAAAAACCAGGAAACGCAGGTGGCGGAAACGCTGGCGGTGGTTTTAAACGCAACAACAACAACAGAGAAAGAAGCTATTAATTAGCTTTTTCTTTTTGGCTTTCTGAGCATTTAATGTTGAGCAATTGACATTACGCATATAAAAAAACCGGTCGGTTAAATTCGGTCGGTTATTTTTATTTATCATTCTCTTTTTCCAGTATAGTGAATTGCTGAATGAGCCTTTCTCCTTTTTCGTCTACCAAGGTTAGCGTATGTTGACCAGGAGCTGGGCTGAGGGATAACTGATGAAAACTGCGCGTGGTAGCAATATAATCGTTATCTATATGCCAGTATAACTTTGCACCGGGTTCTCTGTGTGTAGCATTAAAAATTACTTTTCCCCTGCTGCCATCCAATTCTATTGGAATGTATACCGTAGCATAGTTTTTAGGATAAATGATTTCCATCATACTGTTGCTGCTTTGCGGACTGCAGCCTTCCATAAATGGCGGTAAGGTTTTATAATCGCTATGCTTTACCTTATAATAGGATTCCATGGCTGGTGGCAAAATGAACCAGGATTTATGAACCATTTGATCCACGGCTTCGCATTCGTCTGATACTTGCCATCGGCTGCTTCGGTCCAGATGTATGAGCTTATGAAAAGGGCAGAGCACGGTTTTTTCGCCGGCAATGGGAACCAATTGTTCTTGTTTGTCCAAACATTGCAGACCTGGTTTATACCCGCTTTGCCTGCAGACCAGCATTTTCTTTAATTTGTGCCGGGGTGTTTCAAACCATTTGCCTGCAGGGAGTTTTCTGAAAATATCAAAAAGAATTGGCGCGGCTGCATCTATACCTGTTAAGCCCGGTCTACCTTCGCCATCTGCATTGCCTACCCACACGCAAACCACATAATCTGGGGTTAAACCAACTGCCCAGGCATCACGAAATCCAAAACTAGTACCGGTTTTCCAGGCAATCCTTTGTGAGGAAGAAAATTGTTGCCACAATCCTTCTTCGCCAGGTCGCATCAGCTCTTCCATGGCGTTAAAGGTATTCCAAATGGATCCATGGTCCAGCATGCCGGTAAGCTCAGGTTTCGGCTCCTTATGGGGATTATTTTGGAAATATACAGGCGCGTCATAATCTGCCGGATTGTATTTCCCCTGATATTCATTGTAATGATTTAAAGATCTGGCCATCCCCATATATGTTTTGGCAAGATCCCACATGGTGACTTCGCTGCCGCCAAGTATCAATGAAAGACCGTAATGATCTGCCGGTTTAGTAAGGGTACCAATACCCAGGCGTTTAAGTTTGTCGTAAAACCGCTGGTACTTATAGGTTTGCAGCATTTTAACTGCAGGGATATTTAAGGAGCGGCTCAGGGCAAGGTCGGCCGGAATTGCACCATCATAACCAAGGTCATAATTTTGTGGCGTATAGCCACTAATCTGGGTAGGGATATCGGGGATAAGGGTATGGGGCAGAATGAAGCCGTCGTTAAGCATACTGGCATATAAGAGTGGCTTTAATGTGCTACCAGGGCTTCGTGATGCCTTAATCATATCGACATGACTTTCAAAATCAACATGCTCTGGCTGGTAGGTATTGCCTACGTAACTAAGCACAGTACCTTTACGTACATCCAGCACCAATGCGGCTACGTTGTTGATGTCATTTGCCTGGTAACGGTTTTGATAGCGCTTTAACAAGGCATTAATGCTAAGCTGAAGGTCATAATTTAATGTGGTGGTGATCCTGTTGGTAGACAGGCCCAGAACCTTTGATTCGGACCTGAACCTGCTCAATAAATGTGGTGCGTTTTCAGGCAAAGGCATCGGTTTCCCCGGGAGGGGTTCAAATTTCGCTAAATCTGCAGAAGACCTGTCAAGGTAATGGAGCCGCACCATTTTATCTAACAAGTCGTTCCTTTTTTTTATGAGCCTTGCGGTATTCTTACCGGGATGCACCAGGGAAGGACTATTGGGCAGTACAGCTAGTGTAGCCATCTCTCCCCAGGAAAGATTTTCAGGACCTCTACCATAGTATCGCCATGAGGCGGCATCCAATCCCACTACGTTACTGCCAAAGGGGGCATTGGCCGCATACATTTTTAAGATCTCTTGCTTGGAGTAGCCCAATTCAAGTCTGACAGAAAGGAGGAGTTCAATGAATTTTTGGCCCAGGGTGCGGTTTTCCTTTCGGGAAAGCCTGATGACCTGCATACTGAGTGTACTGCCGCCGCTTACGACAGCTTTTGCACGTAAATTTACCCGTATAGCCCGTATCATAGCCAAGGGATCTACCCCGATATGACTGTAAAAGCGCTTGTCTTCAAATGCGGTAATACATTTGATAAACTTATCTGGTACTGCCGAAGCAGCAGGAAATCTCCATTGGCCGTCTTTTGCTATAGAAGCGCTGAGCAATTGCCCGTTAGACGCTTCTATAACGTAAGAGGTTGGACTTACAAAGAGTTTAGCCGGCAGGCAAAACCAAAACCAAACCAGCAAGACCAGACAAATGGCATCGCTGATGATTATTTTACGACCTGTACCCATTGACCAGCTTGAGTTGCAGAAATGGTGTTGTTATACATCGCTTCGCACTGTATGGCAGATAAGTAAAACTTACCCAGGTAAGATGCATTTAACAACACCTTATAGGTAACAGTTTCATTTTCCCGTAAATTGAAATACGTAAACACCCGGTCATCACGAATATCTCTGTAACCATATGGGGACGAAGCCAGGATACTTTCGTTATCGTTTAACCTGGTGTTGATGATTTCCCATCCGGATGGAAAGATTTGCGTAAGAGCCATTTGCTCATAATAACCCATTTTTCCTGGATTCTTGATCGTTACTTCGGCATAAAAATCTAAACCTTGCTTTAATACCGTAGGGTCTATTGTTTTGCCGTTGAGCAATTTATAGTTAACACCCATAATTAACGCATCTGTATTGTTTGGAAGGAAATTGTTTTGACCTGCAGCTGGTTGTCCTTGCAAAATAAGCCTTGCAAACAGTACACGCTGGCTATTATTGGTAACTGATGCAGTCCTGCTTTTGAATAAAACCGGTATACTACTCATGTATTTTCCGGAATTGTCTGATGCTTTTTTACCATCCAAAACGTAGGTATAGGCCAATTTAGCTGCAGAAGTGGTTTGGCCGCAGAATTTTGCAATGGCCAACAAACTGTATGCGGTAGTTTGTGTGCTGTACCAGGTATCCTGACCTAATTTGGAAGCCAATGGTTGCAGCAATTCTGCTGCTTTTCCTTTTTGTCCCAACAGGGTAAGGGTTTCCAGGATCATGGCTTCATCTCTTGTGTCTGAGCCATAGGTACCACCCATTTGATTGTAAGGCTTAACAGCAGTTGCCAATCCCGCTACAAGTTTATTGGCCGCATCCGTTTGCCCGGCTAATTTATAGGCAGCAGCCAGTCTCCATTTTGCACTTTCAGATAAATACTCGAAGGCACGCAATTTGTTCATGGCAGCCATTTCCGGACGTTTAGCCAATGCCAATACATACAAACGATACGATTGCAACAAGTCACCCCCATAAAAATTGGTACTGTTGGGTGCCCAATTGCCTGCTTTGTTTTTTAGGTAACGAATTAATTCATCCATACCCACCGGTACGGTATAGCCCGCATTTTGTGCTTCTATTAAAAAGTGTGCAGCATAATTGCTTCCCCATTCATCTGAACTGGAGGCACCGGGCCAGTAGCCAAGGCCACCATCAGTAGTTTGGAAACCACGTAGTTTTTGAATAGCTACTTTGATGTTTCTTTCTTTTTCTGTTTTCTGCTGTTCTGACAATTGGGTAAGCTGCTCTAAAAACAACTGTGGAAATACAGATGAGGTGGTTTGTTCTACACAGCCATGAGGGTATTGCATCAAGTAACTTAACCTCTTTTTAAGGTTAATAGGAGGAATAGCAGACAATTCCAGGTTGCCACTGTTTGTGCCGGCCATACCTGTTGGTTGATAATTTACAGACCATGTTTTACCAGGTTCTATCATTTGAGAAAGTACATTGGTTACGTAAGGATTTGGATTTCTAATGTCCATCTCTACATCGTAAACCGCAGTTTCACTGCCACTTTGAACTTTCACCTTAACTTTAGCTATACCTATACGTTCTGGTGCTTTGACCTCAAAGTAAGCCATTTGTTCTCCTGGTTGTTTAAAGAACATTGTTTTAGCCGCACTGCCCTGGATCAACAGGTTTTGCGCCTGAACACTCAGCGTAACATTTTTTAAAGCTGCTTCTGTAGTAAATACAGTGACTGGCAGGGTAAAGCTTTCTCCGGGACCAATAACCCTTGGTAAGGTAGCCAACAGCATCAGTGGTTTTTTAACTTGTACAGATTTTTCTGCAAAGCCATATGCACCTTGCTGACCAGCAACAACCATTACCCTTACGGCACCGATGTATTGAGGCAGCTTAAATTTATGCGTTTTAGTTTCGCCTTTACCGATAGCAAATGGCCCCATATACTTAACCACAGGTGCAAAGCGGTTGGCTTTGGCTGGTTTTAAATTGCGGTTGGCACTGCCATCACCACCAATGCTGAGGATGCGTTCCAGATTGCCGCCCCAGGCGCCAAGTACTTCATCAAACAAATCCCATGTTTTTACCCCAAGACCTTCCCGTGCATAAAAAACAGCATGTGGGTCTGGTGTTTTAAATCTGGTAAGGTCAAGCAAACCTTCATCTACGATGGCGATGGTATAGGTCATGGCTTTACCTGTTTGTTCCTTTACCGTAAGTGTAGTTTCCGTTTCTGGCTTAATTTTATCTGCCATTTGCAGCACCGGTTTGAGGATGGTTTCGGTATATTCTACCAGGATAGGAATTGCCCCATACATCCGGATAGGCAAATCATTGACCGTTTGGGCATGCGGTTGCAGCAACGTAATATTGGCAAATACGTTTGGTGCCATATTTTTCTCTGCCTTGAAAGTAAACTGGGTTTGTCCTTTTTGGGTTTCTGTCCAAAAGGTTTTTAATACTTTACTGCCATTTTCAATGGAGATTAAAGCCCGGCCGCCTTTTCCGGAAGGAATAGTCAATACCACATCTTCGCCAACCTTAAACTTAGCTTTATTGGCCGTAAAAGAAAGCATGGATGCTTCAGTAGGGTTGCTGCCTTGTTCTCGCTGCGCCCATCCCGGCCAATCGATGTACACCGATTTTCCGGTAACATGCCCGCCATTGTAATCTCTTACCAGAATTAGGTAACGGCCCCATTCTGGCTCATCGATCCGCAGGTTGTAACTTCCTTTGCCATCCAGTAGCGTAATGTTTTCTGTAGTGATGAGTTTGTTGTATTGGTTTTGAGTAAAGTTAGCGTAGGCATCTTCTCCATCACGTTCCCACCACCAGCGCCACTGCACTTTGTATAATTCCAGGCCTACTGTTTTACCTCCTTTAACGAGTTTGCCATTTCTATCTACATTGACAATGTCAATTTTATGGTCTTTACCCGTAACCAGCATACCGCTTAATTTATCACCTTCTGGGGCCTTGATGCCATAATAGTTGTTATACAAGTGATACGGGATGCTAAAATTATCAATACTGAAATTTCCGCCGGCTTCAAATACCTTGGTGCTAAAGTTGGCCCTTAGCATACCCGGTGCGGTTTTGTTTTCTTCCAGACTGGTATTAATTACTGCCGAACCATTTTCGTTTAAGCTACCTTCAAAAATAGTGTTGACCTGTGATTCGAATTTCACAGTTGGATTATCAAACGTGTAAGCCTCAAAACCTTTAAAGGTGGTAGTCATGGTATTTAAATTGACATCTACCTTTGCTTTTAAATTCTTTCCTGGTGTGCCAAAAAGCCATGTAGCAGTAAGGTTGGCTGTAGAAGCCGGTCCGCTGCTAAGGTAAGTACGGTTGCCAATATCAAAGTTTATTTTTAACCGGTTTGGCATCACCGTTTCTATTTTTAAAGTTTTGGTAAAGGTAGAACCTCCGGCTTTAACTTTTGCGGTCCAGTTTCCGGTAGGCGCAGTATTATCCGTAGCCGTTTTGATGGCATAAAACCCATTCAACGTTTGGGTCTGCACAGCCTTTTTTACCAGTTGGCCACTCGGATTGTACAATTCAAATGAAATGGGATAGGAGCCGGGTAATTTTTTTAATTTATCTTCCAGGATAAAGGACAAGAACAAGGAGTCTCCTGGTCTCCAAACGCCGCGTTCGCCGTATAAAAATCCTTTTAAGCCATTCTGTACCAAATCTCCACCAACATCAAAGCGACTCAAAGGCAAAGCATTGCCATCATCCAGTTTGAGGTAGCCGCGCTCTTTTCCATTTTTAGCAATTAGCAGGAATGGTTTTCGTTTTAAATCAAATGTAGCCAAACCATCTGCATCAGTTTTTGAACTGAATATAATTTGACGCTGGTAATCCACAAATTCAAGTTCAACACCGCTTAAAGGTTCAGCAGTTAACAGATCTGTAGCAACGATGAGCATACTGTTGTCGTTTCCACGTTTGACCACCAAACCAATGTTAGAGGCCAGTAAATTTCTGCTTGCCCATCTTTCACTGGTATAATAGGAGTCTGTACATGGATTGTCGCGATCCTCCCATCTGTAGTAATTGGGATAGCTACTGTTATACTGGCTCCAAAAATCGTCGTCCTCGTCAATTTTCTCCCCATAATTCTCGTATCCTTCATCCCCTCCATCAGCAGACTGTTCTTCTTTGCTGCTGCTGTTACAATCGAATACGTTATAGCTGTGCCTGAACCCGAGCGTAACCCTATACATAGCACCGGGTTCAGCTTTAATGATCTTATCCAGATCTAGTGTAAAGCGGTTCTTTTTATGAAGATCAAGCGCTTTATCTTCATCAAGTCTGATGGTTTTTTGTACCACAGGTTTACCTACACGACGCAATTCTGAACCATCTTTGTAATTGTTGGTTTGAAAGAACTGCGGAATGTTATTTTCATAAATCCTGATGACCGTTACATCTACTGCTTTTAAATTGACGGTTTCAAAAGGAAGCACCAGTTTACCTGAATTGGGTAGGATGGTTCCATTGCCGGAGATGGTAACTGAAGGTTGTTTTTTTTCAAAGACGATGTTGGCATTTTTTGCAGCTTCTAATTTCTTGCCTTCGATATTCTCTATACCCTGATTGGCATAGACGGTATAGTTTCCATCTAATGTATTGGGCGCGTATATTTTTACCTGACTGGCGTCAATGGTATAACGTGTATCTGTAACGCCATTGAGACCCACCAGTCCGTTTAAGTCTTGCCCAACGCCTACAGGTTCCGAAAACTGAATTAAGGCATAATCTTCCAACTGCTGAACAGCCTTAATATTGAGTACCTTAAAAACGCCCAATTTAGGAACCTCTACAACTTCTTCTCCTTCATTTTTGGCGTCTATGGCGTCACCAGACCATTTTATGCTTAGTTTTTCTTCTGTATTGGTTTTCTTGATGCTGTCTATGCTGAAGATGGAGCTGTTTTTGGCGGGGTTATGCTGCCATTTGATTTTAAGTTTTTGAGGGAAATCCAGTTCGATTGTTTTTTCCAGTTGTTTTGTATCTTCTTCATCAGAAGTGATGATTTCGCCGCTCAGTTTCATATACTCCATAGAAGTATTGTTTTGGGAAACCAGGCCATTTTGGGTTAACATCATGCCGGGGTTGATAACCTTAAAATCGAACTCGAACTCTTCCTGACCTTTTTCGGTTTCGGTAACCGCTTTTAAATTGAAGGTGGCTGTATAAGTTTCTCCTGGTTCCAGGTTTTCATCGGGCCTAAATTCTACCGTCTGGCCGTCAATCCAATATGTTTTACCTTTTATAGAAGGCGAAAAATCAAAGAGTTCACGCTCATCTGGTTTCCCTGCATCATTCATGGTACTTACCTGACTGGCAAGATGCAACCTGATGTAGCTTTTCTTTGAAATGGTGCCAGAGGTATACGCCTCTATATATTTGGCATAAGCCTGATTGTAATCGTCTGGTTTGGATTTCCTGAAAAAGAAAAATGCCGCCAGACCCAACAGAACAACTGAGATGGCAGCAATAGATAGTAATTTCTTATTTTGCTGGATAAATGTAGAGAATGAATTTTTCATAATTTTCATGTATTGGTAGATACAGCTGAAAATTAAGAAAAATTTAAGGTAACAACGGGAATTATTTTATCATCACCCCAGGTTTATTAACCAGGGGGATTTTGATGAGGTTTTCATCAACAATACTTTCGGGAAGAAAGATGAATTTTTTATCGTAGATGGTGCCGTCAATGTAATAGCTTAACCAATATTCATTGGTTAAGCCAAAAACTGCTGTATCTATAGCTTCTACACCAGAAAATGATTGCGCTTTCAGATCACCCAGGAAGTGTCTGAGCATAGAGGTTTTAACCTGCCTGCCATCTTTTTCGCCGTAGCCTTTCGAACTGATCAATACGTTACTAATGGGTTCATCTTTTAGATTTATAAGATAGACCGTCCAATTTTTTACTTCAGGTGTTTCGCCAATCAGCACTACGGCCATAGCCACATCTTCAACAATATTTTCTGGCAGATCTTTAATCATATTTTTATTTTTTCTTAACCGCCGCTTTCTTTTTTGCAGCAGGAGCTTTTGCTGCTGCTTTTTTAGCAGGAGCCTTTTTTGCTTTTACATCAAATGCTGCAGGTAGCTGCTCTACAATTAACTTTTTAACCTCTTCTAATGAAATTACGGCCAGCTCTTCAGCGGTATATTTATCATTAGTGGCTGGGTTTTTCCTCAGTTTCAGCATCTCTTTGCCAAAGCGAATGAATGGTCCCCATCTGCCGTTTTCAATGGCTATTTTTTCTGCAGGCCATGTCTGAATAAAACGATTGGCTTCTTTCTCTATCTTTTTGGCGATAAGTTCACGAATGTCCTGATCTGATAGAAAATCAAAATTATAGGCCTTAGGCACATTAATAAACAGGTCGTTCCATTTGATGAAAGGCCCAAACCGTCCTGTGCCTTTAGTTACAGGCATACCATCAAACTGTGCAACTGGTGCATCTGCAGTAATCTTTTCACCAATAATTACCTCGGCACGAGCCTGGTCTACGGTTAAAGGATCTTCGTTCTTTGGAATAGAAATGTAGGTTTCTCCCCATTTAACGTAGGGACCAAACCTTCCAACACCTACAGAAACTTCTTTATCCTGGAAAGGCTCAAGTTGGAAAGGCAGACGAAACTGCTCGAGTGCATCTTCTAACGTAATGGTACCTACAGACTGAGATTTCATTAAGCTTGCATACCTAGGCTTTTCTTCATCATCTGTATGGCCTATTTGTACCAATGGTCCAAATTTTCCAACTTTGGCATATACATTTTTACCACTTTCGGGATCAACACCCAGTAAACGTTCTCCGTTTGCACGATCTGCATTTTCTAAAGTAGTTTCTACTTCCTGATGGAAAGGGGTGTAGAAGGAGTGGAGCATTTTGGTCCATACCTGCAATCCCTGCGCAATTTCATCGAACTCTTTTTCTACGTTTGCCGTAAAGTTAAAATCTACGATGTCTTTAAAATGCTCTACAAGGAAATCATTTACAACTTCGCCAATATCTGTAGGGAAAAGTTTAGCTTTTTCTGCACCTGTAATTTCTGTTTTAACCTGCTTGTTGATTTGACCATTGCTTAAAACAAGGGAACCAAATGAACGTTGACGGCCATCACGATCTTCTTTAACCACATAACCGCGATTTTGTATGGTAGAGATGGTAGGTGCATAGGTAGATGGACGACCAATGCCTAATTCTTCCAGTTTTTTTACCAGACTGGCCTCTGTATATCGTGCAGGCGGGCGGGAGAAACGCTCTATTGCACTCATTTCTTTAAGTTGGAGATTTTGTCCTTTGCTTAAAGGGGGTAGTAGGTTATTATCTGTATTGTCATCCAGATCTTCTTCATCACTGGATTCAAGGTAAACTTTTAAAAAGCCGTCAAACTTCATCACTTCACCTTCAGCAACCAGGTGTTCTGCTCTGGTACTTACTTTAACATGAGCTGTGGTTTTCTCAAATATAGCTTCGCTCATTTGAGAAGCGATTGCACGCTTCCAAATTAACTCATACAGGCGTTGTTCGGAGCTATCTCCGGGCACACTATGGTGATTGAAATAGGTTGGACGTATTGCCTCGTGCGCTTCCTGTGCACCGGCAGATTTAGTTCTGTATGTTCTGGGCTGGTGATATTTATCTCCGTAGGCAGATTTTATTTCGCTTTCGGCAGCCTGTAACGCTGTCTCAGACAAATTAACTGAGTCGGTACGCATATAGGTAATTCTACCACTTTCATATAGGCGCTGGGCGATCTGCATGGTTCTTGAAACGGAATAACCAAGTTTTCTGGAAGCTTCCTGTTGCAAGGTAGAGGTGGTAAAAGGAGCAGCTGGATTACGTTTTGCCGGTTTTGTTTCCAGACTTGAAATAGAAAATGCAGCAGAGATACAATCCTTAAGGAATTTTTCGGCATCGGCCTCCTGATCGAAACGCTGAGGCAATTCTGCTTTTAGAATTTCTCTGGCATTGCCGGTACTAAATTGCGCAGATATTTTATAAGCAGCGGTGGCACTAAATTTATTGACTTCGCGCTCACGGTCTACAATTAAGCGTACCGCTACAGATTGTACCCGGCCAGCCGAAAGAGAAGGTTTGATCTTTTTCCAAAGTACAGGAGAAAGTTCAAAACCTACCAGACGGTCTAAAACCCGACGCGCCTGCTGTGCATTTACTAAATTATAGTCGATTGTACGCGGATTCTCAATAGCCTTTAGAATTGCCGGTTTGGTAATTTCATGGAAAACGATTCTTTTGGTTTTGTTTTCTTTCAAGCCAAGGGTATCAAACAGGTGCCATGATATGGCTTCCCCTTCGCGGTCCTCATCACTCGCTAACCAAATCATTTCAGCTTCTTTAGCCAGCTTCTTCAACTCGGCAACTACCTGCTTTTTGTCTGCAGGTACTTCATAGGTTTGTGCAAAATTATTGTTGATATCAATAGCCATATCCCCTTTAACAAGATCACGGATGTGCCCGTAACTTGACTTAACAAGGAAATCTTTGCCTAAATACCCTTCTATGGTTTTGGCTTTTGCAGGTGACTCAACGATTAACAGATTCTTCGCCATTCAGAACGTTTTTCTGCAAATAAAGCTATAAATAAGCCTATATTCCAAATTGAATTCATTTTTATTTATAAAGATTCTTTAAAAATGCGTGGTATAAATGTCAAAATGAGGCCTAAATTCACATTAACAAAGGAAGTTAGGTAAGGCTAACAATTTCTTTACCTAAATAACGATAAATAGTTTTTACCTTCGTTATAACTTAAAAATTCAATCATGAATGTATTATTAATTTTGTTTAGTTTGTTCTTTACACCTCCAAAAAGTGTTTATGATTTTAAAATTAAAACCATAGATGGAAAAGAGGTTAGTTTGGCCAGGTTTAAGGGGAAAAAGCTACTTATCGTTAATACGGCTTCTAAATGTGGCTACACTCCGCAATATGAAGCACTAGAAAAATTGCATAAACAATATGGTAAAAATGTAGTGCTGATTGGCTTTCCGGCAGGAAACTTTGGCGATCAGGAATTGGCAACCAATACAGAAATTCAGGATTTCTGTAAAAAGAATTTTGGCGTTACCTTTTTACTTAGCGAAAAGGTAAGTGTAAAAGGAGCCGACATTGATCCTTTATTTGCCTATTTGACCAGTCAGGAAAACCCAGACTTTAAAGGAGACATTAGCTGGAACTTTGAAAAATTCCTGATTAATGAAAAAGGAAAGTTGGTTCATAGGTTCAGATCTAAAGTAGCTCCTTTGGATCCAGCCATTACCAGCAATTTTTAATTAGCGTGTTTGTAAAGACCATAATTGCCCAGGGAGTTATGGTCTTTATTGTTTTATCTGACATTCATCCCCAATGTTCATCCCCAAGCTAAAACTTAATTTTACAGGTCTAATTTTTCTAGGCACTGTATTTTCTTCCTGTAGCAGTAGTTACCAATTGGTAAAATCAAACCGGATTGACTATGCTTTAGATAGCGGAGTTGTGGCAGACAGTGCCATGATAAAGTTGTATCAGCCTTATAGGGCAATTGTTGACGTGGAAATGAATAAGGTTGTGGCCTATACAGACGTTACATTGACCAAAAGCTTTTTATTACCCGAAACATTAATGGGCAACTTCTTTGCTGACGCGGTTTTAACGGAGACACTAAAACTGGATGCCGATATTGATTTTGCAATGCCAACCACCAACGGTGGTATCCGTCGTGAATGGCCAAAGGGCCCTATTACAATGTCGGAAGTTTTTGAATTGATGCCATTTGAAAATGAGATCATGATCTATACGCTTAGTGGGGAAGATACAGAGGCTTTTTTAAATGATCTGGCTAAATTAGGCGGGCAACCTGTAGCGCGTTTGAAAATGAAAATAGTGGATAAAAAGCCTACTGAGGTACTTATTAATGGTAAACCTTTTGATAAAACAAGGAAGTACAGAATTATGACTTCTGACTATATTGGAAACGGAGGCGACAGCATTAATAGTTTTAAGAACGCATTGGAAGTTAAAATTGTGGGGCTAAAAGTGCGTGATGCAATTTTAAATTACGTTACGGAGCAGCAGGAGAAGGGCTTACACATTAACACGCAGTTAGATGGAAGAATTACAAAAAATTAGTAGAAGAGGCTTTATAAAAACTGGGAGCATTGTAGCGGCTTCAGCGGCTTTGAGCTTAAATTCGCTGGCAGCAATGGCGGCGGGAGATCTAAAGCGTCTTACTATTCTGCATACCAATGATGTACATAGCAGGATAGAGCCTTTCCCTATGGATGGGTCTAAATATCAGGGTCTTGGTGGTGTTGCAAGAAGATTGGCCTTATTGAAACAAATTCGTGCTCAGGTAAACAATGTTTTGTTGTTTGATGCTGGTGATATTTTTCAGGGTACACCTTACTTTAATAAGTTTGGCGGAGAGCTGGAAATGAAGGCCATGAGCATGATGAATTACGACGCTGCGACGATGGGAAACCATGACTTTGACAATGGTATGGAAGGCTTTTATAAACAGCTGCCTCATGCCAATTTCCCGATTTTGATGAGTAACTACGACTTCTCAAATACCATCCTCAAAAATTCAACTATTCCTTACAAAATATTTAAAGTTGATGGCCTTAAGATTGGTGTTTTTGGAATAGGCCTGGAGCTAAAGGGTATTGTAGCGGATAAAAATTATGGTGATACGATTTATCAGGATCCGGTTAAAAAAGCCAACGAAGTATCGGATGCTTTGAAAAATGATTATAAATGTGATCTGGTAATCTGTTTATCGCACTTAGGTTATAAGTACACCAGCAGCAAAGTATCTGATCAAATACTGGCAAAAAACAATAAAAGCATTGATTTGATTATAGGCGGCCATACGCATACTTTTATGGATACGCCTGAAGATGTACTGAATGTGGGTGGGAATATTACGACGATTAATCAGGTGGGCTACGCTGGCATTAACCTTGGTAGGATAGATTATTATTTTGAAAAAGGCCGGAAAATAAAAACTTCCCGGCCCTATGTGATCTCAAACCAACTGGATGGCTAGTTATATAAGGAAACCACCACCTAGTAAGTCGTTTCCTTCATAGAAAACAGCTGACTGGCCTGGTGCAATTGCGGATACGTTATGATCAAAAACAACACGCATATTGTCTTTTTCCTGAACGATGGTACTCATCATTCCAGCATCTTTATACCTTATTTTTGTAATAACGTTATCTAATGGTTCTAAAATATTTTCATATTTAACTAAGTTAACATTACGCACCAAAGCCTCACGGCGTTCTAGTTCTTCTGCTTTACCCAATACAACCGTGTTACTTTCTGGAAGAATTTGTGTTACAAACATAGGCTCGCCAAATGCGATGCCTAAACCTTTACGCTGCCCAATGGTGTAAAACGGATAACCTTTATGTTGCCCTACCACCATACCATTGCTGGTGATGAAATTTCCGCCGGTAACTCTATCTTCCAGATCTTCTACTTTATGTTTTAAAAACGCACGATAGTCGTTATCTGGCACAAAACAGATTTCATAGCTTTCACTTTTTTTAGCCAGTTCTTCCTGTCCCATATCCAGGGCCATTTGCCTGATCTCTGACTTAGCAAATGAACCTAAGGGGAATTTAGTACGGGAAAGGTTTTCTTGCGTTACACCCCAAAGCACGTAAGATTGGTCTTTATTCTCATCCTTTCCTTTGGAAATTACATGCCTTCCATTCTCGTGCTGACGTATATTGGCATAGTGACCAGTGGCGATAAACTCGCAGTCAAGCTTATTGGCACGTTTAAGTAATGCTTCCCATTTGATGTGGGTATTACATAAAACACAAGGATTTGGCGTACGACCCGCTAAATATTCATCAACAAAATTATCGATTACGTAGTCCCCAAATTCGTCTCTGATATCTAAAATATAGTGTGGAAAACCATAATTTACAGCTAAAGTCCTGGCATCGTTGATGCTATCTAAGCTACAGCACCCGGTTTCTTTGCTGCTACTGCCTGAAGTGGCGTAGTCCCAGGTTTTCATGGTTAGTCCAATCACCTCGTACCCTTGTTCATGAAGCATGACCGCTGCAACAGAGCTGTCTACACCGCCACTCATGGCTACTAATATTCTTCCTCGTTTACTCATGATTATTTTCCGAATTGCAAAAATAGTTGTTTTTAACGGTAGATTGTTGCTTAGGCGGTCAGACGCTTGTAAAAACACCTTATGTTGTTAAATAAAATGTATTGTGTACGGAAACAGCGTAGGTTTTGTCTTTTTTTTATACTTTAGAGCAATCAAATTTTAATCCATTATGAAAATACGAATAGCATCCTGTTTGTTATTGTTTCCACTTTTTTCCATTGCACAGCAAAACCTGGTTAAATATGTACGACCGATAATAGGTACTGAAAAAATGGGTCATACGTATCCTGGAGCCACAGTTCCGTTTGGGGCTGTGCAGCTAAGTCCAGAAACAGATACAATTCCTTATGATATGAATGGTAAATACAATGGCGACGTTTACAAGTATTGTGCGGGATACAGGTATGAGGATAAAACGATTACTGGTTTTAGCCACACACATTTTAGCGGCACGGGGCATTCTGATTTGGGCGACTTTTTGATTATGCCGACCAGCGGAAAACTGCAATTGAACCCTGGAATTTCGAAAGACCCGAAAACCGGGTATCGCTCTGGCTTTTCTCATGCCAATGAAACGGCAGAGGCAGGTTATTACAAAGTAAAACTTGACGATGACAATATTTTAGCGGAATTAACAGCTAGCAAAAGGGTGGGAATGCATCAATATACCTTTCCTAAGTCTGCAGATTCGCACATCATTCTTGATTTAATGGCTGGTATTTACAATTATGATGAAAAAACAGTTTGGACTTATGTTAGGGTAGTTAATGATACGCTGGTAACCGGCTACAGGCAAACCAGTGGTTGGGCAAGGACCAGAACGGTTTATTTTGCTATGTCTTTCTCAAAACCGTTTAAAAGTTATGGTCAGAAAAACTACGACGCAAAGCAGGTTTACAAAGGCTTCTGGAGAAAGTTTGATCAGGAAAAGAATTTTCCGGAGATAGCAGGAAAGAAAATTAGAATGTACTTTGATTTTAATACTTTGGCAGATGAAAAAGTAAAGATAAAATTCGCCCTTTCTCCGGTAAGTCAGGCAAATGCTTTGAATAACATGGCTGCAGAAATTCCCGGTTGGAACTTTGAGCAAGTAAAAAGTGCTGCCCAGGCAGAATGGAACAAGGAATTAAATAAAATAAGTATTGAAGCTTCTGAAGACCATAAATTTAATTTTTACACCGCGATGTACCACACTTTTTTAAGTCCAACAATTTACGGTGACGTGAATGGCGCTTACAAAGGTTTAGACCAAAATGTACATATGGCAAAAGGTTTTAATAATTACACTACCTTTTCCCTTTGGGATACCTACAGGGCTTTACATCCCTTTTTTAACCTGATACAGCCCGCCAGAAATAACGACATTGTTAAATCCATGATGGCCCATTACGATCAGAGTGCTCTACATATGCTACCGATATGGTCACATTACGCGAATGACAATTGGTGTATGAGCGGATACCATAGCGTTTCTGTAATTGCTGATGCGATACTAAAAGGCACGTATAATGGTGACCAGAATGCGGCACTTGATGCTTGCATAAAAACAGCTGAACATCGAAACTATGAGGGAATTGGAGATTATATGAACATGGGTTACATACCTGCCGAAAATAGTAATACCTCGATTTCTAATACGCTGGAATATGCCTATGACGATTGGTGCATTGCCCAGCTGGCAAAAAAGCTGAACAGAATAAAGGATTATAACACGTTTATAAAACGCTCTGCAAACTGGAGAAATAATTTTGATGTTAAAACTGGGTTTATGAGAGAAAAACTGGCTGATGGATCATTTAAAAAACCATTTGATGCCTTGAGTACTCATGGACAAGGATTTATTGAAGGTAACTCATGGAACTTCAGTTTTTTTGTACCTCATGATCCAAATGCTTTGGTTGCGGTAATGGGCGGCAAAAAGAAATTTGCTGCGCGTTTAGATACACTCTTTAATATGCACTTATCTGATAAATTCTTTGCTGAAACTGAAGACATCACGAGGGAAGGTATTATTGGCGGATATGTACATGGAAATGAGCCAGCCCATCATGTTGCTTACCTGTATAACTGGGCCGGACAGCCCTGGAAAACGCAAGAGCGCGTAAGGATGATTCTTGATATGCAATATAAGAATGCGCCTGATGGCCTGGGCGGGAATGATGATTGTGGCCAAATGAGCGCATGGTACTTATTTTCTGCCATGGGATTTTATCCTGTTTCGCCCGGATCTACAAATTACGCTATTGGCAGTCCTTCTGTTACTGCAGCCGAAATTCATTTAGAGAATGGTAAAATATTTAAAATTAGCACCAAAAATCAGGCAGACCGCAATGTGTACGTTCAAAAAGTGCTTTTAAATGGTATGGAAATTAAAAATCAAACGATAACTCATGAAGACATCCTAAAAGGTGGAGAAATCACCTATTTTATGTCAGCTAAACACTAAGAAATATACATAGCTTGTATTTTTTTGGCATAAAACACCAAAATAAAGGGTAAAAATTGATTTAAAATCAACATTTACCCTTTGTTGTTTTTGAGTAAATTCATTGTTTTTTATATCTATATCATCATAAAACAAAATATTATTTTAAATAACTCAAGCTATTTATCAATATTCAATGAATTTCAAATTAAAATAGACCCTGTTTTTTATCCCCATAGATTAGGCTAAATCAATAGAACAAACCTTAAACTATGTAAATGATGAAACAAAAACAGCATGAAAACAACGCATTTTACCCAACTTCGAGGTCGTTAAGGATATATTCAAGCGAACTCAACAAAATCAAGGCACTACCCATCGAAATGGAGCAGGAACTGGCTCTAAAAATTAAGAGTGGTGATATGGATGCATTATATGAATTAACTGAAGCCAACTTGAAATTTGTTTATTATACAGCAATTAAATTCTGCAATAGAGGTGTTGAGTTGGATGACCTGATTGCTGAAGGTAATATAGCGATGCTTAAAGCGGCACAAAAGTTTGACGCAACCCTGGGTTATAAATTTATATCCTACGCAGTTTGGCCAATAAAACAAGCGATAATGTACACAGTAACAAGTCAGGCCAGCCAGGTTAGGCTACCTCAATTTATGATCGCTAATCAGTCTTTAATTAGAAAAGCCAACAACCATTTGAGACAAATACTTTTTCGAGAACCAACTTACAGAGAGATAGCCGAATATATGAATACAGATGAGCATTGGGTGAAGGAATGCCTGGGGTATCAAAAATCTACTTCATCTATTTATGAAAATATTTATGGTGGAAATGGAATTAACATTTTAGACACTATGATAAGTGACCTTCCAATGCCTGACGGAAGTTTTGAAGCAGCATCTCTGAGCCATGAGACAAATAATGCTTTAAGCATACTGAGCACAAGGGAAAGGGTATTAATTACCGAGTTTTATGGAATAGGCATTATGCAAAAACTTAATTACGATCAGCTAGCGGCAAGACATAACCTTACAAAAGAAAGGGTAAGACAGATTATAAAAGCGGCTTTACTTAAATTGACAGAAAACAAATCCGTACGACGTTATTTAAAACAAAGGATGATGTCTTAATTTATATTTGTGGCCACGGTATAACCCGTGGCCCTTATTTTTTTAAGCTTTCAATGGCTAAGCGGTATCCGTTCATACCAAAACCAGTAAGTACGCCTTTGCAGTTTTTACCGGTTAATGAAACATGGCGATATTCTTCCCGCGCATAGATATTGGAGATATGAACCTCTATTACAGGTGTTTTTATTGCTGCAATTGCATCTGCTAATGCTACAGAAGTGTGGGTATATCCACCAGCATTTAAAATGATGCCATCAAAAGAGAAGCCTGTTTCATGTATCTTATTAATCAGTTCTCCTTCTACATTACTCTGAAAATAGTCAATCTCCATATCTGGGTAGGCAGTTTTTAAGTCAATCAGGTAGTCTTCAAAAGACTGATTGCCATATACTCCTGGTTCGCGGGTGCCCAGAAGATTTAAGTTTGGGCCGTTAATAATTTGTATCTTCATCGTTTCAAACTTAATGCTAAAAAATTACAGTTGAAAATTTATGATCAATAATTCCTATGTAAAGCAATTCAAAACCTATTTACAATTGGAAAGGGCGTTATCGCCAAATTCTGTTGAAGCTTATTTAAATGATGTTGAAAAACTGAATCAATATTATGAGGTAATGAACCGAAATTTAAAGATTACAGATATATCTTTTGAAGACCTAACTAAATTTGTTACCTGGCTTAATGAACTTGGAATGCTTCCGGCAACGCAGGGAAGGGTGATTTCTGGCTTGAAGGCTTATTTTAATTTTTTGCTAATTGAAAAGCTAATTGAAACTAGTCCGGCAGAATTGCTTGAAGCACCTAAACTTTCGAGAACTTTGCCTGATGTATTACATATTCACGAAGTTAATGCACTCATTGAGGCCATTGATGTTTCTAAACCAGAAGGTATGAGAAACAAAGTGATCATTGAGGTGCTGTACGGTTGTGGACTAAGAGTTAGCGAGTTGACTGATTTGTTAATTTCCAATATCAATTACGATGCAGAGTTTATTATGGTGGTTGGAAAAGGAAATAAAGAAAGAATTGTACCGATAGGAGGTATAGCTCTTAAATTAATCAGGCTGTATATTAGCGAGGTAAGGGTTCATTTAAAAATTAAAAAAGGCGACGAGGATATTGTATTCTTAAACCGGTACGGTGCGCAATTGTCCCGAATTTCAGTCTTTAAGATTGTTAAAGCATTGGCAGAAAGCATCGGACTGCAGAAAAGTATCAGTCCGCATACGTTAAGGCATTCTTTTGCCACACATTTAATAGAAGGCGGTGCAGACCTGCGTGCTGTGCAGGAAATGCTTGGACATTCCAGCATCACCACAACGGAAATTTATACACATCTGGATCGGGCTTATTTACAGGGCGTAATTACTCAATTTCACCCTCGGTCTTAACCGGAATGGAACAGCAGATCATCCGTTCCTTCCCCTGCATATCTTTCCTTAATTCAATAGTGGTAAAGCCTTTATCTTTTAACATTTCTATGGTTTCTTTACCAAGATACTCATTGATCTCAAAATACAATAATCCAGCTGGGAATAGGTTTTTCCTTGCAAAATCTGCGATAGCCTTGTAAAATAATAAAGGATGATCATTTTCTACAAAGAGGGCTCCATGTGGTTCGTATTTTAACACGTTTGGATGCATGTCTGCTTTCTCATCATTTTTTATGTAAGGTGGATTGCTTACGATGAGGTGATATTTTGATTGTTCTGAGTAGGAAAGGATATCAGCGTGGATAAAAGAAACTTCTACTTCATTTAAATGACTATTGTCTTTAGCAACAGTTATGGCCTCTTTGGAGATGTCAAGCGCCTTAACTATAGCATGAGGCAGATTTTTTTTGATGGAAATGGCTATACATCCAGTTCCTGTTCCAATATCAAGAATATTTGGTTGCGGTAAGGCAGTTTTAAGTTCCTGATCACTTAATATCCAATGCACAAGCTCTTCAGTTTCTGGTCTTGGTATTAAAGTGGCTTCGGTAACTTTAAAAGGCAGTCCGTAAAATTGAGTTTCCCCTAAGATATACTGAAGTGGCTTGCCAGTATTCAAATCAGTAAGTATGTGCTTAAGCTGAATTTCCTTGCTGTCCTCAAGCTCATCGTTTAAGTGTAGGATCACCTGACTTTTGTTCCATCCATATAGATGTTTAACAGTAATGTAATACATGGCGAGCGCTTCTTCAGTTGTATACAATGAAGCTATTTCCGTAATGTAGCGCTGTCTGAGGTCCTTGAAATTCATGCCTGGCAAAAGTAACTAAATCAAACAATATACCTTACTTTTGTATCAATGAGTGATGAGTTGTATATGCGCCGTTGCCTGGAGCTGGCACTGTTAGGAAGTGGTAACGTAAGTCCGAACCCAATGGTAGGCTGTGTGATTGTTCTGGACAATGTGATTATAGGAGAGGGATATCATGCAAAGTTTGGACAAGCTCATGCGGAAGTAAATGCCATAAATTCGGTATTTAAAAACTTTCCTGAACAAGCCACTCATTTTTTAAGCGAAGCTACTGTATACGTGAGCCTTGAACCTTGTGCTCATTTCGGAAAAACGCCTCCCTGTGCCGATTTACTGATTAAACATCGGGTTAAAAAAGTGGTGGTAGGTAACCGGGATCCTTTTTCTGAAGTGAATGGAAGAGGGATTGATAAACTAAAAAACGCAGGTATAGCCGTAACTTATGGTGTTTTAGATTTGGAATGTAAACACCTTAACCGTCGTTTCTTTACCAGAGTAACGCAACAGCGACCCTATATCATTTTGAAATGGGCCGAGACTGCAAATGGATTTTTTGCGCCCTTAACAAATGTACAGCGATGGATAAGCTCTCCATTGGCCCGGAAAATTGCGCACAAATGGCGATCTGAAGAGGATGCTATTTTAGTAGGAAAGAAAACAGTGCTTGCAGATAATCCTCAACTTAATGCAAGAGATTGGAACCATAAAAACCCGGTTCGCCTGGTTATCGATAAAAATCTGGAAATTACTACTGAATATAATATATACAATACGGATGCTAAAACTATTATTTTCAATGAAGTAAAGACAGAAGTACAAGGTAATGTACATTACATACAGATGGAAGATATGCATTTTTATCTGCCCCAAAAGATAGCCTATCAGCTTTATTTGATGGACATTCAATCGGTGATTATAGAAGGTGGGGCCAACATTCTTAATCAATTTATTGAGTCTGGTTTATGGGATGAATCAAGGGTCTTTTCTGGTCACGTAAATTGGGAAAATGGAACTCATGCACCGCGGATTAACGGGATTTTGAAAGAGGTGATTCAACTAAATGAGGACAAATTGTTGATTTCGTACAATACAAACTAAAATGATTTTCATATTTTTAAGCATATTGTGCAGCGTATCTGTAGGTATCTTACTGAAGCTGGCCAGGAGGTACCGCATCAATATAGCACAGGCGGTAACGTTTAATTATTTTACGGCAATAGTACTTGGATTGTTCTTTTTTAAGCCCGAATGGTCTCAGTTCAGTTCATCCATCTCTGTAATTCATCTTGGATTGGGGATTTTACTTCCCCTGGTATTTTGGATACTGGCGATGTCTATTCAAAAAATGGGCATTGTAAAAACCGATATTGCACAGCGTTTATCGTTATTTATTCCTTTACTTGCGGCATGGCTGCTCTTTGGCGAGCATTTTCAAGGTATTCGTTTGATTGGCCTGATTACAGGTCTACTGGCCATTCTGCTTATTTTAATGAGAACAGAGAATAAAATTGCTACAAGTAAATCATTTATTTATCCAGTACTCGTTTTTGCCGGCTTTGGCCTGGTTGACATCCTGTTTAAAAAAATTGCTTCAATTACAAGCGTTCCTTACACAACATCTTTAGTTGCCATCTTTTGCATTTCATTTTCACTATCATTGTTGGGCATTACTTACCTGATTTTCTTTAAAAAGGAAAAATTTCAAATGGTAAATGTACTATGCGGCGGGATCTTAGGCCTGTTTAATTTCGGCAACATTTTATTCTATTTAAAAGCACACAAGGCTTTGGCTGGTACACCTTCTATTGTATTTAGTACGATGAATATGGGCGTAATTATTTTGGGTAGCTTAGTTGGCGTATTTATTTTCAAAGAAAAGCTTAACAAATTAAATTACTTAGGGTTAATTTTAGCTATTGTAGCCATTGTTTTAATTAGTAAATCAAAATAGGATGCTATTTGACGATCGTTACTCAACTATTTCCAACAATTCTGAAGGGATTTACAGAGATAAAGGCAGTAAATTTATTGCCTATGCCTACCCATTAAATTCAGAATCAGAAGTAAAAAACCTGGTTGCAATACTTAGAACTGAACATCCGAAGGCGAGACATTTTTGCTGGGCTTATAGACTTGGACAAGACAGAAATACCTTTAGAATTAATGATGATGGCGAACCTTCCGGAACCGCCGGCAGACCAATATTAAATAGTTTATTATCGGCAGATCTTACCAATATTCTTGTAGTGGTAGTTAGGTATTTTGGAGGCACTTTACTTGGTGTACCGGGATTGATTAACGCTTATAAATCTGCTACCATTGAGGCATTGGGAGCTGCTGAACGTATAGAAAGGACCGTAAATGACCGCTATTTGATCTCTTTTTCTTATTTACATATGAACGAAGTGATGAGGGTGATTAAAGATGAACAAATTACAGTTCATGCTCAAAACTTTAATGAAGATTGCGAACTGATTATTGAGATTAGAAAATCTAAACTCAATCAAATACTTTCCAGGTTGGAGCAAATTAAGAAGGTTAAGGCCACTTATATGAATACTTTATAAAATGACTAACAAAAAATATTTTTCTTTAATCCTTGTTCTGGGCTCACTTACTGCGCTTGGACCTTTTTCTATAGACATGTACTTGCCGGCATTCCCGGTGATTGCAAAAGACCTGCAAACCACAACGGAGCAGGTGGCAATCTCATTGTCTAGTTTCTTTATCGGCATTTCTTTAGGTCAGCTTTTATATGGACCGTTATTGGATAGGTATGGCCGAAAAAAACCATTATACATCGGTTTAGCAGTATACATTTTGGCGTCACTTGGCTGCGTGTTTGCTGCTACCCTGGATCAGTTAATAGTACTGCGTGCAGTTCAGGCAATTGGTAGCTGTGCCGCTGCAGTGGCATCTGTGGCTATGGTTAGAGATTTGTTTCCTGTAAAAGACAGCGCCAAAGTATTTGCCTTATTAATGCTGGTGGTAGGCGTATCACCTATGGTAGCACCTACGGTTGGTAGTTATATTACTGTTTATTTTGGCTGGCATGCTGTATTTTACGTTTTACTGGCACTGGGCGTACTCAATTTATTGTCTAGTTTTTTATGGCTTCCTGAAAGCTTTATACCAGACCGTACATTATCACTTAAACCTGTACCGATATTAAAAGGATTTTTTAACGTAATGATAGAATCGCAGTTTTATACTTATGCCTTAACCGGGGCAATATCATTTGCAGGCCTTTTTGCTTATGTAGCAGGCTCGCCAGTGGTATTTATGGAGGTATTTAACGTGAGCACGGAAACGTATGGCTGGATCTTCGCCATCTTGTCCGTTGGCTTAATTGGCTCAAGTCAAATCAACAGCATGTTACTTAAAAGATATAAAAGTGAACAGATTATCCGCATGGCCATCATTGGGCAAGTATTGGTTACTGCTTTATTTTTAATGGGTGCATTAAACGATTGGTATGGATTAATGGCTACAATTTGCGTGCTATTTCTCTTCCTGTGCTGTTTGGGTTTTACCAATCCAAATACTGCTGCATTAGCTTTGGCACCATTTACTAAAAATGCAGGCACGGCTTCGGCGCTAATGGGCGCTATACAAATGGGAATTGGTGCACTGGCATCTTCTATGCTCAGCGTTTTCCACTTAAAATCTGCAGTACCAATGGCAGCAGTTATGGCTGCGACGTCAATTATAGCTTTTGCTGTACTTAGTATTGGTAAAAGAAGGATCAAGACTCATGTAAACATTAGCGAAAACGCGGCAGGAGGGCTGGTACATTAAAGCTGGCTGAACTTCCTTGCTTTTCTGATAAAATACGCCCATACAATACTTTTTTGATATACGCCCGTATGTTGCTGGTAAGGGAGTTGTTTGCTGGTCCTTTTACCGGCAGTTCTAAAGAAGTGTTTAAAAAACTGGATGTGTGCCTTACTAACAGCCTTCGCAAAGTTTGCTTTTCCGGTAAAAAGGAACTGCAATAAAGCCACAAAGTCAATAAAAAATCGAATAAATATGAGATAACACGCTTGAAAAAATGGCAGGTTCTTCTGCATGATGAAGAGGTTATTCCTGAAGTTGAGATACGTTTTAAATGGATTAGTAGCATTTAATGTACCGCCACCAACATGGTAAACTTCTGCATCCGGACAATAAATGATGGCATAGCCTAAATTTTTTAAACGCCAGCAAATGTCTATTTCTTCCATGTGTGCAAACAAATCCGGATCAAGTCCGCCAACTTCTTCCCAACATTTGCGTTTTATAAAAAAAGCTGCCCCGCTTGCCCAAAAAATCTCCGCTGCATCATTATACTGACCATGATCAAATTCAGCGACATCAAAAATCCTACCCCTGCAAAATGGGAAAACATATTGATCCAAAAATCCTCCGGCAGCACCCGCATATTCAAATTGAGCTTTGTCATTATACCATTTGATTTTAGGTTGTGCTGCGGCAATGCGGTCATCAAGTTCCATTGCAGATATTACTGGTTCTATCCAGTTTTGCGGAACTTCCACATCCGAATTCAATAAAATAAAATAATCAGCATCAACTTGTTTAAGTACCTTATTGTAGCCTTCGGCAAAGCCAAAATTGGCCTCATTTTCAATTATTTTGACGCTAGGAAAGTATTCACGAATCATGGCCAATGATCCATCTGTTGAGGCGTTGTCTCCAACAACAACCTGAAGGTTGCTATAGCTGGATTGTAATACTCCTGGTAAAAAGCGCTGAAGAAATGTGATGCCATTCCAATTTAAGATTACAATTGCAACTGAGGGCTTCGTTGTCATGCATTTACAGGTTTAAATTTCCATCTTCTATGACTCCACAGCCAATATTGAGGTGCTTTTATAATCATCTCTTCCAGTACTTTAAAATGACGATCTGTAATTTCATGATTAGTAGTTTTAGAAGGATCGAGACAGATGGGTACGCAGTCAACCTCATAATAACCTCGTTTTAGTACCGTAGTCTTTAAATAAAATACAGGTCGGTTGGTTTGCAAAGCAATTTTTTCTATTCCCAAAAGTACCGGAGTAGACTGATTTAGAAAATTAAGCCAATATTGAGTTTCTTCTCTGGTAGGGGTTTGATCATTCGCAAAAAAGAATATGGTAGACTGGTTTCTGGTTCCTGCAACCATCCTTAGCGTTTGCCTCATGGCCACCAATTTATTTCCAAATCTACTACGCAGATTCAGAAACCAGTTACTAAAAACTGTATTATTTATAGGCTTGTATATTACATATTTATCTGTATCCAGATGAAGTCCTAAGGCAACCATTCCCCATTCCCAATTTCCGTAATGGCCACTGCATCCTAGTAAGCTTTCACCTTTTTTAAGGTATTCCTGAATCCTGTCTAAATTTTTAAAGGTATATCTTTTTAGTAATTCCGATTTTGATACGGTACTCATTTTTACAATTTCTACCATGAGCGAACACAAATGCCTGAAGTATTTGCGCTCAATAGATCTTATTTCTTTTGGTCCTTTTTCTGGAAAAGCATATTGTAAATTTTCGTGCACTACTTGTTTTCTATATCCGACAACATAGTAAACCAGGTAATACATCAAGTCTGCTAAAACATATAACAAGGGCAAAGGAAAGAGAGATAAAAAGTACAAAAAAAATATTCCAATATGAGAAAACCCTTTTTTTATCATTATTTTGGCCAATTGAGAATGCAAACATAAATTATCAGATGCAAAGTTCAGCTATATTTCCTCTTTTTTATCTTCCGCCGGTAAGCTATTTTTCCGCTTTAAAAATACATGAAAACAACTTTTTGATTGAAAAACAAGAGCATTTTCCAAAACAAACCTATAGAAACCGGGCAAAGATTTCGTCGCCAAATGGTACACTGGATCTATATGTCCCTGTAGTAAAGGGCTCTAAATTTCATACCGTAATTAAGGATGTAAAAATTAGCTATGATTTTAAGTGGCAGCGGTTGCATTGGCTAAGTTTGGAAAGTTGCTACCGAAATTCTGCGTATTTTGAATACTATGAAGATGAGTTTGCACAGTTTTACACAAAAAAATACACCTACCTGTTTGACTATAACCTGGAAATATTTTACTGGTTATTGAAGAATTTGAAAAAAAATATACCAGTAGATTTTACAACTGAATACATTAAAACCCTGGAACCGGGCATGGATTACAGAGATAAACTTCCTTTTAAAGATACGCCGGAAATGGGTTTAATAAAACCCTACTTTCAGGTATTTGAAGACAGAAATGGTTTTACACCAAACCTAAGCGTGGTCGATTTGTTATTTAGCCAGGGACCGCAAGCTAAATTGTATCTTTAAAAATATGTCTAAACCAAAAAAGCGAAAAAGACACCATTATACTTTACCTACAGCGGGTACCAGTCCGGGATTAGTGTTCATAGGGGAGGATGCATTAAAGCCTGTTATTACTTTACATACTTACAGTGACAAGGAATATAAAACAGAGTCTTTAACGAGTATCACGAATGTTAAGACAGCCATAGCCAACAAAAATTATACTTATTGGCTGGATATTAAAGGCTTCGGATCTAAGGAAATGTTTGAGAAGCTAAATACTGAATTTAAAATAAATAACCTTGTTTTAGAGGATATCACCCGGACTTATCAGCGCCCAAAACTGGAAGAATATGTAGATTATGTGTTTGCTATAAGCAGGATGCTGATTCTTGATGAAGAAGGTAATTTAGAAAATGAGCAGGTTTCGTTTCTGTTGACAGACAATACGCTGATGACTTTCAGAGAACATTATGAAGATTGTTTGGATCCTGTTAGGAAAAGGCTGGAGGCTGGTAAAGGAAACATACGCATTTCCGGCCCGGGATACCTCATGTATGCTTTGATGGATATAATTGTTGACCGGTACTTTGAAATTTTGAATGCCTGGGGTGAAGATTTGGATGCTATTGAAGATCGTTTACTCGAAAAGCCGGACAAATCGATTATGTACGATACTCAGCTTATAAAACGAAACCTAATTCAGATAAGAAGGGTTGCATGGCCTGAACGGGATAAACTGAATGATATGCTCCGTACTGATAGTACACTCATTACTGATCAGACAAAAACTTACATTAAAGATGCCTACGATCATTGCATTCAGATCATTGATATTATAGAATCGCTAAAGGAGATCTCTGCAAGTAATATTGACATGTATTTGTCTATCATCAGCAACAGAATGAATGAAATTATGAAAGTGCTAACCATAATTTCTTCCATTTTTATTCCGCTAACGTTCATCGCTGGTATATATGGGATGAATTTTGCTCAGCAAGACCCTAAAACAGGCAGAATTTTACCAGATAATATGCCCGAACTTTACATGGAGCATGGATATTTATATACCTGGTTGGTTATGCTTGTCATTGCGGTGTTACAAGTTATTTATTTCTGGCGAAGAGGCTGGTTTAAATAAAACCCAGACCTTATTACTGCAAATATATCCTTACCTTAGCTTCATATGCAATCTTTTGATCTGGATAGGACTGATGTGTCCAAGATAAAGTCGGCCTTAAATGGAGATGATGAGCAGCTCAAGGTTATTCTAAGTGAATACCATGCCTCTGAAATTGCGATATTATTTGAAAGTATCAATAAAGACGACAGGCAAAGGATTATCAATTTGCTTGACATTGAGATTGCCTCGGAAGTCTTCTCTGAAATGCATGAGGAGGCACACCCTGAAGAATTACTCTTACAACTCCATCCTGATAAGCGTACTGAAATTGTAGAAGAACTGGATTACGATGATGCTACCGATATTATTTCTCAGCTGGAGGAGCACGAACAGACAGAAATTCTTAAGGAACTTAGCGAGGACGATGCCTCCAGCATCCGTAATTTATTAAGTTACGACGAGGAAACTGCGGGCGGTTTGATGAACACAGAGTTCATCAAAATACAACTCGGTCTCACTAAAAAAGATGCTATTGATGAGATCATCAGGCAAAGTGAGGAAATTGAAGAGTTTTACACCATCTTCGTTATTGATGAAGACAATGTTTTTCATGGCATTGTATCTTTGAAGGATATTATAAAGGCTAAAGGAAATGTGAAAATCACGGAGCTCGTAAAAGCTGAAGTAGCTTGGGTAACTGCAGATACCGATCAGGAAGAAGTAGCCAG
This sequence comes from Pedobacter sp. MC2016-14, assembly GCF_020991475.1. Taxonomy (NCBI): domain Bacteria; kingdom Pseudomonadati; phylum Bacteroidota; class Sphingobacteriia; order Sphingobacteriales; family Sphingobacteriaceae; genus Pedobacter; species Pedobacter sp. MC2016-14. Next base: position 452,884 of record NZ_JAJMPA010000003.1, read on the forward strand.
GCTAATCTCGCAGTACAACATTACCAGTATACCTGTTTTGGACCACAACATGAAATTGCTTGGCAGGGTAACCTTTGATGATGTTATAGACGTTTTACAGGAAGAAAATACAGAAGATATCTTAAAAATCTCCGGTGTATCAGAAGATGAAGAATTAAGCGGTAACTGGATAGAAGCTGTTAAATCGCGTTTACCATGGCTTATACTAAACCTGGGCACGGCATTTATGGCCTCTGCGGTCATCAGACATTTTGATCCCACTATAAAATTATTTCCTTTGTTATCTTCTTACATGGTCATCATTGCCGGAATGGGGGGAAATGCCGCCACACAGGCTTTAGCGGTTACGGTGCGAAGGATTTCCCTGAATGACTTAACAGACAATCAAGCTTACAGAACTGTGCTTAAGGAATTTACTGTAGGTTTGATTAATGGTGCTGTAACGGGTTTGATTGTGTTTTTTGTAGCTTATTTCTTGGATGCTAACTTGATGCTAGGCTTAGTGATATTTGCATCAATGACAGGAAACCTGATTATAGCAGGGGTTACGGGCGCAGGTATTCCATTGATCTTAAAACGATTGGGCATTGACCCGGCAATTGCCTCGTCCATCATCATTACCACATTTACAGATGTATTTGGCTTTTTGTTGCTCTTGGGTTTAGCGAGCAAATTACTTTTATAATTTAAAGATCCCGTTACTTATATCTTTATTTTTTCTGTGAGTTTATAGATATCATAGGCTACTTTTTGAATCATATCAAATTGTTCATCAATCACAGTTTCTGCCGTTTGCTGTTCAGTTTTTTTACGTACAAGAGGCACATTACTGATCTGTTCTTTATGCACCAAAAGGTTTTCTACTGAAAGATTTAAGAGGTATATAGTATTTTTAGAGATGGGCTTTAGTTCATCAAAATTCGCATACCCAAAAGTATGTTCTTTATAATAAAGAGACAGTGTAGCCACATACGAGGACAGCAAATGGTTTAAAGCTGTAAACTGGTGTATTTCCTTCATCAGCAGTTGCTTACTTTTAGGTTCTGAAAACATTCTTTGAAATAAAGAGGCAAGATTAGCAGAGGTAACATAAACTTCCTTTCTTGCAACCTTATAGCTGGTTAAATTTTCTGATCTCTCAAAGTACAACAAAGTCACCTGATCAAAATAAGCCAAATTGGCCTTTAAGGTATCAAGCATGGCTTCTTTAAGCTTCTCGTGCTCCCAGTTCGGAAAAAGAAAATAACTCGCCACCAGTGCTATTCCTGAGCCAATCAAGGTATCATATATCCGTTCTCTGGCTATGGAAAGACCTCCCATACCAAGAAAATCAAACAGCACCAAAATATAAGGAGTCATAAAGAGTACACTGACAACATAATTTTTGCGGATAAAACTATAACAACCAATCATGCAAAATAACAGAATACCAAAAAGCGCGTGCTTATCATGTACATAAGTGAGTATGCCCATACCTATAAAAGCACCTACTACAGTGCCCAGTAGCCGTTCGTAATTTCTTTGTTTTGTGAGGCTAAACCCAGGCTTAGAAATGACCAATATAGTAAGCAGTATCCAATAGCTATGCGAAAAATGCAAAGATTTTGAGACGACAAAGCCAATCAGCATTACGATAGCCACCCTTAAAGAATGCCTGAAAGTTGATGAACTTAAGGTTAGGTTTTCAAGAAAAAGTTTAACATCAACATTTTGCCTGGTAATAAATTTTTCAATTTCAATATCCCTGCGTTTTAAGTTTTTCTTCTCGTTTTTATTAAAATAGCCATTAATGGTTTTTAGCCTGGCTAGTATATTCTCAATGTTGACCTCAATGTTTTTTAAAGCAATAATTCCCAATGTATTAAACTTCAGTTCCTTATTATTTTGTTCAAGCGCAACAATTTCGGCTTTAAGAGAATTTACGCTGTTTAACAACTTATTAGACAGGAGAGGGGTTCCACCAGTTTTAAGGGAAAAGGCAAGGTTATCAAGTTCTTCCGCAATACCGTTAATGATACTTTCGTAGTGTGAAAGAATGCCTATAGAATCAAACTGATCATGCAACTGTTCGTAGTTGTAATACGTAGACATCACTTGCTCAAACAAGTCTACCATATCTACAAATACCAGCATTAAAAATCGTCCTTCAGGTGTTGAATCTCTAACAATTTCACGGGTCTTAAAAAGCAATTCCCGAACTGCATCTTGTTTCTCATGCACTTGAACCTGTAGTTGAAGCAACTCAGCATACTGCGCATCGTAGTTGATATTTTGATGATAAAATTGAGCTTTAGCCCTTAAGAAATTACTAACCTCATGTATAGAATCGCTCAACATTTGCTGAACAATTCTAAAAGGGCGAATCCTATAAAAGAAATAGCTTAATGCCGTGTACCATAAGCTGCCGGTAAGCACCAGACCAGAATAAATCAAAACTTCATTCCAGGGTCTAATGTCATCAATGCTTAAAACCATGATTAGTAAAGATGCCGTACCAATTGCAGCTGCACGTAAACCATATAAAAAGAACATGGAGAAAATAAAACTGCAAAATACCAGTAAAATGCCGGTGAAGTAAATACTTGTGTTGGTTAGTCCAACAATTATGGAAAGTAGAAAAATTGAAACTGTTGTAATGAGCATTGCGTTACGGCGATGCACAATCGGCCCAGGCGTATCAACAACGCTTACACACATGGCGCCTAAAGAAACTGTCATACCAAATTTTAGCAAACCAAATTGTGCCAGTATCAACGATGGACAAAGTACACCAATGGTAATTCTCAAACCATCAGCAAAATAAATGCTTAGTAAAAAATCCTGAACGGTTCTGATGTGTTTATGAAACATTGTTAACTAGCAGCATTACGTGCCGTCACTAAATTAGTGTAAAAAGAAGATAAACAGCAAAAATTAATGCAGTTTAATAAATCACAAACGTTAGTCATAATTCACATTATGTTAACCAACGCCTTCTTCTGTCTGGCTGCCTCCGCCTAAATACGATTTTAATTATTAAAATTCCTGCAACTTCCTTTTTAACTCCTGAACTTTATCCAGGCGATTTTTACGGGTGTAAATATCAATTAGCAGTTGTACAGTAAATTTATCATTCGGATTAATTTCGTGTGCTTGCAGCAAAGTTGATTCGGATCTGTTGATGTTAGCTGTAAATTGTTGCAAATATTTTTCTTTCTTTGAACTGAGGCTCTCATTTGCCATTTCTACATATGCTAAGCCCAATTGATATAATGCTACAAAGTAATTTTGATCCAAGCCCAATGCTCTTTTATAGGCTAGTTCTGCTGTGCTGTTATTAGATTTTAGTTGCTGTAAATATCCGTACAGAAAATAAAGCAGCTTATTTTTAGTCTCCACTTTTAAACCCTGCTCTATAACTTCCAATGCCTTATCGTATTTTTCATTGTCAAGCAGTAAATTGATATAATCATTTGTTAAAAATGAATTATAAGGATTCAATTTAATTCCTTCCTCCAATGTTTTAATAGCAATTTCCGGTTCAAATTTGGAAGCATACGTGGTTGCCAGCGATTGAAAGATTACTGGATTTTTGGCCCCATTATCCTTTGCGCGTTTTAAATAAAATAATGCATTATCATACGATCGAATAATTTGTGCAGCGATTCCTGTATTTATAGCTAGTGTAGTATCTTTTGGAAAGAAATCACTTACATCCCTAAGTAAATTATATGCATTGATAAATTCATTGCTATAATATGCTTTGTTTCCCTTTTCCTGCTTTTTAATAATTAAGTTAAAATTGGTTGCTTCAATTAACTTTCCATTATCCTGATACTTATCTAATTCAGTTGCTGTTTTAACAGCATCTGTTGCGATGTTAAAATATCGCTCAGCATTATTCTCATCTTCGTCAATTAATGAGATGTATGAACTTAAGTAAGCTTTGATAGACCATGTTTCAGGCCAATTTTTAGTTCTCCTATCCTTCTCTGCACTCTCTGTTGCTTTTATTCCCTCTCCCATAATGTTGAGCTGGTCTTTTTTGCTTTTACCGGAAGCCACAGCCACCTGCAATTTACCCAGTACATTACGTGCTATTTGAATCTGGCTTTTTTGAGCCCTAACTGCAGATATATCACAGATACTGAAACTAATGAACAGAATAAAAAAAAGGATTACAGATGATTTATGCTTCATTTAAAATGGTGTTTAAGCAAATTTAGGCAAAAAAAAAGAGGGATAAAATTATCCCTCTTTATAAAAGCAATTTTTTATTTATTTGCTGGCGTTAAGGCGTCCAGCTGTTTCTTTACTGCATCGTATTTAACAGTATCGTTTTTAAAGGCATAAACTCGTTTTAAGGCCTCAAGTGCAGGTGCATATTTTGGATCTATTTCAGCTGATTTTAAGTAATATGGAAGTGCCTTATCCAATAAACCTGTTAACTGAACCCTCAAAGTTTCTGATTCCTTCAATTGCTTAGGTGTCAATTTGATTTTCGCTTTTTGGGCATCATCAGAAATCTTATTAATACGGTTTTGTACTTCAACAGCTTGCTGATAGTAGATATCCCCTCTTAGGTATTGGTAGTTTGCATTGTTTGGGTTTTTTGCAAGCAATTTGTCCAGCATCTCAATAGATTTTGCAACGTTACCCTGATTCATATACAACTGAGTTTCCAATTGTGTAAAGTTTTCAGCATCCGGATATTTCGCGGAAGCCTCTTTAATCAATGCTAACGCATCTACTGTATCTTTGATTTCGGTAAGGGTTATGTTAATCACCTCTCCGTATAAATCTTTAGCCGTAGGCGTATTAAAGCTGATCAGTTTCTTGAAATTTCTTACCGTTTCGGGGTAATTTTTAATATTTCTTGCCATAATCCCGGCATTCAAATACATTGCAGTATCATTAGGATTCTTTACAGTAACCTCATTGAAATACTTCATTGCACCTGCAAAATCTTGCTTGTTATAAGCAGCAAATGCTCTAATTTTTACTGCGTTTAATGCGTTGATTTCAGCATTTTCAATGTTTGTTTTCTCCTCACCTTTAGTATCAAGCGCTTTAGCTTTAACAATTGCTTCTTCAGCTATAGCTTGGTTTTTAATAGAGTTATCTACATTAACGGTATCTAAAACCGCAATTGTAGATGAAAATAAAGCCCTGTAAGACCAGGCTTCTGTTAAATTTTTAGACTTTTCGTGTACGATAGCAAGATCGGTATGTTTTAAACCAGTCTGTAAAGCCGTTAATTTCTTATCTAATGGCGTTTTTCCATTAGCAATAATCTGGAATAAATTCCATTCCTTTTTCGCATCGGCGACTTCACTCTTCTGAGCATTTGCAAATGTAGCAACACCTACAAGTACGGCACCTAAAAGTACTTTCTTCATTTGTTTTTTGTTTTTTTAATGATAAAGCCTGTACAACTCTTTTTTTGATAAGCTGTACAAGCTTTATTGTATATAACTAAGTTTAATTTTTATTCTTCTTCCTCTCCTTCTTCCTCACTTTCGCTATCGTCGCCTTCTTCTTCCTCTTCTTCAATTTCCTCCTCTACAGCAGGCTCTTCAGCTATAAAATCACCTTCAGCATTAGCTTCATCAGCAATTACACCTTCAGCTACTTCTTCTTCAGGTTCGTCCTCATGATCAATCCTTGCTACAGAAGCGATTTCGTCATTACCTTTAAGGTTAATTAAGCGAACGCCTTGTGTTGCGCGTCCCATTACCCTTAATCCACTGGCAACAATACGGATAACTATACCAGATTTATTGATGATCATTAAATCATCTGCATCTGTAACGTTTTTAATTGCAATTAAACTTCCGGTTTTCTCCGTAATGCTAATTGTTTTAACACCCTTTCCACCTCTATTAGTAACGCGGTAATCATCAATATCAGTACGTTTACCGTAACCTTTTTCTGAAACTACCAATACCGTGGCTGAGGAGTCTTCAACAGCAATCATGCCAACTACCTCATCTTTATCATGTGCAAGGGTTACTCCTCTTACTCCCGTAGCAGTTCTTCCCATTGGTCTAACTGTAGACTCATTGAAACGGATAGCTCTTCCAGAACGTAAAGCCATTACAATTTCACTACTTCCACTGGTTAAACTTGCTTCAAGTAACTGGTCACCTTCATTAATGTTAATGGCATTAATACCGTTTACTCTAGGTCTTGAATACGCTTCCAAAGAAGTTTTTTTGATGGTACCTTTTTTGGTACACATGATGATATAGTTGTTTTCAAGATAATCCTGGTCTTTAAGATTCTTAACCTTAATATAAGCCTTGATTTTCTCTTCTTTAGGAATATTGATAATGTTTTGAATTGCTCTTCCTTTACTTAAGCGGGAACCTTCAGGAATTTCATATACCCTTAACCAGAAACAACGTCCGTTCTCTGTAAAGAACAGCATGTAGTTGTGGTTAGATGCAATTAGCAAATGTTCAATAAAATCTTCATTTCTGGAATCACTTCCTTTAGATCCTTTACCACCGCGGGCCTGGGTACGATATTCGGTTGCAGGAGTACGTTTAATATAACCTTCATGAGAAATGGTAATCACTACCTCTTCATCCTCAATAAAGTCTTCCATGCTCATATCTTCAGCAGAGTGGATGATTTTGGTACGGCGTTCATCGCCATATTTTTCCATCATTTCAGTCAACTCATCCTTTATAATTTGCATCCTTAAGCCTTCATCTGCCAAAATCGATTGCAAGTACTCAATTGTTTTCATCAACTCGTTGTACTCATCTTTGATTTTGTCCCTTTCCAGGCCTGTTAAACGACGAAGGGTCATGTCTAATATTGCACGTGCCTGAATATCACTCAGACCAAACTGCTCCATTAAGCCTGTTCTTGCCTCTTCAGGAGTATTTGAACCTCTAATCAGTTTAATAACTTCATCAAGGTGATCTAAGGCAATCAGTAAACCCTCTAAAATATGAGCCCGTTTTTGTGCCTCGCTAAGCTCAAATTTAGTCCTTCTAACAATTACATCATGTCTATGGTCTACAAAGTGTCTAATCAGATCCTTCAAGTTCAACATTTGCGGTCTTCCGTTAACCAGTGCAATGTTATTTACACTAAAAGAAGTTTGCAGGGAAGTTTGCTTAAAGAGATTGTTTAGTACAATTGATGCATTGGCATCACGTTTTATTTCATAAACAATTCTGATTCCGTCTTTATTAGACTCATCTTTAATGTTAGAAATTCCTTCTAGTTTTTTCTCACCAACCAATTCAGCGGTACGCTCAATCATCATGGCTTTGTTAACCTGATAAGGAATCTCGGTTACAATGATGACCTCTCTGTCCTTTACGGCTTCAATTTCGGCTTTAGCACGCATTACAATACGGCCACGACCTGTTTCAAAAGCCTCCTGAACACCATTATAACCATAAATAATTGCTCCTGTAGGAAAATCGGGGCCTTTCACAAACTTCATCAGTTCAGGAATGGTCACCTCATTATTTTCAATATAGGCAATAGTGGCGTTAATTACTTCGGTAATGTTGTGTGGCGGCATATTGGTAGCCATACCTACAGCAATACCAGATGAACCATTGATCAACAAGTTCGGAACTTTTGCAGGAAGCACAGTAGGTTCCTGTAGGGAATCATCAAAGTTAAGTTGAAAATCAACTGTATCTTTATTGATGTCGGCCAGCATATCTTCAGCCATTTTCTGAAATCTAGCCTCAGTATAACGCATTGCAGCTGGCGAGTCACCATCTACAGAGCCATAATTACCCTGACCATCTACCAATAAGTAACGGAGGCTCCATTCTTGTGCCATCCTTACCATGGTCATATATACGGAAGAGTCACCATGCGGGTGATACTTACCTAAAACCTCACCAACGATACGGGCTGATTTCTTATAAGGTCTGTTACTTGCCAAACCAAGATCAAGCATCCCGTAAAGTACACGACGGTGCACCGGTTTTAATCCATCGCGTACATCAGGTAACGCCCTTGATACGATAACAGACATCGAATAATCGATATATGCAGATCGCATTTGCTCATCGATATCAATTCTGACGATCTTGTCGTTTTCCTGATTTTCTAAATCTTCTGCCATAAATATTAATGTTCGTTAAAAACGATTTAAATAAGGTATTGTTATAACCTTGCGAATTTAAGAAAATTATGGCGTTTAAGCGCATTGTGGAAAAAAATTAAACCCAGTCCACTCCTTTTATCAACTTTGTTAGAGTTGCGGCCTCTAAACTGTTTTCTGCAGGTTTGTGGTTATAGGTCCATTTTGCCATTGGTGGTAAGCTCATTAGAATAGATTCAATGCGGCCATTAGTTTCCAGTCCAAATTTGGTACCCGAATCATATACCAGGTTAAATTCTGCATACCTGCTCCTTCTCTGGTACTGCCACTCCTGTTCAACCTCTGTAAATTCAGTGTTGCGGTTCCTGTCAATTAATTCGGTGTAGATAGGCAAAAAGGAATTACCTACGGCGCATGAAAAGTTAAAGATCTGATCCCAGTCTAAACCTGTATGGTCTGGCTTTAAGCGGTCATAGAATATTCCACCAACACCACGGGTTTCTTCACGGTGTTTGATGAAAAAATAATCGTCTGCCTGCCTTTTAAATTTAGGATAAAATGAAGCATCATATTCATCACAGATATTCTTAAGGTAATGATGAAAGTAACGGGCGTCAGTATCAATCACATAATGAGGTGTCAAATCAATTCCACCACCAAACCACCTGGTTTGTTCATCCATTTCAAAATAACGGATATTCATGTGGATAATAGGCACAAAAGGATTTGAAGGATGGATTACAATAGATACACCGGTGGCAAAAAAATCTTCGCTATCCACTTTAAACGCCTTTTTAACGGCTTCAGGTAATTTACCATGAACGGCAGAGAAATTTACACCACCTTTTTCAATCACATTACCGTGCTGAATAACTCTTGTTCTGCCGCCTCCACCGCCTGCTCTTGTCCAGATTTCTTCTTCAAATCTCCCTTTTCCATCTGCTATGGTTAAACCTTCGCAAATATCATCCTGTATTTTCTTATATTCTGCAACAACCTTATCTCTAAACATCATATCTTCCTGAGTTAACTTCAAAGTTAGCCCATAAATGCCTTTATAAATTTCCTAATTACAGATAATACAAATTTTTGACATACTCTATAAGTCAATTATTAAGCCTTATGGTGGAAGACCATTTTATTTTTCAATAAAATTTAAATCCCTGCCATAAGTCTCATCCAAATTATAAAGTGCAATATAGGCTAAGGCCACTACAACTACAGCAATAATCAATGCCGAATTTACAATACCTACAATACCTGTAAGCCAGGTAAAAAGTAAAGTAACCAAAATCAGAGAGCCTCTAACCATATTAGGAACACTTGTGGTTACCGTAGCGCGAAGATTGGTACCAAACTGTTCTGCTGCAATGGTTACAAAAATTACCCAGTAGCCGGTAAATATTCCAAAACACACGCATAAAATATAAAAATTAGTAGCCGTCCATCCCGTTGTTAGCAAAAATACCAGCATGCTGATGAAGCTTAGCGTTACAAACAGGTAAACAATTTTTTTACGTGTTTTAAATAGCTGACTCAATGCACCGGTCAAAAAGTCGCCAAGAGAGATACCTATGTATGTAAACATTACTCCTTTGCCATTATCAAGCACATCTTTAGCGTGTAATGCCTTTCCAAATTCTGGTGCAATGCCCACTAAAATTCCTACTATAAACCATAATGGAACAGCTATTAAAATACAATTCAAGTATTTAAAAAAGCGTTTCCGGTCAGAGAACAGCATAAAGAAATTGCCTTTCACCACATCCTTAATGGCCATATTCTCAAACAAGCCCGATTCAAAAACACCAATTCTTAGCATGAGTAATAGCACACCCAAGCCACCGCCTACAAAAAAAGCAGTTCTCCATTCAAATAAATCACCCACAAAATAGGCCGCTACCGCACCCATTAAACCAATTCCTGCTACCAGCATTGTCCCGTAACCACGGTTTTCTTTACTCATACTTTCACTTACCAAAGTAATTCCGGCGCCAAGCTCACCCGCCAAGCCTATTCCGGCTATAAATCTAAATGTGGCGTACATGGGAATAGTGGTTACAAAACCATTGGCAATATTGGCAAGGGAATACATCAGGATAGAACCAAAAAGAACAGATAACCTGCCCTTTTTATCACCTAAAATTCCCCAGAAAATACCGCCAATAAGCAGTCCGGCCATCTGCCAGTTCATCAATCTCAAACCAGTTCCGGTAATTTCATCTGCAGGCACGCCCATATTAGCCAGGCTTTTATTCTTGATGATTAGAAAAAGCAACAAGTCATAAATATCTACAAAGTAGCCAAGAGCGGCCACAAGAATTAAAAAAAACAGGTTCTTATTTTTTACAGTGTTCATACAATTTGTTTGGTGCTCTGAAAGTACAAACAAAATCAAACATTGCAAAAAATCAATTACATACTGCCAGTATAATTAAGGAATGTTTCTAAATAGAAATGATATTCCGGGCTTTGTTTCCATTGTTCTAGCTTTGCCGCAAACTAACACACACATGTCAAAAACAAAGCTTACCATCAATAACAACGGATCTGTAAAAATAGAAGGCGATTTTGAAATCGTTGACAGAAATGGAGATACTTACGGATTACAAGGAAGAACAGTACTATCTATCTGCCGTTGCGGACTATCTAAAAACAAACCATTTTGCGACGGTGCACACAATGGTCATTTTGAGCATGAAGCCATAGCTTTTGATCTTCCGCCAAAAAAGGTATAGTAAAAAACGCTCTCGCTAATATTTTTATATAGCTTTCAATATCAACTAAAATGCACCATTTTATAAATTTGCTGCATGTAAGCCGCTTCCTGTAGGGCTTCAAAGAAATTATACCATTCTTTGCGCGTAAAAACAAGACTAATATCCGGATATGGTGTTGCCAGTACTACCACTTCCAACCCATTTGGAGAAGTTTCCATATAATTATCAAAGTCAAGGTCTTTCGTGGTTTCAATAAAGGCATGAAACTGCTGAAAAGAAAAACTGATCAATACATTTTGGTTCCAGATGTTTACCATCTTACAATTAGAACATTGAGAAACACTAATTTTTCCTTTTCTTGCGATTACAGTTGGCTTACACATAAAATAATGTAGTTTTTTACTCGTACAAAGATCATATTATTTAGAATTATTCCAAACAGTAAAAGAAAATAATCTGCAGCTTTAAGTAATTACTTGGTTACAACAAAGCCGCTTTTATCATGGTTCAAACCATATATTGTTATCTTTACCGAACATGAAACAGAATACCTCTGCAGAAAAAGCTACTTCAACTACAAAATATTACATCATTGCCTGGGTCTTCGGACTCCTTTTTTATTTCCTGGACTACTTTGCTCGCTCCGCTCCTGCTGTCATGATTCCGGAATTATCCTCTTTGTTTGAAATTGACCGCGTAGGTGTTGTAGCTATAATAGGCACTTATTATTTTACCTATTCGACCTGTAGTTTAGTAGCGGGTATTGCCTTTGATAAGTTTGGGGCCAAGTATTCAATGTTTACGGGTTGTTTAATCTTAGGGTTGGGCTGTTTGCTATTTATTGTTGCCAGTCAGTTTACAGGTAATACCGGCCGATTGCTACAAGGCGCCGGATGTGCTTTTGCTTTTCCTGGCTGTGTATATTTAGCCTCTAAAGGATTTTCAGCAAGGTCTCTGGCAACCGCTATAGGCTTTACACAATGCCTGGGTATGCTGGGAGGTTCTGCCGGACAGTTTTTGGTAGGCCCATGGATTGCCAATGGAATGACTATTAACTTTTTTTGGATTGTTACAGGTATAGCTATTATCCTGGTTGCTATAGGCTTGTTAATCATTACCCCACAGGCTCATGCATCACCAATACCTGCAGATCAAGAAAAGCAGAGCGGTTTTTTAAACCCTTATAAAATTGTCTTTAGCAATTCACAGTCCTGGCTGAGTGGTATCATATCCGGCTTATTGTTTGCTCCAACTACCATATTTGCGATGACCTGGGGCGTAGCTTTTTTTCAGACTGACCGCTCACTTACTTTTCAGGAAGCAACAATAGCCTGCGCAATGGTGCCGATGGGCTGGGTATTCGGTTGTCCACTCTTAGGATTTATAACAGATTACCTGGGTAAGCGTAAATCGGTTCTTATAGCTGGTGCAATTTTAATGGCTTTAAGTCTGGCACAACTACTATTTTTACCAACATTATATCCTCCATACGTCAGTACATTTATACTTGGTCTAGGCTCCGGTGCTGCAATGATTCCCTATTCTATTATTAAAGAATCTAATCCAGACCATGTAAAAGGCAGTGCAACGGGTGCAATAAATTTTATCACTTTCGGCGTTACCACATTATTAAGTCCCATTTTCAGCACTTTATTTGGTAAAACATTGCTAACGGCAACAAACAAAGATCTTCATTTTCAATCGGCTGGCTTATTTTGGATTGGAGGCATTGCTTTGGCGATTATCGTAAGTTTATTTCTTAAAGAGACAGGTAAAGGTGCTCCCGTAAAATAAAAATGCTACCTTCATCATAATGAAAAGCATTTGCCCTTTATATTTTCAAAAATCAAACCGCTCTATTTACCTGATGCTCTTGTTGCCTTTGTTTTATGCCCAATGTAAACCTAAAGCAAAAAAAGTAGAGCGAGATCAAACCATAACTATTAAAAATGCAGTCACCAGGTTAGTCATAGACAGTCTGGACTTAGAAAAGTACATCTCTGAAAAGGAACTGGAAGACAGTTCTGCCAACCGGCTCAGAAACTTTTACAACAGCCGTAACTTTCAATTTGCATGGCTCGCAGAAACCGGGTTAGCAGAACAGGCAAAAGTTTTTTATGACCTGGATAAAAATTATGTGGCCTCAAGCCGGGATAGTACTGCAGGTAACAAATTGCTGCAACTCAGGCTGGGCAGGTTGTTAACTAAAGACACTTTAATTAAATCTGTGAGTCCGGAACTTGTAAATTTCGAGTTGTCGCTAACCCAACATTTCTTTGACTTTGTTAGTTATTCCTATGCAGGTAAGTTAGATCCGGCAGCCTTACAGTGGTATATACCAAGAAAAAAAGTAGATGCAGTTGCATTGCTTGATTCACTCGTTGCCAAAAAGGGTGCCGGAGTAGATCAGTGGGAACCTGTGAATCATTATTACAGCACCTTAAACAAAGAACTGATGCGCTGGAATAGCATTCAGCAAAATGACAAATGGGAGCCAATTGTTCTACCCAAAGGGAAAAAATTTCTGGAAGGTGATACCGGAAAATTCATCGTTCAACTAAAGAAGAGATTAATTGCATTTGCAGCTCTTGAGCAGACAGATACCTCGGATGTTTACGATACAGCATTAACAGATGCTTTAAAAAAGGCCCAAAAACAATTTGGACTAACCACTAATGCAAAACTTAGCAAAAGTTTGTTAAAAGCATTAAATGTCCCTCTAGAACTGCGGATTCAGCAAATGCTAATTAACCTGGAACGGATGCGCTGGACACCACTTATCCCCCAAAAAAAATTTGTACTGGTCAATATTCCCGAATATCGGCTACATGTTTTTGAAGAACGAAAGGAGGTTTTAAACATGGGGATTGTAGTTGGAAAAGCGGCAAATAAAACGGTGATTTTTAGCAATGAGATTAAAAACATTGTATTTAGTCCTTATTGGAACATACCGCCAAGTATTGTCAGGGCAGAAATATTGCCCGAAATCAGAAAGAACCCCAATTTTTTAACAAGAAAAAACATGGAACAATATGGCAGTGGTGATGGCTTACCACTAATCAGGCAAAAACCCGGCAATGGCAATTCATTGGGCAGGGTTAAGTTTCTATTCCCCAACAGTTACAATATCTACCTTCATGATACACCTTCAAAATCACTATTTGCTGAAGAAAAACGTGCTTTTAGTCATGGCTGCATACGCCTTGCACAACCTAAAAAACTAGCTGCTTATCTTTTGGCAGAACAACCCGAATGGACTGATCAAAAGATAGAGAAGGCCATGAATTCAAAGAAAGAAGTTTGGGTAACACTAAAGCAGAAAACACCAGTTTTTATTACCTATTTTACCTCATGGGTAGATAAAGACGGTCTCATCAACTTCAGGGATGACTTATACGGGCATGATTTAAAAATGAGCAAGCAACTATTTAAAACCCAATAACAGTTATACCGCTAGTTCCAGTTTTAATGCTGCTTTTCTTTTGTTCATTGCTATTAACATCCACGCAAACGCGGCACCAATTAAAGCCATCAAGGCACCCACCCATACAGGTGAGGTATAATCGTATCCGGCTGCCAGTGGTAAACCACCTAAAAAAGCACCTAAAGCGTTACCAATGTTAAAACTGGCCTGACTCACTGATGCGGCAATCATTTCAGATCCTTTTGCTGTATTAATCATTAACATCTGGATCGGCGACGCCAGTGCAAAAGAGATTGCTCCAGTTATAAAAGTCATCAATAGCGCAAGCGGCTGACTGTATGAGATGTAATGTATAATTACAAGTGCTATGGCCATCAAAACCAGCAGTGCCACAGAGGCCTTAGCAGGAGAAAATTTGTCTGCAAGTCTTCCGCCAATAAAATTACCTACCAGCATTCCCAACCCTGCTAATGCAAGGATATAGGTGATGGAGTTGTCAGAAAAACCACCAACTTCAGTTAATAAAGGGGCAATGTAACTGTACCATGAAAACAGTCCACCGGTACCAATGGCAATCATAAAAATAATCAGCCAGGCTTCAGGGAGTTTAAAAAACCCCATTTCTTTCTTCAGGTTTCTATCTTTTGTAGCTGGCAATGCAGGCATCCACAATTTAATGCTCAGCAATGTTATCAATCCAACAATTACAATGATCACAAAAGTATATCTCCATGAAAAATTATGTCCTATATACGTTCCAAGTGGCACGCCTAAAATATTTGCAATTGTTAACCCGGCAAACATCAATGAAACTGATTGAGCTTCTTTTCCCTTTTCGGCTATACGACTGGCCACCACAGAACCTACGCCAAAAAATGCACCATGTGGTAAGCCTGCAAGTAACCGTGCAATAAACATAAAGGTATAATCCGGGGCAAAGGCAGATAAAGCATTAAAAGTCACAAACATCAACATCAGCACCATTAATATCTTTTTTGGGGGATAACTTCCTGTTATCGCAACCAATAATGGCGCTCCAATAACCACACCCAGGGCATAAGCAGAAATCAAGTGGCCTGCCTGGGGTATGCTAATGGTTAAGTCCTTCGCAATATCCGGAAGCAAACCCATCATCACAAATTCGGTGATGCCAATTCCCAGCCCCCCTAGTGTTAAAGCAAGTAAACTTTTTTTCATCTGATATAATTTGTTCTTAAAGTGAGGAAGCTATTTTATTTATAGTTAGTGTAAAAAATACACAGTGCAAAAATAGGCAATCAATTTATTTTTCTCGGTCTTATTAAGGTAAATATTAGCGTTTAAACACCTATTTTTATGCAAATCACAAATAAAAAGTACCTATTCTTTAAAATAGTATATTTTATTACCTTTACCAGAATTAATTTTTAATAAATGCGTAAACGCCTGTTAATCATTGATGCTGATCAATCCATTTGCGAGGAAATAGCCGCTGCCTGCAGCGCTAACTTTAATATCAAAAAATCCTTTGGTAAAGAAAATATTTTTAAACTCATTGATGATTTCAAACCAGATGTAGTATTGATAGAATATGTGCTTCCAATTCACAATGGCGCAACACTGTGTGATTTGGTTAAGTTAAATCCTGACACTACAAAAACGCCAGTCATTTTACTCTCCTCTGTTCCTTTAAATGAGGCCATCACAGATTGCTTTTGCGATAGCTTTATCAGTAAGCCCTTTAAAATCGAGGAACTTCAAAACATCATCAACTACTATTGCGCAAAGCATTAGCTATTTTCTGGTAATCTCATCATAGGCACCGTTCCATAGCTCTATACGTTGTTTTAGCGCAGCTATGCATATCTCTTTTGCCTCCAGCCATTTGCCTGCTTCATCTCCGCAAAGGCTTGCTGTCATCTCTAATGCCAAATGACTGTGATGATCCCCATCTACCTCAATATGCCTGTCAAGGTAATATTTAAACAAAGAAATCTGATCAGGAAATTTCTCATTCAAATCACTCACTATCGTAAAAAACATATTCGGGATTAAATCCTCTCTGCCAAATGTAAATGCACTCGCTTGTAAATGGGCTGCATTACTATTGATTACCTCAAATGTAAAATCAACAAAACGTCGTGCTGCCATCGGACTGTCGGCACGTTCGTAAGCAGTATTAAAATCAGCTCCAGACTTCAATGCTGTAGTAAAAGTATTAATCTCAACCGTACTTGCACCACATTGCTCCATCGCCTCTAAATACATTTCAAAATGACTTTTTCTTATGCCAGCACCATCCACATCAGATTCTTCCCCGGCTACAATCTCATTGATCAGGTATCTTGTATCTGCAGAGCCCACTGGAAACCATGGTACTGAGGTACAGGTTAAATTGATCTGTAAAGATTTCAGTAGTGACATAAAATCCCAAACGGCATAAACGTGGTACTTCATAAAAACCCTAAGGTCACTTAGGTTATTAATCACAGCATATACCTTATGTTCAATAATTTCCTGCCTTAAGACTGCTATTTCTTCTTCTATATTTTGTAGATACTGCTTCATTTGTTAAAAATAATTACGTGTCATAGTATGCTGGCAAACTAAAAACGGATGCAAAGGTACAATAAGTAATTACCAATTTATGTCAAAAGCAACTCCCGGCTCAGGGTATAATATTCGGTATTTAACAAAATTTAACGCCGTTTTTACCAAATAAAAGGCATATTTGCATGCTAAGCGTATTTTTGCCGCATTTGCTGTTCCAAACTCTCGTTAAGGTGTAGCATTTTTTAAAGCAAATCCGTTTTATCTTAAATAGAATTTAGAAAAAAATGATGAATATTTTTACGAAACCAAACGCTAAAAGATCCAAATTAATCCTTGCGTTTTCCACTTTGTCGCTAATGCTTTCTACTTTTAGTGCCTGTAAAAAAACAGATGATACGTCCACACCAATATCCTATTTGTCAGTTGTTAATGCCTCACCTACTGTTGGTACATACAATATTTATTTTAATGATGGACTGGTAAACACTTCGGGAGCCATCTCCTTTGGCGGTGGTGTAAATTACAAACAGCTTACTCCAGGAACCTACACTGTTAAGTTCACTACAGCAAGTAGTATTGACAATGTATTTAGTAAAAGTGTAACATTATCAGAAAATGCGGCTTATTCATTTTTCCTCATCAATAAACTTCCTACACTAGATGGTTTGCTGGTTCAGGACGATGTTTCAGGCGTTTCAACAGATAAAGGATTCATCAGGTTCATCAACTTATCACCAGATGCACCAGCACTTGATCTTTTTGTTACCGATGCCAGCACAAGTACCATTTCAGATAAAGCATATAAATCTGCCAGTGGTTTTGTAACGGTAGATCCTAAAACATACTCATTTACAGTTAAAAACAAAATAACTGGCGCAACAGTAGGTAAACTTGACGGCGCGGTAGTTGCCGCAGGTGTGCATTACACCATTATTGCAAAAGGTCTGATAAATGCCGATACCGAAGGTACCGACCGTGGTTTCGGTGTACAAATCATCACCAATCAACAATAGTTATTAATTTTTTAATAAAGCCAGGCATGATCTTCCATCGCCTGGCTTATTGTTTTTATATGCGCCTCGCGGTTCTACTTTTAATTTTTCTTCAAGCCTTTACCCTTCCTGCAAGTTGCCAGGTAGTAGATGCCAAAGCAGATTATGGCTACCAAAACATAGGTAAAAAGGTTAGTTACTATGAAGACAAAACAGCAGCACTATCCATCGCTCAAATTAAATCTATAGATAGCGCTGGTAAATTTGCTCCGGGCAAACAGGAGATACTCAATTTCGGAAACACTTCATCTGCCATTTGGATAAAAATAAATCCTCCCCATCATATTTCTTTCCAGGCTTATCTGGTTGTAGATGCGCCAAACTTAGAGCATATAGATTGCTTTCTTACTCATACCAACGGCGGCATAAAGCAAATGAGTTCAGGCTGCTTTTCCTATGCCAATCCAGACGTTAGCATAGAAAGTAACTTTGTGTTTAAACTGTTTCAGGAAAAAAACAACCTCAATCCCATCTACCTCCGGCTGCAAACCAACAACATTATGTTGGTACCTTTAAAAATTGCCGGCCCAGAGGCTATAATGAAAGGAAAGGCTTCCAAAGACAGGATTGAATACATTTACATAGGTGTACTCATGTCTTTGCTGCTTTTTAACCTGTTTCTGTTTACCAGCCTTAGAGATGTTACCTACCTTTATTACACCGTTTATGTGCTCACCCTCTCCTCTTATCTACTCATTTATATAAGGGGCTACGGATTTTTGTTTGGAGATGAGCTACGGATTTTTTTCAATACCTATCCGCATGTCTTCCTAAGTCTATCAATGGTTTCGTCACTTGCCTTTTGCTGGAAGTTTTTAAACTTAAGTAATACAGTGCCCTTTATGACCAGGGTATATTATTTTCTTGGCTGTTGTGCTATAGTATTGTTCGTAACCAGCATTAGTGGAAACAAATCCCTCTCAGCTGCTATCGCTCAGGTATTAACGGTAACCCTCTCTGTAATGGTTTGGGTTTCTGGCGTTATCGCATATAAACGTGGTCATAAACCTGCAAAATACTATATCATTGCCTGGTTTTTTATTTGGATTACAGTAGGATTGGTAACTTTTAGTTTAGCCGGAATTATCAAAAGCAGTGAGTTTACCATGCAGGTTGTACCTATTGGTTCAACTATAGAACTCTTATTGCTCTCTTTTGCATTGGGCGACCGATACAAAATCATCATTAAAGCAGAGCAAGACCTTCGCGATGAACATCTTTTACTTGTTCAAACTCAAAACCAGCGTTTAGAAGATGTGGTAAAAGAACGTACGGCCATGCTCAGCAAAACCATATCAGAACTGGAAGCTTCAGATGCGGTTAAAAACAAACTCTTTTCCATCATCGCTCATGATCTGCGGAGCCCGCTCAACAGCCTCATCAGTATGCTCTCTTTAAATGATATGGAAGCACTTACCATGGAAGACATCCAATTGATGCTCAAAGAAAATAAAAAGAACATCGAAACCATCTACAATACACTCAACAATCTTTTACATTGGGCCAAGAGCCAAATGAGTGGTATTAAAACTGAACCCAGTCCTGTAGATTTAAAAGTCCTTATCGAAGAGTTGATCCTGGTGTATGTTCCGCTGATGCAAAAAAAGGGAATAACCGCCGTTATAGATATCCCAGCTATTGCTTTGGTTTATGCAGATGAAAACCATGTCAAATTAATTTTACGCAACCTTATTGACAATGCAATAAAATTTACCCCAAAAGCCAAACAGGTTACCATCACTATCAGGCAACAGCAAAACAAAGTAAAAGTAATGGTTTCCAATGCGATAGAAAATGCAGCAGAAATAGACCCATCAGGCATGATGAATCAAAATTCAATTGCGCCAACCTATGGCACAGAAAATGAAAAAGGTGTTGGTTTGGGTTTACTTTTGTGCAGAGAATACATTAAAAGCAATGGCGGAGAATTGGATATTGTTCTCGATGCAGATGAAATTTCCTTCTCCTTCCTACTGCCAGTTGCCTGATACAGATTAAAAAAGAGGCATCCTAAGAGATGCCTCAACATTCCGCAATTTAAACGGTCTCTTTTGTAACGCTTATTGTTTTCTGCATCGCATTCACAATAGCATTTTTATACGTAACAAAATGCTCCTGCCTAGCTTCATCAGTTTCACTTTCTTTAACTAGTTTTTTACCTGCTTTAATGTCTTCAAGTTCATTTTTATACAGGTCCATAAAAAGATCCGGTTCTTTATTCTTTAAAATCCTAATCACATGAGAGTAGTTTTCGTGACCGTCACTCAGCACGGCTAAACCTTTTTCACTGTAAGCCTCAACTCCAACAATTTTTGTCAATAGCTTTTCCAGCTTTCCTCGTTCTTTTGCGTAACCCATAATTAGCGCAAATATATAAAAAGCTAAGTTGATAAAACAATACAGGCCATCCTTTACGCAAAGGGATGGCCTGTATGGTGTGTTATAAAAAGAATATTACATTTTGTTTGTGGTGTCTACTGGAGTTGTAGTTGTTGTGTCTACCACTGTAGAGTCTACAGGTACAACCGTTGTTGAATCTACCACAGCGCTATCTGAAGTTTCAGATGCATTTTTTGTTGAGTTACATGCAGATGCAGCGATCATTAACGTACCGGCAAAAGCAATACTTAAAATTATCTTTTTCATAATATTTTGAGTTTAATTACTAGTTTAACAAGCATTTAATAAATTGGTTTTAAATAATATCTTTAAAGATTTGAAATTACCTTGTCATTCAGCCAGAATATTCAAACATGTATTTATTTAGTAAAATATCTGCCTGTAGTTTATAAATTCAATAATCTTTCAGATATTTAAAGAAATGGTTGTATCAGAAAAAACCCTCAAATGGGCCTTGCGTTTATATCCCCCCTTATTATTTCAAAGAATATGGGTAAAAAAGTTCCATAAAGATTTTAGGGGTGTTGATGTTAAAATTTTCAAAAGTACATTTAACAAAAATTATAACGGCTCTATATTTGGAGGCACTATTTATAGTGCTACAGATCCCTTTTATGCATTATTATTTGAT
The DNA here is from genome assembly GCF_020991475.1 of Pedobacter sp. MC2016-14. Lineage (NCBI taxonomy): Bacteria > Pseudomonadati > Bacteroidota > Sphingobacteriia > Sphingobacteriales > Sphingobacteriaceae > Pedobacter > Pedobacter sp. MC2016-14. Next base: position 473,705 of record NZ_JAJMPA010000003.1, read on the forward strand.
CAGGTGCTGCAGCGTCAGGGCTTTAAAGTACGCGTATGGCTTAAAAGCGCTTCCATACAATACCTAAAACCTGGCAGGGGCCATCTTTACTTTACCATCTACATTACTGATCAAATGAAGGCCGAAGCCATTGAGGCTTTAACCCATACGGGCAAGTTTATAAAAGCTTATCCAATGGAAATCACCAACGCAGCCGGAGAGTTGTGCGCAACCGTTATGAATGAGGTATATGTTAGAAATCTTCACCATGGAGAAGCGCCACGTGTTGCTTACTAAAATACAGATCACTGCTTAAAGACCAAAAAAATGAACATCAGGAAATTAATCCTCCAGGGCGAAGGCACTACACTTGATTTTAAAAGAACCATTACCAATCACGAAAAAATAGCCCGGAGCCTTGTTGCCTTTGCCAATAATAAAGGTGGCCAATTGCTGGTTGGTGTAGCAGACGATGGAAGTATCCTGGGCGTTAAATCAGAAGATGAAGAGCGTTATATGATTACCAAATCGGCACATCAATACTGCAGGCCCGCTATAGAACCTTTATTTGAAGAGATTTATATTGATGATAAACTTGTGCTCGTGGTAAAAATCCTGGAGAGCGATACCAAACCTCATTATGCCGTAGATGAACACAAAGACTGGTGGGTCTATTTTCGCGTAAACGATAAAAGTGTACGTTTGGAGAACGTATGACAACCTATGGACAGTTCTGAGGTAAATTAAATTTACCTTTGCGCTTTCATATTTTTGTTATGTTGACTACCTTCTTTGCCAAATACAAGCCTTATTATGCAGACAATTTAAAGCTTGCCATCCCTATCGTGGTGTCCCAGTTGGGCCATACCCTTGTTCACATGGCCGATAGTGTAATTGTTGGGCATTTTGCAGGCACCGTACAATTGGCTGCCGTTTCTCTGGTTAACAGCCTTTTTATGCTGGTACTTGTTATCGGCCTCGGTATCTCTTACGGTTTAACACCCCTAATTGCACAACAAAATGGAAGTAAAAACTACGATGAATGTGGCAAACTGCTTTCCACCAGTTTAATCATCAATATATTAACCGGAGTATTTCTGTACCTGTTTGTCCATTTTGGCACTTTGAGTATAATAGACCACATTGGTCAGTCGCCAGATGTAGTATTCTACGCAAAACCATATCTAAATTTACTTTCCCTTTCTATCATTCCGGTAATGATATTTCAAACCTTCAAACAATTTTCAGAAGGCCTTGGTTTCACAAAACAGGCCATGTACGTATCCATTTGGGGTAATGTTATCAATATTGTTCTGGGAATCATTTTTGTAAAGGGCATGTTTGGCCTTAGTCCAATGGGTGTCAAAGGTGTAGGTTTAAGCACCCTCATAGATCGTGTGGTTATGGCCCTGGCTATGTTTGTATATGTGCTGCGCTCCAAACATTTTAAAGTTTACCTTCAAAACTTTAAAATCACTTTCATTGATAAAGTTAGGAGCATTCAAATCGTTAAAATAGGCGCACCCGTTGCCTTGCAATACGCTTTTGAAATCAGTGCTTTCAGCGGGGCGGCAGTATTGGCGGGTACCATAGGTACAGCACAACAGGCAGCCCACCAAATTGCCATTAACCTGGCCTCTACAACATATATGCTTGGCAGTGGTATTGCCTCCGCGGCCACTATTAAAACAGGTAATAATTTAGGAAAAAGCAACTTTACAGACCTCAGGCGCTCAGCTATAGCCAGCTACCATGTTATCCTGGCATTCATGAGCATCACTGCCTTAATCTTTATCTTATTGAACAGTATACTTCCTTTCATTTATACAGAAGATCAGGTGGTTATTCAAATTGCGACACAATTGCTTATTATAGCCGGTTTCTTTCAGCTTTTTGATGGCACCCAGGTAGTAGGTTTAGGTGTACTAAGGGGTATTGGCGATGTGAATGTACCTACCCTAATCACCTTTTTGTCATACTGGATCATTGGAATCCCGCTTGGGTATTTGTTTGGTTTCTATTTCAACCTGGGTGTAAACGGAATCTGGTATGGTTTAACCATTGGCTTGCTCAGTGCTTCCATCCTGTTGTTTTTTCGTTTTCAATCCAGAACAAAAGCACTGATTCGCATCTAATTATTAGACTATTACCGCCGTTTCAATCTTATAAATGGTGGTTTGCTTATAAGTTTCGCCAGGCATTAGTACAGTTCCGGTAAATTCAGGAACATTCACGCTGTTAGGATGGTGCTGCGTTTCTACACAAAAAGCATCAAAACCACTGTAGTCCTTTCCATTTTTACCCCCATGTACCATCAGGTGTTTGGCGGTATAAAAATGTGCCACAGGTGCAGTGGTGAACACAGAAAATTTCAAACCACTATTTTCATCGCTGGTTTCCGAAGCCATCGTCAGCTCCCCTTCTACCTTATCCAGTACAAAAGTCTGGTCGTATCCTTCATCCGGGTTCCAGTTTAAGCCTATTTTTTTACTCGCCAGAAAATCAAATGAACTCCCTTCAACAGGAATCAGCTTGCCGGTAACCACATAATTTTCATCCTGCTCCAGGTAATGGCTTGCTGGCATTCTATGCATATGGTCTTTAATATTGCCACCTTCCTCAGCCAGGTTAAAATAGCCATGATGGGTTAAGTTTACAATGGTAGCTTTATCTGTCCTTGCCTTATAATCCAGCACCAATTCATTGTCATCTGTCAGTTTAAAAGTAAGCTGTACCGTCAGGTTGCCCGGAAAATTCCCTTCTCCATCCGGACTGGTGTACTGCAATGTTAAACTTGGATCTATCGTTGGCAATATATCCCATACTTTTTTATCAAAACCAATGTAACCACTGTGGAGGCAATTTGGCGGATCATTTAGTTCCAACTGATATTCTTGTCCCGAAACACTAAATTTCCCATCTTTAATTCTGTTGGCGTACCTTCCAATTACCGCGCCCAAATATGGATAATTTGCGAGGTAATTTTCGCCTATATATTGGTCAAAATTATCAAACCCGAGTACAATATCCTGCTTTTCGCCCTTCGCATTCTGCACCACAAAATTGCTCACAATTGCACCGTAATTGTATATTTTAACATAAGTTCCATGAATATTGGTCAATTCAACTGCAAATACTTCTTTTTCATCAATAACATGACCAGTCTTTACTAGGTTTAATTTCATAAAATTGTATCTTGTGCCTTATTTTAAGGAAACAATACTATCAATACTTTCTTTAAAACAAGAATAATAATTTAAATTTTACAATGAAGATCGATCTAACCAAGCAATTTGAAGAAGAGTATGGCACAGCACCTGCAAAAACTTATTTTACGCCCGGCAGGGTCAATTTAATCGGAGAACACATTGACTACAATGGTGGTCTGGTAATGCCCTGTGCGGTAACCCTGGGTACCTGGTTATGTATAGCACCCAATAACGATGGAGTGATCCGTTTTAAAAGCCTCAACTTTGAAGAACAACAAACCTTCCCGCTTCAAAGCAGTTATGTTAAGGAAAGTAATGGATGGTTCTATTATCCACTTGGTGTATTTCACGAGATTTTAAAAGAAAAAGAAATTCCTGCTGGTCTGGATTTGCTTTTTTATGGTAATATCCCTATTGGTTCAGGTTTATCCTCTTCGGCTTCTATAGAAATCGTTACCGCATATGCGTTAAACGAGTATTTTAACCTTGGTTACAACAGATTACAGCTGGTGCTGATTGCTAAAAAAGTTGAGAATGAATTCATTGGTTTAAATTCTGGAATCATGGATCAATTTGCCGTAGCTTTTGGCGAAAAGCACAAAGCATTGGTTTTAAATTGCGATACACTGGATTATAAGGCGGTAGATTGCAACCTTGGAAACTATGCCCTTGCCATCATCAATACCAATAAACCCAGAAAACTGGCAGAATCTAAATACAATGAGCGGGTAACAGAATGTCAAACTGCCCTTAGAGAACTGAATACAGAACTGGATGCTGCAAATCTTTGTGAACTGGATGCAGCAAAGTTTGCCCTATATAGCCGTTTAATCACTGATCCGGTAGTATTAAAACGCGCTACTCATGTTGTTGAAGAAAACGACAGGGTTGGTTTGGCCGCCGATGCATTGTCTAAGGGCAAGCTGGAAGAATTCGGACAACTGATGTATGCCTCTCACGAATCCCTGAAAACACTTTATGAAGTTTCCGGTGCAGAATTGGATGCGGTGGTAGATTTTTGTCAGGACTATGCATATGTAATTGGCGCCAGGATGACTGGTGCAGGATTTGGCGGATGTGCCATCGCTTTACTTGAAAAAGGAAAAGAAGAAGAATTTACCAACGCGCTTACAGCCTATTATACGGCAAAAATCGGCTATGCACCTGATGTATATTTTAGCGAGATTGGTAACGGTGCAGCCGCAATTTAATTTTACTTTTGCACCATGCAAAAATTAAAGTTAGATGAGCTGAATCGGGTTAGCGTAGAAGAGTTCAAGCAACAGGAGAAACTTCCCCTTGTTGTAATACTGGATAATGTACGGAGCATGCACAATGTGGGCTCCGTATTCAGAACTTCAGATGGCTTTTCTATTGAAAAAATCTATCTCTGCGGTATCACTGCACAACCTCCACATAGGGAAATCGAAAAAACAGCTTTGGGCGCTACGCAATCTATCGAATGGTTGTATGTTGAAAATACTGTAGACGCAGTAACACAATTGCGCAATGAAGGATACCGGATTCTGGCCATTGAACAAGCAAAAGACAGTAATATGCTACACACTTTTGTACCAGACCCTAGTCAAAAATATGCGCTGATCTTTGGAAATGAAGTGAATGGCGTTAGTGATGAGGTAATGGCTGTAATTGATGAATGTATAGAAATACCACAATTCGGCACCAAACATTCTTTTAACATCGTCATCTCAGCAGGAATTGTCCTGTGGGATTTCTTTGCCAAACTCAGACTAGGTTACTAAATAAAAAACGGGTAGGTTTAAATAACCTACCCGTAAATCAATTAGTATAACTAAGCGCGCTGCTTATGCAAATGGAATACCGTCCTTGCAAGACAGCTTGCTCTCTCCCATTAAATACTCGTCAACTTTTCTTGCGGTTTCCCGGCCTTCAGATATTGCCCATACTACAAGTGATTGACCTCTGCGCATATCACCAGCTGCAAAAATTTTCGCAATATTGGTTTGGTATTTTCCTTCTTCAGCTTTCACGTTACCGCGGGCGTCCAATTCTACACCTAATTTCTCCAATAATCCCTCTTTCTGAGGATGTAAAAAGCCCATAGCCAATAAGACCAGCTGTGCAGGCAGTTCACGTTCAGTTTCCGGTTTCTCTGTAAAGTTCAATGGTCTGCCACTAGGGTCAATTTCCCATTCCACATCTACTACCCTTAAAGCCCTCAAGTTGCCATCAGCATCCTTTAAAAACTCTTTGGTGTTTACACCCCAGGCCCTTTCGCAACCCTCCTCATGAGAAGAAGTTACCTTAAGTAGCATTGGATAAGTAGGCCAAGGCATATTGTTGGTACGTGCAGATGCAGGCATCGGCATGATCTCAAATTGCATCACAGATCTAGCTCCGTGACGGTTGGAAGTTCCCACACAGTCAGAACCTGTATCACCACCACCAATCACAATTACGTCTTTACCAGTCGCCATGATCGGCTCCTGCTCAAAAGGAATGTTCCTAACACGTTTGTTTTGTTGCTTTAAAAAGTCCATCGCCACATACACGCCTTTGGCGTCACGTCCCGGAAGGTTCAAATCACGCGCAATGGTAGATCCACCAGCCAAAACAATAGATTGGAAGTCACGCAGTATGGTGTTCAATTCTACATTTACACCCACATTAGCGTTGCATTTAAAAATAATGCCTTCCTTCTCCATCAAATCAATCCGTCTTGCCACCACATCTTTTTGCAGTTTAAAATCAGGGATACCATAATTCAATAGTCCTCCAGGTGTATCATCACGTTCGTAAACAGTTACTTCATGCCCAGCTTTATTCAATTGAGCAGCAGCAGCTAAACCTGCCGGACCTGAACCAATTACGGCAATTTTCTTACCAGTTCTAATTAGCGGTTGTTCTGCTTTAATGTATCCTTTTGCAAAAGCAATTTCAATGATGTGTTTTTCAATCTCTTCAATAGATACCGGAGATTTATTGATGCCAAGCACACAGGCAGATTCACATGGTGCAGGGCAAATTCTTCCTGTAAATTCAGGAAAATTATTGGTGCTTAATAAAATTGTTGAAGCCAGTTCCCAGTCGCCCTGGTAAACAGCATCGTTAAATTCAGGGATCACATTACCAAGCGGACAACCCGACTGGCAAAAAGGAACCCCACAATCCATGCAGCGTGCAGCTTCACGGTTTATCTCTTCTTTTTCAAATGCTTTTACAAACTCATTATAATGACTTAAGCGTTCTTTAGCATCTTGTTTTAAAGGAGCAGTTCTTTCAAACTCTAAAAATCCTGTAACTTTTCCCATTATGATGTTTTAACTTTATCGGTTCTTTTTAATAATACTGCTTTGTATTCTTTAGGGAATACTTTAACAAAGTGTGCAGATTGTGTTGCCCAATCACTTAAAATGAACTCAGCCAATTTACTACCTGTCAGTTGGATATGTTTTTTCAATAAGGCATTAATACGCAACTCATCCTGTTCATCCAGCGGATCGAGATCCACCATCTCCTTGTTACATTTATTTGGGAAATCGCCATTAGCATCATAAACCCAGGCCACACCACCGCTCATACCAGCAGCAAAATTGCTACCTGTATTTCCAAGAACCAAAACTTCACCACCGGTCATGTACTCACAACCATGATCACCTAATCCTTCCACTACAGCAGTTGCACCAGAGTTCCTTACTGCAAAACGTTCTCCCGCTAAACCTCTGGCAAAAAGTTCGCCCGATGTAGCGCCATATAAAGCAACGTTACCAATAATAATGTGTTGCTCAGGAACGTATTTCACTTCTTTAAAAGGATAAACAGAAAGGCGTGCTCCAGACAAACCTTTTCCTACATAGTCATTTCCTTCACCTTCCAGTTCAAGCGAAATCCCTCTTGCTGCAAAAGCACCAAAACTTTGTCCGGCAGAACCATGGAATTTAAAGTTAACTGTATCTGGAGGTAAACCAGCTCCTTTATAAATCTTGGACACCTCGTTAGATAACATGGTTCCGATAGACCTGTCTGTGTTGATCACTTCAAACGCTGCAAATACAGGCTCTTTATTTAATAAAGCTGGTTGCGCAGCAGCTATCAGCTGATGGTCAAGCACGTGATCAAGGCCATGATCTTGTTTTTCTGTATTGTATAAACTTAAACCATTGTCTGGCGCTTTAAATAAAATAGCAGAAAGGTCAATGTTTTTCAATTTCCAGTCCGCAGGATCAATATTGCGCACTTTTAAAGCGTCTGATTGGCCAACCATTTCTTCAATGGTCTTAAAGCCCAGCTCTGCCATAATTTCACGCAGCTCTTCGGCAAGGAACCTGAATAGATTTACCACATGGTCCGGATCACCTGTAAACAGTTTCCTCAAATCAGGATCTTGTGTAGCCACACCTACAGGACAAGTATTCAAATGGCATTTTCTCATCATGATACAGCCTGCAGTTACCAGCGCTGCTGTAGCCACACCCCATTCCTCTGCACCTAATAAGGCAGCAATTGCAATGTCTCTACCTGTTTTCAGCTGACCATCACCTTGTAAAACTACCCTGCTGCGCAGGCGATTTTTTACCAGTGTTTGATGTGCTTCTGCCAGTCCAAGTTCCCATGGCAAACCGGCATGTTGTACAGAAGTTAAAGGCGAAGCACCAGTACCCCCATCAAAACCAGATACCAAAATCACATCCGCATGTGCTTTAGCTACCCCTGCAGCAATGGTACCTACACCAGCTTTAGAAACCAGTTTTACGTTAATACGAGCTTCTCTGTTTGCATTTTTCAAATCAAAAATCAGCTGAGCCAAATCCTCAATAGAATAAATATCATGATGTGGTGGCGGAGAGATCAAACCAACACCTGGCGTAGCATGGCGGGTTTTAGCAATCCAATCGTCCACTTTATGACCCGGCAGCTGACCACCTTCTCCAGGCTTAGCGCCTTGTGCCATTTTAATCTGCAATTCATCAGCATTGGTCAGGTAGTTACTGGTTACACCAAAACGTGCCGAAGCAATTTGTTTAATGGCAGAACGCATAGAATCTCCGTTCTCCATCAATTCATACCTCAGTTCATCTTCACCACCTTCTCCAGTGTTGCTCTTACCACCAATGCGGTTCATGGCAATGGCAAGTGTAGAGTGAGCTTCATGAGATATGGAACCGAAAGACATCGCACCTGTAGCAAAACGCTTCAGGATAGATTCAGTAGATTCTACCTCCTGCAAAGAAACAGGTGTACGGTTATAAGAGAATTCAAACAAACCACGGATGGTAAATGCTTGTTTTCCCTGGTCGTTTACCAGTTTAGTATATTGTTTAAAGATGTTGTAATCATTTTTACGGGTTGCATTTTGCAACAAGTGTATGGTCTGAGGATTGAACAAATGCTGTTCTCCTTTTCTTCTCCATTTGTAGTTACCACCAGTAGGCAAAATTGCATCAGGTCTGGTATGTTTACCAAAAACACGACCATGTTTAATCAAGGCCTCACGCGCAATTTCGTCAAGTCCTAATCCACCAATTCTAGATACAGCACCAGTAAAGTAGTTGTCTACTACATTTTTATGGATACCTAAAATCTCGAAAATCTGGGCACCATGGTAAGATTGTAAAGTTGAAATTCCCATTTTAGAGAAAATCTTCAATAAACCACTGTTTACGGCATAAATATAGTTTTGAATTAATTTCTCTGGTTTAAGCTGACTTTCATTTTCAAAACCAGTAATGGTTTCTAAAGCCAGATAAGGGTTAACTGCGGTAGCACCAAAACCAATCAGGGTAGCAAAATGATGCACTTCCCAAACGTCTCCGGCTTCAACCACAATTCCTACCGCACCCCTATGCCCTTTACGGATCAAATGATGGTGTACAGCAGATACCGCTAAAAGTGAAGGAATGGCAGCATGTTCTGAATCCAGTGCACGGTCAGAAAGTACAATTACCTGGAAACCATCTTCCACCGCATCCACTGCATAACGGCACAAACGCTCAAGACCTTTAGCCAGTGAGCCTGGTTTACCATTTGCCCTAAAATAAGTTTGCAAGGTTTTAGACTGGAATACGCCAGTATCAATACTACGTACCTTCTCCAGCTCAAGATTGGTCAATATCGGGTGTTTAATGCCCACACAATGACATTGCATGGCACTTTCTTCTAAAAGATTGCCATTGTTACCCATAAATCCGGCAAGACTCATTACCACTTTCTCGCGGATCGGGTCAATTGGTGGGTTGGTAACCTGGGCAAAAAGCTGTTTGAAATAAGAAGATAAATGCTGAGGTTTTTGCGACAAAATAGCCAGTGGAATATCAGTACCCATAGAGCCTATCGCCTCTTTGCCTTCCAGCGCCATTGGTTTCAACACCAAATCAATATCTTCCCTGCTGTAACCAAATACCTGGTGGTATTTAAAAATAGATTCTTCAGAAAGACCTGTAAATACTACCCTTGGGTCAGACAGTTCTTCTAAACGGATCTGGTATTGGTTAATCCAGTCGCCATACGGACGGCTGCTGCATACTTTATTTTTAATTTCATCATCACTAATGATTCTTCCTTCTTCCATGTCTACAACAAACATCTTTCCGGAAGTTAACCTGCCTTTTTCAATCACTTCGCTTTGATCCAGTGCCAAAACACCAGATTCCGAAGCCATGATTACGCGGTCATCTTGAGTAATGGCATAACGTGCCGGTCTAAGACCATTTCTATCCAATGTACCACCAATCAGGTTCCCATCGGTAAAAGCAATAGCTGCAGGACCATCCCATGGCTCCATCAAAGTAGCGTGGAATTTATAGAATGCCTGTTTCAGCTCGCTCATGTCTTCGTTACCATCCCAAGCTTCCGGAATCAGCATCATCATTACATGAGGAAGAGACCTGCCAGAATGCATCAACAGCTCCACAACGTTATCCAGACAGCCCGAGTCAGATTGTGTTTCATCAATAAAAGGAAGCAACATATTCAGCTCCTCGGTAGTAAAATAGCTGGAAGCAAAAGACCTTACACTGGCACGGAACCAGTTCAGGTTACCCTGAAGGGTATTGATCTCACCGTTGTGTGCAATATAGCGGAAAGGCTGGGCCAATCTCCATGAAGGAAAAGTATTGGTCGCAAAACGCGAGTGTACCAATCCAAAAGCAGACACCACACGTTTGTCGCCAAGTTCGGCAAAATACGTACGCACCTGCATAGAGGTCAGCTGACCTTTATATACGATAGTCCTTGAAGAGAAAGAAGCGATATAAAAATCAGACTTAATGCCCTTCACGGTATTGTTAATAGTTTTAGTCAGGTAGTTTTTGAATACATATAACTTACGTTCAAAATCTGCTCCTGCTTTGATGTCATAAGGACGGGCAATAAAAAGTTGCTCCATCTCTGGTTCTACAGAAAGCGCCATATCGCCGATACCATCAGTATCGGTCCACACTCTTCTAAAACCCAGTACTTCCAGGTTAAGTTTTTCTGCAGCCCGGTAAATAATCTCCCGGCACTCTTCCCTCGCCTTTACGTCTTTAGGTAAAAACAGCATTCCCACGCCATAATTACCAGATTCATTTAAGCTGAATCCAATTTTAAGACATTCGTCATATAAAAATTCGTGAGGTATCTGTATCATAATACCAGCACCGTCGCCTGTGTTAATTTCCGCTCCGACTGCTCCGCGATGATCAAGATTTTCTAGAATGGTTATGGCGTCCGAAATGATTTGCTGCGACTTTCTGCCCTTGATGTGGGCAACAAAACCGATGCCGCATGCATCATGTTCAAACCGCTGGTCATATAACCCCTGGTTATCTTGTAATTGTTCCATAATTTAGTTTGATATTTGAATCACTAAGATAAGTAAAAAAAGTATAGCATTGTAATATTCGCATATTTTTTAGGAAACAAGCAGTATATTCCAAATATAAAGTCAATTTATTAACAGAATTCAAATTTTAGAGAATTAGAATTGTAAAGTTCACAAAATTCTTATTTATATTCATTTTAGATAATAATGGTTAAAGGCCATATCAAATAGCTTTTTGGCTCAAAAGCCGGTAAAACCATTAAAACTTATCCAATAGAATTTATATGCAAAAATTAATTAGCTTCTTTCTCAACCCCTTACCGGAAAAAAGCCATTTAAAAGGCAGAAAAAGCAAAATATGTTTTTGCAGACTAATGTCTTTTGCTACATTTGCAGTGGGCAAGTCTTTTACGATCAGCTCCCTTTGAACTCCCCCAGGGCGGGAACGAAGCAAGGGTAGAAGGTTGTAGCGGTGCGATAAAAGTTGCTTGCCCATTTTTTTTCTTTCCCATTCGGGGAAAAGTCTAAGGGCTATCATAATCACAAATTTTTCTCGGTTCCATCAACTAAATGTTTAATTTAGCGCATCGATAATTGAATAATCAATCGCAAAAATCAGATAATATGAAATTTTTTATTGACACCGCCAACCTTGATCAGATTAAAGAAGCTCAGGATCTTGGTATTTTAGATGGCGTAACCACCAACCCAAGCTTAATGGCTAAAGAAGGTATTACTGGTGAAGACAATGTAATTGCCCACTACAAAGCCATTTGTGCTCTTGTAGACGATAAAGTAAGTGCAGAAGTAATCTCTACCACTTACGAAGAAATCATTAAAGAAGGCGAAGCGCTTGCTGCCCTGGACGCTAAAATTGTAGTTAAAGTTCCAATGATTAAAGATGGTATCAAAGCCATTAAATATTTCAGTTCAAAAGGAATCAGAACCAACTGTACTTTAATTTTCTCTGCAGGACAGGCTTTATTAGCTGCTAAAGCTGGTGCAACTTACGTTTCTCCATTTTTAGGCCGTCTGGATGATATAGGTACAGAAGGTCTTACTTTAATTGAAGACATCCGTTTAATTTTCGACAATTACGGTTACCCTACAGAAATTCTTGCTGCATCTATCCGCGGACCATTACACATCATTAGCTGTGCTAAATTGGGTGCTGATGTGATGACTGGCCCGTTATCAGCAATTTTAGGTTTATTAAAACACCCATTAACTGATAGTGGCCTGGCTACTTTCCTTGCAGATCATAAAAAAGCAGCAGAAGCAGCTAAAGTTGTTTAGTAAATAGATCTCTCCTATCGTCGAGAAGACGATGAACATAAAAAAAGCGCAGCCAATGGCTGCGCTTTTTTTATGAAGCCAGAACTTCCTTTATGTGTTCGTAGCTGAGCTGTTCATCTGGCTCAATTAAAATCCCCTTTACTCCTGCCCCGTTAGCGGCTTCTACATCGCGTGGTTTATCACCAATCATCACAGAAAGCGCCGGATCAATGTCATAAGTTGCAATTGCTTCCAGCAACATGCCCGATTTAGGTTTTCTGCAATCGCATTCTTCAGAAACAGTAGGGTGATGTGCACAATGGTAAGCTTTTGTAATTACTGCGCCCTGAGCTGCAAATTTATCAAATAGCATCTGGTGCATTGTAGCCAGCGTATCTTCAGTATACCTGTTTAAAGCAATACCGCCCTGATTGGTAATTACAATGAGCATGTAGCCTTCATCATACAATTTTTTTAAAGGTGGAATTTGATATTCCAGCACTTCAAAATCTTCTACCCTGCAAATGTAGTCATTCATTTCATGGTTAAGGACCCCATCGCGGTCAAGAAAAACAGCTTTATTCATTTGATGTTAAAGTTATCTGGCAAATATACGTTTTGTAAATGAGCTAAAATTTATAACCAACCGAAAGGCCGAAACCTTTGTTTTTTATTGCCCCATTTCTTTTTACGCCACTAAACATGGGTTGTAGATTGGCCAGGCCGATTTGAGCGTTGAGCTGTACAGACAGTCTTCCCATGAATTCATAACCGGCTAAAAAATTAGCTCCGTAATCAAATGGTCTGCCATATAGGTAATTTTCAAACTCTCCGTCCTTATAGTCATTCCTAAAAATAACGTTTCCTTTACTGTCCGTCATAATGTCGCCAATTAAAATCACATTGTCTGATTTCCATTTACCACCAGTGCCATAAGCAAGGTAAGGTCCGGCACCGAAAACCAGATTTCCCGATTTAAACTTGGGTTTGTAAAGCACGTTCACAGGCAACTCTATATAAGTAACGTTGACCCTAAAATTTGAAGCTGCATCATAATACCCCCCCGTTTCCTGGTTGTAGCCCTTTCTTGAGTACAGCAGGCCGGGCTGTATAAAAAAACCGTCCATCACAGGCACATCGGCGGTTAAGCCCAATAAAATACCCGGTGTAGATTGAGTTTCCGCTTTATTGCCCTCTTCATCTTTAAGGGTAATACTGGAAAAATTGACTCCTGCCCTAATGCCAACTTTGGTTTGGGCAGTCGCAAGCTGGTAACCGAAAGCCAGCGGTAGCATCGCGGCGATCAGGTGTAACTTTGAAATTTTCATTTTGGTGTGTAAAAGTGTGTGTGTATTTAACTCGTGTACAAACCAAATGTATTAAAATTACCAATAGCCTGGTATAGAAATTTTAAATGATTATGGTTGCACCATCAATGATACTCACCTGTTTACCCATTTTCTTCTGTATCACTTCAAAATGATGCAACTCATCCAGACTTATTAGCGAAATTGCTTCACCAACTGCCTCTGCACGTCCGGTTCTACCAATCCGGTGTATATAGTCTTTTGGCGATCTTGGCAATTCGTAATTGATCACATAAGGCAAAAAATTAATGTCTATACCTCTTGCCATTAAATCCGTAGCCACCAGAACCCTTAGCTTACCAGATTTAAAATCTGTTAAAGAATCCGTTCTGTTTCCCTGGCTCTTTTTACTGTGAATGGCCCTGGCCGCTATGTTGTTTTTACGCAGTTTATTCACAATGGCTTCCACCAGCTGTACAGAAGAAGCAAAAACCAACACCTGTTTCATATTATGGTGTTTAATCAGGTAACGCAAAAATGGACCTTTTCTTTCGGGCGCTACAATATAAGCTAGCTGATTAATAAGATCAAGAGAGGTTTCTTCTTCCTCAATTTTTATCACCACCGGCGCCTGCAGTACCAGCTGCTGAATGTGCTCCAGGTCTTTGCTTAAAGTTGCGGAGAACAGAATATTCTGACGCTGCACAGGTAAAAGGCCAAGGATTTTATCCACTTCCTCTTTAAAGCCCAGATTGAGCATTTTGTCTGCTTCATCCAATACCAATGTTTCAATACCAGATAAATGCACAGCATTTGCATCCAGCAACTCCAGCAAACGGCCCGGTGTAGCTACCAAAATATGAACACCCTGTAAAGCCATCATTTGCGGATTGATTGATACACCACCATATACCGCCAGTGTTTTAACCGGATTGGGCAATGCCTTACTAAAAGTTCTAAAAACCTCTTTTACCTGTTCGGCCAATTCACGCGTAGGCACCAAAACCAGCACATTTGCATGGCGGTTTTTAATGCCCGCCCATCTCTGTGCATTCATCAGCAATGGTAAAACGTAACTGGCCGTTTTTCCAGAGCCTGTTTTGGCAATTCCCAACACATCTTTTTTATTCAAAATGGCTGGTATAGCAGCTTCCTGAATTGGCGTTGGCGAGGTAAAATTTTGGTCGGCAAGCGCATTTAACAAAGCAGCTGATAAACCCAGAGAACTAAAAGGCATAAAAATTAGGAATTAAATAAAGGGCGCAAGTTAAGCATAAATCAGGGCGTTTTTACGCCCAATACTTTACTGATGTTGTCCAGGAGGTTTTGTTCCGTAAAGGGTTTCAAGACTATACCATTCATTCCTGCTGCCAAATACCTGTTCCGGTCTTCCTGTAACACGTTTGCTGTTAAGGCTATAATCCGCAATGCCGCTTTGCCCTGATCGTTATATTGCCTGATCATTTTAGAGAGTTCAATCCCATTCATTTTCGGCATCTCAATATCCGTTAACAACAAGTCGTAATCCTGCTGTTCAAACATGGCAAAAGCCTCTAAACCATCTTCAGCAACATCTACATTGATTTTCCATTTTTTTAAAATGGTTTTCAATAGCAATACGTTTAGGTTATTGTCTTCGGCAATCAGTACGTTAAGTCCTGCCAGTTCCAGGTAGTTATGCTCCTTTTCATTTCGGTCTTCCAGCTTACAATCATTAATTTCCTCCGCGAGCTCAAAAGGCAACTCAAAACTAAACACAGAGCCTTTTCCAAGTACACTACTTACACTAATCTTCCCCCCCTGCAACTCTATGATCTTTTTAGAAATGGCCAGCCCAAGGCCGGTTCCTTTTTGTGAGGCTTTTTCCTGTGCAGCGTCTACCTGAGAAAATTCACCAAAAATATGCTCCAGATTTTCCTTGCTAATGCCAAGTCCGCTATCCCTAACCTGAACGCCCAGCAATTTCCTGCCCGTTTTATCTTCCCTTATTCTAGCTTTTAAGGTTACCGCTCCAGATGATGTAAACTTAACCGCATTGCTCAGGAAATTGACAATAACTTGTTTTAAACGAAAGGCATCTCCTTTAATGCACAACGATGAATCAAGATTAAACTTCTTTACCAATAAAATACCCTTGGTATCTGCCTGTATTTTAAGCGTATTATACGTTTCATCTAATACCTTACATACATTAAAAGGCTGCTGATCAAAGCTCATTTTGCCGGTTTCAAATTTAGAGAAATCCAGTATCTCATTCACCACATCCAGCAACATCTTTGACGAGGCGCTGATGGCATTTACCTGTTCCTGCTGTTTGTGGTCCAAACTCCCCTGCCCCAATTGCTCAGAAAAGCCAATCACAGAATTCAATGGCGTACGTATTTCATGACTCATACTGGCCAGAAAGGCACTTTTTGATTGGGCATATTGTTCGGTTTTAAGACTGTAAGACAGCAATTGCTTTTCACTGCGAAATATTTTCCAAATGTTATATAAAATAATGGATACCAGAGAGATTAGAAATAGAAAGGTCAGTCCAGAAAGGCTTCTAAACCTAAACACCACGTCGTGCAAACTACTTTCCAGGCTAACCCTACTACTGTTGATGTGAAGCTGCTCACTTTGTTTGAAAGATTTGAGCTTGCTGATGATTTCATCAATTATTTTTTTGTTCGTAGCCAGCAAACTTTCTTCATTTTCCTTTAATTCAGCACTATTGTTCAACATCTTTTGGTAGTTGTTCTGATAACGGGCATTCATTTCGGCGGTATAGGGCGAAATTTGTACAAGCGTATCATACTTTTTCTTAATGATGATTTTCCCTTCAGCTGATGGTGATTTTTTTGAGCTGGCTTCTGCTTTTGGAGAAGCAAAGGCAGCAAGTAAACGGCCAAAGAATTTGCGCCTGCGCGGTTTTTCTTCTTCCGGAACCTTTATGGTGTCTATACGTATTTTGCTGACGATTTTACTAATGACCGGCGCTACTACTACCTGATTCTTTTTAGCTGTTACTGCTTCGTTAATCCTGGCGGCAGAAAGCAGCAGACTATCTGATAAGCTTCGCAGATAGATGTCGCTTTGCATAAAACCCGCTTTCTGCTCTACAAGTGTATCAATTTTCCGGTACAAAATATTTTTAGGAAGTAAATTGTTGCTACCCATTTGCTGCACGGTTCGGTTTACAAAGTTTATTTCTTCCGAAAATTTCTTGTAATACCCCTCATCACCAGTCAATGTATACAGGCGACTGTTGTTATCTGCCGTATATAGATAAAGTAAACAACTATCTATTTTTGCAGCACTTTCCCTGGCAGAAACCATCTGGGCCACATTATACCGTAAACGGACGGCGTTAGAATAATAGAGGTATAAGTAAAAAGCGCTTATGAATAATACTATGATGAGTGAAACAATGAGGGCATAACGAATTACGGGTATTCTTCTGACGGATTGAATCATTAAAATAAAATAAGGAAAGAGTGAAAAAACAATTACACTGAATATTGGCAAGGAAAATGCCAAATCACCCCGTTTTGAGGCATATATTCCCCGAGTGTTTTGTTTTTAGTGCCAGAATCGGCTTTTTAAAAGTATTTCCTCTATCTACAATTTGAGGTTTTAAAATAGATACAAATCAAATTATAACTCAATTGAAAGAGCGTTTAAATTCCAGTGGCGATTGCTGTGTTTTAGTTTTAAATAATTTACTAAAAGATTGCGGGTGCTCAAAACCGAGTTCATAGGCTACCTCACTTATTGATAAGTCTGTTGTAGACAGTTTTTCTTTTGCTTTTTCTATCAGCCGCTCATGAATATGCTGCTGTGTATTCTTTCCGGTATGTATGCGAAGCAGATCGCTCAGGTAATTTGCAGAAAGGTTCATCTGTCCCGCTATATAGCTAACGGTTAACAGTCCCTGCCTGTCAGAAATATGTGTATCAAAATATGCAGCTAATAAATCCTCAAACCGCTGTAGCAAATGATGGTTGTTGTTTTTACGGGTAATAAACTGACGTTCATAAAAACGATTCGAGTAGTTTAACAGCAATTCAATTTGAGCAATAATAATCTCCTGGGTATGTTTATCAATGTGCCTGCATTCTTTGTTGATATTCTCCAGTATCGTAATCAGGTTGTCCTCCTCCTCGGCAGAGAGGTGTAATGCCTCATTAACGGCGTAAGAAAAGAAACCGTAACTGCTAATATTTTTTGCCAGCATATTGTTTAGCAAAAAATCCGGATGAAAAATCAGCAAATACCCAGACCCGCATTCCATGTTCTGCAGGTCCAGGTATTGCACTTGATTAGGTGCTGTAAAACTCAGTACACCCTTATCGTAGTCATAATGTTGCTGGCCATATCTAATTTTACCTTTAGCCTCTCTTTTTAGGGCCACGCAATAAAACCGGTTTACAAATCCCTTCCAAACCTCATCCTCTAAAAATATACTCTCCGCTAAATTGATCACACTTACCAGTGGATGCAATGGTTGGGGCAAGGAAAGCAGCCGGTGGAATTCAGAAACGGAATTAATGGCGTTCATGGTACAAATTTATTAAATTAAAGCTATACTAATCGATAAGCCCCATGCTAAACTCATCATAAGGTTTTCCTGTATCGGTACCTAAGGGAACAATGCCTTCCAACTTTAACAGTTCTGCCTGTGTCAGTTCAATATTTACTGCTGCAATGTTTTGCTCCAGGTATTTTCTGCGTTTGGTACCTGGAATAGGAAGAATACCTTTACCAATTACCCATGCCAAGGCCAATTGTGAAGCGCTAACTTCTTTTTCTGCGGCTAATTCCTCTATAGCCTTAACCAATTGCATATTTTTATAAAAATGCCCTTCCTGGAATCTAGGCATCCCTCTTCTAAAATCGTTCTCTGGCAGGTCAGCAATACTGCGTATCTGTCCCGAAAGAAATCCGCGGCCCAACGGAGAATAGGCAACAAAGCCGATCTCCAGTTCATCCAGTGTTTTGAGGATACCACGTTCTTCTACCGTTCGTTCAAACAAAGAAAACTCACTTTGTACCGCGCTTATAGGGTGTACAGCATGCGCCCTCCTTATGGTTTCAGAAGAAACTTCTGACAATCCGAGGTAACCTATCTTGCCTTCTTTTACCAATTCGCTCATGGCTTCTACAGTCTCTTCAATTGGAGTTGATTTATCCAGTCGGTGCAGGTAATACAAATCAATGTAGTCGGTTTTAAGGTTTTTTAAAGAACGCTCCAATGCCTTTTTTACATAGTCTTTTTTACCATTTATGGCCCAGGTCACTTTGTTATTGTCGTCAATCTCCCATCCAAACTTGGTCGCAATAATATACTTGTCACGTTGTCCTTCAATGGCCTTCGCAATTAGCTGTTCATTTTTTAAGGGCCCATAAAGATCTGCGGTATCCAGAAAGTTTCCACCAAGTTCCAACGACCTATGGATAGTGGCTATAGCTTCCTGCTCATCTACCTCGCCGTACATGTTTGCATCTTCAAAGCCAGTCATGCCCATACAGCCTAAACCAATGGCCGGCACAACCAAGCCTTGATTACCTAAATTGATTTCTCTTAATTCCATAATATTTACGTTATGGTCACAAAGATCTATAAGACATTCTAAGCTGGCATAAGCAAAGCCCTTAAGATTGTAGCCAAATCAAGGATCATTCAACAAGCCTATAAAATGAGCGGAGAATTTTAACCGTGTGGCTCCTTCATCATAAGCGGTTGCACGCTAATGATGAGGTTATCCTGATCAAAAAGTACCTTCATAAAGTCAGTAGGTTTCTCTGGCGCGTTGGCATATGTAAATTGGATTGCCAGGTAGTTGATTCCCTTAAAATCCTCTACGCGATGCGTATATATTTTAAAGGGGCCCGGTTTAACGAATGAGCTTAGCTTACTGAACACAGTTGCAGTCATCATGTTTCGTACTTGGGGTGCTAAAAAGGTTTTGGCGCCTTCAATGTCCCCTTCCCTAAGTTTAACAATAAACTGATCAAAACAGCGCTTTGCAGCCGAAACGAATTGATCATTCAGTTGGGGCAACTTCCCTGCTGCCTTTTTTTCTACAGCTGATATTTTCTGAGCCGATGCATTGAACAGGCAAAATGTAAATGCAATGAGGGCTATTGTGTGTAATTTATACATCGTTTAGACTTACAAAGCTTATATCCTTATCCTTACCCTCATAAAAATAACAGAAAGCAATCACATTTGTGGGCCTTGTAATTGAATTGCGTGAAGGCTTCACAATTTTTAAACCGTTTTTTATGCTGTTAAACACAGCCTCGGTGAGTGCCCTATTCTGGAATTTTTTAAGAATTTCAATTTTAGAGATCGACAAATCAACATTTAGCTCTACCTTAAATACTGCGAATAGCTCTTTATCAGTGTATCCTTTAATAGTAGCCAAATCTTTGTTAAAAAGAAACAGGCCTGCTGGATTTGGGTTCAGAATATTTTGGTGGCTTAAATAAGCTAAAACTTGTTCTTTTAGCAAAATAGATTTTCTGTAATTATTTTTGGCATTTGGATACTTTATTGGATCAAATGCTCTGTCTAATTGAAAACTACCTGAGCAGAAATTAAAACTCAAAAACCCCTGCCACACAGAAGCAAATACAATCCAGGTTGAGTTTACTTCTGGCAAAAAGGCACATGAACTATTCAATACACTTAGAATTTTAATGTCTGTTCTAGGCTTACCTTTGTACAATGTAACCATTTGAATTTCTGCGTTGTGGTAATCTGTGTTTATAGTATCCTGAGATACTTTTAGAATCTTAACTTTTGCTACAAACTCAGCCTGTTGAAAATTATCTGTCACGCGGCTAGGCGCACACGAACATGCAAACACATTTACTGCGCTAAACAGTATTGCTATTAAAATTAACAGTCTAAAATTGATCATGATTTTAATTACACGTTGCATCTATACCTATTTAGATTCCAAGTTACGCATAAATATTATGAATAATGGTAGCTAATTATTCATACCACTAGCTAAAACCTGATTTTGTAAAAACATTACAAATAACGCTCAACAATTCCTTTTAGCTGATTTGCTTGTATTAC
Organism: Pedobacter sp. MC2016-14; assembly: GCF_020991475.1. Lineage (NCBI taxonomy): Bacteria > Pseudomonadati > Bacteroidota > Sphingobacteriia > Sphingobacteriales > Sphingobacteriaceae > Pedobacter > Pedobacter sp. MC2016-14. Next base: position 494,333 of record NZ_JAJMPA010000003.1, read on the forward strand.
GCCACTTTCGCGCCATTTGGTTTCGCCATTTTTGAACAAGATCAGCGTCGGCACCCCCTGGATGTTATATTTCCTGGATACTTCCGGATTTTTGTCAACATCCACTTTTAGAATAGTGGCCTTTTCGCCAATCATACCTTTCAATTGCTGCAATACAGGAGCCATCATTTTACATGGTCCGCACCATTCTGCCGAAAAATCTACCAGTACTGGTTTATCTGAATTTATGATGTCATTAAAACTTGCCATAACGTTGTTATTTATGATATAACAGTGCAATTTAGCAAAAGTTTATTGGTATGGTTTGCACCGACCATTTTGTTTGGCGACTTCAAAAACCTAAATTAGTGAACATGAAGTCTGAAAAAGAGAAAATGCTTACCGGGGAGTATTACCTGGCTAATGACGAAGTCCTGGTAAAAGAGCGAACCCGATGTAAATCATTACTGAAGCAATTGAATATTGAAGAATATGTAGTAAGTGATAGGACAAAGGAAATTCTTATGAAGTTATTGCCAAATGCCCATTCAAGCATTTACATTGAACCACCTTTTCATTGTGATTACGGTTATAATATGATATGCGGAGAAAATGTATACTTCAATGTGAACTGCGTAGTGCTGGATGTAATGCCTGTAACCATAGGGAATAATGTTTTCTGCGCACCAGGAGTTCAAATTTATACGGCAACTCACCCACTGGAAGCATTAGCACGAAGAGAAAAAGAAAATGCGAAGCCAATACATATTGGAGATGATTGCTGGATTGGTGGAAATGCGATAATTTGCCCGGGCGTTACCATTGGCAACCGGTGTGTTATTGGTGCAGGAGCTGTAGTCACAAAAGACATACCTGATGATTCATTAGCGGTAGGCAATCCTGCTGTTGTGATTAGAAAATTGAATAAAGAATCTACGCAAACTAACTAAACCCTCTTCGATATTGCTTCATCTTTTGATTGATCAATCTTTGCCATCACAATTTCGTTCTATTGGACCGAGTTAGCCATAATGGTAACCTGTTCTAGTATTCGCTAGTATATCAATAGATATTGCTTATAGAATAGTTAGGTTTTACCCTTGATACCCTAAGCATACCCTAACGATAAACTAACCATAATCCAACCAAGGGTACAACAAGATACTACAGTTTTACAATTTGGGTTACCATTTTACCATTACAGGATTAATAACTAAAGATTGACTAATCAATTCAATTTATATAGTTATGGAAATCTTCGACCTTATTATTACAGTCCTGATTCTTGCACCTTATTTAGCAGTACCACTCACACTAACAAGGTTGTATAAAAAACGTAATTACAAAATATTTACTGATACGTATTGGCTATCAGGTGTTATCATCCTTTTGTATCCATTTCTATTTATTTGGATCAGAAGTTTGGGTGCAGAACCGACAGGGCATGGCAAGTGTTATAACACAGAAGCGGGCTTCCTTGTCTTTAATACTATTTTTATGCTTCCACTCACAATGGTAATTCAGTGGGCCAGCAACACTACAGTTAACCTATCTTCCAACATTTCCGAGACAGACCAATAAAAAGCTTGATCTTTAGAAATCAATAATAATAAAAGCCAGAAATTATGAAATTGAAGCTTATTTTTCTCATCAGCATATTCATTGTAGCTACAACACAAAGCTTCGCCGGCTGGTACAAATGTTATAACTTCTCGGGATTTATTGGGGCTTATCCAATTACACTATCGTTTCAACACGCAGAGGGATATTTTGGTGAGTCTGCTAAAAAGAAATATAACGTTATTGGTGTTTATAAATACAACAAATTCAATACGCCAATAAGATTTGAAGGAATCTTTAATCCGGTAACCAAACAAGTTGAACTTTTTGAAATTGGCACTAATGCCAGCGTCACTGCAACGTTCAAACTCAATTTTTCAGGGACACAATTAGTTGGCAACTGGAATGACAGCAAAAATACTTTAACAGTAACACTTACGCTTACAAACCGACTCTTCGATCAACCCGATATAGCATTTAATGGCATCGAAATTATTCAGTACCCATCCCTGGATAAATACTATTTTGTTGGGGTTTACAATAAAAACCAAAAATCCGAAGCGTATATGAGTGCATTAAAAATCATCAATAAGGAAACCAACAAAACATTTCAAACCCTCAATTTTGAAAATATTGACACCCCTACCGGGACTTTAATGACCATTATCTATGATAACGTTACAACAAATAAGGGTTATAATTTTATAATCTCTAATAGCATTGGCCGGGTTGGCGGATACCTAACTGTCAATTACCATCCAAAAAAGAAAATGTTTGTTTTGAATCCGGAGCCTGTTGCCGAGGGTCCAAATTGAAAGATAAACTACTCGATGTTAGCTTTACTATTATTCTAGTGGACTGAAATTCGTAAACCTTGTATGAGGATCAAAGTCGCTTTTCTTGTCCTTCACCAGGTATTTTCTCTTTCCGTTTTTATCCACCAGTCGTATATTTATTTTGTCATCCAAATTAACACTAGCAAATTCTTTTAAACTGTCCTTTTCAATTTTTAAAAATACAGTAGTAGAACCTCCGTGCACTAAAAATGCATCAATGCAATTCAGTTTTTTGTTGTATAACATGTTTGGATAATCTTCTGAATTTTTCATATAGATTAGCTGATCTGTGATGCCATCATAAATGAAAAGATTTCTCACATCATTAGCTCCTCTTGCAGCCACTAGAGATTTGTAAGTTACATCATTGAAGCCATCGTTATTAAAATCTGCCAGTTCGGTAAAGCAGCCCATTAGATCCTCTTTTAGGAAATTAAATTTTTGCTTTAACGTCCACGAATCCTTTTGAGTTCTTTTATAGAAGTTAATAACTACATAACTGCTATCGATAGATCTAAGAAACACCAGTTCAATTTTATTTTGCTTTGGTCTTCCTATGCTTAAACTATCTACAAAATATTCCAGGAGTTCAATTGAATCTTTTACACTGTTTTTTGACACTGGATTTGTAACGGTATCAGGTTCTATAGTTTGGGACTTAAAATCACCTATCCTCTGGTCATGCCTACTATGGCACGAGCATAAAAATAATATAAATATAGCTAGGTAAGGTTTCATTTCTAAGGTTGATTTGCTGGCTGTATTTCTATGCCAAAACATGATTGCAATTTACAAAGATTAGCTAGTTTTAAAACTTATATACAAACTAGTCTTCTAATACTTTATGGTGTTTAGAAATTACTACTATCTCTTATCTGGGTAAAAATTTAATTCAATACAAATTACAGCAAAATTGGTTTAAATGGATTTTTAGAAGGCAGGTGTTTTAAACCCGGAAATGCTTTTATATCTTTGAATACCAAAGGAAAAGTATTCTACTATCTTCAGGAAAGTATATGTTTGAACTCGGCATTAAATTCGGCATGGCAGCTAATGATAAAATATAAATATAAGAACCTTGATATCGAATTGAGCCATAGTCCTGAGATCTATGATTCATCTGCTGAAAGAGTCACTTATTTAGAAACCCTTTACAGTGAATCTGACCCGCGGTATGGAGGTTCACGTTACGAGGTTAAAGTATCTCAGAACGGTAAAGAATTACGCAGCTGTATTTTAATAAGTTCTTACGGAACTGACTTGCATCCTTTCTTATCATTATTAGATGACCATTTGTTGCTGGTTTGTAATGGAGGTACTGTATTTTGCTTGAATTTACCAGACCTTCAGCTTAACTGGCAAGCTAACGTTGATTACATTTATTGTTTCAAAATATTTAAATTCAAGGATGATTACTTGGTTAATGGTGAGCTTGCCATCTCGAGAATCAATAAAGCAGGAGAAATTAAATGGAGTTTTAGTGGTGCGGATATATTTTTTGTAATGGACGGTACAGATGCCGTTGTCGTAAATCATGATCATATTCTTTTAACTGATTTTGAAAAAAATACCTACAAAATTGACTTCGATGGTAATTTGATTTGGGATTCTATTAATCGAGCCTGTAAATAGTTAAAGGTTGCCACTATCGCATAGTTACAGCAGATCACTAATTCTAAAAGTATCAGTATAAAAATCATCTGTAGTATACTCAGCGTGCACTTTATAAAAGGCAGTTCCATCTTTGTTAATCTTCAATGTATGTGCATCTAGTTCGCTTTCTGGAATGCTTAAATTTTCAATTTCTTCTTCTGCTAGATTTACATAAGCCCAAGATTGGTTGGTCCTTCGGGTCCCAGAAAGTATTTGTATTTCGGTATCATTGGAAATTTTAAAATAACCAAGTGGAGCTTCCCAATAAACATTGCAACTAAAATATTGGTCGTCTTTAAATGGCTCTATCGCTTTCAATCGTCGCTGCATGAGAGTTTTCCATTCTGGTATGATTTCAATTAGAGCGAAATCGCATTTATCCCAGTCGCTATTAGCTATTGCCCCTATAATGATGTGTTTAGTTGGCTGTTCAGATCTTGTCATTTCCAAACTTAAAAGTTTTACTATAGAAAATAACGATAAAGTTTCCAACACATTAGGCGATCATCTTGCTACTAAATATTGACAGGAAAACATTTGAGTTTAGTTTTACATTTAAATAAATTAGCTACTAGAATGCGGCCATTCAATTATACTTTTGCAGAATCCAAATTGAAGTTATTGAAACTAATTATTCAAATCTAAACTTCAACTACTCGGATTTTGAAAATGTAATGTATCTTCATAGCAGAAAGTGTTCAAGCCAATATGAGTGTCCTGCCCTTAAGTGATTCATTACCAATACAAGCGTTAGCTTCTTGTTTTAGGAGTACTGCGGCAGCCTATAAATTTTACTGGTTTTTATCTATTTTGCAAGAAGTAGAGCGAGGAAATCATAAGATAAGAAAGATGGATTTATTTGCTGGCATGATAGCCAATGCCTGGTATACTATCAATTATTTTAAATTAAGCTTCGGAAAATTAGATCAGTTACAAATCGCAGTAGAAGAAATCAGATTAAATGAAAACATAAATATCGATGAAAATAAATCTGTTATTTTGAATATTTTAAAGAACAGCAACAATCCTCGAACGTCATCTAATTTGAGACATTTTGATAAAGAGGTACCTCACAGATTTCTTAGTCCGTGGTTTAGCAATATCAAAGGGAATAGAAAAGAAATTTATAGTCTATCTCAACTTTTTTCTAACGAGTGCCTGTATGCATTAAATGAAACTGACATAGTTATTAATCCCAAATGGATAGATTACATAACTTATAACAGCGGAGTGTTAAAACATTTTTGTTATTGGAATTTAAGTCTATATGTTCAGAGACACAACCCTAATGTTCCAGACATCCCTAATAAACTGATTAAACCCGCAAAACGAGGCAGTTTATTCAAACATCGACAATTTTGGAATAATGTCATTAATCAATATGGACCCATACATTGCATTTATACGAACCGTATATTAGATATTGATGATTATGCTGTGGAGCATTTTGTACCATACGCTTTCGTGTCCCATGATTTAATCTGGAACTTAATACCAGCCGATCAGCGGTTCAACAGTGTCAAATGTGATAAACTACCTCCTCTTGATAAATACTTTGATTCATATTTTGATATTCAAGCATTAGCTATAAGAACTGTATTAGAGCGTTCTTGCGACAAAAAATTCCAGGAAGATTATTTAACAATCATTCCGGACTTGATATCTGTAAACACAATTTCCAAGGAAAGCTTAAAAGAGCGCTTTAAAAATAACATTCAGCCACTAGTTACAATTGCGAATAATAATGGGTTTGAGTTTATTAAATAGAATGTCTAATTTAAAAATTGCATTTATTTGAACTTTAAGTTTGGCATTAACTGAGCGCGTTAACCATATGGATCACATTCATTGAAACATACAATTCAATAGCCTAATATTATTTATGGATAAATATAGATAAAGTGAATGACATGTGCTTCATTGTCGTAGAGAAAATTTTCAGCAGTTTCCATTAGAAGACATACTACATCCAGTACATCGTTTACAATACGCATAAGCAGGTGGACTTAAACATAATACTAGGCGACGCTAAAAAGATATCTTAAAAAATTGGGTATATGCAGGCCTTATATGAATTTAATAGTTTATTTTACAATCTATCCCACCGCCAATTTCCCGCTTTCCTTCCAAATGTAAGCCGGCATTGGTTCTGCTAATTGCCATTCAATATTCATGGGCTTCTCTCCTGCTGATTTTACAAAAGAAGCTTTGCCTAAGAATACAAATCCGACGGTATTGCCAAACTCATCCTTAGTTTGTTCGCGAACGAAAACCAGGATAGTTTTATCATTTTCCGATTGCTCAATGTAGGATTGCCCAGATTTATTATATGGTGAGGCCCGATTTTGAGATTGCCAATGAAACAAAACTTCACTAATAGCATAATCATCATATAATGTGGTTGGTGAATATTCTTTGTCTGATTTTTTAAGCGTTACAAACAAGCCTTCCACATTCAATGTTTTATTTTCAGCTACTCCTTCTCTATTCGATGAGGCTTTTTCAAACTGGTGAAGTCTAAGTGCCACCAATATCTGATCGCGATTATATCTACTATGAACCCTTAATGGAAACATAAAGTTTAGGTTGTGATCTTTCTCTACAAAACTTACTTGGGCAATTAAATACCGGAGAGCTTCTTTCAATTCTGAAAGCATATTAGGGTTATTTAAAAGCAGACTAAAGGCATCATTTAAACTTTCAAATCCAAGTTTTGAGCCAGCATCTTGCCATATATCGTAATAGAACATCAGTGCCATAGCTTGTTCTTCTTTATTAAGATTAACCATGTCAAAATCTTGATCTATGAATTTTAACAGGAACCTAAAGTAGCTAATCGAAACACCTTGCATCAGCTTCTTAATTCCACTTGCCAAAACCTTTTCATGTGGTTCCTGAAAATTTGGTATTACTTCAGCGTCTGCACATAATCTACTCCAACTGCCTCTCTTATAAATCAACGCAAGATCGATATGGTAGAAATTTATAAAATTTTCCAGCGTAAGCTCTGCGGCACTACTGTGCTTATAGTTTCGTATTTTATTGAGTATTTGATTTCTATTAAAAGCAGTAGCATCCTTAATGTTTTTTAAGATTATTTCTTTTGCCTTTTTCTCTAACACAATAGAACAACCTAATGGAAGATGAGGGAAGTCATCTTCAATTTCCTTAATCATAGATGTATGCGTTTTCCCAACTAAAGCTCTAAACTTATTTTCAAAGTCGTACTCCGGTCTGGAATTGCCAACAAAGTCCAAAACGGTTAAACATTCCTTTCCTTCAGCTAACCTCAGTCCTCGGCCTAGCTGCTGTAAAAAAACAGTTAAGCTTTCAGTCGGTCTTAAAAACAGTACGGTATCAATTTCAGGAATGTCAATTCCTTCGTTAAATATATCAACAACAAATAAATAATTAATATCCTTATACTTTAATCGTTCCCGAATAGCGTCACGATTCTGCTTCGCATTCTCGCTAGTTAGGTAATCAGCTTTTAAACCAGCATAGACGAATTTTTCCGCCATGTACCGAGCATGTTCTGCGCTCACGCAAAATCCTATTGCACGTACATCCTCTTCATCGGTTAGGTATTTTCTGCAATTGAATAAAATCTCACCTACTCTGCGATCGTCATTAGTATAAATTTTGGTAAGTTCTTTACTTTCATATCTACCATTCTTCCATGAAACCCCATTTAAATCAACCGAATCTGATATTGCAAAATATTGAAAAGGAGAAAGTAACTTTCTGTTCAATGCTTCAGGCAATCTGATTTCTGCCGCAATAACACCACAAAAATCTTTTAAAATATCTTCTCCATCCATACGCTCTGGCGTAGCTGTTAAGCCTAACAACAACTTTGGATTGAAATGCTTGACAACTGGTCTGTAGGTATTAGCAGCAATATGATGTACTTCATCAATAATAATGAAATCATAGAACTCTGCCGAGAGTTTTAGACCAGTCAACCTGTTATTCAATGTTTGTACAGAGGCAAATACATAATCATATTTAGATGGCTCAATGCCATCTACCCATAATTCGCCAAAGTTAGCATCCCGTAAAACGTGCCTAAATGTTTCCTGTGCTTGTATTAGTATCTCTTTTTTGTGGGCTACGAAGAGCAAACGGGCGCTCGGTTGTTGATCCTTAAACCGCTTATAATCAAAGGCAGATATTACTGTTTTACCTGTGCCAGTAGCGGCTACAACTAGGTTTTTATTTCTTAAGTGAATTTTCCTTTCTGAATGCAGCTTCTCTAAAATTTCTTCCTGATATGGAAAGGGTTTTAAGTCAAAAAATGTGGTGATGCCTTTTCTATCGCCAGTGCTTTGCTGTTTAAGGGCTTTATTTAGTTTTTCCCTATCTTTATCTAAATTATAATATTCAAAGTCTCTATCCTCCCAGTAAGTATCAAATGTCTTTTGAAATTTGTCTATGATATGGCTAATTTCCCTGGATGTAACTTTTAAATTCCACTCTAGTCCATTTGTTAAGGCTGATCGAGAAAGATTTGACGAGCCAATGTAACCAGTATTGAAGTTGGTGTTTCGTAAAAACAAATATGCTTTAGCATGAAGTCTTTCGTGCTCAGTATTATATGAAACCTTTATTTCCGTATTTTTTAATCCAGCTAAAAACTCTATGGCTTTTAAATCAGTAGCCCCCATATAGGTTGTGGTGATGATTCTTAGCTTTTTGCCACTGTTCGTAAACTCTTCAAGGGCATCCTTAAATAATAGTATCCCAGAATATTTTATAAATGAAACAAGCCAACAGATTTCATCTGCTGATAATATTTCCTTTTTAATTTCACTTTCTAGCGAGATGCCTACATTACTACCAGTGAATAATTCACTCTGGCTAAGTCGAGTATAAGGCATGATTTGTTTGATGCGTTCATTTAAATCTGGATATGGGGAATCTAGCTTGGAGACAATTGCCTGTAAAAGTTTGCCTTCATTGTCAATTAGGTTATTTGATAACTCAAGCTGAGGCAATTGTTCTATCAGCAATTGGATAATCTTGTTAGATAAATCTATCTTTTTGGTAATAGCTTTATCATCTTCTTCTTTTACATGGGTTAATGCAAATTGAATAGTTTCTGCCAAATAAAGAGACAAGTATCTCGATGCCTCTGCTCTATCTAAAGCTACACTTTTTATAAAAAACTCTTCTGTTCCCAGATCATTCAGCTTATTTGCTATTAATTTGGTTATCAGTTGTTCGTACAATCCTAATTCAAGTGACATTTAAAGAGGTTAAGTAATTTGCAACTATGGGAAGATCCGCTTCTGCCCAATCCAAATCTAATAAAACATTTGGATGTAACCACCTGTATTGCGAATGTTCTCTTAACTCAATAGAACCTTCTGTGATTTCGCAAATAAAGGGAATGAGATTGATGGAGAAATCGGGATAGTTATGTTTATTGGATGGTAATTCTGATAAGATTTTGATTGTTACGTTGAGTTCTTCTTTTATTTCACGTATTAAGCAGATGGCGGGTGTTTCGCCAAATTCCATTTTCCCGCCTGGAAATTCCCATTTTAAAGGTAGCTTCATAGTGGCGCTACGCTGCGTTACAAGAACTTGCCCCTCTGGATTAACAATAATTGCACACGTTACATCAACCATCGTTGCAAGTTAACGATTTGCTCAATAAGTATAAATAAATTTTATTGTTCAAGATTAATAGAATACGTGCAGAGACTAGAACGGCGAGATAAAACAGTAAGTAGACAACCATCTAAAAGCTAAAACTTTTGCCTATTTTAAATAAGACCTTCTTATCAAAGACTGACTTTTTAAGCGACGCATAATAATTTATGATATTTTTGTAAAAAAAGGATAGATTAAATGCTCGCGGAAAGACCATTCACTAGTTCTGAAATTAAGATTTTAAATCGGGATTTGACACATCTTGTTAACAGGAGTAAATTTCAAATAAAGTTTCTGGTTGGCTGGCTAATTCTGGCGGCTGTAGTAGGTGTTTTTTTTTATTTTAAACTTGAAACCAGTCAAGAACGGTATTTGCTGATTGGAACCATAATTATTTATAGTTTAGTTGGCTGTTGGAATTTTGCACAGGAGTATTACAGTATAAATTCAGCCCGTAAAAACTTAAATTTTGCATTGCTAAAGAACAAGATGAAATTTATTCGGGTTGTAGCTGAAAGTTACATCGAATTGCCCGAGTACGAAGATGAAGGGGTGCATTACTTGTTCCAGCTTCCCGGCAACCAGATCCTATCTATTGGTGGTCAAAATTTTCATCAGTCCGATACGTTTCCTAGCACTGATTTTGAAACTGCTTTTTGCAATGGCTTAAATAATGAAGTTGTTTTATTAAAAACCTACATTTATGGTGTAAAACTTCAACCCATCTGTAAAAAACATAAAGAGATGAAATGGAATTTGATTGGGCACCCAAATTATCCTGATCCCGAAAAGTTCACCATTATTCAAGGTCGGCTTGAAGAAATTGAGAATATCATTTTGTCATCTAACTGATGTTAGTCCCATTTATAACATCCATTAACAAGAATAGAATTATTATAACTTTGAAATAAAAAACAAATCATGGTTTTGCCTCTTACCTTCAGAGTAGTAGTTTTAGTATGTCTCGCTACAAGCATTTTATTTGGTGTAATAATTTCGCGCAGCACAAAAGAAAAATCAGACTATGATCACGTCACCAGCAGGATCACCTATTTGGATCAAAAGCTTGGGGATCTTCCATCTAGAAATTTAGGTTCTTATCGTTATTTGAAGATAGAAGGTTACCAGTATCCATTTGAAATTTATATTGACGAACAGAGTGCTCGAATGGATAGTTTAAAGATAGGTGACGTAGTTTCTGCTTACTTTTACCAAACAGACAATACAGAACAGGAGGGCATAAATCGCTTTATACAGTTTGTAGAGAAAGATAATAAGGTTTATTTTCAACGTGGAAACATAGTTGTAATAACATGTATTATTGGCATGGTTGGACTTATCCTATTATCAGTTTGGTGTTACTTCCTGTATAAAAAAGGTAAAATACCTTATTAACCAATAAGGAGCTGAACTTTTAAGATTAAGTGTTTTTACACTGTTTCTCCCAATCTTCTTTTATTATTTCAAACCAATCACTTAGCTCACCCTCATACTCAAACTGTGTAGTAATTTTAAGTCCAGCTTTTAGCAGCGCATGCCTGGAAGCTGCATTTGCGTGATGCGCCATAGCACATACCACTTGAACTTTTAGCACTTCAAAAGCATATTTTAATGAGGCTTTGGCTGATTCCGTAGCATAGCCCTGCCCCCAGAATTTTCTGAGCAACCTATATCCTACATCGTAATAATTGCTATAGCCGTTTACGGTATCAGTCCTGAATTTTAAACCACCCCAGCCTACAAACTGATTGCTCTGCTTATCAATAATCGCCCAGCGACCGATTCCATGATCTACATATTGCTGCCGGATAAATGCTATCTGTGCTTCGGCCTCTTTAATAGTTTTAATGGGCTTTTTGCCCAGGTATATGTGTACTTCAGGGTCACTGTCCATTTCAAACATGGCTTCAGCATCTGTAAGTTCTATTTCTCTTAAAATGATTCGGTCTGTTTCTGCGTGTATCTTCATAACGGTTTTAATGCTTTGCAGTAATTTCTAACAATCATACTGCATATGCAGGTACTCCTCCCCCATAAACTGCTTTTTATCTACCACATCAAATCCCAGTCTCGCATAAAGCTTTTCAGCTTGCGGGTTGTCCTTACTCACAATTAAGCCAACTTTATGATGTCCTAAGGTCCGGGCTTTTTCAATTAAGCCCAGGATTAGCTTCTTCCCTATCCCCTGCCCCTGCTTTTCTGCAGATACGCCTAAACAATCAATATAATATTCCCCAGCCTGTGTTTCAGTCTCGGGCGAAAATACGCTAGCCCCATTTGCTTTTACATACGCTAAAAAAGGTGATCTAAGCACTTCCAAATCTGCACCATCATACGCCGTAATTGCACCATAAATAGCATTTTCATCTTCATAAACCAGCGTATTCTCATAACTGTATTGATTTGCTGGTTGTGCTGCAAAGTGCTCAAACAATGCATTAATTGCCGAAGGATTCGATGTTCCGGCAAACTTTTTAGCAAGGCTCCCCATAGCCTGAATAATAAACCTGGCTATTTGTGCTGCATCTTCTGGTAAGGCTTGTCTGATTGCTTCCAATGTTAATATTTTATTTTAATAATTATTGCCGTGCTAAGGTACCAAGATCCATAAATTAATTACTGGCATAGCTTGTGCAGTACAAATGGAAACTAAAGCAATATTATATAAATAGTCTCGAACTTAAATGAATATACGCCCCTTAACCCTCAAATTAATTTGCTCATTAGCACTTTGTACTTATTTCTCCAGCTTTGCGCAAACTCAATCAAAAAAGGATTCTTTTAGCAGCGTGATCAGTAAAGCTACTGGAGATCTAAATAAAGATCAATTGCCAGACTTCGCTATAGTTACCCAGGACACGTTAGCGGATACGGCACCCTACCGGTTACAGATATTCTTTGGAACTCCTGGTGGAGGCCGCAGACTTGTAGTAAACACCACTAAAGCCATAACCCCACAACATGTAAATGGTAAAGATGGCTATCGGGACGGAAACAGTTTCTCTGAAGTTACAATCGCCAAAAATGTTCTTACACTATCTAGAGAACTGTTAAGAGGCGGCAATGATTATAAATTTAGATATCAAAACGGATCCTTTGAGCTCATAGGATTTAGCGAATCTGTATCTGATGGTCAAGGACATATTTTTAGTACCGACTTTAACCTATCTACCAACACCATAGTTCACGAAAAAGAAAATTACGAGACTAGTACAATGATGGAGAAAACTACTAAGACATTAAGAATTCGACCGCTTCCAAAACTTCAGGACTTTGATCCTGATAAACTATCTTTATACTAATATTAATTCCCCACTTATGCAAAAGACCAGCACGCTCCAAAATGTAATGAGAATAGTTTTGGGATCTTTTATGATCCTCGCCGCCATTGGGCATTTTACTTTTCAGCGGGCTGATTTTCAAGCGCAGGTTCCCAATTGGATCCCGATTTCGAAAGACCTTGTGGTGCTTTTATCTGGTGTAGTTGAAATTTCACTGGGCTTAGCCATGATATTTTGGACAAAGCAAAAAGTTAAAGTAGGTATTGCGCTTGCTATATTTTACGTCCTGATATTTCCTGGCAACATTGCCCAATACCTGAATGGTACTTCTGCTTTTGGATTAGATACCGATCAGGCACGTTTAACAAGACTCTTTTTCCAACCTGTACTCATCTTATGGGTATTGTGGTCTACCGGTGTATTTCAATATTTTAAGGCGAGAAGAAATACTTTGAATAGCTAATTATACTTACTGCAGCTTAATAAAAATCTATTTGCTAAGATAAGTAACTTAAATCGCTATCTTGTCGTCACAAAGAATTCCGTTCACATGCGTAAGATTAGTGGCTTGTACTATTTTTATCAGAAAATTATTTTTCCCGCTAGCATGCTGTCGGCACTTTTATCCTTTCTATTGCTATATAATGAAAGTTTTCTTAAAGGGATTGGCATTTCATTGGCTTTTTTAATACCTGTTTGCCATTACCTGGTTTATGAAATTAGCTATCCCCAGGAATATTACTTCTATTACAACCTTGGCTTTAGCAGGTTAAATCTATGGATCTATACGGCCATTATGAGCTTAGTGATGGTTTTTATTTTTTCCATGGTATGAATGAACTAAATGTAGACAGTGTAAGGAAAGAAATTGATGGCAGACAAATTCTGAATGATATCTTTATCTCTTGCAGCCCCGGCCAAATAGTAGGCCTTTTAGGAAGAAATGGCTCAGGAAAATCAACGTTATTAAAAATTATCTTCGGCTCGTTAGCTGCTGACAATAAATTCATACGCATTGATGGTAAAAAAATAAACTCCATTTCTGATCATAAAGGATTTCTCGGCTACCTGCCCCAAGATAGCTTTTTACCTGATCATATTAAAATTAAAAACATCATAGCATGCTCCTGTAGTAAAGAACATGCAGATGTAATTATGGATTATGATCTAATTAAACCTATACTGCAACAAAAACCGAAGCAACTATCTGGTGGAGAAAGAAGGGTATTAGAAATTTTACTGATGATCCACTCTAACGCCAAATACTTGCTCTTTGATGAACCCTTTAATGGCATTTCTCCAATTTACGTTGAACTTATACAGGAGATCATTAAAAAGCATTCAGTCCGGAAAGGTTTTATCATAACTGATCATGATTACAGAAATGTATTGGCCATTTCTTCTAAAGTTATCCTGCTAGACAATGGAAATACCAAATTGATCAAAAACTTTAGTCAGCTAATTGACTTGGGGTACCTCCCTCCCAACAGGGATTACAGCCATGAGCATATTCAACACCCATACTCAACCGGGGAAAAACCAGATTAAATCCAGACTAAAGGCATAGCAAGCCCACACGAAAGGCACACGGTGTGTGCGTTCTGTGTGGGTTTGCTGTGCGTTCTCTGTGCGTTTGCCCCGAACCTGGCTAGCTCAAGACTACTATAAGGACAGTAAGTGGACCGGACCTGGTATATTTTTAGGCCAAATATGGCACTTGTATGGTACAAAAAATATACAATAACCTGATTTACTGGTGTTTATTTCAATGATTTGATCACAGCCATGAGATCTTCATCTCCTAATCCTTGGTTAACTGCCTGATTAAAGCTGCTGAGCAAGGTTTCGCTCATTGGAGAAGCCAGGCCTGCATCTTTAGCTAAATTTAAATCTTTAACAATGTATTTTAAAGCAAAGGCCGCTGGAAATTCATTGTTTAGAATGGATGGCGTTTTCAATTTTGTTAGTCCATTACCTACTGCGCCTTCATTGATAATCGTGAGCATATTCTCCTTACTGATGCCATTTTTCCCGGCAAATAGTACGGTTTCGGCCAGCCCTAATATATTGATCCCCAATAAATAGTTGATGGCAAGTTTAGCAGAACTTCCCGCCCCTGCCTCGCCTAAATGCAGTGATAGTTTTCCTAATACATCAAATAGTGGCTTCGCCTTTTCGTAATTTTCAATACTGCCGCCCGCAAGGATAATCAGTGTACCATCTTGTGCAGGCTTTACACTTCCCGATACTGGTGCATCCAAAAAATTAGCCTCATGTTTTTGGCAAAGTGACGAGAGATATTTAGATGTATCTGGTGAGACCGTGCTCATGTCAATAAATAATTTTCCTGCGCGGGCTTCTGAAAGTAGTTCCTCTTTATTGTAAACGGCTTTGACAGCATGATCATCAGACAACATCGTAAAAATCACATCGCAGGAATCAACTAAATCTGGAAGACTTGCTGCAGAACTTGCACCAGCTGCTGTAAGCGCTGCTTCTTTGTCTCTTGTGCGGTTATAAACGATTACTTCATATCCTGCTTTTAAAAGATTGGATGCCATTGCTGTACCCATATTGCCAAGTCCAGCCCAGCCAATTTTTAATGCTTTCATATTTTATATAACGATGTTTGCTTTATTAAATTCTACAATAGTATTGCTTTAGCGCTAGTATGCCTAATCATTTAATTACTCTTTACTAAATTATTTGTTAGCAGATTTATGAAAGAAGTTGAGGTAAACCGACATCAAGGCTGCAATAGCAAATCCAAGGGCAGTAGCAATATCCACCAATTGCGATGAAATGTCTGCGCCCGTAACTTTATCTGCGTAATATTTGATGAATGAATTAGGAAGATTGGTTTCGCCCATGCTTTCTTTGAGTTGCCAGTGCCAATCGGTTATTGGACAGTACCCTATTCCGTACCAGATCCCCAGGATCAGCCAACTGCCAGCAGTTAACAGCACCACAATAAAATGCAGCCTTCTTGTAGCGGGCCAAATCCAGCCGAGCAAATTAAATCCTACTATAACAAGATGCAGTACAATAAAAAACAGATCAAGTATTTGGTTCATATCAAAGATTTGATACAATAATACTGTTTTCAATGATTTAGATAAAGCGGTGAATGTTATTTTCACCGCCTTTTAAAAACTAAGGTTCAATATTTTTGAGGGTCATATTTCTAAGAATAAGAAATATCACAAACAGGGCTAAGAGAACCAACAAGATTTCTGACATCCCAATACTATGATCAAAGATGATGATTGCTGATGTTTTTAGCATCCTAACCTGCTTTTAAGGTTAGAAAATCAATCAGTCGTTCTTCCAGCAACTCTGTATTGTAATTTGCATCTGTAACGTGGTTATTTACTTCAATTGCCTCATCAGAGATGACCAGGCTAAATGCATTACCCGTTGTAATTTCTGGAAATGAAATGTTTACTACGTCATAAACGTGCGTGTATTCAACATTTAGGTTGGCATCCAGTGCTGTATTCAAATAGTCGGAGAATTCCTTTTTTAAGAGATCAAAGAGCGCTTCTGGATTTAATGGTTGTACGTTTTTTATAGAAATCATTTTTTTTATCCTGTATACCAATAATGGTGCCCCGTTTAAATCCTATCAGAAAGAATTAAATTTATATAGCTGGCTATCCGGCATAAACCAATCTCTTAAACCGTAAAAATTTATGATCTATCACCTCAAATTCGTAGATCTCATTGTGTTCACCCTCGCTGATGTGCTCACCAAATTTATCCGTATTGTTAAAGTACGCCATATTTAAGGATAGTATTTGTCTATCTTTATCAAAGCTGGCGTACAGCGTGTATTTTTCGTTCTTAGCATTAAACTCAGGACTTTCTGCCTGCCCGCTTTCATAAAGTTTTGCAGACTTAATTTTGAGCAGGCCTTTTATAAATTCGGGATGAAAAAGCGCTGATCGGGATTGCTCAAAATCTTGTTCTGTATATACTCTTGGCTCGCTATGGGGCTTTCGCAGGTCTACATCTTTGCTGGGGCTCCAAAGCTGACTGGAATCCGAATCCAGTGGAAAGGCAAAGTAGGTTTTTAGCTTTGCTACATCGTCATCGTTAACAGCGTTTCTAAAGTTCTTAAAATCATCTATCCAGGTCTCTACATCAGGATATTTTTGCGCAGTAGCTAATGTTGGTGTTACGGCAACACTCGCGACACTATCTGCTTTAACTGCCGGTTTTTTTGAGGTAGAGTTTTCATTGCATCCTGTTAAAGCGGCGAGTAAAAAAATAGTAAAGCAGCTATTTAAAGTGTTTATGGTGAGTCTCATTGTTAAAGAATGTTATTTAAGTAACTTAATAACACCAGGCACATATTTTTGTGTCGAATTGAATTAATTTATGGAATATCGGCATTACGCATCTACTGCATCAAACCTTAACGGGGCGCTAATGGTCAGCTTTAAGGTGACCAAAGAAGGGAAAGGTATGGATAAGTTGTCAAAAACAGGGCGATGAAATCGTCGTATCTGTAACCGCCAAGGGCATTGGCATCAATGCCAGTGATCATGATAAATTATTTGACAGGTTTTACAGGGTAGAGAGCGAAATAATGGGTACGGTGTCTGGCTTTGGTATTGGTTTGTACCTGGTGGCGGAGATACTACGCTTGCACAACACCAAAACTCTGTTAAACAGTGCTGAAGGTATGGGTTCTACCTTCAGCTTTAGCCTGCCGATACATGCGTAGCCGTATCAATAGGTACAGTCTTTAATTGTCCTGTTAGCTTACCAGGGACTAATTCCAGTTTCTGGTGAATTGTCGTCACTAAAGAATTGACCAGTTGGTCCCTCAGCACCTAACACGGCTGCCTTTACAACTCTGGCTGCGGCATCCTCTACAGTACCCGGTCCGGAATGGTGGTTAAAATCTGTAGCGGTATAACCAGGATCAACTGCATTTACCTTAAATAGTGTTTCACGCAAGTCGTATGCCAGGGTAATGGTATAGGAATTAAGTGCCGCTTTAGAGGAAACATAAACTGCTGCCTTAAAAGGATAATATTTCCAGGACGGATCATTGTGGAGGCTGAGTGAACCTAATCCCGAGGTTACATTTACAATCCTTGGCGCCGTTGAAGCCTTTAACAGATCAATAAATGTTTGTGTAACCTCTATCACACCAAAGAAATTGGTTTCAAATACTTCTTTAAATACAGTGATGTCAGTTTCCAAGGAGGTTTGCGGAAAGCTACCGGAGATACCCGCATTGTTAATCAGCACATCTAAGACTTTAGTTTTTGCACCGAGCAGTACTCTGGCGGCTTTTATGGTTTCGATATTGTTGACATCAATTTCTATAGGCTCTACCTGGTCTAAGCCTTCTGCTAATAATAGATTTACGGCCTGCTGCCCCTTTATCAAATCCCTGCAGCCCAGGTATACATAATATCCTTGTTGTAATAATTGTTTGGCGGTTTCAAAGCCGATGCTTTTGTTTGCTCCTGTTATCAGTACAGTTTTCATAATTAATTCTAATTTTTAATAGTACAAAACTACCGCACAATCGTTTCGTTAATGAAACACATCCAACGGTATTAATGGTACATTTTACGGAAAGCAATGCGGCACTCGGATGGAGTTATACCGGTTTCCCGCTTAAAAAAACGATTAAAGTAAGACGCATCTGAGAAGCCGAGATCGTAAGCAATTTCTTTTGAAGATTTATTGGTATGAAAAAGTAAACGTCTTGCCTCCAAAATCAATCGATCATGAATGTGTTTTATGGCGGGTTTGCCGCTTTGCATTTTAACTACTTCACTCAAGTGGCCTGCAGAAATATTTAATAGCGATGCATAATCCCCTACTTCATGCAGCTCATGATAGCATTGGTCAACCTTAGCCTGAAACTTTCTTAACAATAACTTGTCTATGGCGTTATCATCGTCCTTAAATTGTTCGTTATATAATCTACTTAAATAAGTAAGTAACAACACCAAATGGGCACTTAACATTCGCTGTTGCCAATCTCCCGGTTGCTGATACTCTACATTAATCTTGGTGAGTATATCTTCAACAAAAAGTACGTCGGCTGCGGAAAGCAACAACTCATGTGCATCTTTAGCATTTTGAATAAGGGGCAATCTGTTTAACGCATCATTACCCTGAGTCAATAGAAATTCGCGTGTAAAGGCAATTCCCGTGGCCCACAATTGCTCTACCCCCTCTTTTACGATGACCTGATTTGGTCCCATAAAGTAAATGGTATTGTCTTTTAACACATAAGACGACATGTCAATCCAATGTCTACTGCCGCCACGTCTCATAAAAACCAGCAAATAATGATCTTTCCGGTGCGGAACGAGTAAATCACCTTGATCTGGCAAATCACCTTCAAAGTTATATACCCTGAACTGCTTGTTGCCGGTCTCATCGGCTTCTAAAGAATAAAGCGGTAACTGCGGATTGGGACTTATTACTTCCATAACTCAATAGTACGATTAATTTTTAAAGCCTTTATTTATCTTTGCCTAACGCTAAGCCGATGTTTGAATTAGTAGAGCTATTTTTTTGCCTGCTTGAACCAGAACCGAAAAGTAAAATTGGAGAATACATAAAATATTCACTCATCTTTCTGGTAGTGCTTACATTTATAATATGTGCGGCTTTGAAAGTCTATAATTGGATAATTAGGCTTTAATGACTTAAGAATGTCGCAAAAAAGACGTAAAGAATTACGATTTATAAAAATACCTTTGCTGTCATAATTAACGATCTATTGACGGTAAAAATGAAAAATCAAGAACTTGGAGAAAAAATTAAGGCGTTGCGCCTACGTAATGGCTTAAGTCAGGAAGAACTTGCTGAAAGGGCTCAACTAAGTTTGCGCACAATTCAACGAATTGAAAGTGGTGAAACAGCGCCAAGGGGTGACACCTTAATTAGGCTGGCAGCAGCATTAAAAGTAGATACAGAAGCGCTGACCGATACTACGCTTAATGAAGTAGAGGCAGAAGATAGACGTTTCCTGGCGCTACTAAATTTATCAGCATTGAGTTTTATCATATTTCCCCTACTTGGCATTATAGTTCCACTAATATTATGGATTTTAAAAAGAGACGAAATTGAAGGGGTTGATGAAACGGGCAAAAAGATCCTTAACTTTCAAGTATCGTGGTCTATCATCAGATCAATTATGATTGCAACGTTATTTCGGAAGTTCATGTTTCAAGTGACCGTAATACCACTTTTTACGACTACACCGCCACAATCAAACTTTTTTGAAAATAGCGTCATCGTTCTCATTTGTGCTTATGCATTTAATGCATTCATGATTATTTATAACGTCATAAGGGCACTAAATGACCAACCTGTAGTCTATCAGCCGGCCTTTAGATTGCTTAAATAGGATTATTACATAATACCTAAATAGAAATAAAAAAGACCACATCATTAGCGATATGGTCTTTTTTATTGAAATGAATTAACACCAGATTTAATTTTGCCTAACGGTATTTGTAAAAGCCTGAATCATTTTTTTACGTTCTTCCTGCTTTTTTAAAAACTCCTCTTGCTTGCCCTCCATCACTTTGATAAAAGCAAGTTCAGTTCTGGCTTTTTCCAATGCGGCGGCATCGTCAAGACGTTCTAAAATCTTTACTTTGGCGTCCATAATTTTTGCCAGATAAGGCATATTAAAGGTAAAATCATTGTTGAAGGTAAACGATACCCAGTTTAGTGCACTCTTAAAAACCTCTTTGTCTGTACAATCACTTTCCAAAACTTTTTGGTACCATTGCGAAGATATGCCCCCAACAACATTTTTGTAAAGACCGCTTTCTATGAGTGAGTTGATTTTTGCAGCGTACCCCTTCCAATCTTTCTGGTACATAAAAACTTTTACCCGCATACCCTCCAAAAGCATGTCCCTTTCAGAAAACTTCTCCTTATCTAACAAGGTGCCGAACTGTTTAAAAGCCACCTCATCAAATTTCTTTCCCTTTATCACAGGTAATAAAAGTGAGCTTGCGTACCTGGAATAAATATTTGTTAAAGCGAGGTCTGTTCTATTTTTACCAAATTTTTGATCAAACGCAGCACGGTTTTCAAAAAGATAAGTGACCGCCGGAGAAAAGGGATTTTTTGCCTGACCGGCAATTAAAGCAAAAATATCTGAATCTATATATTTCTCTTTTGGAAGAATAGATAAATAATAAGTAGCAATTTCCTGAGCTCTGGAATCTGATGTTTCTACAAGAGAGTTGACATAGGCCCTTACACTTGCAGGATCTTTTTTATTCTTCTCGTATTGTTTTTCCAGTTCTGCCAGCCTGCTGCCGCCATTCAAAGCTGTATGTGCTTCTGCAAGCAAAACATCAACTTTTATAAAACTAACCACACGGTGCACCACATTTCCATTAGCATCTATCCATAGTAAAGTTGGATAGGCACCCACATGGAACTTCCTGGCCAAATCTATCCCTTCTCCTTTTTCCATATCTACTTTATAATTAATAAAGCTTCTATTGAAGACATCCCCCACTGCTTTTTGCGGAAAGATCTCGGCAGCCAGTTTTTTACAGGGACCACACCAGGAGGTATAACAGTCTATGAAAATTAGTTTCTTTTCATTTTTTGCCCTCGCGGTAATCTCTGCCCAGGAGCCACGCGCAAACTGAATTCCGTCATCTGCATTTGCTAAGGCAAATACAGCATAGAAAACAAAGGAGATCATGAATGTAATTTTCTTCATAAGTATTTAATATTAAAAAAGTTCTGCTAGTTTTTTATTCAAATCTTCTGCTTTGAGATTTTTCGCAATGATCTTTCCCTGGGGATCTATCAATACGTTTTGAGGAATGGCTTGAATACCATATAATTTTGCTGCAACGTTATTGGGTTTCAAATCAGACACCTGCTTCCAGGGTAAATTATCGTCTTTAACTGCTTTTAACCAATAGTGTTTAAACTGCTCCACATCTAAAGATATGCCCAGTATTTCCAAACCTTTGGGATGATAAACTGAATAAGATTTGGCTACGTTTTTGTTTTCTGCCCGACAAGGGCCGCACCAGGATGCCCAAAAATCTACAAGCACATACTTACCTCTATAATCAGACAGTTTAACCAATTTACCTTCTGCATCAGGTTGTGTAAATTCTGGAGCCTGTTTACCTATTGAAGTAATTCTTAAACTTTCCATTTGGGCCGCATAAGCTTTTCCTGAAGGAGTGGCTTTTACCTTTTCAGACAATTTTTCGTATAAAGGAGCAGCGACTTCATATTCTGGAATGTGCCCTGTGTACTTATTTAAAGCATACAAACTTAAAAAACTATCAGGATTTGCTTTAATAAAAGAGAGGCAGACAGCCTTACGTTCATTCGTAATCACATCCTCTTTTTGATCAAAACCAGCAATTATATTTTTATCATTTCGTTGTATTTCTGATAAAGCACTAAACTCTTTATCGAGCTTTGTTTTTTTATCTAGCACAGGCTTAAGGCCAACCATCAATTTTTGGTAATCTGCATTCGCTTTAGCGCCTTTAACAGCTATTGATCCAGCAGTGTCTTCCGTCTGTTCAAAACCCGTTATACCTGGTTCCAGGTAAAAAAGAATGCGTTCTGACTTCAGCATGCCTTTATACTGAACAAGTATAAAGGCCTCAGCAGGTTCTTCAATAGTTCCTTTAAATTCAAATGTGCCGTCGGTAATATCTACATCCTTACGTATGTTAAATTGACTGCAGGTAAAATAAACTTTACTCACAACTTGATCTTGTTTCAATTTACCTTTTACTATGTAATCTCCTTTCTGTGCCATTAACGCTACCGGAAATAAGAGCAATACTGATAAAACTAGTTTCTTCATTATGATATTTGTATTTAATAAATCCTCAAAAATTAAACTACTTAATGCTTTTAAATAATAAGTAATCAATCATGCCGATTTAATGTATTCTCAACTATTTGTTAATTATGGATTTTGTGCCCAATCCTGGTTATAATAAAGGATCTGAGCTGGAATTTGCAGCACATACCGCGGACTGCCTGGTGCTAGCGTAGCAATAATTTGACCTACACCATTGTATCGGTTAACCGCAGGCATTCGTCCCTCTGCATCCAAACGGCGCATATCAAACCATCGATTGCCACAAAACGCAAGCTCAAGCCCTCTTTCGGTTAGCACTTTTTGTAAAACTTCTTCTTTGTCTGTAGAGCTAAACTTTACATAAGTTGCTGCGGGGAAACGCATTTTACGCAACAGGTCCAGCTGATCACATGCTACTGCTGTTTCATTGTTACGGGCTGCAACTTCGGCAAGGATTAACCGCATATCTGCCACAGAAATAGCCCAGGTTGGCACGGGACTTCCCGAAGAAACACCGTAATGCTGAAATTGGGTACGTCCTCTTATGGTAAAACTATAATCTCCAACAAGCGTATAAAACACCTTTAACCTAAGGTCGCTGGTGTCAAAGCTTTTCAAAAACTCTAGCGTAGGAATTTCTTTTCCCAGATAGGTTAAACCGCTATTTTTAGCATAAATTACATCTGGTCTTCTAATCAGTGCGGGTACAGAGATGACATTGGTTGCAGATTTATAATCAAAAACAACATTTGGGCCATTATCTAGCGCCAATTGCGCTTCTGCGGCAGCTTTCGGAAAATTACGCATGTACAAATATGCCCTTGCCATTACCCCATGGGCAGCAGCCACCGTACCGCGGAAACGATTGGTGGCATTGTCTTTTGGAAGATCAGGAAGTGCCAGATTGATGTCTTCAAAAATGTGGTTATAAATTTCCTGAACCGTACTGCGTGGTGGCGTGGGCTCGGTAACATCAATTGAGGTAACAAAAGGCACGGCCAGGTCTGTAGCCGCGGTTGATGGATTGTACATTTTGGCATATAGATTTACCAAAGAAAGATATTCAAAAGCCCTGCCCAGTAAAGATTCAGCCTTTAACCTTCTTCTGTCCTGATCAGTACCACCCGTTGCTTTATCTACGTTATTGATTACAGTATTGTGTAAATAAATGGCCCTGTAGTAATTGCCCCATATAATGGCCGTTCCGGGTACCTGTTCAGAAAATTGCGCCTGCCAGGTATAGGTTTTCTCGTTGCTGCTGGTTAAAGTAGCGGTGACTGTTGGAAGATCACTATGGTCATCCAACATGTTTAGCTGAGCTGGTGTGGAAGTTAGCAGGTCCATGTTGTTTAGCCAGGCATCGTAGTCACGTATGGTTTCCAGCAGTTGTACTCCTTTTGGCTGCACATCAAGGTACTTGTTGCAAGACAGCAGCAGCAATATCGGAATTAAAGTTAGCAGGAATAGTGGGTTGGTATATTTTTTCATTATTTTATGATCTAGCATTTGAAAAAATTAAAAATTGACGTGAAGCGCCATGGTATAAGTAGGCGTTAGGTAAGATTTCTCATAACTGCGGGTTGCTACACTATAGTTATATTTATTCATAGCTACGGTATATATATTTGAAGCCTGGGCCCTAAGTTCTACGTTAGAAAGTTTGGCACGTTTTACAAACCTGCTTTTCCTGAAGCTATAAGCTGCGGTGAGATCGCCCACCGTAATATAAGTTCCGTTAACCACAAACCTATTTGTAGCGCGCAAATAGTCATTATAATTGCTAAATTTAAGGGCTGGCAATACATCCGGCAGGTTCTCATCTCCTGCTTTTCTCCAGAAATTATTGGCGCCTTCAAGTGGCCGTGTTACTGCTGGATCTGGAATAGGCATCCTTACACTAAATTTGCCAAAGTAGTTTAGCATGGCATACACATAGAATTCGCCAACATCTACCCGGTTACTCATTCCGAGGTTATAAGCCGGAATAGAAGAATCTGCATAATCTACATCATTAAGTCCTTGATCATTAACATCAAAATTCTTGGTATTGCCATCTTTATCATAAATCAGAACCGCTCCTTTATCATCCAAACCTGCATATCGATAGGTAAAAATTGCACCAACAGCGTAGCCTTCAAGGTAACTGGTTCTATTGCCAATGGCATATTGAAAGGATCTTGGATTATTTACCGGAACCTGGGTATTGTATACCTTTAGCAGCTTGCTTTTATTGTGCGAAAACACAAATCCTGTATTCCAGTTGAAATTACCTCTTCTTATCCAGTCTGCACGTAAACCAATCTCCAGCCCACTGTTTTGTATCGAACTCTCATTTATAATAGCAGAACCCAAACCTTTTGTAGGATCTATCTGGTTAGAAGCTAAAAGATCGGTACTCTTTTTCATGTAGTAGTCTACATTACCTGAAATGTTTTTAAGAATACGGTAGTCTACACCTAAATTAAAGTTATAAGTTTGTTCCCAACGCAACCTGCTGTTTGCTGGCGACAATAACGACAAGGTATTAAGTGTGTTATCAAACACATTTAAGCCTGCCGAAGCAATTACTTCTGGTAGCGCATTTTTAGCCACATTTCCATTAAAACCAAATGCAGCACGCATCTTTACTGCGTTGATCCAATCTTGCGACTGTACAAATTTTTCCTGATCTATATTCCAGCCAGCCCCTAAAGACCATGACGGTTTATAACGTGTACTTGGGTCTGTACCAAACAAATTGGATTGATCTACACGGATACTTCCGGTAAGCGAGTACCTGCTTTTGTAATTATAAACGGTATTGAAGTAACCCGATATAAAACGGTCGTCTACGTAAGTCTGCCCAAAAAGACCAGAATAGGATAATTTAGTATTCGTTTTCGCGTAAGCAGGCACGAAGGTGCTAGACTCTAACAAGTTAAAATTAACGGGAAGTTGTAATAAGGTTTGATTGCTGTAACCAAAATAAGCGGTTGAATTGCCTTTATTGAGAACTCTCCTGATCTCTCCACCTGTAATAAGGTTAATAGAATGGTTGCCCATCAACTTACTATAATTTAGTTGTATGCGCGCGGTATAGCCCTCCGTACTGGTATTAGATTGCTTAAGCTGGTCACCTTTAGGGATATTATAAACTATGCCCGTGGAAGGAAATTCCATGTACCGATTGATATTTTGCCTGGCCTCAGACGAATTCTGATTGGCAAAATGGCGTTTTTCTGATCGGGAGGTTTCATAAACCCCACCAAAGTTGAGGTTAAATCCTTTACCCATATCATAACGAAAATTACCTATAAAACGGTTGGTAATGCCATGGGTTTTATCGTTTACGAGGTTAATTTCTTCAAGGGGATAATAAAGGTTATCCAGCGAACCAAAGCCCATCATAATGGTATTGAAAAACGGACTGACCTTTGATCCATTGAAAACAGATTGAGGATTTCCTTTCTCGTCTTCCAATCTCTCGTAAGGATAAAGATTATTAATGGAAGGTACAGGAACAGCGTTAGCTTTAGATTCCTGGAAGCTGGTATTGATTTCTACAGAGAAGCGTTTGGAAAGTTTAAGGTTGGTACGTGCAGAAAGGCTAATCCGGTTGTTATTATTTTTTATCTGTGTGAGGTCGCTGTTATTGTACATCGCTGTAATGAAGTATGTGGCATTTTCAGAACCTCCGGAAATATCCAAGTTATGTGTTTGCGTGGTAGAATTTTGCAGAAACAAACGCCCGTAATCTTCTGTATTGTTGTAAGACTTAAGTATGTTGAGCTGTCGATCTGCCTCTTCTGTTGAAATGATACCTGCGGCGCGGCGGGCAATAATCACTACCGGGGGCGAATAGGTAAAGGAGGCACCAATTGAAGGAATAGTCATCAGGCTCCATCCGGTTGCACCAAAAGTTGCATTACTTTCCTTAGCAAACTCAATGGCTGTATTGGAAGCATCTTTATCCCACCGGTAACGCTCATAATTCTCTTTAGGCGTTAAACTAAAGGTAGTCCGATAGTTTACAGTTGGCTTACCTATTTTGGCTTTCTTACGCTCTACCACAATTACTCCATTTGAAGCCCGTACACCATAAATTGCCGCGGCAGCGGCATCACGCAAAACTGTAACTGACTCAATATCATTTGGGTTTATGCTTGAAAGTGAAAGTTCTGTAGGGAAACCATCAATAACTACCAATGGTTGCTTATTGCCTCCAATGGTAGAGATACCACGGATCTGGAACAAGCTGTTTCCTTCAAATTCGATATCACTATTGATGAGTAATCCCGGAATTTTACTTTGTAATCCGGCAAGAAAATCCGTTGTATTGATTCTACTATCGTATTCTTTATGTGTAAGTAAACCAACACTTCCTGTGCTCTGCTCTGGCTTAATATACTGGTAGCCAGTAGAAATACTGACTTCATTTAAATTATCATTTGCAGGCTCAAGTTTTACATCTATGGTTCGCTTACTACCAACAGATACTTCTTTTACAGTATAGCCAACGTACTTAAATATCAAAACATCGCGTTCTTCTACGCTAGCTATGCTGTAATATCCATCTTTATTGGTAAGCGCAACAGCTCGTTCTTTTCCTTTTATCCTTACAATTACCCCGGGAACAGGTTTATTATTTTCATCCCTTACTATCCCTTCTACCTTAACGGGTAAAACCCTGCTGCTGCGTAAAGGCGCTTCAATTACCGTAATTATGACGGTGTTATCCAGCACTTTATAATGTACGGGTTTACCTGCTAAGCTTACTTTTAACACCTCTGTTAAACTTGCATTTTTTACATTTAGCGCAACTGGAGGTAGTTCCCTGATCAGGTCATTATTGTAAAAAAAATCGTAACCGGCCTGTCTTTGGATCTCTTTAAAGATTTTTTCAAGGGTGATTTGTTTATTATTTATAGTGATTTGTGCACGTGATGCTGCATGTACCTGCAACAAGGCGAAAAAAATCAATAAAGTGGTTAGCTTCATAGTCAGTAGTATTTTAAAGGCACAGGATTTTACTCCATGCTCTATAGCATGTAAAATTTCATACATTTGTTATTGGGTTTAGTTGTTTGATAATTGTGTTTGAGCAATAATTAAAGATAAAACCTCACAGATCAGGGGCGGTGCAACGCTCCTGATTTCTAGTTTTATGCTTTTTTGTTTTTAGTATCAGGTTTTTACAAAAAGCTTCCTCCCTTCCATTTTAAAATTAACATTTCCAGCTGCTTCTATAATTTTGATAGCCGATTTTAGACCTTTTGAGCGGGAAATAATCCCATTAAATTTTTGGTTCCCTGGTTTACCAACAAATACGATCTCCACATCGTACCAGCGTGAAATTTTGCGCATTACACTTTCCAGGTTTTCATCGTTAAACTGAAGGTAACCTTTTTTCCAGGCTATAGCCTCATCTGCATCATCAGCATCCTCTACAGCAAGTTTCCCACCCCTGTTGATGCTTTCTTGCATAGGTTTTAGTATCACCTTATCTTTATTTGTAAACACGGTTACTGCACCTTCTAAAAGCGTTGTTTTTACCACAGGCTCATTATCATAGCTATTTACATTAAAATGTGTACCCATAACCTGGATGCTTTGGGTATTGGTTTTTACAATAAAGGGATGTACCTTATCTTTAGCCACTTCAAAATAAATCTCACCTTTAATAGTTACCTCTCTTCTTTTTGTATTGGCAAAACTGGTAGGATAAGTGATGGAAGATGCGGCATTTAACCAAGCCCTGGTTTGATCTGGAAGGATAATCTGGTATTGCTCTCCATTTGCCGTAAGCAGGGTGTTAAAGGAGTTGCCATTATCATTTTCGGTTGGGATAACACTATATATTAATTGTCCGTCTGTAGTTTTGGAGATACTTACACCAGCCTCAGTGGCCAGCTTACCATTGGCAGCATTAGATAGTATAATTTTACGCCCGTTTGCCAACGTAAGTGTTGCTGCGGTTTTTACCGCAGCAATATCATTGTATCCATCAGTGGCAACTAAATTTTGTTTGGTACGAGGATGCTGAAATACATTCAACAGAATAGCCAGCGTACCTACTACAAGCGCAATAGCAGCTGCCACGGCAATACGCGCCCAAAGTTTCTTAACTTTCTTATCTAAGTTAGGAATTTCATTTTGAGGGTGTACATCACCTAATTTCTGTAAAGTTTTATTCCAGACAACCACTTCCATTTCGTCAGAAAGTTCCTGGAATTGCTGTAGTTTATTTGCTATAACTTGTTCATCTTTAAATTGATTATAATATAACAGATTTTCTGAAGAAGCATTTATCCATAATTTCAACTCCTCTTCTTCCAAATCAGAAAGCGCATTGCTAAAATGGCCTGCTAAAAGCTGTGGGATACGGAAATCTATGTTGAACATATTTATAATATTAGGCTATTTTCTATTTTTTACTCCCATTTAAAAAACCAGCGAATACAGTGAACTAAAGCTGCTTTTAAGTATAGAAACTCCAGCGGAGCTAAAAAGCCCAAAACAATTTTTAATTATTTTAAAAACGGCCAATAAACATCAATAGAGCCATATACAGCGGCCCGGTAACTCCCTTTTTTAAAAATGCCGTTTTAAGAATGGTGACAGCATTTGCTTTGTGATTGCGGACGGTTTTTACAGAGAGGTTGAGTTGTACCGCAATTTCATCGGTTTTTTTGCCTTCAAAATAAATCAGGTTAAATACCTCCCTGCATTTTATTGGTAAAAGTTTAATTTCTTTATCCAGCAGGTGCA
Source organism: Pedobacter sp. MC2016-14 (assembly GCF_020991475.1). Taxonomy (NCBI): domain Bacteria; kingdom Pseudomonadati; phylum Bacteroidota; class Sphingobacteriia; order Sphingobacteriales; family Sphingobacteriaceae; genus Pedobacter; species Pedobacter sp. MC2016-14. The sequence continues at coordinate 523,897 of NZ_JAJMPA010000003.1, forward strand.
AAAATTCAGCTTCAATAATTTCGTTTAAAATGGTATCGCCGCTTTGTTCCAGCTGATTAAAGTAGAGTTCCTGGGCAGCTGTTCTGCGTTTTAAGTCGCGCAAATAGGTTAAGCACTCATTGCGACATGTGATATATAAAAATGCTTTTACATTAGCCTCCGTTTTAAAGTTGGCACGCCTTTCCCAAATTTTCACAAAACACTCAGAAACAACATCCTCTGCTTCTAATTTATTTTGGAGCAACCTAAATGAGAAGTAACTTAAAGGCTTATAATGTTGAGCATAGAAATATTCCAGAGCGGCATTGTTACCATTGGCAAATTGCTGCATCCAGTATTGTTCATTTGTTTTCCCTGTTGGCTCCATCAATAAAATTCTAACCGATGCCAATATCTGCAATTATTTTGAATTAGAGCGCCTAGAAATCCCAGCTTACTTTATATGGTAAGGTTCTTTATACTCAATTGAGCATCATTTCATCTAACTTATTGAGTTCTTCCACTAACTTGCGCTTACCAACCTGTTGGCGCCACATGGCATAGTATAAGCCCTTTTGTTCAATTAGCTCATCGTGGTTACCGCTTTCTACAATCTGGCCATTCTCCAATACATAGATTCTATTGGCATGCATTATGGTGGATAAGCGGTGTGCTATAATTAGGGTAATGTGATCTTTAAGTTCTGAAAGCTTATTTACTGTTTTGGTGATCTCTTCTTCTGTAAGAGAGTCTAAGGCAGAAGTAGCCTCATCAAAAAGAAGGATATTAGGATGTCTTAACAGTGCACGGGCAATGGATAAACGTTGTTTTTCTCCACCCGAAACTTTAACACCACTTTCGCCGATTAAGGTATCCAGGCCATCTTGCGCCCTGGAAAGCAACGACTGGCATGCGGCTTTATTTAGAACTTCCATACATTCTTCATCTGTTGCATCCGGCCGTACAAATCTTAGGTTATCACGAATATTACCAGAAAAAAGCTGGGTATCTTGGGTTACAAAGCCAATTTTACGGCGCAGTTCATCCAGGTGTATTTCATCCGTATGTGTTTTATTGTAGAATACATCGCCTTCAAAAGGTTTGTACAATCCAACGAGCAATTTAATTAAAGTGGTTTTACCCGAGCCCGATGGACCAACAAATGCTACGGTCTCCCCTTCTTCGGCATGAAAGGATATACCATTGAGCGCGTTTCGGTTACTGTTCTTGTATTTAAAAAACACGTTTTTAAACTCGATGTGTTGAATTTTATCGAGGCTTGTTGGGTCATCGGGCTTGGCTTCTACAGGCATATCCATGATGCGTTTGAAATTGCCAAATGAAATCTGGGCCTCACGCCAGGTTAAGGCCATGTGCCCGAATTCTTGCAATGGACCGAATAAGAAATAGGAATAGAGCAGGAAACTAAAATACTGACCTGCTGAAAGCTCCCTGTCAAAAATAAGCATCAACATCACTACAATCATTACACTACGCACAACATTCACGGTACTGCCTTGAATAAAGCTGAGCATCCTAAGAATTTTTGTCTTTACAATTTCCAGGTTAAGGATCTTATAAGTGGCTGTATTGAGCCGTTCTATCTCCTGATCGCCTAATCCATGGCTCTTTACCAATTCAATGTTTCTGAGAGATTCTGTAGACCGGCCGGCCAGTACAGATGTTTTTGATATGATGGCCCTATGGATGACCTTTACTTTTTCGGACAGTTTCCAGCTTAAATAGGTGATGATAGGAACGGCGGCAATAAAAACAACTGTTACTTTGTAACTGATGAAAACAGAATAAATGCTGACGAATATGATCCCAAATAGAGCCATAAACGTAACATTGATTGACGATTTGATGAAGTTTTCGGAGTCGCTCCTCACCCGGGAAAGCATATCTAATTTTGCACCGCTTCTTTGCTCTTCAAAAACATAATAGGGCATATCTAAAGAATGTTTCATGCCGTCGGCATACATCTCTGCCCCTGTTTTCTGCGCTACGGTGATGGTAAAGAAATCCTGAAAGTTATTGGCGATCCTTGATATAAATGCTGCACCGATACCCAGGCCAATTAGGGTTAAAATTCCGGTAAAGTATTCGTGTCTGCTGAGGAGCTCACGCTTATTGATGTAATCATCAACTAATTTCCCGGTAATCAGTGGTTCGACAAGCGAAAATCCCTGATTGATTGCTGTCATTAATAGTGCTAATAGTACAGTATACTTGTGTTTTTTAAGGTAGCTCAGCAATATCTTCATAGTTTCGGCATATAATACATTTAAATTTCACTAAAAATGATGCCAACCTTGTTATTATTTAAGGTTAATTGTATTTTTCTGTTTTGATCCTCAATAATTTAACTAAAATATCACCTTTCTATGATCAAGGCTTAAAATGCCAAAGCCTTGAGCTATGAAACTGGACATTTTTTATGCAAAATGTAAAATATCAATTTCTTCCACCAGTAAAGAACTGAATTTAAGGCAATGATCAATGATAAAGGCCGCTACATTGTATAACGGCCCTTATCAAACATTTTATGGGCATTAAATCAGGCTGCTTACGTTTATCTGTTCGCGTGCATACCTTGCAGCAGCAACCATGTTTTCCAATGCAGCTTTTGTTTCCGGCCATTTTCGTGTCTTTAATCCGCAATCTGGATTAACCCATAAATTTCTTGCGGGGAGCAACTCGGCTGCCTTAGCCAGCAATGCAGCCATTTCTTCCGTTCCTGGCACTCGGGGAGAGTGAATATCATACACGCCGGGGCCAATTTCATTTGGGTAATCAAAATGGGCAAAAGCTTGCAACAGTTCCATTTGAGACCTGGATGTTTCAATGGTGATGACATCGGCATCCATAGCCGCAATGTGTTCAATGATGTTGTTGAACTCACTATAACACATGTGTGTATGTATTTGAGTTTGATCTTGTACGCCACTTGCGGTAAGGCGAAAAGCCTTTACCGCCCAGTCCAGATAGTGTGGGTGTTTCGCTTTTCTTAAAGGCAATCCTTCCCGTATGGCGGCCTCATCAATCTGAATAATACCAATTCCTGCTTCTTCCAGTGCCAATACTTCATCACGGATGGCAAAGGCAATTTGGTTGGCTGTGGTTTCACGAGGCTGATCGTTACGTACGAATGACCATTGCAAAATAGTTACCGGGCCAGTAAGCATTCCTTTCATAGGCTTATCGGTTTGTGCAGCAGCAAATTTACTCCAGCGTACCGTCATGTTTTGAGGGCGGCTTACATCGCCAAAAATAACAGGTGGTTTTACGCAGCGACTGCCATAGCTTTGAACCCAACCGTTTTTAGTAAATAAAAAACCATCCAGTTGCTCGCCAAAGTATTCTACCATATCATTCCGTTCAAACTCTCCATGTACCAGCACATCCAGGCCAATCTCTTCCTGCCATCTAATGGCATCAACAGTAGCCTGTTCAATGACCTGATCGTATTGTTCAAGACTTAAATCCCCTTTTTTAAATTTGGCACGCAACTCACGGATGTCATTCGTTTGAGGAAATGAACCGATAGTGGTTGTAGGAAAGGCAGGAAAATTAAAGCGTTCGTGGTGTAGGAGCTGACGCACTGGAAAGGCACTTTTACGTCTGCAATCTTCCTCTTTGATTCCAGTAATACGATCTTTAACGGCTTGTTTGTGTACTTTTTGCGACAGCTGTCTGCTTTCAAATGCTTTTTTATTAGCTTCAAGCAATTCTGTACTGCCTGTTGCAATTTTACGGATGTCGCTTACTTCAGTCAGTTTTTGTTTGGCAAATGCCATCCAGTTCCTGATCTCCGGATCTATATCGATTTCCAACTCCAGGTCTATTGGGCTGTGCAACAGCGAGCAGGAAGGTGCAATAATTACCCTTGCTGCACCTAATTTCTCAACTGCTTTATTGAGCAGGCCTAACGATTGTTGGTAATCATTTTTCCATACATTCCGTCCATCTACAAGTCCTAAAGAAAGTTGGAGACCATCAGGGATCAATGCAAGGACTTCATCCAATTTATTTGCTGCACGAACCAGATCGATATGTAAAGCGGCTACAGGAAGATTTACGGCCAGTTGGGTATTATCCAGCAGGGCATCAAAATAAGTAGCCACCAGCAGTTTAACCCCATTTACTCTTTTTGCAATAGTACGATAAGCGTAATCGAATGTCTCTTTTTCTTTCCTAGTGAGGTCTAAGGCAAGGCAGGGCTCATCCAACTGTATCCAGGTGGCACCTTGCTGTTGTAAACGGTTGATAATGTCAATATAAACAGGAACAAGTTTTTTAATCAGCTCAATGCGCTCAAAGCCTTGCTCCTTTTCTTTGCCTAACATCAAATAACTTACCGGCCCAATTAAAACCGGCTTGGCTTTATCGCCAAGCAACTGCCTGGCTGCATTATATTCTCCAAATACGTTTTCATTAAAAATTTTGAATTCCTGATTTGCTGTAAATTCTGGAACAATGTAATGGTAATTGGTATCTAACCATTTGGTCATTTCCATTGCGGTAATATCCAAACCATCTTTTTGGTAACCGCGGGCCATGGCAAAATAGAGGTCAATCTCATTGTTTTTTTTAACTTGTGAAAGTACCGGGGCATAACGCTGAGGGATAACGCCCAGCAGCAAACTGGTATCTAATACCTGATCATAAAAGCTAAAATCATTACAAGGGATGAGATCAATTTCTGCATCTAATTGAGTTTGCCAGTTTTGCTCTTTGATGGTACGGGCCACTTTATTCAATTCTGTAAGGTCAATTTTGCCTGCCCAATAGTGTTCGCAGGCTTTTTTCAATTGTCTTTGGCTCCCTATCCGCGGGTAGCCGAGGTTTTGTGTTAACATTTTTTTCAACTTTAATGGTTAATAATGGTAAGCTTCAATCGCGAAAGCATGGTCAATGCGGAACAGGCAGGTATCTGACTTGTAAAAGCTTTAGCTATTACTTACAGTTGCGCGACAGTCCGTGATTTACACACGGTTCCCTATTCATCTACAGCTAAGTAGAACCTTCTCCGATTGTTGAAATATGTAAAGAACTCTAATTTTTACAAATCAGCTTTAAACTTGCTCAAAGATACATTTGAAGCTATTAATACTTAAGTAAAGATAAAAATTGGATATTTTTACCTGCATATCCATAAAGTTGAAGTGTTTTATACTTTATAAATATTATTTTTGCGGGCAACTAAGAATAATATGCTATGACTGATTTGGACGAAACAGATTTGATGCTGCTAAAGATACTGGCCAACAACGCAAAACACACCAACAAAGAACTCGCAGCGATGGTGAACCTGTCTCCCTCTCCTGTTTTTGAGCGGATGAAAAGGCTGGAGAATAACGGATACATCAAGAAGTACATTGCCATTCTTGATGCAGAAAAATTTAACCAGGGATTTATTGTATTTTGTAACATCAGGCTTAAACAGCATGATAAAAAAATAGGGCATAACTTTGTGGCCGATATTATGGACATTGAAGAGGTAGTGGAGTGCTATAACATTTCGGGAGACTTCGATTTTATTTTAAAGGTATACGCCAGGGACATGAAGCATTACCAGGATTTTGTTTTCAATAAACTTGGTTCAGTGGAAAGTATAGGGAGTACCCACAGTACTTTTGTAATGGCAGAAATAAAAAATACACATAACATCAGCTTTTAAAAAGTACTCTTTAAGTATTCCATTGGTGTTTTACCAGTATATACTTTAAAATCTTTGAGAAAATGATTGGCATCGTAATAGCCCGTATTTACGGCAATGCGCATCAAGTCTACCTCCTTATTGCCTACCAATTCCAGATAAGCATGGATAAAACGCTGCAGTTGGATGTATTCTTTTGGCAAAAGACCTATATTTCTTAAAAAACTTCTTTCCAGCCATTTATAACTTACGCCAACATCTTTTGATACAGCGCTAACGGTACTGTTGCCTTTAATTTTATGAATGTAATCTAAGGTTTGTTGCAGAACGTTTGGTGTATGCGTGCTTTTTAAAGCTTGCTGTGCATAGGCTTCTACAAAGGCAATTTTATCCTGTACTGATTTTGCTTTGAAAAAATCTGCTGTAGAGAAGTTATTGGGCCCCGCTATCTTTTCAAGGGGAAAGATGGGCTGCTTCTGGAAATAAGAGGCGCTGACATTAAACAATTGATGAAAGGCCGTTGGATGAAAGCGGACAATAAAAAGCTGTGCTGTAGGGTTATTGTAATTTACATAAATGTTTTTAACCGAGCCTGCACTTGCCCAGGCACCTTTAACTGTACTGGAGGTATTTTGGTCTGTAATGGATACTGTATCTTCACTGTTCTGTAAAAACACTATGGTAGGATAGCCATCGTTAAAAATCAATTGTTTATGATCGTTAAGGTCTCTGGAAAAAACGTAAAATCCTTCGATAAAAGCTTCCAGTGCTATTGAAGGACTAATTCTATATCCATCTAAATTAAACTCTCCTAACTGTATCTTTTTAAGATAATTAATCGGCATGCTGCAAATTTATGAAAAATGTTAATGGTCATGGCATAATGACTTGTCTAATATTTACTATGAGCGCAATTACAATAGCACTAATTTTGTAAAACATAAGGTTAACCTGATTATGATTATAAAAACTGAAGAAGAGCTGCTGGGCATGAAAAAAGTAAGTGATGCTGTTGCCCTTACCTTGCTAAAAATGAAGGAATACACGCAAATAGGCATGTCTACTAAGGAAATAGATGAGTATGGCAAAAAGTTATTGGAAGCATTTGGGGCTAAATCTGCACCTTTTGAAACCTATGGCTTTCCGGGTTACAGTTGCATCAGTGTAAACCATGAGTTTGCACATGGCATCCCTTCAGAAAAAGTAGTTTTAAAAAATGGTGACATCATTAACATTGACGTATCTGCAGAACTTGAAGGCTTTTGGTCTGACAACGGCTGTTCTTTTATTGTTGGAGAGGATATTCAGGGCTTGCAACATCTGATTGATACTTCTCATGAAATATTATTGGAGGCACTTTCTCAAATTAGCGGGGGTGTAAGAATTGCGGATATTGGTAAGTTAATAGAAACGAAATCCAAAAAGGCAGGCTATACAGTGATCAGAGATTTAGGCGGTCATGGTGTGGGCAGAAGTTTGCATGAAGAACCTGACGGCATCATGAACTTTTATGACCGTTTTGATACGCAAAGGAGATTTAGGAAAGATAGCGTAGTGGCCATAGAAACCTTTATCTCCACTCAATCTACATTCATTGAAAAATCGGATGATGGATGGGGATTTAGTGGAAATAAAGGCGGTTTTGTAGCTCAACATGAACATACGATACTGGTAACTTCAGGTAAGCCGATCATTTTAACCGAGGCTAACGGGATTTAGTTACAAGTTACTTACCTGCGTTTACGGTAGATTAACAGTGAAGCACCTGCAATCAATAAGGAGATTGGTAAAATTCCAAAGAAAAATGTACGGATCAACAGCAGTCCGTTGACATCATTTGTAATCAAATCTTTAGATTTTGGGCGATAAGCGGATACTGGAAATTCACCATAATTGAACCAGCTGAAAACTTCGGTGGTAAATTCAAAGTTTTTAGTTACAGGTCTCCCTCTGTAAAATTCTGCTGAACTCATAAAATCAGCATCGCCTGTTACCATGATTCGCTGTTCTTTACCATTTAAGTTTCGTGTTAAGGTTAAAGCGACAGGTACCTTGTTTTTGGCAACCAATAGAGGTGTAACCGTAAAATCTTTTACATTGTTAACCGATAATGCTGTAGCCTTTGGCATGGAAACTACACCGTTATCTGATTTAAAGAGTTTAAATTTCGGATACTTTTCTGCAGCTTGTTCGGTAAATGAGGCCAATAGAAAGTCTGGTGCAAAATCCCTGCTCTTTTCATTAATGGTATCAGCCTTAATTTGCAAACCCAAAGTTTCCATAACGGGGTTTAAAATGCCAGCCTTACCAGGCTCACCTGCCAATAACAGATTACCACCACCAGCAATATATTCCCTGATTTTATCAAGATCGGGTTGAGTAAACCGTTCTGTAGGATCTGCAATTACCAGGATGGAAGTAGATTTTGGGATATCCTGTTTCTGCAATTGTACGGTATCAAGGTTAAAACCCTGATTAATTAAAGAATAGCGAAAAGTAAGTTCTCCTGTCGCGGTTTTGTAATCCGCATCTCCCTCTTTGTCTTTACTCCGTTCCCCGTTTCCGGTTAAAAAGCTTACCGTAGGAATTTTATCAGGTTCAACAATTCTTTTAATTGCAGCCGTAATTTCCTGCTCGTTAGGGTACCGCACAATGTCATTAAAGTACCTTAGAAAGCTTTTTTGATTACCATAAGCCAATTGACGCACCAGCCGGTTTTCTTCAGGTTTAAGATCTACAAGCTTGAGGATTTGTAAGGGGCTTAATACATCTTCAAAATTTACACCTTGTATTTCTGAAACTTTACGCGCAATTTCTTCATCGCTTTTACCTGGATTTTCTTTATATAATCCTCCGTTTTTGGAGGTATCATAAAAATATACGTAATCCATTTCCAGTTCGGGAACAAATCTTCTGTATTGCATAAAGAACTTCTCATCTGCACTTTTTGATTCTGGTTTCCCCATGTAAAAGTTTTCGTCCAGCAGATTGATGTAGGTGGTAATTTTTAATGGTTTATCCATCTTCTTTACCAATGCAACGCTATTTGCGTTTAACGTGCGGCTTTTAGTAGCAGTCATGTCCAGATAGCCCGTTAATTTTGGTCTGGAACTGATATAGCCCAAAAAGCAACATGCTGCAATGAGCAAGGCATACCGCATTATCTTTATCTGCAGTGGTTTAACTTCTCTACCCGCCTGTAAGCGCATTCCGGTTAAGGTGAGGAACAAAACAATGACTAATAAAAAGTAGATGACATCTTCTGTACTAATCAATCCATTGATAAATTGCTCTGTACGACCGGAAATTGAAAGAAAATAGGTAACGTCGCGAATAAGATCTACGCCTTGAAACAGTCCGCCTACAAAATTCAACACGCCAAGAATGGCCAGTGTGCTTATTGCAGCAACAACCTGGTAGGAAGTTAGCGATGACATAAACAAGCCTATAGCTGCATATGCACAAATCAAAAGGTACAAACTTAAGCCACCGGATATGATGATTTTATAATCAATATCTGAAATGGCATAGGCCGCAGATAAACCGAAGAGGCCAAGGATTAGCATTAAAATTAATCCATACCCCATAATTGCCAGGTATTTACCCAATACAATATCAATAACTTTTATAGGTGAGGATAAGAGTAGTTTAATGGAGCCGCTGTGGATTTCACGACTAATGAGACCCATGGTAAGTAAGGGAATGTATAGATACAAGGTGTTCTTTACACCAGCATAAAAGCCATAGTTGCCACCAAATATTTGACTGGTAACTTCAGAAAATTCCTGGCCCATCCGCTGGGCGCGCCCCAGCATTTGCAGGAACTTAGTGAGGTCCAGACCTGCTTGAATTGGAAAGATGATCAGCACTAGCCAGGCTACAGGCGAATAAAATAACTCACTTAACTCTGTGCGGGCAATTCTAAATATAGTTCTCATTTATTTTGCGATCTGATTTGGTTTTTGATTAGACAACTGAGCGAAAATGGCATCAAGCGAGCTTTTCTCTAAGGTTATTTCACTCAATCCCCAGTTCCGCAAAACACTGGTTTTTACCAGGTCTTCTGTAATTTTGGGCGAGACATTAAAATGCATCCTGATGACTTTAGCACTTAAAAATTCAACCTGCTCTACTCCATCTATGGCCTTAAGTTCCTGCGCATCGGGTGGATGCTGCAGCGTAACCAGCAAACTATTTGGTTCTATGTAGTTGTTGAAGGCATCCATGGTATTTTTGAACACCATTTTCCCGCCCTCTATCATAATGATATCCTGACAGGTGGCTTGTATTTCTGCTAAAATGTGCGAGGAGAAAATAACTGCCCGCTCTTCTGCTATTTCCCGGATTAAATGGCGGACTTCAAGTATTTGATTGGGATCGAGACCATTGGTAGGTTCATCTAAAACCACCAGCAGCGGCTGATGAATGATTGCCTGTGCAATACCTACCCGCTGCCTGTAACCACCAGAAAGGTTCCCTATTAACCGGTTACTGAAATGCGCCACACCGCAACGTTCTTTAACGGCATCAACAGCTGCTTTAATTTTATCTTTGTCTATTAATCTTAAGTGCGCACAATAGGTTAGATATTCATTTACGGTAAGTTCCAAATGTAATGGTGCATTTTGAGGAAGAAAACCAATCCTTTTTTTAGCTGCTTCGGGATCTTTACGGGTATCAAAACCTTCTATTAATACTTTACCTTCTGTTTGACTGAGTACGCCACAAAGGATGTTCATTGTGGTGGATTTTCCAGCACCGTTAGAACCAAGTAGTCCCACGATGCCATTTTTATTGATTTCAAAGCTTACATCACGTACCGCCCAGTCTTTACTATACCTGTGCGATAGTTGCTCTATTTTTAAAATTGGTTCTTGCATTTGTATTTTTGTGAATTGAACGGGCATAGTACACCCGTTCAATAGTAAATTGTTAGCTGTGCAAAATGCTGCTTTATGGATTTAGCGTCCAGTCTGGATTAAACACAGAGGCAGCTGGCCATATTTGACGGAGATAATTAGGACTATTTGGTGTTAACGTGTAGGTTACCCCTTCAGCCACATGCGTAATGGTTTTCTGAAATCTTGTTTCTTTGTTTAAACGTTTTAGATCAATTACGCGCATGCCGGTAAACACAAGTTCTCTTCTGCGTTCTTCTAATACAAAGCGTAGTACCCTTTCACTATCATTATTAAAATCTGCCGGTGTAAATTCATGGTATGCAGCCGGGACGATTCTATTTAATCTCAGTTTATTGATGTCTGCCAACGCTCCGCTAAGGTTGTTAGCTCTTGCTTTACATTCTGCACGATTTAAATAAACTTCTGGTACAGCAAGGCAGTTATTGTAATAATCGCCCCTTAGAAAAATCTTAACGCCATATCTATCCATGTAATTGAAGGGGGGTGCCGGTGGCCAGGCATTAGCAAAATACAATGCCCACCTCCTATCATTATTTGAAAATAAACTGGTCAGCTCTGGCGTTGCACAAACATCCATTCCCAGTCCAAATGGACGCAGGTTTGTACGAGCTACCAGACTCTCTGGATGACGCTCTGCATTGGGGATATTGGTCCATCCCAAAGGCGCCCCTGGAATATTAGGATCATTAGGGAATGGTCCGGGCACGATGACATTGTAGCCATTCATGTTTGCCAATTCATTTTGTAAGCCAAGAGCCAGATCGGCGTTCTTTAAGGCGTTCGCATAATCGCCCATGAAAAGATATACCCGGCTTAAAAACGCATAACCACCAGCTTTGCAGGCCCTAAACTTAGATATTTTGTTTTTTAAAGGAAGATCTTTAACAGCTTCCTCTGCATCGGCAATGACCTGGTTGTATACCTCCTGAACTGTATTTCTACTATTTTTTGCGCTGATATCTGCTTCTAAAACAAGGGGGGCGCCTGGATCTGTACCAGCGGTTGCTGCGTCATAATGCTTTCCGTAAACATTTACCAACATTAAATGCTCCAATGCCCTACCCAACAATGCTTCGGCCCTGATGCTTCTCTTTTCAGCTTCGGTACTACCCTGCGCTTTCATGATATTATTTGCAACCGTATTAAAGTAAAAAATGCGTTTATAGCCCTCACTCCATAGGATATCGTTATCCCCTTCTCCGTATACGTCTTTGTTGAAAGTGTAAATCTTCCTTGCACTTAGCCGTTGTTTGGTGTACAAGTTACCTGGCTGCCCTTCTGGCAAAAAGGCATCATCCGTAATTAAATCTTCAAAGTAATCTCCGTAAGTGGAAACAGTTGCATAATTGAGCATATTTTCATAATCTTCAACTGTACTGGGGATAAACTTGTCTTTAGGAACAATGTCCAGAAATTTCTTGCAGCTGCCTAGGCTTAAAAAAACAAATGCTATATATAAATATTTTATTTTCATGGTTTGCAGGGTTAAAATGTAAAGTCTACACCAATCATATAGGTTGGCGTAACTGGTAAATTTCTATTGGAATAAGTGCCATATTGGCTATACGCTTCAGGATCTAAGCCCTTATCATTTCTGTACCAGTGGAAGGCATTTTGAACTTGTAAGGTAAGTTTTGCGGAAGCAATCTTTTTGTTCTTAAACAAATCTGGCGCAAAATTATAGCTCAACGAAATATCCCTTACCTTCACATAGTCTGCCTTCAGCGTATTTTCATCCAGCGCATACCATAGCGAGGCAAAATAAGAATTTCCTGAACCGGCAAGATCGGGAGCCGGTATGGTTCCCGGGATTGCTTCATCACCAGGTTTTCTCCAGAAATTTAATGCCCGTTGATCGAGATTCTGAGAAAAATTACTTGATGTTAAGAGTTGTGGAACTGCATCTCTGAACACGTTTCCTCCATTTGCAATGATCAGTACATTAAGACTTAAGTTTTTATAATTGAAGGTATTAGTTAGCCCAATGGTATAAGTTGGTAATAAAGTACCTCCATATACTAATCCATCTACATCATTCATATTGGCCACCAGTGAGCCAGATTGATCATAATTGGTGACTACATTTCCGTTTTTATCAAAAACCCGAACGGTTCCATTGGTTGGATCCAGGCCTGCAGAACGGAAATTAAAAATACTGCTGGTTGGGTATCCGATCCTGGATACTCCATTTCCATCGGTGTAGGTATATACAGATTCACTTTGCGGCGCAATCTCCGTCATTTTATTTTTGTTGTGACTATACGTTAACCGGCTTGCCCAGTGAAAATTGCTGGTCCTTAAATTTTCGGTATTTAATGCCAGTTCGTAACCCTTATTGGTCATACTGCCATAATTGATTAAAGCAGATAGAAATGCATTTGTTGGATCCGTTTTACGATCGCCCAATAAATCTGTACTTTTTCTGCTATACAGATCTATGGAACCGGAGATTCTGTTCTTTAAAACACTAAAATCTACGCCAAGGTTTGTTGTAGCCGTACGCTCAAATCTTAATGCTTTATTGGGTGGACTTACGATTTGGGTAGCGGTTGCTCCGGTTATAATGCTAAATTCGGAGGCAGCTTGTAAAAAAGGACCTACATTTTTAGCCACATTACCACCTAAACCGTAAGTTAGCCTCATGTTTAAGTGATCTAGCCAGTTTGCATCTTTCATAAAGTTTTCGTTACTCAACTTCCAGCTTCCTCCAAAAGACCATAAAGGAATATATCTGTACTTAGGATCGACACCGAAAAGGTTAGAGTCATCTATTCTCACACTTCCTGTTAAATTATATTTGCCGGCATAAGTATGTCCCGCGTTGGCGTATACCGATACATAGCGGTTTTCTACTGACGTAAAGTTGTTGTAAGAACGATTGTTGTATTCAAAGGTATAAGTTAACGATTGTGTGTTGGTTAACCTGGCAAGATCTAGCGTATTTACAGGTAGAAACTGCAAATTGTTATCGCTATAGCCCATTCGGTGCAGGCTGGTAGAATTTTGTACGGTGGCGCGTTTCTCAGCTCCTGCAAGTATGGTTAGATGGTTTTTATCGTCTAATACTTTATCAAAATTCAGCTGTGTACGTAGTGTGTAAGATTTAGAGTCTCCTCTGGTTTCATAAATTTGTCCTCCTTTTGGAACATTCCACTCAATATCTCCGTTCGTTTCTACAGTTGCCGCATCGTTTATCATATTTTTGGCGGCATAGGATTCATTGTTATGATAAGTTTTGTAGAAACTGTTTCCTCTTTCTGTCTGATATTTAACATCAAGGCTTAAACCTTCCATAAACTTCACATTGAAACCACCCTGCAAACGCACGTAATTATTCTTGCTGCTAATTGCCGACTTGTCTAACTCATTCAGAGGATTGTATGTTTCATCATAAAGTCCTAAGCCAATTAAACGATCAATCTCATAGGCAGACTTGCGGTAATTCCAGGGCGAAACATTTCCATTTTCATCCTTTAACACTTCATAGGGCATATTGAGGTAATAGCTACTGGTGTTTATTGGTTTGCTCTTAGCATTACCTAAATTAGTAGTTATCCCAACATCTGCAGTAAGCCACTTGGCTACTTTAACCTGATCTCTCAAAGCGATATTGACGTTTTCATCTTTACTTCCAATACTATAACCCCTATTGCCAAGATAATTGAGGGATACATTGAACTGGTTATACTCATTACCACCATTTGCTGAAAAGCTATGGCGCTGTTTGACCATCTTTTGCATCAGCAAATCTTCCAGCTGTGGTTGTGCATTTAAAGTTTTTAACCGATTCAAAGTGGCAGCAAGTTCAGCATCTGTGATTAATCCCTCTGAGTTTTTATATAAGGCTTCTATGGCTTTTGGTTGTGCAGCACGCATAATACCATCATTGTAATCGGGATGCCTCATGTTAAATAATTCCTGCTGAAGATCTACCATTTGTGATGAATTCAGGAGGTTGAGGTAAGATGCATCCGGCAGCGGAGTTATAAATAAGGTGCTGTTGTAATTGACAGTTAGTTTACTTACACTACCAAGACGCGTTGTAATTACAATTACACCATTTGCTGCACGGGTACCATATATAGAGGCTGCTGCCGCATCTTTTAAAACGGTTACGCTCAGCACGTCTGATGGGTTGATATAATTGATATCACCTTCGTAAGGAAATCCATCAACTACATACATGGGTTGCTGCTCTGCATAAAGAGTAGCAAGACCGCGAATGGTTACGGCCCCATTTTTCATAAACAGACCAGGAACGCTTCCCTCCAGCCTGTCCAATATATTGGTCTCCATTCTCAGGTTGATTGTTTTTTCGCTAACTACACCGTAAGCGCCAGTTGAACGTTCCAGGGGTAAAGTCTGATATCCAGTATTGATGGTTACTTCATCAAGGCCGTTAGTTATTGAGCTCATGACAATATTGCTCAGATCAGCCGTAGCTTTAATTTCAAGAGCTTTATAACCGATATACGAAATTAATAGCACATCATCATCATCTAAACCTTTATATTCAAACTCGCCTTTTGAGTTTGTTACAACCACTCTTTTTGACTGTTTAGACTTTATGGTTACACCCGGTATGGCTATGCCTGCTTCATCAACAATTTTCCCACGTACATCAATGGCTTTAAAATATTCCATAACCTGATTTAAGATGGATTTTTCCTTCATCCTGATGACGATGGTTTTTTCGTCAATGGAATAGGTTAATGGCATGCCTTGCAGACTTTTAATAAGCACATGCTCTAGCGGTGTCTGGTTAAAATTTGCGTCAAATGGCCTGGAAAGATTGAGTTGATTTAAGTTCCAGACTACATTATATCCGGTTTGCTTTTTTATTTCTTTAAAAAGACCAGTCAGCGATGCTTTTTTCTGCTTAAAAGTAACTCTTTGGGCAAATCCCGCAGCGCTAACCTGCATCATGGCAGCTATTAAAAAAACGGTGGTTAATCGCATAATCAACAGAATTTTATGGGCATACCGCTTGTGCAGGCCTATTTTCTTGGTGTAATTTTTATACATTTGTTAAGTTTGGTTTACAGCGAACCAGCTATGCTTTTTAAGTCATAGCTTCATTCGCGGGTTAGCAGGTGCTGTTATACTGGGGAGTCTAACAGTGCCATACATGTTAAGGTTAATACAATTGCTATTTATTGACGTAATGCCAAATCATTTTCCGGTAGTGTGCATACACTGCCGGTTTTTATGACATCATCGTTTCTGGTATTTATTTAGTAACGATAATCCTCCTTCCTTCAATTTTAAAATGTACAGATCCAGTCATTTCGAGCATTCTCAAAACCCTTGAAACATTTTTAAAGCGGGAGATGGTACCTCCAAATACTTCGTTACGAAGTTGCTCATCCTCATAAACTACTTTAACATCATACCATCTGGCTACTTTTCGCATGATGATTTCCAGTGGTTCATTATTAAATATGAACTCATTATTTTTCCAGTCTATGGCATGTTCTACTTCAGCATCTGATACTTTTAATGAACTGCCTGATAAAATGGCCTGCTGACCTGGCTTTAAAACCTGTCTTTGCAAAGTTTTGTTCCACAAGATAGAGGTGATCTGTACAGAACCTTCCAGCAAAGATGTTTTAGTAACACCTTCATCTACGTAACTGTTGATGTTGAAATGCGTTCCCAGTACTTGAACCTCTTGTGTATTCGTTTTTACGATGAAGGGATGTGCATGATCTTTAAAAACCTCAAAGTAAGCTTCACCTTTCAATTCCACAATCCGATCCTTTAAACTTGTAAAAGTTGCGGGAAATTTAATGGAAGAAGAGGCATTAAGCCACACCTTAGATTGATCAGGTAACACAATCTGATATTGCTGACCATTTGCCGTTGAGAGTGTATTGTAACTGGTTGATTTATTGCGCCCAGCTGAGCTGCCTTTCTGCAAGCTGTATACAATTTGTCCGTCTACGGTTTTGTTGATGCTTGCGCCTGATTCTTCTGCAAGCTGACCATTAAGCGCATCTGTAAGTGAAATTTTTCGACCGTTGGCTAAAGTAAGTGTTGCACCATTGCGCCCCGCTGGCAAGTCATTTTTTAAAGCATCAATTGAAGTTAATGAGGTATTAGCAGGTTTAGTATAGAAATACAGGCTTAAACCTGCAACAATAATTACAGCGGCTGCGGCCGCCCATGTTTTGATGGATTTTAAAGGGTGGAGTGGAAGAACTTTAACAGCATCCAGTCTGCTTCCAGCCATAACCTGTTTATGGTGTGCTGCGAGTGACAATAAATCGGCCTCGAGCTCCTCAGCAGATAGTGAAAATGGTGCATCAACATTCCATTGTGCGTACCATTGCTCTATAAAAGCAGCTTCATCAGCAGTACAGTTCTCTTGCTGATAACGAATTAACAATGCTTTAATTTCTTCTTCCTGCATAGCTTTAAATGGCTGAATTGTCGGTATACCCGATTTTCAAATATTAAAGACGAATGAGCAGTACCTTGGGGGTAAAGAAATTTTAAAAAAAAATTATAAGGTCAGGAAAAACAAGGACCCCAGTTTAACACGCAGCACCCTTAGTGCATTGTTTACTGTTGTTTTGACGGTTTGTTCAGAAATATCCAGCTGCGCAGCAATTTGGCGATGGGAAAGAAAGCCTTTCCTGCTCAGTTCAAAAATCTCACGCGTACGTGCAGGAAGTGCGGCAATTTCATTTTCAATAATTTCAGCCAGCTGATGTTGTCTTACCAAATGGTCTGTATGACTAAGCCCGTCTTTCTTAAATTGTTGTATTGAACTGATGTATTCCTTCTTGAGCTTCTTCCTTGCCAGAAGATCAAAAATACGGTTTCTGACTGCTTGATATAAATAACCGGATAGCGCTTTTGTAAAGACCAGATCCTCGCGTTTTGACCACAACACTGCAAACAGCTCCTGAACTAAATCTTTGCATTCTTCCCGGTCTTGAAGCCGTTTAAAAGCATGAATGTATAATGCAGCATGATAACGGTTATAAATCTCGTTATAAGCCCCAGCATCGCCGGACTTTAACAATTCAGTTAACCTGTCATCTTCATATGTGCTGTATATACTCATACCTTTTGTTCATCTAATCTACGTACAAATTCTGTAAAAGCTGATTTTACCTGCAATATTAGCAATTTGTGTAAGCTCGTATTCCTAAAATCCAGTTAAACTAAGCATTTCATCCCCTATTTTTTCAGCCTCACCTTGTCTGTAAATAGATCATAAAGGAAAAAAGCTAATTTAGCGCATGGATAATAATGAAAGGCGCATTTGCTTGTACAGCTCCTTATTGATTGCCTTGGTTGTAAATTCTGGCCGTTTATTGGCGTTGAGACCCAATAGCATCATGGCTCGTTATTGGCAGTTTGACTTTGGCGAACTTAGCTTCCAATTGCTTTTTAACCTGGCCTTTTGCTGCTTAATCTTTTATTTAAATCTAGCAGAAGGTACTTTTTTGATGAAGTACCGGAAACGAAAACAATTGGGTCTGTATGTTGCTGCTAATGGATTAGTGGTAGTGACGTGTATGGTTATTGGAAATGCGTTTCAACACCTGCTATTTGCTGGCAATCATATTGGTGGCTCATATAAAATGGGGTATTTTGTGCGTTTTGGACTGAGCAGCGTACTAATTTTTATTATATTGAGGATAATTCTTTTATTAAGAGCTGCCCGGGCTAAAAATGTAATACACGAACAACTAAAGCATGCTTACCTACAGGCACAGTTGGAATTGCTGAAACAACAACTGAACCCTCATTTGTTGTTTAACTCTTTAAGCAGTCTATCGGGTATAGTAAGAGAGGACCCTAAACTGGCTCAATTTTACATTCTACACCTGTCTAAGGTATTTAGACATGCACTGTCTCATTCTGGTTCAAACCTGGTTACACTTGATAAAGAACTTGACACAATTAAATCTTATGCACAATTGCTTAACATGCGTTTTGAACAAGCTTTTTGTTTGGAAATTGATGTGCCACAACCATATCTTCAAGCTCAAATACCACATTTATCCATACAGCCTCTATTAGAAAATGCGGCAAAGCACAATTCGGCAACACTGGCCTCGCCCCTAATAGTTCGCATTTACATTGATGAACAGATGCTTATTGTTAGCAACAATCTGCAAGAGCTTACCGGCCTGGAAGATAGCCACGGTATTGGACTCCTGAACCTGACCGAACGTTTTAGGTTATTGGTTGAAAAGGATATCGAAATAGAAAAAACAGACAATTTTTTTAAAGTAAAACTGCCGCTAACTTTATGAAAACATTGAATATAGTTTTAGTAGAAGATGAGCCGGTTACAGCGCGTAATCTTGCGCATGTATTGCAGTCTATTGATAAAAACACACATATAGTTAGCATACTCAGCAGTGTGTATGATACTGTAGACTGGCTAAGTAGGCATGAAGATGATTATGACCTTATATTTATGGACATCAGGCTTACAGATGGGTTATCTTTTGATGTCTTTAAAAAAGTAAAAGTATTAAAGCCTGTAATATTTGTGACCGCTTATCACGACTTTACTATGGATGCTTTTAAAAACAACGGCATCGACTATATTTTAAAGCCATTTGATGAACAAGAGGTGACCAGGGCGCTGGATAAGTTTAAAACTTTGATAAGACCAGGTACACCAGAAATAGATGCAAACCTGAGCCAGCTGATTGAACGGCTTCAAATAGACATGAAGCCCTATAAAAAATCATTTCTGGTACATTATAGAGCTAAACTTTTACCAATAGAGACGGCAAAAATTGCCTGGTTTTACACCGCTAATGAAATTGTTTATGGACAGATGCTGGATGGCGATCAATACATCTTTGACTTTACCATGGAGCAATTGGAGAAACAAATAGACCCGCAACTGTTTTTTAGAGCCAACAGACAATTCATCATCAACAGGCTGAGTATTATAGAAGTGGATTTTTATTTTAACGGAAGATTGTCTTTAAAAATCAATCCGGCACCTTCAGAACGCGTATTGATTAGTAAAGCGCGCGTCCCTGATTTTAAAGCCTGGATGAATTACTAAACACTTCGGCACCGGATTTTTCAGCTTGACCTGGATTCCTCGTATTTTTCTATACTTATTACTGAACTTTACCTCAAGAGGCATAGCTAAAAAAGAATAAATATTTAAAAGAAAAAAAATGAAGAACAGTAGAATCAAAAAAATACTTACACTGTCTGTAAGTCTGCTAATCATCGCATTTGCAAGGCCAGTAATGGCTCAAAGTAAAACTGCAATGAAGAATAAGACGCCGGAAGAAAGGGCACAATTCCAAACCAATTTATTAAAAGAGAAACTGAGTCTCGATTCTGGGCAAGCGGTACAATTAAATAAAATTAATTTAAAGTATGCCCAAAAAAATGAACCCATTATTAATGGCAATGGAAGCAAGTTTTCTAAACTTAAAGAACTCAAAGACCTTCAAAAGCAAAAGGATGCTGAACTGAAAAATATCTTTACTGCTGACCAGTATAAGCAATACCAGGCTTTACAAGCGGAAATGAAAGATAAAATTAAATCACAATTGGGTAGAAACTAATGGTCTTATGCATTCAAATGAAAAGTATAATGAAAGCGGTTCTTTTTAAAGTTGGTTTAGTATTATGCGTGTTATTATCGGCTTGTTCCAATAGCGTTGATGACTCTATAGATCCGGAAACAGCAGACGATGATCTTGAAGGTCCGATATCCCGCCCTACATCCGGCTACGGTGTTGACGGAGTTTATAAGGTGGCTGAATTGAGTTTTCCTAATACTGAGTACCCTGGCACCCAGGTAACCATCTTTTATCCTCAGGGTACAACTTCTGGCAGACCGACAATTTTTTACGCACACCCTTATGGCGGAGAGGATAAAGAATACAATCGGGGATTATTTGAATTCATTGCAAAGAAAGGTTATGTGGTGGTTTTTGTTCCTTACCCTACAACTGATATCAGTATCGATCACCGGTATCTAACTTTATGGACTGGTTTTACTAAAGCGGCAACTGATTACCCCAACATAATTGACACTAAAAAAGTAGGTTTTATGGGACATTCCTTTGGTGGTGGGGCTTCAATAGGTTTAGCTTATAAAGCATTCACTGAGAAAGGCTGGGGACAAGATGGACGCCTTCTGTTTACCATGGCACCCTGGTATAGTTATCAAATTAGCCCTGCTCAGCTTCTTAACTTCCCCTCTAATACCAAAATGGTTGTTCAGGTGTATGATGAAGATAAGTTTAATGATCATAGGCTAGCCATTGACATCTTTAAAAACATAGGTATTGCTAATGCTGAAAAGGACTTTTATTATCTTAAATCGTCTACGGTGGCCAACTACAGGTATGGTACAGATCACAACCTTCCAAATAGTCGTTCAGCTTATGATGCCTATGATTATTATGGTGTTTATCGTATATTAGATGCACTGATGGATTATAGTTTTAATGGTAATGAGGCCGGAAAAAATATAGCCCTTGGAAATGGTTCTACTGCTCAGGTTACGATGCCAGGTTATAAGAATGAACTCATGGCGCCCCTTGAAGTTACGGACAACCCCTCCCCAAAATATACGCAAAGCAAATACCTGTTTCCATGCAGTAGCCAGGAAAACCCCAGGATTGCAAATTGTAATTGATGAATGATAAAGATGAGAAAGATTGTATACTTATTACTTGTTATGACATGGTTTGGCTCCGCCCTTGGTCAACAGCAGCAGTTTTATAAAGTAGATAGCTGGATTAACCAGAATGCTTCGAACATGGGTGGTCGTTTGATGCTTCTGATATGGAAAGATGGAAAAATAGTTTACAATTGTACGCAAAGCGACATGAGCGTAAGAGACAAAATGATTGTTAAACTGATGGCCAAAAAGCAAGGTAAAACGGCCGACGTTAGTAAATATACCGCAAGTACGCGCCAGCCAATAGCCAGTTGTAGTAAATGGCTAAGCGCAGCGCTTGTAATGACATTTGTAGATGAGGGAAAATTACGACTATCAGATACCGTAGGTAAATTTTTTCCGGTTTTGTCTAAGCATCATAAAGGAGCAATCACAATTAGCCAATGTCTTTCGCATATGACTGCAATACACTCTCCCGACCTAAGGGAGAGCCTGGCAGACCTACGCGATGTTAGCAGCATGGGTGAAATGATAGAAAAGATTGCAGCTTACCCTATGGAAGGCCAGCCGGGTAAGGTTTTTAGATACAGTAATACGGGACTGCAAATTGCTGGTGCAGTTCTTGAAAAAATAAGTGGCAAAAGCTTTGAAATGTTATTTGCAGAAAGGATAGCCGGACCACTAAAGATGAAAAACACAGATTTTGGGCAGGCAAAAGTGGCCTTACCGGCGGGTGGCGCCACAAGCACGCCGGAAGATTATATGAATTTCCTGGTTATGATTTTAAATAAAGGAATGTTTGAGGGTAAGCGCATCTTAAAAGAGAGCAGCATTGCACAAATGCAGGCCAACCGGTTGTCCTCAGATGTTAAAATGGCCTATAGTCCGGCAGAAGCTGGGGGTTTGGGCTATGGCTATGGAGAATGGTTAATGGGCAATGGCGTACTTAGCAGCCCTGGTCTGTTTGGTAGTTTTCCATGGGTAAATAACAATGAGAAATATTGTGCATTTTTAATGGCAAACTACTTAAAAACTGACGCCAGACAGGAAAAGTATGCTGAATTGAGAAAACTAGTGGATGAAGCGATTAGATAATACAAATTGTCTCTTTAGTAAATCAACACATATTTTGAGAAAACCCTCTAGTATTCCATTTTTTTACTTAAATTCATCAAAATTTTTGTAGTAAACGAAAAGTAATACACAATAGTTGCCTTACACTGATTATAAATTAGCTGCTCCACTTAATGAAAAAGAATCTTACGCTCGTTTTTTTTATATGTCTTTTTATTATTTATGATTGTACCGGACAAAGTTTTAGGCCAGAATGGGTCAATACGGTAAGCGGAACTGAACGTTACAGGGCCACCTCTATCGGCAAAGATGCTTCTAATAATATTTATAGCGCCGGACATTTTACTGGAGTTGCAACATTTTATTCTACTGATGGCTCAACCAGACAATTGACTGGGGCAGGAGGTAACGATGCCTACATTGCCAAGTATGCTCCTGATGGCAAAATCATTTGGGTTGTAAAATTTGGGGGCTCTGGTAGTGAGTTGATAAATAATATGACAATCGACGACAATGGTAACGTACTAGTCATTGGTCAATATGCATCAACTATAGATTTTGGTAGCGTCTCCCTATCATCAATAGGGAGTGAGGACATGTTTTTAATTAAATACAATACAAATGGGGGCTTTGTTTGGGCCAAATCATTAGGTGGTTCTGGCATTGAGCGTGGGCATCAGGTTACAACGGACAAAGACCAGAATATTTTTATTACCGGAATTTATGATTCTGTAATAGACTTAGATCCGTCATCAGGGGTAAGTCAATTAACAAATAATACCCCATATTTCAAAAGTCTCATTGCTAAGTATGATGCAAACGGAAATTTAGTATGGTATCAGGCTCTGGGAAGTGGAGCTAGCGGAGATGGATCCTCCGCCACCCCAGTTACGATTGATAAAAACACAGGTGACGTACTGATAGCCGGGGACTTTGTAAGTCAATTTGACTTCAGTTTTACAAACCAGCCTGGAGCAGTTGTTAACCCACAAGGCAGATCAAGTTATTTAGCGAGGTACACAAATAATGGGACATATAAATGGGTTAAAACATTTCCCGGCACTTCTTCTTGCCAGTCTATATGTATCAATGATCAGTTAGATATCATTATGCTCTCGAGATATAGTGGGACATTTTATCCTGGTGGATCAACTGGTCTGGCATTAACCGCCAAAGGCAATACTGATGGGCTCTTGCATGCCTATAATAGCACTGGAATTTTCAAGTGGAGAAAAGTAATTGGCGGAGCAGGCGCTACAGTAACAGTTAATCGTGCATACCTGGATGAGAATCAAAATATCGTTATTTGCGGTATATTAACAGGAAGTGCTGACTTCGATCAGGATTCACCCGATGGGATGTTAAGCCCTGTAAATGGAGGAGCGGGAATATTTTTTGGAAGATATGACAAAGTTGGAAATGCTAAGACATACGCTGTGATAGGCGGAGGCTGTAGTTTAAATGCAGCATATAAAGTAGTGGCTACGAGCAACGCATTTTACATTACCGGCGGATTTTGTCAAACTCTGGATTTTGATCCTTCAAATTGCAATGTGCTAAGTTATACCGCCAAAAATTCGCAGACTGATGCTTACTTAGCTAAATACCTTGACGATCCCCCAACAAATATTGTTAACACAATAATGTCCCCCTTGATTACCTCCTTTTGCAATACTTTAAACCCAGAGAATATCATTGGCTCTGCTGTAAACCAAGCCAGTTATCAATGGCAAAGTGCTGGAGAAGATGGCATCTATACTAATATACAGGGAGCAACTTTTAAGGATTATGATTTACCTGTTATAGATAAGACCACTTATCTACGTAGGGCTGTTACAGTTTGCGGCCAACCATATTATAGCAACCTGATCATTTTTAGTCAAACAAATGTTCCAATTACAAACAATAATATCACCGGTCCGGCGAATGCTGTTTTTTGTGGTGCAAGTAACCCTGATATAATCGCAGGTAGTGTACCGCAGGGTGGCGGTGGAAATTATATCTATCAATGGCAAAGTTCTGCAGACAATTTAACTTTTAATGATATAAACGGCGCCACAGGAAAAGACTATGATCCACCGGTCATACACGCAACTATTTATTACCGGCGTCAAACCACCTCAACAGATTGCATGACATTTTCCAACAGCAATGCAGTTACTTTAACAATTTTACCTATCCCCGCAACTCCTATTCCTTTTGCCCCAACTATAGCGGTATGTGTGGGCACCTCAGCCACGTTTTCAATTGCTGCACCTCTGCAGGGTATATCTTACAAATGGTATCCTACCTCTGCCAGGACCAATTTGCTGCATACAGGAACAAGTTTTACTACTGACCCAATTAACAATACAACCAATTTTTATATTGAAGCCAGCAACGGCTCGTGTATTAGCGCGACTCTAGCTCAAGTGCAAGCCACAATTTTACCGCCAGCACCAGCACCCATCGTCAGTGTTCCTGAACCTAGTTGCGCAGGTAAGATAGTCACATTAAGCATTAACAATCCACAGGCCGGCATCATCTACAAGTGGTATACCTCCTCAACAGGAGGAGACTTAGTGCATACCGGATCTGATTTTAGTACTAAATCTGAAAATATTACCTACTACGCCGAGGCTGTCAACAGTAACTGTGCTTCATTACGAAGAGCAGCTGTAATAAATACACTTACGCCCCCAGCTGCCCCCAATTTGCAAAACCTATCCATCTGTCCTGGAAATACCGCTATAATTAAATCACCAAATGTTACAAATACTATTGTCAATTGGTACAGCCAGTCAACGGGTGGAAATATTATTACCTCCGGAAATGAGTTTACGACTCCTGTATTAAATTCAACAACAACCTATTATGCAGAATCTGTAAGTAGTATCAGCGGTTGTGTTTCTAATCGTACCGCTGTAATCGTTTCCATGGTGAAGGCATTACAATCCCCAATAGTACATGTGGCAACAACAATGTCAAATAGTGTGACCTTTAGTTGGAACGCAATAAGCGAGGCAATTGCTTATGAAGTAAGCATAGATAATGGCATAAGCTTTAAAAACATAGGAAATAAATTAAGCTACACCGTAACCGGGATAAAGACAGGCGCAAGTGTTTCTTTATTAGTCAAATCTAAAGGAACTTCTGCTTGCATGCTCAGTTTAAGTTCAGCGGCAATTACAGGTACCGCTCTTGATCCTATGGCGGGTGAAATATTTATACCCAATGTCTTTTCACCTAATGGGGATGGAAAGAATGATATATTATTTGTGAGAGGTACTTCAATTAAGTCGCTTTTATTTAATGTGTATGACCAGTGGGGAGAGCTAATCTTTAGGGCGAACGACAAGTCTGTAGGATGGGATGGAACTTACAGAGGTAAACTGCAACCAGTAGGTGTGTATGCCTACTATACTGAAATAGTTCAACTTGATGGCAGCAAAGTAATTAGAAAAGGAACAGTTACATTATTACGGTGAAAAAGATAACAATAACTATACTGCTTGCATATGTATCTATATGTAAGCTATCTGCACAGATTGATCCACATTTTTCACAATATTATGCGAATCCATTATGGCTTAATCCTGCGCTTACTGGCGTGGTAGATGGGGATATTCGTTTAAGCTGTAATGTTAAAAATCAATGGGGGCGTGTGGGAACTGGCTATCAAACGCAAGGTTTGGCCGTAGATTATCGGCCTACTAACCAAATAGGCCTTGGATTTACTGCTCTCAGTCAGGGCGCAGGTACCGCAGGATATAAATATTTAGCTGCCTACAGCTCATTCTCTTATGCCGTAGCACTTTCCAATGAATTTGAATGGCTGAACTTTGGTCTTCAAGCTGGCTTAATCAACAGAAGCGTTGATCTTTCTAAATTTCAGACCGATAGTCAGTACGACCCCTCTTTTGGATATAATCCAGGCCTTCCAATTAACGAAAGTTTACTTTCTGAAAATGCCACGATATTTGATGCTGGTATTGGGGTTTTCTATCGTAATGACAATCCTTATAAAAAAGCAAATTATTTTATTGGAGCAAGCGCCGCGCATCTTTCCAGGCCTAATGATCCTTTTGCAACTGATGTTCAGAACTATAGGCTGCCTGTGCGCTTAAATTTTCACGGTGGCGTAAAATTGACGATGTCTAAAAATCTGGGATTGACTCCACACTTTATTTACATCCGGCAAAATAAAAATGAAATAGCGGCAGTC
Organism: Pedobacter sp. MC2016-14; assembly: GCF_020991475.1. Classification (NCBI taxonomy): domain Bacteria; kingdom Pseudomonadati; phylum Bacteroidota; class Sphingobacteriia; order Sphingobacteriales; family Sphingobacteriaceae; genus Pedobacter; species Pedobacter sp. MC2016-14. Next base: position 550,368 of record NZ_JAJMPA010000003.1, read on the forward strand.
GGTTCTTATTCTGAAATTAGGGTTGAAAACGATGATACTTTAATATTAGGGATTATGTATCGACTTGATGACGCAATCTTAGCCAATATTGGTTATCGCGTAGGACGTTTAGGGATTTGTGCAAGTTATGATTTTAATACATCCGCATTCAACAACGCCACCAGAGGTCATGGGGGTTTGGAATTTGCTTTTAGTTATACATTTGGGAAAGGTGTAATAGGCCTTTCTCCGGTACTCCCAAAGTTTTAGCTACGAATTTAGTAACCGTCTGAATTTAATTTCCTGAAATCATTTGAACAATGGTGCCATACCCCATCCAGATCATAATGGCCACCACAAGGATTCCTGAAACGGTGAGCCATAAAGGTTGCTTATAATCTGCTATGATCCGTGTACGGTAAGCCGCTACGAGCATTATGCCCAATGCAATGGGTAGTATGAGTCCGTTTAATGCCCCTACAGCAAGCAACACCTCTACCGGTTTACCTACAATTTCAAAAATGATACAGGAGATGGAGATAAATACGATGATGATTTCCCTATTGTACTTTAATATCACAGGGTGAAAGCTTTTGATAAAAGAGATGGAGGTATAAGCTGAACCGACAACAGAGGAAATACCTGCTGCCCATATCACAAGTCCGAACACTTTATAACCAAACTGTCCGCTGGCCAATTGAAAGACAGATGCAGCAGGATTTGAGGGATCTAAAACGGCACCTTTACTAACCACACCAAGGGCGGCTATAAACAACAGCAAGCGCATTAGAGATGCCAGGCCAATAGCACTAAGAGCACCTTTATTTACGCCCGAAAGGTTTTCTATTCCTGTTTGACGTGCATCGAGTAAACGGTGTGCTCCTGAGAAAGTGATGTATCCGCCAACGGTTCCACCAACAATAGTGAGCACCGCCGTAAAGCTAAACTGAGTGGGATTTACCGCCCTGATTGCCGCTTCTGCCAGTGGAGGATCACTGATGTATGCGATGAATAAAGCGAGTCCGATTTTCAATAATCCCATGGTTTTTGCAAAAACATCCATGGCTTTTCCTGCCTCTTTATAAAGAAATATACCAATAGCGATGATGGCACTGATTATTGCACCCTGCCCTACGCTGATGCCAAATAAAACATTCAGTCCAAGTCCTGCCCCTGCTATATTTCCAATGTTAAAAGCCAGTCCACCAAGAAAAACAAGAAAGGATATAAAATAACCCAGTCCGGGAAAAACATTATTGGCAATATCCTGTGCGGGCTTGTCTGCAACGGCTATGATGCGCCATATGTTCAGCTGTGCAACAGCATCAAGAATAATAGAAAGCAAAATGACAAAGGCAAAACTTGCGCCCAACTGTTGCGTAAATACTGCTGTTTGCGTGAGGAAGCCTGGTCCAATTGCTGATGAAGCCATCAAAAAAGCAGCTCCGAGTAATACGCTCCAGTTGTATTTTTTATTCATAATTATGGTTTCTTAAGCTCAATGCCTTGAGATTTTAAGGTTTGGTTTATTTTTTTCGCAAATGCAACAGCATGTTCACCATCTCCATGCAGACATAACGTTTCTGCCAGCAACTGAACGGTATTCTGATTGGTGGAAATCACCTGTTGATTCATCACCATCTTCATTACCTGATCAATAGCTAGCTCTTCATCTTTAATCATGGAATTTTCATGACTCCTTGGGGTTAGCAAACCGTTATCCTGATAAGTCCGGTCGGCAAAGACCTCAGAAGCCGTAGCCAATCCTAGCTTTTGTGCAGATGTTATCATTTCACTTCCAGCCAGTCCGTACAAGATTAGTACAGGATCAAAATCATATACCGCCTGTGACAGTGCATCGGCCAGTCCTTTATCTCTGGCAGCCATATTGTAAAGTGCGCCATGCGCTTTAACATGATGCAACACCCCTCCGGATGCCCTAACAAATGCACTAAGTGCACCAATTTGATAAAGACAAATCTGGTAAGCTTCTCTTGGACTAATCGCCATTTCCCGTCGGCCAAAACCTTGAAGATCCTGCAGACCAGGATGGGCACCAATAGCTACATTATTCTTTATGGCCAATTTAACTGTTTTTTCCATTGTTCTGGCATCTCCGGCATGAAAACCACAGGCGATATTTGCTGAGGTAATGAACTGCATCAAAACCTCATCATCAGGCATGGCATAGTTCCCAAAACCTTCGCCCATATCACAGTTTAAATCTATCCTTTTCATTTGAAATTAATATGATAACCTGCTTGCAATCGCAGCATCCAACTTTTTTAGTTCCTTCTCTCTGGCAATATATAGCTTTTCGGCTTCATCATGGCTGATCTTTTTGAAATTGATCACATCTCCAGGTTTGAGTTGAGCGCAAAGGGGCAAATCTACTTCCGTCACCTGTGCTATTCTGGGATATCCACCGGTGGTCTGACAGTCTGCCATTAATAAAATAAGCTGCCCGGCACCGTTTACTTGTATGCTGCCCGGAGTAACTGCAGTACTTAACAACTCTTTCTGAGTAGTTCTTTTCATGGCCATCCCTTCCAGTTGGTAACCCATCCTATTGCTCTGGAACCCGATTTTGAACGGATCATTTAGCAAGCTGAAAATGGAGCTATCTTCAAACCAGTCATGTTCCCTGGCCATAAATACCCTGATCGTTTTGCGCTTAGCGGAAAGGAATGACTGCGTGTGTATCCGCAAAGCTTTTTCAGCATTTTCAAGATTGTTAAATTTTCTGATAATTGCCGCGGTTATATTAGTAATTAAAGGATTAGCGTTTATCAGTTGAGCAGCCGTAAGTACCTCTCCGTTAATGCCGCCAAGTTTTGCTGTAAGGTAAGTACTGCAGCTGCCCATAACGGTAGGGACATACCATCCTCCTGCAATAGCCAGATAAGTTCTGGCCCCATCCGGATTATTGATTAGTTTTACCCTTGAACCCCTGGAAAGAAATACAGGGCTATCGGAAATTAATTGTATACCGTTATGGACTAGAAAGGCCCCAGCTCCGGAATATGCAATCAAAACATCAGTTTCACAACTAAACTCTGCTGATGCGTAGGTGAACTCGATGGTAGGAGCATCATCAGGATTTCCCAGTGCTTTATTTGCCAGTCTATGAGAAAGGGTATCCATTGCTCCTGAAACCGCCACTGCTTGTGAGCGATAACTATACCTGCCCAAATCCTGGACGGTTGACAAAATCCCTGGTTTTAAAATCTTTATTTGCATGCCCCTTTAGTGAAAATCGTTAAACTCTTTAGCTGTAATAGGAACGAATTTAACAGATTCTCCGGCCTGTAGCAATGACGGTTGAACACGTTGATGATCAAACAGTGTCAATGGTGTTCTGCCTATAATCTGCCATCCCCCGGGTGTTTCTAATGAATATATGCCTGTCTGGCTGCCAGCGATACCAACTGAGCCGGCAGGAATCTTAGCTCTTGGCGAAGACTTTCTAGGCGCAGATATCCGTTCGTCCATTCCTCCCAGGTATGGAAAACCCGGTACAAAACCAATCATAAAGATCTTGTAAATGGCTGAACTGTGAATATTGATGACCTGATCTACGGGCATTCCGGCATGATTGGCCACTTCCTCCAGATCTGGTCCATAACAGCCACCGTAGAGCACGGGTATTTTTATAATTTTTTGTTCCCTTAAATCGGTAATTCCAGGCAAAGATTTCAAGCTTTCAAGATGCGTACGGATCTTTGAAAATACATTTACACCAGGTAAATCGCTCTCATTTACTACTACTGCACTATAAAAAACCGTAAGCGTAGTATAACCAGTTACCGTTGTGATAAATCCCCTAAAAGGATTCTCCTTTAAAAGAAGATCGAAACGATAAATAGCATCAGCTATATGTCCACTAATCTGCTGGCCAAATTCCAACGTTACAGATTGCTCACTCAAAGGATAAATACTAAACATACCTGGCTGAATTATTTGAAATGGGATATTTGTATTTGTCGGGATGGCAGGATTTGAACCTACGACCTCCAGCACCCCATGCTGGCGCGATACCTGGCTACGCTACATCCCGATGGTGATTGTGTTTTAGACAGTCAGGGCTGCAAATATAAAAACGTCCTGCATTTAGACAAAATATATTTTAGATATAACGATGGTGTTACCTTCCTTTCCGGAAGCTAATTTCCAATTTCAATTGGTCCGAATAAACCACCATGAAGATTGATGTCTTTAAAAATCAGCTTAGGCGTACTGGTTGCTGCGGCAGCAAGAGGCACTTTGTATACCACACCTGCATCCTGACTTGTAGAATTGGATCTGCTAATCCAGTATAAATATCTGTGTTTCGAATCAATATTGAGCCCCAACACGGTTGAAATGGGATGGTTGGCAGAACCCCCTGAAGATATTACCGTAGTAGCAGGATTTCCATTAACGTCTCCTTTAAACAAATAACTGGTTCCAGTGGCTGAACCCTGTGAACTGGCAATGTATAAGTTGGAACCATCAATAGCAATTCCGGTAAAGCGGTCAATTTCGGCTACCCTAATTGGCAAACTCGCTTTGTTGTACAACAATACTGGTGTACCTGTACCATCCAGGTTTGCTTTATAAACTGAAGATTCCTTTCTGGGCAAACTTTCCAGATCATTTTCAACCACATAAATTTTATTGTTTGCACCATCAATATTAATACTAACCACATCTCCGAACTTAAACGAACTGAATAACATGGTATTTCCGGTGCCATCTAAATTGCAACGGTACAGATATTCACCAACCGCTTTTTCATCATAAACTACATAGTATAGTTTCCTGCTAACCGGCTCTACCGCCATCGCACTAATCACCAACTGCGGAAGGGATAATATGCGTTGTTTAGGACCACCGGAGGTATCGCCCTTGTTTACATAACAAGTGAAGTTAGAAGAGGTAACCGGCTCAATGTCCATCTCGGCCCAGTAAATCTCCTTTGTGCCCGGATGGATTTCCAATGCCACCAGTGGATCATACAGCCCACCGTCGTACAGTTTAGTTACTGTTTGAGTTCCGTCTGATTGAATTGTACCTTTTAGTAGGATCATATTTTCAATGCCCCCACCAAACCAGTAGGCCGTTTCTACGGTGGAAATGATAGCCTTTTTCTTGCAAGAAAAGAGAATGGACAACAGAAAGAGTGCGAGAATAGATTTTTTCAACATCATCATTATTGGAGGAGTTAATAATCAACAACATACAAATATACTCCTTTAATGAATGTACGCAAATTTAATTCATATTAAAATAAGAATTTATTTAAGAAATCCCGCCTATGCATAACAATCGCCCTATAAGCTGTTCAATTCTTGAATACTGATGCCAGTAGCCTCGGATATAATCGCCAGGCTAACTCCTCTCCTTTTTAGGATCTTTGCTATTTCTCTTTTTTCTCTGTCAAAGCTTTGGGATCCATCGAGATCATCATATGTGACAACGGTTTTAACACTTATATTCTCAGTATTTCCGGTTACCGCTTTGATTTGCCCTGCCCTTGATGCTGAATCGAAATTATCAAAGTAAGTAATGACAACTGGCCCTACAGACTTAACCTTGCCCTGCTTATATGATCCATCAAATACATCGTAATAATTTATCGCAATGTTTCCGATTGATTTAATTTTACCATTTTTCTCCGCACCATCAAAACGATCATAATAATTGACTGAGACATCATTTATCGCTTTAAGCTTACCTGCTTTATCAGAGCCATCAAAAACATCGTAATAATTGAAGCTCAAATTCCCTAAGGATTTTATCTTGCCATTTTTGTCTTTACCATCAAAATTATCATAGTAACTGATTGCTGCATTTATACTCAATCGGTCAAGATTAATTGAACCTTCTTTTTCAATAAAGACAACAGTTTTATCGAACACAACTTTAATAGACTGAATCGATTTTAAGTCTTTTGATAAGCTAAATACTGTTTTAGAAAATACCTGAGCATCAACGGTCAGTACCGATGCGAAAAGAAGTAGGAAGAATAGCAGTTTTTTTAACATGATTTTTTAAGGATATTGTATTTATGTTTTATTTGATCAAGCCAGAATTTAATTTAACTGGGCTAAGCTCGCTTTCCTGTTGCTCATCTTCCCCATATGTAATAAGAATATCTTCAGCAAAGATTTCGTTTAGATCACGATTGGCATATTTGTCACGCAATACGCTCAGCACATCTTCTGTGATGTTTATGCCTCCTCCTCTTTTTTCTCTATTCATTCTGAGCATATCAAACGTATAAATTGGGCCCCAAGGTATTCCCCACCAGCCAAAAATTCTGGATAATCTGTTGTATTTCTTTCTATAAGTTGACGGCTTTTCTCCTGCTTTAATATAATATGGTGCAGACATCAGGCGGTATGTAAAAGCAATTGCAGAGATACAATAGCCATAAGAGATTATGCATCCTCCGGCAGACAGGCTAGTATAAAGTTGTTCAAGGCTGAGACCAGCGGTGTTGTTAATTTTATAAGTTTTCAAAATGCACTTGCTTTAGAACGAGAATAAGATATAATAGACCTCGCTAAAATACAATTTTATCATTAGCAGTTGTACAATTAGTTATTGTTATATTTAACGATATTAACAATTGATAGTTGCAATAAATACAACATAAATTTATGCCAGGTTTATTAGAGCAAAACAAGAATAGAATATATTTTATAAGTGGTTTAGGCGCAGACAGAAGAGCTTTTAAAAAACTTACTTTCCCTTCTCATTTTGAATTAATTTATCTCGATTGGATTAATCCGGTTCTTAATGAATCTTTAGAAGATTATGCTTGCAGACTGGCTGCGAGAATAGATACGTCAAGTCCTTTTTATTTAATTGGTTTATCTTTTGGTGGAATGATTTCCGTAGAGATTGCAAAACGCTTTAATCCTGTTCATACTTTTTTAATTTCCAGCACTCCGGTTTTTAATGAATTGCCCTGGTATTTTAGGTTAGCAGGAAAATTGAGTCTGCAAAAAATATTACCGCTAAACTTATTGAAGTCTAATGCGAATGCTGGTCTTAAGTTTATGGGTGCTAAGACAAGTGATGATAAAATTATGCTAAAACAACTAATTAAAGACAGTGACCCATTGTTTTTAAAATGGGCGCTAACATGCATTCTAAACTGGAGAAATATTGAAAGGCCAGAAAATATAACACATATACATGGAAATGATGACTACACCCTTCCAATGAGATACAATAAACCTGACGTTGTGATTAATGGCGGAGGGCACTTCATGGTGTATAGCAATGCATATGAAATAAGTAACATAATTATGGGTAAAATTGGATGATGCCTTATTATTCCTTATTCTTGGACTAATATGAGCAAATTGAACCCTGAAATTCTAAAACCAAAACAGCATTTTGAAATACTAGATGGACTAAGAGGCTTTGCTGCGCTCGTCGTTGTTTTATTTCATTTTATGGAATGGATATTTACCGATCCAGGCAAAAACTTTATCGGACATGGATTTTTAGCGGTAGACTTCTTTTTCTGCCTGTCAGGTTTTGTAATTGCTTATGCTTATGATAACCGCATGGCAGAAATGGGCATCGTTGAATTTTTTAAATCCAGATTTATAAGATTGCACCCATTGGTTATTGCGGGATCAGTATTAGGCCTGCTGGCATTTCTCTTTGACCCTTTTGGCGGGCACCCGGAATTGTATACTACCGGCAAAATCATTTTAACTTTTATTTGTTCTATTCTACTTGTTCCTTTTCCTGTTATAGAAGACCGTGGTTTTAATCTATTCAGTTTCAATGCACCTGCATGGTCATTATTCTGGGAATACGTTGCCAATATTGTTTACGCCTTTGTATTGTATAGAATTGGTCGCAGTTTGCTGTTTTTGTTCACTGTAATATCTGCCCTGGCCGTTTGTTTTGTAGCTTACCGCTCCGGTAATTTATTGGGCGGATGGAGTGGCCCCACATTTTGGGACGGAGCTGCCCGTATTTCATATTCATTTTTAGCAGGAATGCTCATTTACCGTTCCAAATGGATTATCAAAAATAAACTGGGATTTATTGGCCTTACTGTGTTGTTATTATTTGCATTTATCTCTCCTTCTTCAACCTGGAACTGGTTAGTTGAGCCTTTCATTGTACTGTTTTATTTCCCAGTGATTATTGCATTGGGTGCAGGAGCCACATTAACACCAAGCCTGCAAAAACTTTGCACTTTTTCTGGTAAAATATCCTATCCCTTATATATGACACACTATGCTTTCCTCTGGATGTTTGGCAACTATTTTACTAACCACAAGCCCGACAACATGCAACTGGCAATAATTATCATCAGCGCATTAATTCTGCTACCTGCCTTTGCATATCTAATCATGGTGACATACGACATTCCATTAAGAAAATACCTGACCAATAAAAGAAAACGTTAATCTCAATTTAACTCCAGATGAAACTCCCTATGAAATACCTGTTTTTTTTCTTGCTAATTATTTTCAGTTCTGTAGTATCCGCCCAAAGCAAAGAGGAAAGTGCCTACAAGCAGTACCGATTTAAAATTTCTACTCCTCCATATGGTTTGGCCAAGGTAAAATCATTGGTTGAGAAAATCCCCAATGACTCAGAATCCATTAAACTAGGCGTTAAAACCTATCAGTCCTTGAGTTTAAGAGAAAAATTCACCTACACCATGATTCATGCGGAAGACTATGCGCAGAATTGCGACATCATAGAGCCGATGCCTCAGGAGCACACCAAGATATTTGCTTATTTAGATGAACCTTTTCCAGAATATACCTGGAGCGAACGCCAACGACTGTTTTTAAATTCAAACCGGGACAGTGTGATGTCACTAATTAAAGAGTCTGTAACCAGAAGTAAAAGAATGGGATTAAACTATAAAGTAGCTTTATACACTATAAACGCCAAAGAAATGATCCCATTCATTATTTCAAATTTTCAAAATGACCGCAAGGACATGGGATTGCTTACATTATTGTTTTTAATTATGAAAGACAATGAATATCAACCATTTTTAGCGTCAGAAAGTTATAGAAAGTTGTATGGTGATACGGCAAGTCACAGGACATATATTCAATACAACAAGGCTAATGAAGATTTAATCATTAGCAGGGCAATGAATTTTTACCATAAAAACAAGTAGGTGCGGCTGTTATTTTTACTGTTAACAATGATTTTTGTGACTCAAGTTGAGGCTCAAACAGCTAATAGAGAGATAGAAATTCCTTCGGGAAGTTACTGGGTAGGATCTAAAGGCCATTCCATTAACCCCTACAGAAAAATACAGCTGAATTCCTTTAAAATTTCTAATACCGAACTGACCAATGCTGAATTTGAAAACTTCGTTACTGCCACGAATTATATTACCGATGCGGAAAGATTAAAAAACGCTATGGTTTTTAAGGCCGGACTTCCGGAATTTAGATGGATAAATGACAGTACTGCCTATTGGAGGTACCCAAATGGCATAAGCAGGGGCGGCATTAAAGATAAAATGAACCACCCAGTAACCACCATTAGCTACAACGACATCCAGGCCTACTGTAAATGGGCTAAGGTACGCCTCCCCTCTTTCGAGGAATGGGAAGTGGCATCAAGGGCCGGAAATGGTGATGACCGATACTTTTGGGGACCAGAGAAATCAGAAATTTCCGGGTATGCAAACATTTGGCTGGGCAAAAATCATTTGGAACCCGATTATGCAGATGGATTTATGTATACTGCCCCTGTGGCAAGTTTTAAACCCAATAAATGGGGCTTATATGATATGTATGGCAATGTATTTGAATTCTGTCAGGGAAGTTTACCAACTGATCCGGCTAAAAGAACAATTGTACATGCCCGCGGAGGATCCTGGTGGTGCAGTAAAAATTCCTGCGACTTTTTTAACTCTGTTGACATTGGAAATATAAATCCTAAAGCATCCTTCAGCAATCAGGGATTTCGTGTAGTTACAAGTCTTTAAGGAAAATATCCCAGGCAAACCTCAAAATGGTACCTGCTATAATGATCAGGAAAAATATCCGGATAAATTTATTGCCTTTTAACAGTGCTAATTTCGTCCCCAGATAGGAACCAAGCAGGTTAAACGCTGCCATTGGTATCGCAAATTCATAAATAATATGACCCGTGCTGCCAAAATAAATAATCGCTGCAATATTCGTAGCCACGTTTACATACTTTGCAGATGCACTGGCATGAATAAAATCACTTCCCAACAGACTAATAAAGGCCAGTACCAGGAATGTCCCTGTTCCGGGACCTATTAATCCGTCATAGAAGCCAATGACGAAACCAAATGTGAGTCCGGTACTTAAAGCTTTGATATAGGAAATTACTTTATGTTGCTGTAAACCAAAATCCTTTTTTGTAAAAGTATAGAGTCCTACGGCAATTAGAATAACCAAAATTACAGGTTTGATAACTGCACTGTCGATCATAGATACGCAATAAGCACCGAGTAGCGAACCAAAAAAAGCAACTACTATTACAGGTAGAAGCACCTCATAAGCTAGTGTCACGTTTCTTGAGTACTTATAAGCCGCCAATGCGGTTCCACTAATAGAGGGTATTTTTGTAGTTCCAAAAATTGTTGCAACAGGATACTGCGGCAGGATGATTAGCATAGCCGGCGTTTGTAGTAGTCCACCGCCGCCCACTATAGCATCAATAAAACCAGCACATAAAGATACCAGGCACAGTAGAATTGTCTCTTGTAACATTTGTGCAAAAGTAGTCCTTTGCAACTAAAAAGCATAGCCTGAGCCTCTCAGTAATGTTACAAAATGATCATGTTTCGCATCTAACAGGTACTTATCCTCTATTTTATAGAATAAATGCTATTGTAGTAATTGAATATCGCTAAGGTTCTTTGAACAACAAGATCGGCATAGGCAGCCGAGGCAATATTTGACTGAATGGTTCCGCCACCTGAATAGATATCTTTTCTCATCGTAGAGATCAATTTGGTCTCCGCATCACGGTACGTGATCCAGGAACGTTGCGCAGCAATCAGTGCATTTTTATCAGCTGGTTTTAAGGCATTCAAAAGCAATTTGTAGTATTTATTCAGCAACTTATCATAAGATGATGCCCTATCAACAACAGTATTTGTCATTCCAGAGGTTGAGTAATCCACATCCATTCTTAGTCGGGCAACTTCTTCTACTTTAAAAGTATCTGTAGAAAAATTAATTTCAGTTGCTGTTAACTCTTCTTTATCAAGCGACTGCTTAAACTTAATTGATTTTGTTTCTGCTTTACTTTTTATACTTGCCAGAATAGCAGGCGTCAGTTCCTTTGGGCGGTCTGACTGGGAAAAAGCAACCGGACTTAACAATAATGCAAACACTAACATCGAAAGGGATTTCATAAAAAATATTTAGGATGCAGGAAGCAATTTTCAGACCAGTTGCCTTTTCAAAAATACTTAGAACTTATATCCGTACCAGATTTTGAGATATTTTACAATGGCACGTTCAAAACGCGGCGCAGAGATAGAAATCACCGCATCATTATTTCGAACTGTAATTCCCGGAGTTTCAATTTGTAATGCCGAGATGTTATCGTTGAAGCCAATTATGGTTTTCCCTTTTGCAGCTGAACCATATTTACGGGTAAGGAAACCACCGTTAAAATATGGCCTATAACCAGACTTCGCATCACCAAACAAATCTTCATTTTTTTCAGGCATTTTTAAATCATTACCAGGCACAGCGTGTACTTTTTCAGCTTCCAATAAACCGCCAAAGCTTTCATTTCCGCGAATAAGCGCAGAGAATTTTTTATCAGGATTGGCCTTAGCAATGGCATATATTGTGGATGAATCTGCCAACTGATCTAAATAAGCATCATCCTTTCTCAATGCCTCAGCTGTCAATCCATAACCAATTTCAGTTTGGTCTATAAATTTGCTACTTAGTAACTTACCGCTTACAGAAATATAAGGCATAGGTGCAGCATACGTATGCGCATGTCCATGAACATCTACAAACAAAGCACCTTTACCAGTTTTTTGTGCATTTGCCATAGCTGTTCTTGCTGTTAACATCATTTCATGATAGCTAAGCCATGATTTTTTTGCATCTTCATTGGTGTAACGCTCATCTACTTCATCTGGAAAAGTATTTGGATCCATTCTCTTCCTCCCTAGCGTATTGATCACCATCCAGGGCCTTTTACGTGTATCCTTTCTAAATGCATCTGAAATTGCAGTAGCAAAAGGTAGTGTATTAATATCTCTGCCAGTTTTTCCTGTTTCAGGAATTTCAGGATCACCTTTAACCTGACCGTCATGCGGAACGCCAAGTAGCAATGGGGCATCCTTATCTCCCACAACCAGTTTTATATAATTTTTATAGCCGTAAACCGTATCCCCAGGCAAATATTTTTTCCCGTTATACATCAGGAAATTATCATCGACAGATAGCACTTGATTGCGATCTGTTTTGGTAATATTAGTCTTAAAGGCAAAAATACCTGTCAATATCATGCCCAGGCCAATAATTTTCGCAATGTTTGTTTTGTGGTTCATAACAGATAGACTGAAAAACAAACTCCTGGGACCGAAAAATATCAGATTTAATAATGTAGCTCAATTAAAGCTGCAAAATCAAAAAAAGAAAGTTCACAATCTACGCCAGTACAACTGATGGATCTTTGTGTGGTAAATGATGGATCAGTTCATTGATGCTGTTTAGTGTAATGCTGGAAATCTGTGCAAGTGCATCTTCAGTAAAAAAGGCCTGGTGCCCGGTAACCAGCACATTTGGAAAACTCATTAAACGTTGAATTTCATCATCTTCGATGATTACACTGGACAAATCCTTGAAGAACAATTTATCTTCCTGTTCGTACACATCTATACCAAGATAGGAAATTTGACCGGTCTTTAACGCTTCGATTACATCCTGTGTATGTAATAAACCACCGCGACTGGTATTGATAATGGTAACGCCTTTGGGCATTTCTGCCAATGATTCTTTATTGATCAAATAACGGTTATCTGCTGTTAACGGACAATGTAAAGAAATGATCGAAGCGCCATTTAAAACCTCTTTAAAGGGCAAATATTGAATCCCTTTATCTTTCAGTTCCTGGTCTTCGTAAATATCATAAGCTATGACCTTACAACCAAAGCCCAGCATAATATTGCAGAAAGCCTTTCCTATCTTGCCTGTTCCTATTACGCCTACAGTTTTGCCATGTAAATTAAAGCCCAGCAAACCATTAAGTGAAAAGTTCTGTTCACGTACCCGGTTGTAAGCTTTGTGGGTTTTTCTGTTCAAGGTCAGCAACATCGCTACGGCATGCTCAGCAACAGCTTCAGGCGAATAAGCAGGTACCCTGCAGACTTTAATGCCATGCTTTTTTGCAGTTTCAAGGTTTACATTATTAAATCCTGCGCATCGTAAAGCAATTATTTTAACACCTTTTGCTGCAAGTACATCTATTACTTCTTCATTCAATTTATCATTTACAAATGCGCAAATTACTTCTGTACCTTCATCAACTGCGTTTGCAATGTGCGGACCTAAATGGGTTTCCCAATACTGCAATTCAAAATTATAGGGTGCATTGTGCTTGTTGAAAAATGTCTTATCGTAAGGTTTGGCAGAAAAAAATGCTATTTTCATTTCGTTAAATGGATGTTAAATTAGGGCCTGTAAACCCTGTAAGTATAGGTAAATATTCATCTGTATGCAACATTTTATAAAGATCATAGCAAAAACACCAATTCCTGCATATAGCTGACCTAAACATTAATAACTTGTAGCCATTATCACCACCATGAACCTTGACATGATAAATGCTACTGCGAAAGAATACGGCATATAGCGCTTATATACGATGCATAGAGATGAAAAACATATTATTTTTTGGAGATAGCCTAACTGCCGGTTACGGCCTTATTAAAGTACACGAACAGTCATTCCCTGCTTTGCTTCAGCAAAAATTGAATCAATTGAACCTTGACTACATCGTTATAAATGCAGGAATTAGCGGAGACACATCTGCAGATGGACTTGCTCGTATTGCTAGCGCGCTACAAACTCAAGTAGATATTTTTGTACTGGAACTTGGTGCCAATGATATGCTGAGGGGGCTTCCGGCTCAGGATACAGAGAACAACCTGCAAATGATTATTAATCAGGTGAAAGAAAAGTATCCTTTTGCAAAACTCTTACTGCTGGGAATGGAACTCCCTGCCTGGATACCAGGTGAACGGGCCGAGGCTTTTAGACGAATTTACAGAAATTTGGCCAGGGCAAATCAAATGGCATTTGTACCTTTCTTTTTGGATGGAGTTGCCGGGGTTCAGCATCTAAATTTAGTTGATGGCATTCATCCTCTTGCAGAAGGATATGAAATTATAGCGCAGAACATTTGGCCTGTATTGAAAGAAATAATAGAGCACTAAAAAAATAATAGCGACTGTATTTGATACACAGTCGCTATTTGAATGAAAAACTTACATAGATTTTGTAGCCGATATTATTCTGATTTACGCTCCACTCCAATCTAATTAAGATTACTTCAAATTATTTGCCGTAAACAAATACTACGCTGTCTTTAACAATTAAGCCACTCATATTTTGACCTGAATACTTGAGGGTATATGTAGCAGGTTTGGTAATTGCATAACCTTTTAACACATCTACGGTTACAGCTAAACTATCACCAGGTTGGACTTTTAAATAGCTATCTGCCGGAGGTGGCATCACCCTTTTAGCCATTGCACCTTGGTAAGCTACTTCATTACCATTTTCATCAGTGATGTCAAGGTATTTACTGATCAATGGTTCAAACGGCGTATGCCATTTACAAAATTGCATGGCCGTATCAGCCGGATTGTAAACCGTAAATTTCAATAATACAGAATCCCCTTGTTTGATATCCGCCTTGATATTCATTTTTGCATATAGCAATTTTTCTTCAGCCTGGGTACTTACTGAATCTGCATTAACACTATTATTGTCAGTAGATGTTGTATTTGGGCTGCAAGATGCAAATGCGACTAAAATACTGGCAGCTAATAGTAACTGGTAATTTTTCATTTGTTGTGATTATGTATGTAATTTAAGGAGATACGGTTTCAATGTCTGGAGCACCCGGCTGAGCTTTGTGCTCATCTGATTTATTATTTTCTTCTTCAGTAGCACTGTTTTCTTCTGTTTCACTTTCTCCTGTTACTTCAGGCGCTACTGTTTCTTTTGAATCTTTCTTTACTTCATTATCATTTTCTATTGCGTTTTTTTCTGTATCAGGTGTAACAGTTTCAATCTCCAATTGAACATCATCTGAGGGCTTCGGTTGTTGCTTTGATTCATTTTCCATATAAATATCTTTAATGTACTTTGTATAATTAAATTGTTTGACAACCAGCCCAGCCCTAATATTAAAAGGCTATGGGCTGGTTATTTCTTAAACTATTTGGTAAGACCATCTTTTTTTGCTTTCTGTTCAACAGCCGCCGCACGATCGCCACTATCAGGATGCGAACTCATCATTTTCTGCATTTTGCTTTGTTTCTCGCCAGAACTCAAGCTCTGTAATTTTTTGAAAGCCGTAGACATTGCCATTACGTTGTATTTATGTTTCTTTAAAAATTCGTATCCATAATCGTCTGCCTGTGTTTCCTGCTTACGGCTAAATTTTGACTCTAACATTGAATTTGCAAGAACACCAAGCTGTGTATCAGATAGCGCACTAATTACGCCAGATTGCGAAGACGCGGCATCATTTATAGCTGCACGTTTATAAGCTGAGCGCATGGCATCGCGGGTATCATGATTTTTAACATGACCAATCTCATGACCAATAATGGCCAGAAGTTCTTCATCAGTCATTTTATCCATCAGTGCTGAAAACACACGAATAGAACCGTCAGCACAAGCAAACGCGTTAATATCTACAACTTTATAAACTTTGTAGTTAAGTGTAAGGCCATCTTCATTTTTATGCTTACCAAATATTTTATTCAATCTAATGGTATAAGGGTCGTTAGCGCTAGCTACTGGATTGTGTGCATCCATCCAGTCTATACTTTCTTTAGCAAGCTTGGCTGCATCTTCATCACTGATGGTTACAGCTTTAGCACCTTTTTGAAGTGCACCGATGGCTTTGGTATTCAATTTGATCTGTGCCGACGCACTAGCTGCCGCTGCCAGGAAAAGGCAACTGATTACTGTTTTTTTGATGTTGTTTGTCATAATAGATTGTTTTAAGATATACTGCTGTGTAAGCAAATCTGTATCCAAAATTCCAAAAAACTCTATTTATGCATGGAATATTTTTTTAAAGTTCCAATACTATTTTCCCAATATGACTGCCCTCTTCCATTAACTGGTGGGCCGCCGCAGCAGCAGAAATTGGGAAGACAGCATAAATAATAGGTTTAAAGCTACCTGAGTTTATCAAAGGCCAAATGTTTTTTAAAATGTCCTGAGCTAATGCTGATTTAAATTCAGTATCTCTGCCGCGCAGTGTGCTTCCGGTAATTGTGATTCTTTTCTGCATCATTTTCATAATGTTCAGTTCAACCGTGTTACCAGCCATCGAATTGATATAAACCATGCGCGCCTCGGGGTTCATAATTTCAATATTTTTATTAAAATAAGCTCCACCTATCATATCCAAAATCACATCTATTCCAGAACCTTTTAATTCCTTTTCAAAATCATGGTTTCTGTAATTGATGCAATATAATGCCCCTAAATCAATACACGCTTTACATTTATCATCCGAGCCAGCCGTGGCAAACACCTTTGCGCCCATTGCCCTCGCCAGTTGAATAGCAGTAATGCCAATTCCACTACTGCCACCATGTACTAAAAAATGTTCATCTTTTTTAAGCATCCCCCGTTGAAATACATTATGCCATACTGTAAATATGGTTTCAGGTAAACTCGCAGCCTCAATAAAAGTAAAATTCTCTGGCACCGGCAAACAATGCCCTGCATCAACAGCTACATATTCTGCATATCCTGCACCAGCAACCAGCGCACAAACCTTGTCTCCGATTTTCCACTGCGTTACACCTTCCCCTAATTCTTCAACTACACCAGCTACTTCCAAGCCGGGAATATCTGCCTGTACGCCTTCAGGAGCAGGGTAATTGCCTTTGCGCTGAAAAACATCTGGACGGTTTACACCTGCCGCTTTTACCCTGATCAAAACCTGGTTGTTGTTGCTGATTTGCGGAATTGGACGATCTTCAATTTTTAAAACTTCGGGCGCACCGAAACTGGTTATAACAACTGCTTTCATGTAGTAATGTATAACATTATTAACAGTCATTCTGGTATATTTGTTCCTTAATTCTGCTATACCCTTTTGATGCCGAAACCTTCTGAGACGATTTATTCTTTACAATTTGGACTTGTTTGTTTGAGTTCCTTTCTTTTCTCCGCCAGCTTTAATATGCTGATACCTGAGTTACCTGCTTATTTGAGTAGCATGGGTGGGTCGCAATACAAAGGCTTAATCATTGCTTTATTTACTTTGACAGCTGGGATTTCAAGGCCTTTTAGCGGTAAGCTTACGGATACAATTGGACGGGTTCCTGTCATGGCGGTGGGCTCACTGGTTTGCTTCGCCTGCGGCTTTCTTTATCCCGTACTAACTACTGTTGCCGGCTTTTTGCTGCTGCGCCTGATCCATGGCTTTTCAACTGGTTTTAAACCAACAGCTACTGCCGCCTACGTTGCAGATTTGGTAACTTCGGGAAAATGGGGAGAAGCAATGGGCGTACATGGTATTTGTTTTAGTACAGGTTTGGCTATTGGCCCGGCAATAGGAAGTATGATTACGGAGTATTTTTCCATCAATGTGCTTTTTTATTGCTCTTCTTTATTCGCACTGATGTCGATAGTAATCCTCTACAACATGAAAGAGACTTTAAAGACTAAACAGCGTTTTCAATTTTCGCATTTAAAGATCAATCGTAAAGACATTTTTGAGTCGCGTGTGCTGCCTTCCATAATTATTATGTTTTTAAGTTATATAAGTTACGGCGTAATTTTAACCATAATTTCTGACTGGAGTGCTTTTTTAGGCACCAGCAATAAAGGCTTGTTTTTCATGGTATTTACGCTCACTTCCCTGTTAATCAGATTTGTGGCAGGCAAGGCTTCAGATCAATACGGCAGAACGCAAATCTTAAAGCTAGCACTCTCGCTTCTGGCAGTTGCATTATTTTTAATTGGTAGTGCTGGCTCCTCACTTACGCTAATGCTGGCTTCAGCATTGTATGGTGTGGCAACAGGTATGTTATCCCCCACTGTTACGGCCTGGACGGTAGATTTAAGCAATCCTACGGAGCGGGGAAAAGCAATGGCAACAATGTACATTGCGCTGGAAGCAGGGATAGGAATGGGCGCATTATTAGCTGGATGGTTGTTTGTGGAGGACATTAAAATGATCCCCGTAACCTTTTACTGCTGCACAGGTATTACTGTACTTGCCCTTTGTTACCTGCAATTTATTTATAAAAAGAAAACTGCCACTGAGGGGCTTACCGTTTTAGATTAATGCTAATTGATTTGAATTATGGTGCTTTAAAAATATTAAGCGTTTCTGTTTTCCATTTAATATATCCCAATTTATCACATTCTTTGGCTACTCTATTTTCGGTATCTATTGGTACATCATTAACTATTCTCCAGCGCACAGCGTAATTTTTGTTGTAACTAATGTAAATAACTACATCCTCGTACAAAGGCTCAACAGTGCTTAAACTACTTAGATGTTCATCCTGAAGTACTTTAGCCAAACGTTGCAAACGTTCATTCATCACTTTAGATAAGGGCGCAGCTGGTTTAATTTCGGGTTCTGTAATTGCAAGCACGGTTACAGTCATATCATCAGTTCCTTTACGTAAATACTATAAATATTAGCAAATATAAACATTTGCTTTTTAAGGAATGACAGCTTAGTTTAATAAAAACAGGATAAGACCTAAATGGACTGATTACCAGTTTGTTTAAAAATCACCTTTGATATAGCTTAAAACTACTTACAGTAATAAAGTTACATAAACAATTTTAGGAGCGCATGAATACTCGGAAAATTATCTTAATTTCATAACATCAAACTCTTTAAAATGACATTGGACGAAATTAACGCAATTTACAATGCTATGCCGGCCCCAAGCTTGGTTTTAAAGAACAATACGCCTCATTTCACTGTCCTTTCTGCCAACCGTGCCATGCTAAAACTTACAGGCAGGGCTATAGACCAATGGCTTGGAAAAGAAATTTCTGAGGTTCTGCCCTATTATTCTAACCCTTCTATGGTTGATGGCCATACCTTAAACAATGCGCTGAATGAGGTGGTCGCTAAAAAAAATCCGCAGCAAGTTACCGGTATGCCGCGAAACTGGCGGATAGAGAGTTATCCCATTTTGAACGACAACGAAGAGATACTTTACATTATACAGAGTTTGATAGACCTTACCGCTGCTAATGATTATACGGTACCGCTAGAGCATCTGGAAAAAGAGGTTTTGGAATTAAATTCTGTGAGCAAAGCCTCGATTACAGAAGTGTTAAAAACCTACATAAAAGGCATAGAAAGTATTTTTCCAGAAATGCTGTGCTCTATTATGAAGGTGAAAAATGGTCGCATTTACAACTGGCTATCTCCATCTTTACCTGATGCTTATAACCTAGCCCTTAATGGTCTTGAAATTGGCAACCTTGTGGGTTCCTGCGGAGCGGCAGCTTTTTTGAAACAGAAAGTAATCTCCAGTGATGTTGCAAACGATGAACGATGGAAGGACTTTAAAGACATTGCTTTACGTCACAATCTGAAATCATGTTGGTCTTACCCTATTTTTAATTCTGATAATGAGGTTGTAGCTACCTTTGGTATGTATTACGCCGAAGTAAAAACGCCTGATGAGGGCGAGTTAACGATTATAGAACGTGCGGCCGCCTTAGTTACTGTAATTATGGAAAACAGGCAGTATGCTGAGCTGTTGGAGGAAACCTCTATTTTAATGAATCAAGGGCAGGAACTTGCACATTTCGGTAATTGGTCATGGGATATACCTTCAAATACAGTAACCTGGTCGGATACGCTATATTCTATTTATGGCTTAAAGAAAACAGAATTTAAAGCCACTTTTGAAGGGTATCTGGAACTGCTGCATGTAAACGACAGAGAAAGAGTTGTCCACACTATTCATTCAATATTAGAAACAGGTAGGGATGCAGAGTTTGAAGAGCGCATTTTAAGGCCAAATGGAGAGATCAGGCACCTAAAATCATGGGGTACATTGAAGTACGACTTAAGCGGTAATCCATTTAAAATGGTTGGCGCCTGCCT
The DNA here is from genome assembly GCF_020991475.1 of Pedobacter sp. MC2016-14. Classification (NCBI taxonomy): domain Bacteria; kingdom Pseudomonadati; phylum Bacteroidota; class Sphingobacteriia; order Sphingobacteriales; family Sphingobacteriaceae; genus Pedobacter; species Pedobacter sp. MC2016-14. The sequence continues at coordinate 570,687 of NZ_JAJMPA010000003.1, forward strand.
GGACATTACAGAAAGCAAAAAAATCCAGGAAGATCTGCTCCGCTCAGAGAAAAACTATCATGATTTATTTCACCACAGTCCTCAACCCATGTGGGTATATGAGTTGCCTTCCTTAAAATTTTTGGCAGTAAATGATTCTGCAATTGCTGACTATGGTTATTCCAGGGATGAATTTCTTCAAATGACGCTAAGAGACATCCGACCTCCGGAAGATGTTGCATCACTACATGAAATTGTAGAAAATGAAATTGAAGATGGTGTGCTGCACAGTTGTCTTGCCAGACATGTAAAAAAATCAGGAGAGATTATTTTTGTAAATGCCCGAGGAAATTCGCTTCAGTACAATGGAAAAAATGCCAGGATAGTGGTAGCATTGGACCAGACTGAAAAAATTATTGCGGAGGAGAACTTAACTGAAAGTGAACGACGTTTTAAAACCTTGATACAAGACGGTGCTGACCTGATTGCCATCATGGACATCGATACCATTTACAAATATGTGAGTCCCAATTCTGAACGAATTTTAAGTGAGAAAGCTGAACATCTTGTTGGCAAGGCGGCTTTAAGTTTCATCCACAGGCTGGATAGAGAAATGGTAGAACAAGCGTTTACGCATCTGAGTATACATAAGCGTGTAGAAATTCCGCCGTACAGGTATTTTAACGGAAATAAAAAATTAAGGTGGGCAGAAACAGTGCTTACAGATATGCGAAATGATCCTGCAATTGCGGGAATCATTACAAATTCAAGGGATATTACGTTAAGGATGGAGCATGAACTTAAGATTAAGAACCATCTGGAACGATACAATATTGTTTCAAAAGCCACTAGTGATGCCATTTGGGATTTGGATATGCCAACAGGTAAAGTAGTATGGAACCAAGGAATTAAAGGGATATTCGGACACGCCAAGACGCTTCAGAGTTACGAATGGTGGATGGCCAATGTGCATCCTGATGATATCACTCCAATTACAGAGAAAATACAGCAACATATCAAATCTAAGGAGTCGCGATGGACTTCGGAATACCGTTTCAGATGTGCTAATGGTAGTTATAAATTTGTGCAGGACCGTGTTTTCCTAATTTTTGACGATTATGGCCAACCCCTTCGTATGATTGGAGCCATGCAGGACATTACCGACAGAATTAATTACATACATACTATTGAACAACATAACCGCCATTTAAGGGAAATTAACTGGGCCCAATCACATCTGGTACGCGCGCCTCTTGCAAGAATATTGGGAATACTGGAACTGCTGAATCATCCTAACACAGATGCAGATACCAATGCAACCTTGCTGGCCTATCTTACGCTTTCAGCAAAAGAATTGGATGCGGAGATCTCCGAATCAATTGTGAGAACTAAAGCTTAAACAGAGAGGGTGCAATCATTTCTGATGCACCCTCCCTACTTAACGATAATAACTTAAACAGTTAAAATCATAAAATCATTTAAATTAGAGCTCACTATACTTTACATCTACCACTTTCCCCAACCCGGTAAAAGATGGCGTAGCCAGGGTAAGGTCTCCCATAAGGGGAGATGCACTAAAGATATCTACTGTTCCTGATGTTGCTGGATTTTGAGCATCATAGCTTCCGACAATAATACCGTAGCCAGGGGTGCCTAATCTGGTCAAATTACTTGGCACGCTAGCTACGCCAAACTTCATAGCATTATATTTCAAGAGTGTTACTGTGCGGCTTCCGTAATCTTTGGCAAGCTTAACTACCTTATTATTCATGTCATATTGGTAAAGCTTGCTGCCACTCATGTAAAATAGATAACCATATTGCTGGTCCAGTACAAACTTATCAGCAGTGCCAATACCGGTTAGCCTATCGGTAACCTCTTCAAAAGAAGTTACGCTCAATGTAATGGAAGTTGACGTAGCAGTAGCGTATGGAAAACTGATTCTTGCCAGATAGTATCGGCTATTGTTATCTTTAAGTATTGCTGCTACTTGCCCGCTAAATACAGCAGTTGAACCCATCCATACCAGATCCTTTTCTACACTGGCCATATTGAGGCCCTGACCGGTAACAGTAATTATAGTTGCGGCACTCACAGTTTGATTGGCTCTTAGAAAGCGTTTGCCCTGGGTATCAAAAAATATGGCATGCATATAGGTATTTGGCGGAGCAGCCAGATGTTCTGATATTGGAAATGTACCTTGAGTACCTGTAATGCGGTTAATAGGAGTTCCGTACAAAGAATAGGTAGTATGATAAAGATACAGTTGATGATCTTTGTAGGCGTATGCGCCATTTGAAAAACCAGGATAGATAGTAGAAACGAAAGTCGGCTCTCCTGATATTGTTTCATTAGTGAAAACATAACGCTGCTTATCCCAGATAAATCCTGATGTGATATTGATCCACTGTGTTTCCTTATCTGTATTGATATAGAGTCTGTAAACCGAGGTCGCGTTAATCACATCTTTATTTTCGAATGCCGTAATAGATACGGGTTTACCTGTTAGTTCCATTGCATTTCCAGTATTTACATCCTTTATGAGCGAGGTAAAATCGCGATAGATTAGTGGAAAGGTATTCCAGGTAGTCCGGTCTTCCTGATAATAATCTAACCTGGATTTACCTGAGATGTCATTCAATACAAACCATCCGCCCGGCTGAAAAGTACCATAAATGGCCAGATTAAACATCTTTTGCCAGGTAATGCCTGTCGATTTCTGCGTAACCACATAATAAACCCGGTAATTACCGATAGCCAAAGGAATGACTACATCTAAATTTTTACCATTATGAATGATTTTTTTTGCAGAAGTATTGCCAACGTACGAGGCCCATTCATAACTAAAGTCATTTTCTGCATAAGCACTGCCCTTTAAAAACTTTAAATCAGGTTTGATGTCTGCTTTGGTGCCAATGGTAAACTGGTACCTTTCCTGCATGTTGCCGATATCAAGAGAATCTACAGGATTGATATCGTAATTCCCTAAATCTTTTTGGCATCCGCCAGTTAACACAGCCATTAAAAAAGCTAAGATCAGAGAAAATAGCGTAGCCGTATATTTTTTATTGGTCTTCATAAAATTTTGTTTTTGATTAACATTTAATCCACTAATTTGCATACTGCCCCATTTTAATAACTACCCCATTCTCATCCAAATATTCTCTTCCTTCAGTGGCTTCTTTGTTAAGCCAATAGTACATATACCTGCTAAAAGACAAAATTTGGGTGGTGGTAATGGTACCAGCTGCAGGATCATAAAAGAAGCTTGGATTGAGTTTTAACACTTCTATCATGAGGTCTACCTTTCTTCGGGAATAGACGCCAAAATAATTTACAATTGCCGCCGCTCTGGAATAGGTAGTCCATAAATAAGATACGCCTGCAATGTCATCCAGCAAAATTTTGTACTTCAGGTATATTTTTGAAGTGTCCACCAAACTAGTCGTAAATACGCCATTCTGTTCCAGTAGGAGGTTTATTTCATACTGTTTGAGTGCCATATCTGCAGTTCTGTTAATTCTAAGCAGCAGTGTATCCACTACCCTGCCTGCACGAATTACAGGCGGACGTAAAAAACTATAGTGGGTACCTGAGATAGCTGTTGTAGCATTGGTGATGGTTAGTTGGAATGTTCTATCTTCATTGCTTGGATAGCCAGTTACCGCTACCGGGATGGCAAGCACAGAGTCCATGACGCTATAACCAACATATCCAAATGATACATTTTTTTGAAGCTGGATTTTAGAACTGATGGCTTCTTTAAAATAAATACTGCTTCCATTAGCGGCCTCATCATATAGTTCGAGGCCTTTTTTCTTGCAGGAAAGTATGCTGAGCACTACAACTCCTGTTAATGTGAGTATTAATAAACTGTTTCTGTTCTTCATAATAGCCTATAATTTATCTTGAACTGAGTTCTGACTCAGGAATTGGAAATACATAATTTGAAAGTGCGATAGTGTAGTTACCTCCACCTGTTACCGTATTTGGACTTGCGATGCTCGTCATTTGATTACGTTTATAATAATACCAAAGCTGCCCCTCCCCATAAAATTCCTTTAGGTATTCTTTGGTGAGTTCGGTACGGAAACTGGCATAATTTGTAATGTCTACCAGCAGGTTCCTTTTTTGCCGAACAGTATTCAGGTAAGTTAAAGCCTGAGCGGTATTTGTTTCGCATTCTGCAGCAATATAATACACTTCGCTTAACCTGATCAATGGAATGGTAAAACGACGTGTAAGCGTGCTGGTAGACATGTCCTGATATTTAATGAAGGTTCTAAACGTAACAGCACCGCCAGAAGGATATGGCCAGGAATAAGTAAAACGATAATCGCCCTGATTGCCTTCATAAACAGATTCTACATAATTATTCTGCCCGGTAGATAGAATCCTGAGTTCAGCAATACTGGAAGAAAATAAGGTGTTCTGCAAATCGTAAAGTTTACTGTTAAAGGTGCCAAAGATGATTTCTGTAGAAAAAATTCGGTTAGCATCCGCAGCGCTACCTGTAATATCTGCATGGGCAACCCATGGAAATTTAGTGGCTACAGCAATTATCTGTTTGGCCAGTAATAGGGCTTGTGCTTTATCATCTGTGGTACCTCGCCACATCAATACCCTTGCTTTCAAAACCTGGGCCGCATATAAATTTAGGCGGTAGTTATTGTAGTTATCTGTACCATTTTGAGCAATAATTGGATCTTTAGCCAAATATTTTATAGCCTGGTCCAGGTCCTCAAGTAAGTATTGCACTACTGTGTTGGCCGGTAAAAAATCACCAACTTCGGCACTTAAGCTGCGGTAGTATGGAATGGATGCCCCTGTAGGATTTGTGGCATATATAGGTCCAAACATGCGCAATAAATCAAAATAGGCCAAAGAACGGATGGCCATTGCTTCTCCTATATATTGTTCTTCTTGTGCGGGAGTTAATACACCAGAATATTTTTTTAGGTTGGTGATGAACTGATTTGCATTTCCGGCCACTTCGTAAAGCCCTTTCCAGATTTCGGCTAAAGAAGCCTTTACAGTTTCATCCTCATAATTATAATTGATGTAATTATAATACCTTGCATTACTGGCATACCCATGATAGCGCTGAGCAAACAAGTCTAGCTTATCAAGCGTAAGGTTTTGACCATATAGTGCATTGGAGCCAAGTTTTAAGTACAAGGCATTGAGCACCTCAGCTATCCCACTTTTGGTGGCATATATCTGCTGCTCTGTCAACTTATCTTCCGGCTGTACGTCAAGCCACTTGTTACATGAAGTAAGCAGCATGGTTAGACCAAGGATGAACATTAAGTATCTAAATCTTTTCATAATTTCTAATTATTTAAAGGTGGCAATTAAACTGAGTGAAAATGATCTGGCAAAGGGATAATCAATTCCTCGTTCTTTCCTAACCGTAGAGAAATAGAACAAATCGTTGGTATAGCCAGTTAATCTTAAATTGGAGAGTCCTGCTTTATCCAACCACCTTTTTTTATTGAATTCATAGCCTACGCTTACCGACTCTATGGACAAAGCATCTTCACGTTGCACAAAACGAGAGGACATATTGGTGGTTCCGGTAAGTGAAATTCCCTTAAACTGTGCATGATCTCCAGGTTGCTGCCAGCGATCGTATAATGCCCGCTTATCCAGATTATTGTTGATGACCCTGTTGAGCGAGATATTTTCAACTTTGTTAAACAGCGCGTCATTCCAAACATCTCTGTTAATGATATACCTTGTATATACCGAAAAGGTAAAACCTTTATAAGAAAGGGCATTACTAATTACACCCTGAACATCTGGTCTGCTGTTTCCTACTTTTACAATGTCATCGTAACTGTAGATAAAAGTTTGACTGCCATCTTTTTTCTTAAAGATCTCTCTTCCACTTGCCGGATCAATGCCCAATGAGGGTACTGCCCAGATATCATAATAATCGTATCCGTCTGTATAACGGGTTAGTGAGTTGAGCGACTGCAAGCTTTCATTTAAACCGGAAAGGACATTGTTAAAGCCATTATATTTTTGACTTAGCATTGTACCTGTTAAGCCGATAAACCAGGAAATTTGCTTTTCTGGCTTAAATAAAGGCGCAAAACGAATGTTTGCCTCTATACCTTTAGTGGTCATATTACCTGCATTGATGGCATAATCAGACAATGAAGTTGAACTTGGCAAACCAATGCCAATTACTAATGGATCTGTGTATTTACGGTAGGCATTAAGCTGCAGCGTTAACCTGTTATTAAAAAAGGCAGCATCCAAACCAAGATTAGTTTGGTAAGTATTTTGCCATTCCAAATTTTCATTTCCCAGTTTAGTAAGTTCTACCCCCTGCCCAAAATAATTATAATTGGTCATGTAAGTGTAGGTAGAAATGGACGTGGCTGAAGTGAAGTTCTGATTACCCGTTACTCCGTAGGATGCCCTCAACCTTAAACTATTTATCCACTCTGCTGATTCCAGGAATGCTTCTTTATGCAGGTTCCAGCTAACCCCGGCAGAGCCAAACGGCTGATAGCTGTTTTTTAACCCAAAAGAGGTTGAGCCATCGTAAGTAAAGGAAAGATCCATATTGTACCTGTCATCATAAGAATAATATCCGTTGGCCACTAAAGAATTTCTTCTGGAGATGCTATTTACAGCAATTGGGCTTCCGCCTTCCTCATAACCATAGGCAAACCGCGGATTACCATTGGTAGAATTAGGGAAACCTTGTGCTACAAAACCTTTAAGCCTATTGGTTTTATCCTGTAATTCTGCCCTTAAATTCGCTTGATAGGCATGTTTACCCAGCTTATTGGCATAAGAAGCCATCACATTTGCGGTATAAGATAGCGCGTTGATTTGCCTGTAGGTGTAACTCCCCTTCTTTAATTGCTCGCTATCTTCAAAATCCGTATGTAATGGAGATTTGAAAACATTAATTGAAGTATTGGCATTGTTAACCTGTAAAAATCCCTGCAAACGTAATTTGCTTGTAACATCATAAATCAACTGCAAATTATTGGTTATGCTTAGGTTATTGGTATAATTAAAACTATTTAAACTGGCATTGTATAGGGGGTTACTTACTTTGATATAACTTGATGAGGTAGGAATATAATAGCTATTTGTAGCTGAGTCATAAAAGCTGAACACATACGGCTCACTGGCGGCGGCTTTTTCATAGTATGGATTCATGTTGGCCCAGGTAGCGAAACTGCCATAATTGGATTCGTCAGATCGGTAACCGTTTACGTAAGCATTATTGTTGATTTTTAGTTTACGACTACGATATGAGAGATTGAGCCGGGCACCCCAATCATTTTTACCTGAACCTTTCATCGTACCGTTTTGAAAACGATAGTTTCCGCCGGCATTAAAGGTTAGCGATTCGGAGCCCCCTTCAGCATACAAATTATGACGTTGAGCAAATCCGGTTTGCAATGGATCAGTCAACCAGTAAGAATCAACCCCGCTCACTACCTGCTGCAGTTTTTGAGAATAGAGCGGGTCATAGTATACATTCTGCAATTCAGGATAAACTGAAGGCGCAGTATAGACACCGGAAAGCTTTTCAAATTGCAGCTTTTCTGATGCGTTCATCATATTGTATTGGCTCAGGTCTGGAAGTTCCATAGTCATATCTGTGGTATAACTCAGCCTAATCTTTCCTGCCTTTGGCTGGATGGTTTCTACCACGATGACACCATTGGAAGCGCGCGATCCATAAATGGCTGTTGAGGCAGCGTCTTTTAAAACTGTAATGGAAGATACCCTATTCATGTCCAGGTCTATAATTGTCCTAAGCGTAGCTTCAAAACCATCTAAAATAAATAATGGTTGGTTTGGATCATCAGAAAATTCATCTCTTAGCGAAGACGTGCTGATGCTGGTTTGTCCGCGCAATTCAATGGTTGGCAAAGTATTTGGATTTGATCCTGCAAGGTTATTCTCAATGAGCAGAAATGAGGGGTCCAAAGAACTAAGGCTTTTTAAAATATTGACATTTCCAACGGCCTTTAATTCTTCTCCTCTATAAACAGATGCCGCTCCAGTAAAGGTTTCTTTATCCCTTACGGTCATACCTGTTGCTACAATGGCAATCTCTTTGAGGTCTGTTGTGGCTGGTTTTAAAGCAATGGTACCCAGCTGACTCTTTGCTGGAATTTTAATAGGTGCAAATCCCATGTAGGAGATTTCGATTAGCCCAGCTCCGGAAATGCCTGACAATTGAAAATAACCATCTCTGTCAGAAGCCGTAGATTTTCCGCTCCGTTTGCCATCCTTATCAAGTACATATATAGTTGCACCTACAATAGGCTGACCCTTTTCGTCCGTTACACGTCCCCGAACCGTTTCCTGGTTAAAATCATTATCTAGTATGCCGGCATTAACTGATTTTTTCAGGGTAATGTTGATCAGCTTTTCCCTTACCGTATAAGTTAGAGGCTGTCCCGCAAAAATCATTGGCAGCACCTCCAACAATTCCTTGTCTCTGATTTTAGCAGATACCGGCTTTGCCATGTCGAGATCCTTGTCGCTATAGATAAATGCGTAGCCACTCTTTTTACGGAGTTCCTGTAAAACACTTTTTAGTGCAACATTGCTCACATCCATGCTCACTTTTTGTGCATGGGTGTAAGCTGTTGCTTCGATGGTTAAAAATAAGGTCAGTAATAGAGTTAATCTCATAATCAATTGGTAATATGAGGAAATATTCATGTTATAGCACCTCGGCTTAGGTTTGCACCGGGGCACCTTGACAAGTATGTTATTATGCATACATTTGTATAGTTAGGGTTGGTTAATTGATGGTTCATTTAATCTTTTTTTTAAGCCCGACTTTATGACCGTAGATGTTGGTAGCATCTGCGGTTTTTTTAGGAAGTGCCATTGGTTTGGTCTAGGTTTTTATCATAATTCTCCTTCCATTAATTTCAAATTTAACGTGTATTTGTTCTTCAAGCGCTTGTAGAATGGCTGATAGGCTGGTGTTTCGTGGAATCTCGCCTGAAAGGTTTTTATGGGCACTAAGGGCTTCCATATTTATAAATTCGATATCGTACCAACGCTCCAATTGTCTTAAGATATCATGAAGATCCTGGTCATTGAGCACCAGCAGATCATCTTTCCAGGCAATATAATCCTGGGTATTTACTTTTTTAACTTCAAATCCGCTGTGATTAAGGATGGCCTGATCTCCAGGATTAATTACCTTGTTCAAACCGCTTACTGAGCTGATCGCTACCCTGCCGTTAACAAGCGTTGTGGTTATCCGGTTAATGGTGTAAGTATTGACATTAAATGCAGTACCAAGCACTGTGATACGTTGCTGCGCCGTTTTTACAACAAATGGATGTTGTTTGTCATGCGTAACCTCAAAATAAACTTCACCCGTAACTTCAACAACTCTTTCCTTACCTTCAAAGCTACTTGGGTAACTTAGTGAACTGGCTGCATTTAACCAAACTTTAGTCCCATCAGAAAGCTTAAGTTTATACTTGCCCGCCCTTGGAACAGACAGGGTAAGATTTTGTAAATGAGCATGATTGACAAGTACGCCACCATTTTCATAGCGAATTGAATTGCCTGTAACATCAATACCCTCTTTGGTCTCATTCAATTTTATTTTCTCGCCGTTAGCTAGAGTAAGGGTTGCTCTATTTGTGCCTGGTGCAATATCGTTGCTTGCTGATTCAGATAATGTAACATTAGTAGATTTTTTGTGATCTGTTAGAGTGTAAATCAGTAAGCCCAAAGAAAAAATAACGATAACCGCAGCGGCTACATAACGCAAATAAGGGTACAACTTAAAAGTTTTTATCTTTTGTTCTTCTGCAATGCGCTGGTTTACCTTAAGTTCTAATCCAGCAAATGCAGTATCAATATCCCATTCATCTATATCTTCCGTTTCGTTATAGCTGGCCATAGTTTCTTTTACACTGTTTCTTAGCTGAAACTCTAGCGCTGGATTGTCAATATGCTTTTCAAGCTCTTCAGCTTCCTCAGCAGTAAGGCTGTCTTGCAGATATTTTTCAAAAAGCAGTTGCAGTCTGTTAGTTTCCCCTGATTGTTTAAATGCATTCATATTAACCCTATACGTTCAAACAAAAAAAAGCAATGACTGTAAATTAAAAATAATTACAACATACTGTTTACCAATAAAATATATTTTATAAGTTGGTATTATGAAGCAAGAAAGATGTAACTTATAGAGAGGCCAATGATTAAACCTTCATTCTCTTTAAGATAGTTACGCAATAGCCTATTGGTTTTAGTGATGTGCGAATTGACTGTTGCTGTAGATATAGATAGCAGCTGGCTAACTTCATCATAGCTTCTACCCTCAATCTTACAAAGCGTAAATACTTTTCTGGATTGTTCAGGAACCTGCGCGATAAGTTTATCTAACAGTTCACGGTTTTCCTTCCTGTAAAGTGTTTCTTCAATATGGCTGTATGCCTCCGTTGATTGCTCCGTTTTATAGGCTTTTAAAAAGTTTTTTTCACGATTTGCCTTACGGATGGCGTCAATGACCAGATTTTCTCCAATATGAAACAGGTAGGCTTTAATGGGCAGGTTTGGGTCTATTTTTTTCCTGTTCAGCCATAATCTAACAAAGAGCTCTTGCAGTACCTCTTCCGTATCTTGAGTTGATTTTAGAATATACAAAATCCGTTTAGCCAGTACCCTTTTGTAAGTTGCCATTAAAGTATTGAAAGCAGATTGATCTCCTTTCTGCAGCTTTAATAATAACCTGTACTCTTCTGTCTCTAAAGGGGCTTGCATATTAAACGATTGACAAAAGCTAATATAAAAGTAATTTGAAGAAAAAAGAATAAAAAAACTGTATCAAATTAGATGGTGCAGCCCTGGATGATGAAGTAGGTTTGCTCATCTTGCAATAAAATATTAATCCATGTTACAAAGCTGCGTCCGGCATGCGTATATACCATCAAGCAATCACGTTCGAGTCACGTACAGGATTGAAAGGCATTTAGGTTACTCAACCCTTACGCAACCTCGAAGTTGATTCAAGCCAACCCTTAAGTTGGTATATACGCATGCCGGACGCATGTAAGAAACAGAAGCCATTCTAGCATTTTAAGTGCATTTTTTGATGCTCGTGTTTCAAGATTTCCCAGTTTTTTGTATGATAAAAAAAGGCTATATCAAATTTCGATATAGCCTCCTTCAATCTAACTACAATTTAACAACCTTTATACTTTTTGAGCATCTCCTTTTTTATTTTTCCGGCCATGCTCTTTCATTGATTTCATTTTCTCGGTTTTCCATTCCTGATAAGCTTTACGCTGTGTATCATTCAAAACAGCTGAAATCTGTTGATCTCTCTTTTCAAACTCAGCTTTCATTGCTGTACGATCAGGCTTCTGTCCTTTAACATGTTTTTTCTGTACCTCATTTATCCCGTTGAGACTGATGGTGTAAATTTTCGCCTTTTGATCTGCTGTTAAAGCAAGCTTTTTTTCAAGGGCAGCAGTAAGTTTCTGCGCTTTTTCTTCAGGTGTTTTGTGGTGTTTTTTGGCCACATCTTTTTGTGCAAATGCCATTGTACCCATGCTGATGAATAAAATAGCGGTGATCATTAATTTTTTCATGTTTCTATTTGTTGTTTGTTAAATAGAGCATGATTCAGCATAATAGTTTAAAGCCGGATATGTTAATTAGTGTTAATTTCTATCTTAGCGTGCATTTCAATCATCAATCTATTACGCGCATGAACTATAAACCATTATGGGCATTACCAATATTGATAATAGCAACAGTTGGAATAGCCAATCTTTATAATGGTAATTACACGACAGGCAATCACTACACAGCCGATGATCTTAAATCGATACTTCAGGATACTCTGTCTCACAATGTTACTAAGGAGTGGGTTATGATAAAGAATGACGCTACGGCTGTAAAAGTGGTCGAGCCTATACTGTTTGATATCTATGGCAGAGATCATATAATTGACGAGCGTCCTTATGAAGTTCAAATGATTGGCAACTACTATATCATAGATGGCACATTAACTAGCGAATCAGATGGTGGTACATTCCATATTGTGATTGATAAGAGAAATTCCCGAATTGTAAAACTTACACATGGTAAATAGATGCTAACCAGTAAATAAATTGTACATACTGGTTTTCACGCAAAAAGAGGATATTAAAGATACACTCTACTTGTCGATGGTGCAGACTACGGTTATTTTTAATCAGTGACAATTAAGGAATGGTTACAAATCCAGCAGTCCAATTGTCTTGATCGATAGTATATCTATCGATCAAGAATCCATCTATATGATCTCTAAAACCTTCTAAAAGCTGAGAACGATGCTTGGCCTCTTCAGCTTTTTCCGCCGAACTATACAAACCAATAAGCTTACTGTCTTCGCCACCTTCCAAATTCTCATCGATATGTGTGTGCCATAATAAAAAAACTTCCATACTTCGAAATTAGTCAATATCCAGAACTTCTACATACGCCCTTAGATGATATTTGTGACAGCATTGAAAGCCGGAGCCAGTCAGATAATTCTAGCCCATAATCATCCAAGCGGAGAACCAAAACCAAGTGAAAATGACCGACAATTAAAACATGTGGGCAAGCTACTTGACATAGCAGTACTGGATCATTTGATTATTAGCAGTAATACCTTTTATAGTTTCCGCTGATAGAGGGATGCTTTAATAAAGTTAAATGGATACGAAATATAAAAACACTGGGACAAGAGCAGGGACGAAAGCTAGATCACCCTCACTGAATCCAGTTTAAATGCATATATTAACTCCCGACAAACTATAAAAAAACTAACAGATTATTAACACATCTCTTCTTGGATTTATCCATAACATACTGAAAAAAAGCTTATAAAAAAAGAAAGGGCTGTCGCATCCACGAAGCATCCCTATTCTAACCAAATATAAACCTGTATGAACGGGCTTTTCCTTTAAATTTTCAGTGCTGCAGTCCTTAAAGAACTACCGGTTACCATCTGAAAACGTTTATGTCAATTTTACGATGATCTGCTAATTACCTGCTGATCTCTGATACAAATATACAAACATTCCGTTAGTGTACAATATACACTAACAAATAATATTTAAAAAACCCATCACAAAAAGTTGTAAGACAGAAAAAACAGGGCTTAAGGGATTAATAAAGCTGATTTATTGAACAAATAATATTTCGAATTTTTAATAAAAAAAGTCAGCTTTGTACAAAAGCTGACTTGAATTAAGTTGATAAGAACTTTGATGAGTTAATTTTGTGTGAATTGATTTACCCGAATGGTACTGCTGGTTGAACCTGTGATGTACACGGTATAAATTTTTCCGGCAGCAAAAGTAGAAAGGTTAAAGTTTCCAAGGCTTGCAGATTGCCCTACCTGGAAGACAAAAAGAGAAGAAAGTCCAGCATCTACATCTACGTAAGTACTCGCGTTGTCGCGCTTTAAGCCTGCAACTACGCTTGTTGTAGCATTAAGACTCGTCCTAACATCAATAAACTCAGGAGCAGCATCACTCAAATGAATAAACCTAAGTCTCGCTTTCCCTGAAGCTGGCGCGGCATTATTGTCCTCATAAACTTTAACTCTCGCCTGCTGGCCATCTCCCGCCAAAAATATACTGTAAGACAAGGTATTAGTAATATCAAACTTTCCACTCGCATAAGCAGCCGATGAGCCTTCATTTCTAAATTCTGTTACAAGGTTATTTCCGGAATTAACAGCCATATAATTGGTATTGTCTCCGTAACGCAGGCCTCCTTGAACGACAGCCGAGTTAGCCAGGTAAAAACTTTGCGCACTGGATGATGCAGAAGCATTAATTACCCTGATGTTTGCCGATCCGGATTCATCAACATCATTCTTTTTACAAGAACTCATAGAGAATGCGATCCCTAAAATTGCGGTAACAGCGAATAGTTTTTTAAAAACTGAATTGTTTTTCATTTTGTATAACATTTAAATAAAACATATTTTACATAATGCAGGTAGATGCATTATTTCTCCCTGCAGGTTCAAAAACCAAACCCCATTCTAAAAATGTTTGCATCTTATCTTTAAATAATGGGTTAGCACATATGATAATCAACACCTTACATAACCAGAAAGTTACATAACCTTCATTTATCCAATCAACTGTTTACTGTCCCTTAATTTGTACAATTAATTAAATAACGGAAATAAACATCACTGATAATTTGAGTACATTCGCTTTTATTATTGATATAAAATGAACAAGAACCTAAAAAAGACGGCCTGGTGTGCCTGTTTTGCATTGGCACTCCTGGGGTCTGATGTTAGCGCACAGACAGAAAAGTCATCTGCAGCGTACCGCGCTACAGCAACTAAAGTAAATGCGCTGGTGCATACCCGGCTGGATGTTAAGTTTGACTATGCTAAAAGATATCTTTATGGCAAAGAATGGGTAACATTAAAACCCTACGCATACGCAACGGATTCACTAACGCTGGACGCCAAAGGCATGGACATTAAAACTGTAGCGCTGGTAAATGGAACAGCATTACAAAACCTAAAGTATAAATACGATGGCCTTCAAGTAAAAATACAACTCGGAAAAAAGTTTCTTCCTGGACAAGCGTATACCATTTACATTGATTACACCTCAAAACCAGATGAACTGGAAGCGAAAGGAAGTGCCGCAATAACTGGTGCAAAAGGGCTTTATTTCATCAATCCAGACAGTACAACTAAAGGAAAACCGGTTCAAATCTGGACGCAGGGAGAAACAGAATCTTCCTCTACCTGGTTTCCAACTATAGATAAACCGAACCAAAAGACGACTTCGGAAATCAGCATGACGGTTCCCTCTAAATACGTTACCCTATCTAACGGAAAATTATTTAAGCAGGTTAAAAATACCAATAGTACCCGTACAGATACCTGGAAAATGGAACTTCCACATGCGCCATACTTATTCATGATGGCCGTGGGAAATTTTAAGATTTATCGCGATAAGTATAAGGAAAAAGAAGTGAATTATTACCTGGAACCAGCATATGCGCCTTATGCAAAGCAGATTTTTGGTACAACACCAGAGATGATTACTTTTTACAGTAAGATTTTAGGTGTTGACTATCCCTGGAATAAATACAGTCAGATAGTGGCACGTGATTACGTTAGCGGTGCTATGGAAAATACTACAGCGACGTTACATGGCGAATATGTACAGCGTACCGCACGTGAAATGCTGGATGAGAACTTTAGTCAAGCTGAAAGTACCATTGCACACGAACTTTTTCACCAGTGGTTTGGAGATTATGTAACTGCTGAAAGCTGGAGCAACCTTACCGTAAACGAATCTTTTGCCAATTACAGTGAAGTGCTATGGGCAGCGCATAAATATGGTCAGGATGAAGCCGATGCCCATAATTATCATGATATGGATAATTACCTGGGATCTAACAAAGATGCGTTAAAAAACCTGGTACGTTTTCATTATAGTGACAAGGAAGATATGTTTGACCTGGTTTCTTACCAGAAAGGTGGCCGTATCTTAAACATGATGCGTAATTTTCTTGGTGACGAAGTGTTCTTTAAAGGTTTAAACCTATACCTAAAGCAAAATGCTTTTAAAACCGGTGAGGCACACCAATTGCGCCTGGCTATGGAAGAAGCGAGCGGAAAAGACATGAGCTGGTTCTTTAACCAATGGTATTTCAATTCCGGACACCCTATTGTAACCATTGAATACGCATGGGATGAAGCGAACAAAACACAAAAGGTGATTTTAAAGCAAACGCAAGCTGGTAAGTTATTTATTTTGCCGATGGCGGTGGATGTTTACCTCGGTAAAAACAAGCAACGCTACCAAATTACTTTAACAGATTCTGTACAGACTTTCTCATTTTTAAGTCCTTCTAAACCATCTTTGGTGAACGTGGATGCTGATAAAGTAATCCTTTGGGAAAAAACCGACGCCAAACCTTTAAGCGAGTATGTGCAGCAGTATGCAAATGCGCCTTTATACCTGGATCGTTTGGAAGCCATACAGCAGGGAGCAAAAAACAAAAAAACACCGGAAGGATTAAATTTATTGATAGCGGCATTAAATGATAAATTTTATGGATTGCGAGCTGCTGCACTGGATTCGTTAGACCTTAGCGATACACAAACCGCTGCGCTGGCCATGCCAATTATTCAAAAAATGGCGGCAACAGACCCAAATACTACTGTACAGGCAACAGCCATCAATGTAATTGCGGGAAATAAGAATGAAGCCGATCTTCCTTTATTTAGAAAAGCTTTAACCAGTAAATCCTATGCTGTTCAGGGTGCTGGCCTTCAAGCTTTGGCTTTACTAAAACCAGAGGAAGCTTTACTTGCAGCTAAAGATCTGGAAAAAGACAATCGCAAAGCTTTAACGGAAGCCATTTTAATGATTTACGCCAGATTTGGAACGGAACAAAATCTTCCTTTCATCGCGAATAAATTTGCTGGAATGGGTGCTCAGGAAAAAGTAAGCCTCCTACCTGCCTACCTTGGCATGGCGGCTAAAGCAAACAGCACCCCTGAGTTGCAAAAAGCCATAGAAGAAGCTAAAACACTTGGACTTAAATATAAGCAATACGGAATAGACAAGTATGTAATTAATTTACTTACACAATTGAAACAACAATCTGCAGCTGGAAAAACCAATGCCGCTGCTATAGATGCAGCAATTGCCGAAATTAACAAGTAAACTAAAAGCATAACCTTTAAAGCTGCCACCCAAAATGGCAGCTTTTTTTTTTGCTATCTTTGCAGCATGATATCTATTGGAGAATACAACGACCTCAGAATTATAAACAAGACAGATAACGGACTGATTTTAACAGATGGAGATAAAGAAGCCCTCCTGCCCTATACTTTGGTACCAGCCAATACAGAAATAGGTGCAAACATCAGTGTATTTGTGTACACGCATAAAGACGGCAGCTTATTGGCTACTACTAAAAGACCACTGGCCTGTGTGGGAGATTTTGCTTTCTTAACCGTAGTGGACGAAACTGAAGATGGTGTATTTATGGACCTGGGTATCGATAAGGATGTTTATGTTCCGCAAAGAGAACAGAAAAGACCAATGTCTAAAGGCGACAGCCATGTAGTATATGTTTTTTTAGATGACAGTAACGACCGCATGGTAGCTTCTTCCAGGCTAACCAACTTTGTTGAGGAAGAAGACATTGACCTTGAAGAAGGTGATGAGGTAAGTTTATTGATTGTAGACCGCTCTGATTTGGGCTTCAATGCCATTATTGACAACAAATACATTGGACTTTTGTACACCAATGAATTGTTTGACGAACTGCATCCCGGAGAGATTAGAAAAGGATGGATTAAAAAAATAAGGGTTGAAGGCAAAATTGACCTTAGCTTGCAACCGATGGGCTATAGCCATATATTAGACTCTAAGGACATTATTTACCAGGAACTAAAAGATAGTAAAGGTATAATTGCTTTGGGTGATAAAAGCACTCCGGAGGATATTTACCATAGATTTAAAATCAGCAAAAGTGCCTTTAAAAAAACGATTGGTGCTTTATATAAGGAAAGAAAAATTACCGTTTCTGATCATGAGATCAGGATTGTTATTGACCACGAAGCTGAATAATTGCATTTTTTCAAAACAGTATGACCTGATTAGTGTTACTAAATAAAAAAACACATCATCATGGATTATAAAAAAGTATTATCAAACTGCGTAACAAGAGATTCGGATTCTTCTAAAGCTGTGGTAGCATTGTTGGCCGGCCTTGCTGTAGGTGCTGTTTTAGGCGTATTGTTTGCCCCTAAAAGCGGCGAAGAAACCAGAAGTTTAATCACAGATAAAGCTACCGATTTGAAGGATAGCCTAAAAGATAAATATCAAAATACAAAAGATCAGGTTCTTGCTAAAACAGATGAACTGGTAGATCAGGTAAAATCTAAGGCAAGCGATTTGAAAGACGGCTTTAATAATTACAAAGAGGAAGCCATTAATGCTGTAAAAGGTGCATCAGATGATGCAAATGATGCGGTACAGAATGCTTAACCAGTAATTTTTGAAAATAAAAAAAGGGAAGATTTCTAGAAAATCTTCCCTTTTTTTATTCCCTCGTAGCCATCTCAGTGAGTTTTTTCGATAGGTCATTTCCTAAGTAACGATCAATGACACCGTGAATCAGGTAGAGAATAGGCGTCATCAACACGGCGACTACAAATTTATAGGTATAATTTACCAAACCTATTGCCGCAACCATTTTCCAGCTGTAATTGTATTGCGGGTTGATGTAAAAAGCAATAAATATAACCACAAAACTGTCAATGAACTGAGAGACCAGCGTGGATCCGGTGGCTCTTAGCCATAATCTTTTTTCGCCCGTCATTTTCTTAATCCAGTGAAAAATAAAAACGTCGGTAAACTGTCCGATGATAAACGCGGCAATTGAGCCCGCTATTATCCACAAGCCCTGTCCAAAAATGCCGGAAAAAGCATTGTTCATATTGATCGGCGCACCGTTTATAATTTGATTGACCCAAAAGCCTGCGGGAGTTAGCCCCATTGCCCCCCAAATAACCAGAAAAGAATAGGCAATTAAAATGGACGTTAAAACGGATAAAAACCTAACCTGCTTTACGCCAAAATATTCGTTAATAATATCAGTCATGATGAAAATTAATGGCCAGGTTAATACACCTGCCGACATCACAAAAGATAAATGAGGTACGCCAAAAAGGTTAATGTCAAATTCTTTAAAGCCCAATGTACCTTCCACCGAAAATAGCTTTACCCCCATAAACTCAGAAAGGACAGCATTTGAAACAAAAAATGCAGCCAGCACCAATAACAATCTGCTTTCTTTAGTCTTTAATGTCATAAATAGAATGATTATTTTAAACCAAATATATGTAATTTAGCCATTACATGATATCTAACAGATCCAAACTACCAGGTACAGGCACTACAATTTTTTCTGTGATGTCTAAACTCGCTGAAGAACATAAAGCTATTAATCTTTCTCAGGGTTTCCCTGATTACGATTGCGACCCTAAATTAATTGATTTTGTAGCACAGGCATTAAAAGACGGGTACAACCAATATGCGCCAATGGCGGGAATGCCGGCATTACGAGAATTGATTGCCGATAAGGTAACATCATTATATCAAACCGATTATAACCCTGATACAGAAGTTACCATAACTGCTGGCGGAACCCAGGCTATTTTTACAGCATTAACTGCTACTATACAAGCTGGGGACGAAGTGATTATTTTTGAACCTGCTTACGACAGTTACGCGCCGACAATAAAAATGTTGGGCGGGCTCGTAAAATCTTACGAGATGTCGCCCCCTAATTATGAGATTGATTGGGATATGGTTAAAAAGCTATTCAGTTCAAGCACTAAAATGATCATTTTGAACAGCCCGCAAAATCCTACAGGTCATATCTTAGCAGAAAAAGACATAGAGGCCTTAATCAAATTGGTAAAGGGTACTGATGTACTGATTTTAAGTGATGAAGTTTATGAACACCTGGTATATGATGGTAAAAAACATTTGAGTATGGCTTCCTATCCCGAACTAAAAGAACGCAGCTTTATCGCCGCTTCATTTGGAAAACTACTTCATGCTACAGGATGGAAAGTTGGATACTGCCTTGCTCCTGCAGGTTTAATGCAGGAATTTAGAAAGATCCACCAGTTTAACGTTTTTAGTGTAAACACCCCTATGCAGGTTGCTATTACCAATTACCTTAAAGATTCCTCGGTTTATTTAGGTCTGCCGGATTTCTTTCAGCAAAAGAGAGACTTTTTCAGGAACCTGCTCAGGGAAACCAAATTTGACCTGTTACCCTGTAACGGATCTTATTTTCAATGCGTTACTTATGATAGAATTAGCGAAGAGAGTGATACGGACTTGGCCATGCGTTTAATCACCGAAACGCGTGTTGCCAGTATTCCGGTATCAGCTTTTTATACGCGAAATACAGACCACCGTGTCTTGCGCTTTTGTTTTGCCAAGAAACAAGAAACCCTTGAAATCGCCGTTCAAAGATTAATGAAACTTTAATCCATACGTAAACAAGATAATATGGAAAGTACAAATTATTTAAACATCAGTAACCTAAAAATAACGGTCTTCCAGGCTTACTTGTTTTGGGAAAACGTGGATAAAAACCTCCAAAACCTGTCTTTACGCCTGTCAATGGGTGTAAAAGAAAAGACAGATTTAATTGTTTTACCAGAAATGTTCAATACTGGGTTTAGCATGAATACTGCAGCCCTTGCTGAAGATATGAATGGCAAAACGCTAAAATGGATGCAGGAGGTGGCCCAAAAATATGCCTGTGTAGTAACAGGAAGTTTAATGATCAAAGAAAATGGGGAATTTTATAACCGTCTGGTTTGGATGCTTCCCGATGGTACTTCAAGTCATTATGACAAAAGACACCTCTTTAGCATGGGATCTGAAGACAAGAATTATGCGCCAGGAACAGAACAGGTAATTGTGGAACTTAACGGATGGAAAATAAGGCTTGCCATTTGTTACGATCTGCGTTTTCCGGTTTGGTTACGCAATAAAAACATGGAGTACGATCTGCTATTGGTTATAGCCAGCTGGCCGGATAAAAGAACTGCGCATTGGAAAGCATTAATCCCTGCCCGGGCTATAGAGAACCAAAGTTATGTAATTGGCGTTAACCGGGTTGGACATGATGGTAATGAAGTTTACCATAGTGGTCATTCTATGTGTATTGACCCAAATGGAAATACGGTTTATTATAAACCAGAGGATGAAGACCTTTATACTTTTAGTATTAATTACGCAGAACTGGTAAAGAACAGAAGAAGCTTCCCATTTTTGAGAGATGCCGATGATTTTACGATCTTATAAAATATACTTTCAAAATAGTATCTTTGCGCAAAGATGAAGCACATACGTAATTTTTGCATAATTGCACATATTGATCACGGGAAGAGTACATTGGCTGACCGTTTATTAGAATATACTAAAACCATTAGTCAGCGTGAGGCTCAGGCCCAACTCCTGGACAACATGGATTTGGAACGTGAACGTGGTATCACGATAAAAAGCCATGCCATACAAATGAACTATAAGGTTGGGGATATTGAATACAATTTCAACCTGATTGATACGCCAGGACACGTAGATTTCTCATATGAGGTTTCCCGTTCCATTGCAGCTTGTGAAGGTGCTTTATTGATTGTAGATGCCTCTCAGGGTATCCAGGCGCAGACCATTTCAAACCTTTACCTGGCACTTGAACATGATCTGGAAATTATTCCCATCTTAAATAAGATGGATTTACCCGGGGCTATGCCAGAAGAGGTAAAAGACCAAATTATTGATTTAATTGGCTGTAAACGCGAAGATATTATTCCTGCATCCGGTAAAACCGGAATGGGGATTCCTGATATCATTCAGGCTATTGTAGACCGTGTTCCCGCTCCTGTCGGTGATCCGGATGCTCCCCTGCAAGCTTTAATCTTTGACTCTGTTTTTAATCCCTTCAGGGGAATTATTGCTTACTATAAAGTAGTAAACGGCGAAATTAAAAAAGGTGATAAAGTTAAATTCATCAATACAGGTAAACAATATCTAGCAGACGAGGTTGGAATTTTAAAGCTGGATATGGCGCCACGTACTGTGGTTAAAACCGGCGACGTGGGATACATCATTTCCGGTATTAAGGAAGCACGTGAAGTAAAAGTTGGTGACACAATTACAACTGTTGATAGACCCTCTCCAGATTCCATTCAAGGTTTTGAAGAAGTAAAACCAATGGTTTTTGCCGGCATCTATCCTGTAGATACAGACGAATTTGAAGAGCTGCGAGAAGCCATGCATAAACTTCAGCTCAATGATGCTTCGATAGTTTTTGAACCGGAAAGTTCTGCTGCACTAGGCTTCGGTTTCCGTTGCGGATTCCTGGGCATGCTGCACATGGAAATTATTCAGGAGCGTTTGGAGCGTGAATTTGACATGACTGTTATTACAACAGTGCCCAACGTATCTTACATTGCCAAAACCACTAGAGGCGAAGAAGTTATTGTAAATAACCCATCTGATTTACCAGACCCCAGCAAGCTTGACTCTGTTGAGGAGCCTTTTATTAAAGCAAACATCATTACTAAAGCCGATTTTGTGGGGCCTGTAATGTCTTTATGTATACAAAAACGCGGAATCATTGTGAACCAGTCATACTTGACTTCAGACCGGGTTGAACTCGTTTTTGAAATGCCCATGGGTGAGATTGTTTTTGACTTCTACGATAAGCTTAAAACGATTTCAAAAGGTTATGCGTCATTTGACTACCATCAGGTTGGTTACAGAAAATCTGATTTGGTAAGACTGGATATGCTGTTGAATGAAGAGCCTGTTGATGCTTTATCTTCACTGATCCATCGCAGCAATGCCTATGATTTTGGAAAGAAAATATGCGAGAAACTAAGAGAATTGATTCCCCGCCAGCAGTTTGAAATTAAAATCCAGGCTTCTATTGGGGCTAAGGTAATTGCCCGCGAAACGCTGAGCGCTTTGCGAAAAGACGTTACCGCTAAATGTTATGGTGGTGATATTTCCCGTAAACGCAAATTGCTGGAAAAACAAAAACAAGGAAAGAAAAGAATGCGCCAGGTAGGTAATGTGGAAATTCCACAAACTGCATTTATGGCTGTATTGAAATTGGATTAAGTAGTTGAACACTACTACTTAGCGCTTACTATTTAACACTTACTACTTTGAAAATGCAGTTATTAGACGGAAAATTTGCATCAGAAAAAATAAAACTTGAAATAGCAGCGGAAGCGGCAGAATTTTTAACATCCACTGGCAGAAAACCACATCTGGTGGCGATTTTGGTTGGTAATGATGGCGGTAGTGAAACCTATGTAGCCAGTAAGATGAAAAATTGCGAGAAGGTTGGCTTTCAATCGTCTTTAATTAGATACGACAACAGTGTTACTGAAGAGGAACTGCTGGCGAAGGTTCGTGAAATTAACAACGATGAAGGTGTTGACGGTTTAATTGTACAATTGCCCCTACCTAAACACATAGATCCGGAGAAGGTTACCGAAACCATTGATTACAGAAAAGACGTTGATGGCTTTCACCCGGTAAATCTTGGTAGAATGATGCGCAACCTGCCTTGTTTTATTCCTGCCACCCCTTACGGAATTTTACTGATGTTACAAGCGTACCAAATTGATACCGTTGGTAAACATTGTGTAGTTGTAGGCCGGAGCAATATAGTTGGCAGTCCGATGAGTATTTTAATGGCGCGTAATGCTAACCCTGGCAATTGCACCGTAACACTTACACACAGCAAAACTTCTAACTTAAAAGAATTGGTTTTACAGGGCGATATCATTGTAGCAGCTATTGGTAGAAAAAACTTTGTCACAGCAGATATGGTTAAACCTGGTGCCATAGTAATTGATGTGGGCATCAACAGAGAAACTTCTGAAACCACTAAATCTGGCTATAAGTTATTTGGAGATGTTGATTTTGAAAACGTTGCACCAATATCTTCATGGATTACACCCGTACCTGGTGGAGTGGGATTAATGACCATTGTAGGCCTGTTAAAAAACACATTGGCATCAGCTAAAAAGGAAATTTACAGCTAAACCACATTTCCGCTGAAGGAATTATTTACCTTTGCGGCCTTAACATGGCACATCAAATTCCAACAGACGGCACTTTACTTCCTTTAATGGAAGAGTTTTACACTATTCAGGGCGAAGGGTACAATACGGGTAAGGCCGCATATTTTATTCGCCTTGGTGGGTGTGATGTGGGCTGCCACTGGTGCGATGTGAAAGAAAGCTGGGATGCTGAATTACATCCTTTAACGCATGCAGATGCGATTGCAGAGAAGGCAGATTCTTTCCCTGGTAAAGCAGTAGTGATTACTGGCGGCGAGCCACTAATTTATAACCTGGATTACCTTACTTCCAAATTAAAAGAAAGAAACATCCTTACGTTTATTGAAACCTCCGGGGCTTATCCCCTTTCGGGACATTGGGACTGGATTTGCTTGTCACCTAAAAAGTTCAAAGCTCCGCGCCCGGACATTACGCCATTTGCTAATGAGCTTAAAGTGATTGTTTTTAACAAAAGTGATTTTGCATGGGCTGAGCAATATGCGGAAACCGTATCGCCTGATTGTAAACTCTATCTGCAGCCAGAATGGTCAAAATCTAAGGAAATTACACCTTTGATTATTGATTATGTAATGGCCAATCCTAAATGGGAAATTTCACTTCAGACCCATAAATATTTAAACATACCTTAATTCATTTTTATCTTCTTACATTTAATGTATCAATACATCTAAATTGTAATGAAGAAATATACCCTTACACTGCTCATCATATTCCTTACTCAGTTTGGATTTGCACAGACTGATGCAAGGGAGTATTTTAAAATCGGCAGGGCCTTCTCCAATAAAGGCGACTATCTAAACGCAAAAAAAAACTATCAGTTATTTATTGATACCTATAAAGGAACAGATCCCGTTTTAAAGCAATTGGCAGAAAAACACATTAGGGATTGTGATTTCTCGATACAGGCGATGAAATCTCCGGAACAATTTAAATTGCTGAATATGGGTCCTGGCATAAATTCAGGCTACAGGGATTACTTCCCAGCTATTACCGCTGATGGTGAGACCATCATCTTTAGCAGAAATGTTGGAGGAAATGAAGACTTTTATGTTTCTAAAAAAAAGAATAGCGAATGGCAAGCTGCCCTGCCTTTAAGTGACCAAATCAATACGAAAGCATATAACGAGGGTGCCCAATCTATTTCTCCGGATGGGATGTACTTATTTTTTACGGGCTGCAACAGACCTGATGGACTGGGAAGATGTGACATCTATGTTAGTCATAGAAATGGAAATGAATGGGGCAAACCATTTAACCTGGGTGCACCTTTAAATTCAGCCTACTGGGATTCTCAACCTGCTATAACACCAGACGGAAGTACTTTATATTTTGTAAGCAACCGGCCAGGAGGTCTCGGTGGATACGACATCTGGAAAAGCACACTCAATGATGAAGGAGAATGGGAGAAACCCATAAACCTGGGGCCAGAGATCAATACTGCTTATGACGAACACACGCCTTTTATTCATCCCGATGGAAAAACAATGTATTTCTCTTCAGATGGATGGCCCGGCTTTGGCAATAAAGATTTGTTTTACAGTCGACTGGACGAGCATAACAATTGGGCTAAACCAGTGAATTTGGGTTACCCGATCAATACATTTAATGAAGAAACTGGTTTAATCGTTACTCCAGATGGCACAGAGGGTTTGCTGAGTTCTAACATTGCAGGTGGTTTTGGCGACATGGATATTTATCGCTTTAAAATGCCCCAACATGCAAAACCACAACTAATTACTTATGTAAAAGGAATTGTTAAAGACAGGCAGACGAGCAGCTTACTGGAAGCCAGGATACAAGTAGTTGATTTGAAGAGTAAACATGCCGTATACAGCGACTATACATCTGAAAGTGGAGATTTTTTAGCGGTGATGCCAATTGGAAGCGATTATGCTTTTAATGTAAGTGCAGATGGCTATCTTTTCTATTCTCAAAACTTTGAATTAAACAAAGCTTATGTGAGCAAGCCATTTGTTATGGAAATTTTAATGGATAAAATTAGGATTGGTACAGATGTGACGTTGAGGAATATTTTTTTTGACACCAATAAGTATGAATTGCTGGAAAGCTCTGTAGTGGAACTAAATAACCTCGTTGATTTATTGGTTTTGAACAAAAACATTGCTATCGAAATACAAGGACATACAGATAATATTGGTAACAGCCTATTGAATGAAAAGCTATCGCTAAACAGGGCAAAGGCAGTATACGACTATCTTGTAGCGCATAAAATTAACCCAGTAAAGTTAAGTTACAAAGGCTTGGGTGCAAAAAATCCCCTGGTTACCAATGATACAGAGGAGGGCAGAAAGCAAAATAGAAGAACTTCGTTTATAATTACGAAGCTCTAGTCTTAAATAACCGCTTGTCTAATTCTGATGAGTTTAACCAGCATTTCTTCCAGTAAATCCAGGTGTAACATATTTGCACCATCAGATTTTGCTTCTGACGGATTGGGGTGTGTTTCAATAAATAAGCCGTCAGCACCAACTGCAATGGCAGCTTTCGCAATGGTTTCAATCAGTTCTGGCTTCCCTCCTGTTACACCACTACTTTGATTGGGTTGTTGCAGGGAATGTGTACAATCCATCACCACCGGCACACCAAAGTTTTGCATTTCGGGTAAACCCCGATAATCTACAATAAGGTCTTGGTAACCAAAGGTATTTCCACGGTCTGTTAAAATTACACGTTGGTTTCCTGCTTCAACCACCTTATCAACTGCAAACTTCATGGAACCGGCAGATAAAAACTGGCCTTTTTTTACATTAATTACTTTTCCGGTATGTGCGGCAGCAATTAATAAATCTGTTTGTCGGCATAAAAAAGCTGGAATTTGCAGCACATCTGCATACTCGGCAGCCATAGCAGCCTCCCCGCTTTCGTGGATGTCCGTGACTGTAGGCAAGCCGAAAGTACGACCTACCTTCTCTAAAATCTTTAGTGCTTTTTCATCACCTATGCCGGTAAAGGAATCACCTTTAGACCTGTTTGCCTTACGATATGAACCTTTAAATATATAGGGAATACCCAATTTATCCGTAATTGTAACTATACGATCAGCAATACGCATCGCAATTTCCTCGCCTTCAATAGCGCATGGACCAGCCATTAACAGAAAATTGTTTGTATGGGTATGCTTTAACTTATCTATTTTAAAATCAATCATGTTGTTTTTAGTTGCCTAATTCAGACATAAATTTGATCCTCATCAACTGAATTTCTTCACGAGTGTAATCCTCTTCGCCAAGGTCTTTTAAGGCATCATCTATAGAATCAATTTCTGCACCTCTAAAGTAATCGAACACTTCATCCTGCCGATCTTCATCAATCATTTCATCAATAAAATAATCCAGGTTAAGCTTAGTTCCGGAATTCACAATGGCCTCAATTTCTTTTAGAATCTCATCATAAGTGATCCCTTTTGCCTTTGCAATGTCTTCCAGTCTAATCTGGCGATCTACATTTTGAATGATAGAAACCTTTAGCTGAGATTTATTAGCCTGAGTTTTAATGATCAGGTCAACAGGGCGTTCAACATCATTGTCTACCACATATTTATTAATCAGCTCAATAAATGGTTTTCCAAACTTAAGTGCCTTACCATTTCCAACACCAGAAATCTGCTTTAGTTCCTCCATATTTATTGGATAATGCGTACACATCTCTTCCAATGAAGGATCTTGAAAGATCACAAACGGCGGCAGGTTCTTTTGCTTGGCAATTTTTCTGTTTAAATCTTTAAGAAGTTGAAACAATTGCGTATCAAGCGTGCCTGTTCCATGTTTTACATCATCCTCATCATCATCAGCAGCACTTTCAATGTGTTCGTTTAAGAAAAATTTAAGTGCATAAGGGCTTTCAATAAATTTTAAGCCTGCTTCTGTAAGTCTCAGCAATCCGTAGTTGTCAATATCCTTGGATAAAAAGTTATTTAATACCGCTTGGCGCACCAGTGATTTCCATAACAATTCGCCATCTGCCTTACCAGAACCATATTCAGGAAGTTTATGGTGCTCGTATGCAATTGTCTGAGCGGTTTCCATCCCCATAAATATATTCAGGATATGGGCATCATCAAACTTTCCGCCTATGTTCTGAATCATTTTCAACAGAACGCCAAGTGGCTCTTCTGCATTAAAAAGTTGTTTTGGTTTCTTGCAGTTATCACACATGCAGTTACATCCAGCTTCGTCAAAGTTCTCCCCAAAATAATGTAAGATCTGCTTTCTGCGACAAACTGCGGACTCCGCATAATCGATCACTTCTTTAAGGATTTGTGTGCCTATTTCGCGCTCCGCAACAGGCTTATCTTTCATAAACTTAGCCAGTTTATCTACATCCTTTTGAGCATAAAACGCAATACAAACACCTTCTCCGCCATCACGTCCGGCACGTCCGGTTTCCTGATAATAGCCCTCCATACTTTTCGGAATATCATGGTGGATTACAAAGCGAACATCAGGCTTATCGATCCCCATTCCGAAAGCAATAGTAGCCACAATTACCTCTGCGTCTTCCATTAAAAACTTATCCTGGGTTTCCGCTCTTACCTTCGGCTCCAGACCAGCATGATAAGGCAATGCCTTGATGCCGTTTAAATTCAGCGCCTCGGCTACTTCTTCAACTTTTTTACGGCTTAAACAGTATATAATCCCTGATTTACCCGTATTCTGTTTAATGTACCTGATAATTTCTTTAAGTACATCTCGCTTGGGACGGATATCATAGAACAAATTAGGCCTGTTAAAAGAAGACTTAAACAAAGTTGCTTCGGTCATTTGCAAGTTTTTGATGATATCTTGCTGCACTTTTGGTGTTGCCGTAGCTGTAAGTGCTATGATTGGGATATTGTCTCCCAATCCACTAATCACCTGCCTGATTTTGCGGTATTCTGGACGAAAATCATGTCCCCATTCAGAGATACAATGCGCTTCATCAACAGCCACAAAAGAAATCTTGATTAACCGTAGAAAATCGATATTATCCTGCTTTGAAAGAGACTCTGGTGCCACATATAACAACTTGGTATGCCCACTCAACAGATCGTTCTTAACCTGGGTAATCTCCGTTTTATTTAAAGACGAATTTAAAAAATGTGCTATGCTATCGCTTCCTCCGAAAGCACGTAGCTGATCGACCTGATTTTTCATCAGGGCAATGAGTGGTGATATGACAATTGCAGTACCTTCGTTCATCAAAGCAGGTAACTGGTAGCATATAGACTTCCCACCACCCGTTGGCATAATCACAAAGGTGTTATTCTTATCAAGAACATTGTTGATGATGGCTTCTTGATCACCTTTGAAATTATTGAAACCAAAAAAGGTTTGTAAGTTGTCAAACAACGACTTATTCACGTCCATATTTGAGTATAAAATATTCAGTGCTATTTTTAATTCAAAATAACATATAATTGCAGTAATTAAGGCATTAAGGTACTAAAAAAATCTCTTTGAAAAGTAAAAAATCGATAATAGCAGCGGGAGTCAACACTTTACAGTTAGAAGCACAAGCTATTTTAGGTCTGATTAACCATATAAATGATGATTTCGCAACCGCCGTTGAACGGATAATAACAAGCCAGGGGCGCGTTATTATAACGGGAATTGGCAAGAGTGCTATCATTGCGCAGAAAATTGTTGCCACTTTTAATTCAACCGGTACACCAGCTGTTTTTATGCATGCTGCAGATGCCGTGCATGGCGACCTGGGCATGATCCAGAAAGATGATATCGTGATGTGTCTTTCTAAAAGCGGAAATACTGCCGAAATTAAAGTTCTGGCCCCTCTTTTAAAACGATCTGGAAATTTGCTGATTGGTATGGTAGGTCAATTGCAATCTGAGCTTGCGCTTCAGGCAGATTTGATTTTAAATACAACGGTTGAAAAAGAAGCTTGTCCGCACAACCTTGCACCAACCACAAGTACAACGGCACAACTTGCCATGGGCGATGCATTGGCCATTTGCCTGCTGCATGCCAGGGCATTCAATGAAAATGATTTTGCGCGTTTCCATCCAGGCGGTTCTTTAGGTAAAAGACTCTACCTCAAGGTTGCTGAAATGGCGATTAAAAATGAAAAACCAACCATCCGCCCGGATGCACCGGTAAAAGACGTAATTATAGAAATTAGTAAAAACCGTCTGGGGGCAGTTGTTGTTATTGATCATGATTTAATTCTGGGTATCATTACCGACGGCGATATCCGGAGGATGCTGGAAAAACACACAGATTTATCAAACATCTGTGCCAGGGATATCATGAACGGTAATCCTAAAAAAATAGATAAAGATATGCTGGCTATTACAGCACTTGAAATCATTAAAGAAAACAACATTACCCAGCTGCTGGTAACCAGCAAAAATGGGTATTTTGGATTAATACATTTACATGATCTCCTTCATGAAGGGGTTCTTTAATTTATATAATGAATAAAAATAATTACGCATTAATTATGGCTGGCGGTGTTGGCAGCCGTTTTTGGCCAGTAAGCAGAACAGAATATCCTAAACAATTTATAGATTTTTTTGGTGTTGGAAAAACACTGATCCAAAGCACATACGAAAGATTTTTAAGAATCTGTCCGTCGGAAAACATCTTCATCGTTACCAACGAAATTTATACAGACATTATAAAATCTCAGCTTCCGGAGCTACAGGACAATCAAATTCTTGCTGAACCTATAATGCGCAACACAGCACCATGTATAGCTTATGGCTCAATGAAAATAGCGGAGCTCAATCCGGAGGCAAATATTGTAGTTGCCCCTTCAGACCATACCATTGCCAACCTGGATGAATTTGTACGCTCTATTGAACAATCATTGATAGCTGCCACCAACAACGACTGCCTCATTACGCTTGGCATAAAGCCAAGTCGTCCGGATACAGGCTACGGTTACATCCAATATATGGAAAATACCCTGGCAACTGACGATAAGATTTTTAAAGTTAAAACGTTTACCGAAAAGCCAAACCTCGAACTTGCAAAATCATTTCTGCAAAGCGGAGACTTTTTATGGAATGCAGGAATCTTTATCTGGTCAGCCAAATCCATCAATAACGCTTTTAAAAAGCATTTGCCGGATATGCACGATATTTTTCAGTTGGGAGAATCGATTTACAATACACCGGATGAAAAAGGATTTATTAGTAATGCTTACCAACAATGCACTAATATCTCTATAGATTTTGCGATTATGGAGAAAGCCGATAATGTGTATGTATTACCAACTGATTTTGGCTGGTCTGATTTGGGCACCTGGGCTTCCATATATGATATGGCAGAAAAAGACTACGTGGGCAATGCAGTTATCCCTTCAGAGCAGGTAATGATGTTCAATTCATCTAACTGCATGGTTAATGTACCAGAAGATAAACTGGTGATCCTTCAAGGTTTGCATGATTATATTGTAGTAGAATCAAACAACACACTTTTGGTTTGCCCCAGAGCAGAGGAACAAACCGTTAAGCAAATGGTGGCCGACGTAAAATCTAAATTCGGAACGCGTTTTATTTAATAACCTCGCGCTGCCTGATGGCTTCATATAGAATAATGCCTGTAGATACTGATACATTTAGCGAACCAATCTCACCAAACATCGGGATTTTCGCTAAATGGTTAGACATCCGTAAAATTTCATTTGAAATCCCTTCATCCTCAGCTCCCATTACAATTGCTGTTGGGGCAGTATAATCCGGAGCATAAATCAAGTCTGTTGTTTTTTCGGTGCAGGCCACAATCTGCAAACCGCATTCCTGTAAGTATAAAGCTATTTTATGCAAGTTAACGTGACGGCAAACGGGAATACTAAATAATGCTCCTGCCGATGTTTTAATGGCGTCGGCATTGATCTGTGCCGAATTTTTTACCGGCACCACAATGGCATGAACGCCAGCACATGCCGCGGTACGTGCAATAGCCCCCATGTTCCTTACATCAGTAATTCCATCAAGGATTAATACCAGTGGCACCTCTCCTCTTTCATAAATCAAGGGAATGATATCTTCAATTTTTTGAAAAGTAATGGACGAAACCACAGCAATCACCCCCTGGTGATTTTTCTTCGTCATACGGTTCAATTTTTCGACTGGCACGTTATGCACAGGGATATCTGTGTCCTTAATTAAAGCCTTAAGTTCAGGAATGATATCTCCCGTTAAACCTCTTTGCAAGTACAGGCTTTCAATGTCTTTACCAGCTTTAATTGCCTCTATTACAGCCCTGATACCAAACACAAATTCACTGCTTTCTTTAGCTCGTGCCGGCCTTCTGAAATTATCCATAAAATTTTATAAAGTGCAAAAGTAGTCAAATTAAGGTTAGCACAGAATTTTCAACAACAGCTTGTTAACAAATCATTAAAAACAATTCAAAAAGAGCGTATTTTTTTGTATAATTTTGTAGCTATGAGTATGGAAAACGGAACAACGGGGCAAGATAAATCTAATTACAGTTCTGCAAGAAAAAGCAGGTTAGCTAGTCCAATGAGCACCATGGGCAAAATACCGCCTCAGGCGCTGGATCTGGAAGAAGCTGTTTTGGGTGCACTGATGCTTGAAAAAGATGCCCTTTCTACCGTAATCGATATCTTAAAACCAGATGTTTTTTATGCGGAAGCCCATAAAAAAATATTTGAAGCTATTGCCATACTGTTTCAAAAATCTAAACCAGTAGATATTTTAACGGTTACTTCTGAACTTAGAACACTAGGATCATTGGAGATGGTGGGTGGTGCATATTACATCACTAATTTAACTAATCGTGTAGCTTCAGCTGCGAATATAGAGTTTCACGCCAGGATCATCTCGCAGAAATACATTCAGCGTGAGCTGATCAGGATATCCTCTGAAATCATTCAAAATGCCTATGAGGACACAACCGATATCTTTGACCTTTTAGATCAGGCAGAAAAAGGCCTTTTTGATATTGCTCAAAACAACCTTCGCAGAGACACGCAAAAGATGGATGAGATCATCAAACAATCTTTAGCTACACTGGAAGAATTGAGAACAAAATCTGACGGATTAACCGGAGTACCTTCAGGATTTACGGACTTAGACAGAATTACTGGTGGCTGGCAGCCCTCCGACCTTGTAATTATCGCTGCACGTCCGGCGATGGGAAAAACAGCCTTTGTACTTACCTGCGCACGAAATGCGGCTGTAGATTTTAAAAGACCTGTGGTGGTATTCTCCCTTGAGATGTCATCCGTTCAGCTGGTCAATCGTTTGATTTCAGGGGAAACCGAAATTGAACAGGAGAAAATCCGTAAAGGAAATTTGGCGGAGTGGGAATGGCAGCAATTACACAGTAAAATAGGTTCTTTAACAGAGGCACCGCTGCTAATTGACGATACCCCTGCCTTAAATATATTTGAGTTCAGAGCCAAATGCAGAAGGCTTAAATCACAATATGATATTCAACTTATCATTATTGACTACTTGCAGCTGATGCATGGTAAAGGTGAAGGACAAAGTGGTGGTGGTAACAGGGAGCAGGAAATTGGTAGTATTTCGCGTGCGCTAAAATCTGTTGCTAAGGAGCTTAATGTACCTGTACTTGCACTCTCGCAGTTAAGTCGTGCTGTAGAAAGCAGACCAGGCGCAAATGGAAAAAGACCTATGCTGTCAGATTTAAGGGAATCTGGATCTATTGAGCAGGATGCGGATATGGTACTGTTTTTATACAGACCTGAATATTACGGAATTACAGAAGATGAACAAGGAAGGTCTCAAGCTGGTGTTGGTGAAGTAATTATTGCCAAGCACAGGAATGGTGAGACAGGAATTGTGCCATTACGCTTTATTGGAAAATACGTGAAATTTGCCGACCTTGAAGAAAGCTATGCTTCACCTAACTCTTTCTCTATGGATAATCCTAGTGCAGGCATGCTTCCTTCGGCAGATTTTGATCGGCCTGCCGGAAATGTAATCATCAAACCATCTAGCATGAACGATATGCTTGACGATGATGCACCTTTTTAAGACTAGAAAGATCCATAAAATTAGGTACTAGTTAACCAGCATGTCCAAGCGGCTATTTTCTCGAATGTTGTCATAATTTGGAACAATTCTTCAATTTCCTTGTTGTCTTTCCGTAAGTACTTAAATAGTGCTTAAAGGAATTAACAACAATCATTTAAGCATAATATTATGGCCGAATTAGATGTTCAACCAAAAAAAAGAACACCAATTTTATGGATCTTACTTGCCATTGTGGCAATTACGCTATTATTTTTTCTCTATAAAGGATTAAGTTAACAGCTGAGGAACTAAATAAAAAGAAATTATGGATATGACTGAAAAGCACCGCACAACATACCTTGAAGAACTTAGTGAAAGCGATTTTGAGGTAGCCGATCACCAGCCTGATATTACCGGATGGGAAATTCTAGACAGTGCCGGAAATGAACTAGGTGAAGTTGAAGATCTTATATTTGATAGTGATGCCAGGAAAGTACGCTATGTAGTTGCCAATCTGGAATTATATAACGATGAGGAGGAGGATTTTAGACTAGTACTTATTCCTATAGGTATCGTTTCTATCCACGAAAAAGAAGATGAAGTAATTATACCAGAAGCTGTAGCGTTAGTTCTGGCTACCTTACCGGTATATGAACCAGGAAAAACTATTTCACCTGCTGAAGAATTAGCCATTCGTTATGCTTTTTTAGGAGAAACCGCACTTCCGGATGCAAATGCCGTTGTTTATGAAAGTCATCCCGAAGATTTTTACACGCATGGTCATTTCAACGATCGTGGATTTTTAAAGCGTCCTAACCATTAAGTTTAGCATGAGACAAATTCTAACATTCCCTGCAATTCTGCTGCTAATTTTATTTGCTTTAATTACAGGCTGTAGCAGCAAGAAGAATATTGCCCAGGTGGATACAATAACGTTATCTGGAAAAGTAGAGCAATTAGGTATGACCACATTTCAGTATGGAACGCATTTATTGAATGTACCAGGCAAAACCTATGCTTTAAAAAGTTCGAAGCTAGATTTGAATAAATACATTGACCAGTCTGTAACTATAAAAGGTACAAAAACCCCCGGATACCCTATAGAGGGAGGTCCTGAATTAATTGAGGTCCTGGAGATTTTAGCCAGGTAAATCTGGATTTTAAAAAAGTATAGTTTATTCCGCAGGAATACTAAGTATCATGATTTATGGAAACAGAGCATTCAACAACAATTGAAAGTCAGTCTGGGATAAGCATATTACTTATCATTGCGATTATGGTAGCGACAGGATTCTTTATGACTTGTACTTACAATACTGAAGACGAATCTTTTATGCTTTCTGCTATCGCCTGCCCTATTCTAGCCCTGTTAACTGGGATATATACTTTTACTTATCGGGGAAAGGCATACTTGTTGAGCCGAATTGTTTTCTTCATTTTACTGGCGCTTAGCTTATTTAGTTTGTTTGTTTTATGGTACTTTATTGCATTAGGAAGTTCATATTCACATTAAGATGAAGAAACTAAATACCACCAATAAAATATATACCGGAATATTGCTTTTGATCATTTTGGCTACCGCAGTTAAACTTTGGCGGTATAAGGGATGGGAAAGATATTATTACAGCAGTTCCTTCTCTTCACCGGGCAGCTATCCTATATATATCCGCAACGGCTATTTTATTTTAGAAGATGGAGAAATTGAATCAATTAGCAACAGTGATGTAAATGACCATAGAAATATGGCATGGGGCGATGGCACGGGGAACGATCCTAACAGAAAAGAAAGACTTCCGGTCAAAATTGTTTTTGAGTATGCCTCTTATCGTGATGAGTTATTTTATAAAGACACTATTAATTTACCTCTGGATACCATTAGGGCAATTTTTAAAAATGTAAAGAAAACGGGTGTTAATACTAGTCTTTACCACTCACCTGAAATTAAACGGCTGGATTTTGTAATAGGTATAGCCAACAAGGGAAATGTTATAGTCTGGCTTCGTGGAGAAAAATTTGAAAATGTATTGCTAAAACATAAAATGATAGCGAAAGAGCCAAGGGGTGACCAAACTTACCACGGGGCACGACTCACCAAAAAGGCTTTTTTAAAAGAAGTGTTTTATATAGACAGTGCAGACCGGGAGGCTTACCGTAAAGGATTAGATAAGGATGCTAATTATATAGATACACCATCTAGCTTTGTTAAGCGATTAAATAATGAATATCCTTACTAAATTGCAAAATAAATCTTTAAATAAAGTAACCTAATAAAACTCCTGCTATCACAATAATAGGCGGGCTTATTTTGGTATAGTTCAAAATTAAAAAGGTGCTGAGCATAATTCCTGCCGACATAAAATTCAACCCCATAGGTACAAGCAGCAATAAAAAAGCGGCTACAATAAAGCCCACGCTTACCGCATTGATCCCCGATAGAGAATGTTTAATTCGCGTTATTTTCTTCAGGTCATCCCAAAAAGGCACAATAAAAAGAACAAGGATTAGTCCGGGCAAATTTATGCCCAATACGCCAATTACCCCACCCATAATTTGTCCAAACAATCCATAACCAAAGTTTTTCATGCTCAATACCCCTAAATAACTTGTAAAAGAAAATGTAGGGCCAGGTAAAGCCTGTTGTAACGCAAAACCAGACAGAAATTCTCCAGAGCTATGAAGATAGTGTTTCATTTGCACAAATTCGGTAAACATAAGTGGTACCAAAACTTGTCCTCCTCCAAAAACAAACATACCGTTACGGTAAAAATTTTCCAGCAAGCGTATAGGCAGGCTAAATGGAGAAGTGGTATTAATAACTGCGCCAACTAAAGCAAGAACCAATAATACGCCAATAAAAGAAAGCATCTTTTTACGGTTAATGTTAGAAAACAACCGCATTCTTAATTCAGTTTCTTCTTTAGGGGTTTCAATAGCTGAAGAAATCATTCCACCAATCAATATAGATAATGGGAATACATAGGCGTTTCTAAGCACTAAAGTGGCAATTACAGCACCCAATGCCAGAAAAATAGACACCTGTGTATGCAAAACTTTCTTACCTAGTTGGTATGCTCCGTAGGCAACTATTCCTAAAGCTATGGGCTGTATGTATTTTAATATTTCAACAAACCGATCTTTTTGATCAAGCAATGCAAAGCTGATTGCAGCAAAAGTCATAATTGCCGCAGAAGGAAAAATCCAGATTAAAAATGACAAAAGAGCCAGCTTTAAACCTCCTACTTTATAAGCTATCCCAACCAGTGTTTGTGTAGATGCCGGACCAGGTAATACCTGAGCTAAAGCATTTAATTCTAACAATTCTTCTTCAGAAATGTATTGGTTATTTTTAACAAAATACCTGAGCAGCAAAGAAATATGAGCTTGGGCACCGCCAAATGCAGTGAAGGTAAACAGCACTACATCTTTTATAAACAACAACTTTTTATGAGCCAAAATATCTTATTTAATCGTCCTCATAATCTAGACCCATAGCAGAATTATAAGCACCTTGTAATTCCGAAAAGGCATGGTTATCGCCCTTCTTTCTGGCCTGCAGCATCCCCTCTTTATAAACCAATATTGCTTTTTCTGTATCCTGGTTCTTTTCATAAAGCTTACCCAGGTGATAGTAGGTTCCTACATAGTCGGGATGTTTTTCAATGAGCTCAAGGTAGTAACCAAATGCTTTTTCGGCATCATTTTGGGTATTGTATTCGGTGGCCAGCGCATATAATACAAAAGGATCATTTGGCTCTGCTGCTAAAAATTCTAATAACTTGGTTAATCGGGTATTTTGCATTTTAAATCCCTGCTTTTTTAATTAGATTTGCACAAAGACATTTGGCTCAAAAGAGCTACATCATCTTAAACACAAATATATATACTTATGAAACTATTAGTTTGTATCAGTAATGTGCCCGACACAACGACAAAAATAACTTTTACCAACGATAATACACAATTCAATACAGCCGGCGTTCAATTTATCGTTAATCCTTACGATGAAATTGCTTTGTCTAAAGCTATTGAACTTTGTGAAGGTGGAAAAGGTACCGTTACCGTACTTAATGTAGGTGAAGCAATTACAGAACCAACCATAAGAAAGGCACTGGCAATTGGTGCTGATGATGCAGTAAGAATTAACGCTGCACCTCGTGATGCATATTTTACAGCATACCAAATTGCTCAATATGCAAAAAGCAACGATTTCGATATCATACTTTGTGGACGCGAATCAATTGATTACAATGGTGCGCAAGTTGCCGGTATGGTTGCTGAAATTCTGGATATTCCGTCCATTTCGATCATCAAAAAATTAGAATATGATGGAACAACTGCTACAATTGAAAGGGAAATTGAAGGTGGTAAGGAAATTGTGAGTGTAAGTGGCAAATTTGTAGTAAGTTGTGCTGAGGGTGTTGCCGAACCAAAAATACCGAACATGAGGGGCATCATGTCGGCCAGAAGCAAACCTCTGGTTGTTGTGGAAGCGCAAGACGTAGAAGAAGTGGCTAAAGTGGTTTCATTTGAAACCCCTCCTCCCCGCGGTACAGTTAAACTGATTCCTGCAGAGGAAACAGAAAAATTAATTGACCTCCTGCACCAGGAAGCGAAAGTAATTTAACAAGCACAACCATTTAAAAATCCTATTAAAAGATATTTATGTCAGTTTTAGTTTATGTAGAACAAGTTGATGGTAAATTTAAGAAATCTGTTTTCGAAGCAGTTTCTTATGCAAAAGCCATCGCAGATCAAAATAACACCACTCTCGCGGCAATTTCTATTGGAAATGTTGAGGAGAGCGAATTGAAAGCTTTAGGTACCTATGGCGCAGCCAAAGTGTTAAATGTGGCTTCAGAAGAATTAAAAACTTTTGTTAACCAGGCTTACGCCGCTGTAGTTGCTGAAGCAGCTACAAAGGAAAATGCAAATATTGTGGTACTTTCAAACTCTTTTTCTGGAAAAGGTTTAGCACCACGTATTGCGGTAAAACTTAAAGCAGGTCTTATAGACGGCGCC
This sequence comes from Pedobacter sp. MC2016-14, assembly GCF_020991475.1. Lineage (NCBI taxonomy): Bacteria > Pseudomonadati > Bacteroidota > Sphingobacteriia > Sphingobacteriales > Sphingobacteriaceae > Pedobacter > Pedobacter sp. MC2016-14. Next base: position 609,329 of record NZ_JAJMPA010000003.1, read on the forward strand.
ATTGAACTACCAACAACAGGAGATCAATTCAGGGTTAAAAAGACAGCTTTCTCTGGTAAAGCTTTTGCCATTACTGAACTAAGTTCAGCAAATAAAGTAATTGCACTTAACCCAAATGCTTTCGGTGTGAAGGAAAATCCGGTTGATGCCGTTATTGAAGCATTTTCTCCAGCAGTTAAACCTACAGATCTTACGGCTATTGTAAAAGACATCGTAAGGGCTACAAATAAGATATCTCTACCAGATGCGGAACTTGTGGTATCTGCGGGCAGAGGACTAAAGGGGCCTGAAAACTGGGGAATGATAGAAGAGCTAGCAAGCTTGCTTGGTGCGGCTACAGCATGCTCTAAACCGGTATCTGATGCAGATTGGAGACCTCATTCGGAACACGTTGGACAAACAGGAATTGCCATAAGTCCAAATTTATACATCGCTATTGGTATTTCCGGAGCCATCCAACATTTAGCAGGTGTCAGTTCATCTAAGGTAATTGTTGTCATTAACAAAGATCCTGAAGCGCCTTTCTTTAAAGTTGCCGATTATGGAATAGTTGGAGATGCATTTGAGGTTGTTCCTAAATTAATTGAGGCACTAAAAACACACAAGGGATAATACTATGTCTGGCAGCATCTAATAAAACATAGTAATGCTGCCAGCATTTACTACATATGAAGAAAGTAAAACTCGATATTATTGGTTTATCCTATAGCCAAACACAATCAGGAGCTTATGCCCTTGTATTAGGCGAAGTAAACGGAAGAAGGCGACTGCCAATTATTATAGGTGCTTTTGAGGCTCAGGCTATAGCCATTGAGATGGAAAAAATGACACCAAGCAGGCCTTTAACCCACGATCTTTTTAAAACCTTTGCTCAAACTTATCATATAGAAATTAAAGAAATCCTGATTTACAACCTGGTTGATGGGGTGTTTTTTGCGAAACTGATATGCACTGATGGCAAAGAGATACGAGAAATTGATGCCCGTACATCTGATGCCATAGCTTTAGCAGTTCGCTTTAATTCAGAAATCTATACTTATGAATTTATCCTTTCTTCAGCAGGTATTGCTATAGAAGGAAATGACCTCCTTTTTCTGGAGAACATGGACAATATTCCTAAAGAACAAGGATCTGAAGACATCAGCACTTCCATACCTGGTGGCATAAATTACAAAACGCTAAGTACAGAAGAACTGAATAGCAAACTTCAGGAAGCCATTTTGGAAGAAGCTTATGAAAAAGCAGCAAGAATCCGGGATGAACTTAATAAAAGAAGTATATAAACTTATTGTTACTCCATCAAATCGAAAATTGACAGCTTCCTTATTAAAATTTGGAAGCTGTTTTTTATAAAATTGATTATTGTACTCAAATAATCCTATATTCATCCCACACTAACAGCATTTCAAAATATGAACATCAAATTTCGTCTTGTCCTGATGAATTTTCTACAATTCTTTATCTGGGGATCATGGCTTATTACTATTGGAGTTTACTGGTTTCAAAATAAGCATTGGTCAGGTGCTGAGTTTGGTGCAATCTTCTCCACCATGGGAATTGCTTCCATATTTATGCCCGCCCTAACCGGGATCATCTCTGATCGTTTCATCAACGCAGAAAAATTATATGGGATTTTACATATTTTAGGTGCAATGGTGCTTTTTAGTTTGCCTCAGATAGAAAATCCTTCAGCTTTCTTTTGGGTAATCCTCCTAAATATGATTTTTTACATGCCAACACTTTCATTATCCATTACCGTAGCTTACTCTGCGTTAAAAGGTAGCGGAAAGGATGTGGTTAAAGATTATCCGCCGGTAAGAATTTGGGGAACAATTGGTTTCATTGCTGCTTTATGGGTAGTGAGCCTTTCAGGTAATGAAGCCTCGTCCAACCAGTTTTATATTGCTTCGGCAGTTTCCCTTGCATTGGGTATTTACGCGTTCACCCTGCCCAAGTGCCCACCTTTGGGTAAAGAAGTAACTACAAAATCTTTTGTAAATGCGCTTGGTTTAAGGGCTTTTACGTTGTTTAAGCAAAAGAAATTTGCTGTTTTTTTCATCTTCTCTATGTTTTTAGGTGCTGCATTACAGCTTACTAATGCCTATGGAGATACCTTTTTGCACGATTTCAAAAATATACCTGAATACCAGGATTTGCTTGCAGTAAAATATCCTGCAATCATTATGTCTATCTCACAAATATCAGAAACCTTATTTATCCTGGCCATTCCTTTTTTCCTTAGAAAATTTGGTATAAAATACGTTATGCTGTTTAGCATGCTTGCCTGGGTACTAAGGTTTGGTTTGTTTGCTTTTGCAGATCCTGCCGGCGGTCTTTGGATGATTATTTTATCATGCATTGTTTACGGGATGGCTTTCGATTTCTTCAATATTTCAGGTTCATTATTTGTAGAGACACAAATAGACGAAAAGATAAGAGGCAGTGCGCAAGGGCTATTCATGATGATGGTTAATGGCTTTGGTGCCTTATTCGGTAGTTTTGCCAGTGGTTTTATCATTGATAAGTTTTTCACCTTTGCCGACCAGAGCAAAGACTGGCATAACATCTGGATCACTTTTGCTTCATATACACTTGTGCTGGCCATTATTTTCCCTTTCATATTTAAGTATAAGCACAATAAGGCAGAATTACAGGCTATTGAAGCTATGAATCATTAATAATTCCATAAGACAAAAAAGCCGGAAAGAATTTACTCTCCGGCTTTTTTTATGACTGTTAAAACTAAATTAACGGTCTTGTGGCTCAGTGAATGTCCTGTTGGTATGACCTACATAAACCTGACGCGGACGACCAATTGGTTCTTTATTTTCATGCATTTCTTTCCATTGTGCAATCCATCCCGGAAGACGTCCCAATGCAAAAAGCACAGTAAACATGTCTGTTGGGAACCCTAATGCTCTATAGATGATTCCAGAGTAGAAATCTACGTTAGGATACAACTTACGCTGAACAAAGTATGGATCGCTTAATGCTGCTTCCTCTAACTTTTTCGCAATCTCCAATACTGGATCATCAATACCTAATTTTTCAAGAATATCGTCGCAAGCTTTTTTAATGATTTTTGCACGTGGATCAAAATTCTTATAAACGCGGTGACCAAAACCCATCATTCGGAAAGGATCATTTTTGTCCTTTGCCTTGTTGATCCATTTTTCAGTATCACCTCCATCCTCTTTAATCTTCTCCAACATTTCTATTACGGCCTGATTTGCACCACCGTGCAAAGGACCCCATAATGCAGAAATACCTGCCGAAACCGAAGCATAGATGTTACAATCAGACGAACCAACCATTCTAACTGTAGAAGCAGAACAGTTTTGCTCATGATCTGCATGCAAAATCAGCAATGTGTTCATGGCTTTAACAACCACTGGATCAATCTCTATCTCTTCTGTACGTTGACCAAAAATCATATTTAAGAAATTGCTCACGTAATCAAATTTGTTTTTTGGATAAATAAGCGGATGTCCTAATGACTTTTTATAGATGAAAGAAACAATAGTAGGAAATTTAGCCAACAATTTAATCATCTCACGATTCATCGTTTCCGGAGATGAGTTAGCGTCTAGTGATTCTGGATAAAATGTAGATAAAGAACATACCAATGAGGCCAGTTGAGCCATAGGATGTGATTTAGACGGATAACCATCTAAAAATTTCTTCATATCTTCATGAATCAAAGTATGTTTGGTAATCTGAGATTGAAAATCCTCCAATTGAACAACTGTTGGCAATTCACCATAGATAAGCAAATAAGCAACTTCTAAAAAGGTTGATTTTTCAGCAAGTTCTTCTATTGCATAACCTCTATATTTAAGTATTCCTTTTTCACCATCTAAAAAGGTAATTGCACTTTTTGTTGATCCCGTATTTTTATAACCAAAATCCAGCGTTATGTGGCCTGTTAATTCCCGTAACTTTGAAATATCAATAGATTTCTCGCCTTCAGTCCCTGTAATAACAGGAAACTCGTACACTTTACCATCAATCTTTATTTCTGCAATTTCTGACATATATCTTATAATTTATAATAACAAAAGTAATTAATCTATTCAATTGGCAGCTAGTACAACCCTAACAAAGTTGTTATCTAATTGTTAATTTGCCTTTATTTCTTCTTGTACAGCTCCACATTCCATCATTTCATCACCATAATATGGATTTTGAATATTTTTGGTAGCGGAAAGCCAGTCACCGCCATCGCCATGGTTTGCCATTGGACAGTGTTGCACATATAATACACCCTTTTTTAAATCAGCATGTTTAAACATAGCGATAACATCCGAACTTAGAAATGTAAATTCTTTGCGCTGCTCTTCTATACTTGCAGATTTTTCGATCTTAGAGGCTATTAATGCTGTATTTTCGCAACCCTCATAAGCATTAAGTTTTGTGGCCAGCACTTTAGAAGCTTCTTTTGCCTGCTCATAACTACTTTCTACAAGTGCATTTTTTAAGCCGATATAATCTGCGTAGATTTCCTGAACCTTTGCATCTCCAAATTTGGCTTCAGGAGTTTTTGTTGTAGATTCAACTGCGGTTTCAGTCTGTTCTTTTTCCTTTTGACCCCCATTTCTGCAAGACAAAAGCCCTAACAACAATGCTGCTGTTATATATTTATTCATACATTTTGTTTTTTGCTCAAAATAGCATTTTAAATTTGAATAAATAAAAAAAGCCCCTTAAATGTAAGGAGCTTTTAAAAGTTTTTAAATTCTAATTACAATTTAAAGCCATATGCTATTCGCAATGCGTATTGCCCCGTATATGGCACATAAGTGCTTGAAGAACTATCCTGTGTATAGCCTTCATATCTGAAGCTAAAATCTAATCCGTTTTTACATTCATAACCAACACCACCAGACCAAATCAGTGAAGTTTTCGAGCCATCTTTAATTGCAAAACCTGCTCCTATTTCTCCCAGCGCATACATGTTTCCAATTGGAAATACCTTTACACCGCCTTTGGCAGGAATGAAGTCGTAATCTGCATTTGCGTCCTTACCAAACATACGGGTATACCCTCCAGTTCCTAACACAGATACATAGTTAGACAAATCCCATTGAATTCTGGCATCTGCTCCCAACCCATAATCAAAAGGAGAACTGTCACTAGTTAAACCTCCACTGGCACCAATACCAATACGAAAGCCCTTACCTTCTTTTAATGGTTCTACAGTTTGAGCATGTACATTTACGGAACCCATTACTCCTAATAGTAAAGCTGTGGCTAAAAATTTTTTACTTGTTTTCATAGTTGGATATTATAGATGATAAATTATATGTTAAAATTAACATACGGCACAAATTACGATACAGTTTTAAAAATATTGACCTGATACATATTGGTTAAAATAAACGCAAAAAAAAACGCTGGTGCTATTTAATAACACCAGCGCATCTTAAGCGAAGCTTATAAATTATTACAAGTTAAATCCATAAGCAACACGCAGGGCAACTTGTCCAAGCGTAGTGCTGTTTCTTGATAAACCTTCATATTTAAGACCTAAATCTAATCCATTGCTCCATGAGTAACCTAACGCTGGAGAATAAATGAATGAAGTACCTGATCCATTAGTTACACCAAATGCTGCACCCAGTTCAGCTAATCCATAAAGACCAGATCCACTTTCATTAAAGAAAACTTTAACACCTGCTTTTACCGGAATAAATCCGAAGTTAGGCACATCATAACTTCCAACAACATCGTTTTTACCAAGGAATGTTGTGTAACCAGTAGTTACCGGAATAGAGATTTGTTTAGACACATCAAACTGTAAACGTGCGTCTACTCCTACTGCAAGACTATAAACATCACTTGCATCACTTGTTGGTGCACCAACGTTTAAACCAATACCTAATTTTGTCTGTGCGTTAACACCTGTCGAAAAAAATAAAGCTATTGCAGCTACTGCACCGGCTAAAAATTTTGTAGTTGTTTTCATTTGTTTTTTGTTTTTAATTTCCATCGCAGCCTCGTTTATTAGACTGCAAATTCAATTTGCTTGTTTAATTTAAAATAATCTATTGATACCTCGTTAAACAAAACCCATGCCATTTGAGTAAATTGTGTAAGTTTAAGCGAATCCTTAAACCAAAACCATTAAGCACCAAACATTTGCAAATAACGATTTACAATTTCCCTTTTAAGCTCTTTCTGATCTAAATCTGCATCAAACCAGTGAATTTTGACACCATCTTTTTCCATTTTTCTAAAAAAAGTCATCTGTCTTTTTGAATATTGAGCAATAGCATTAAACAATCTTTCTCTTAAAGTGGCTAAATCCAGCGTTCCTTCCAGGTAAGCAACTACAAATTTATATTCAAGTCCATAAAAAGTAAGTATCTCTTTTGACACCCCATTTGTTATTAATTGCGCAACTTCTTCAATTAGGCCTTCTTCTAACCTTAAATCCAAACGTTCTGCTATTCTTTGGCGCCTCCGCTCCACATCAGTATGCAATCCAATAACCAAAGGCTTTAAAGCAGGCATTAACTTTTTTGGCATCGGGTGCACGGAAAGATAATCCGCAACCTCTATTGCCCTGATTACCCGCTTATGGGTTGATCGGTCAGCGTGTCCTGTATGTGCAGCAGGATATTGATCTAATAAAACATTAAGCGCATCAAGACTGTAATGTTGCAAGCGTTCTCTTAATGCGGCATTTACAGCTATACTGGTAAATTGGTGATTCTGCAACAAGCTATGAATATACATACCAGTACCACCACATAAAACAGGTAGTCTTTTGGACTCCCTTATTTTAGTATAAGCAGCATAAAAATCTTCTTTAAAAGCGTCAACCTGATAACTTTCCCCTGCTTCACGAATATTGATTAAATGGTGTGTTATCGTTTCCCCTTTAATCTGGTATTCCTGCAAGTCTTTTCCCGTGCCAATATCCATCCCTTTAAAAACCTGCCTGCTATCTGCACTAATAATTTCACCATTTAAAGCATCAGCAAGCTGAACAGCAAGTCTGGTTTTACCTGATGCAGTGGGGCCTAAAATAATCAGTAATGAGTTTTCCACCATTTACAAGTATAGCAGATATTTCAAATTTCCAGTATTAAAAACTCTAACATAGTTTTCTGGATCGAAGTTTTCCGGTAAACGGTGCGGAAAATAACGTCTATTGCTTTTTCGGTCTAGCCATATTTCGGAGGGTTCGCTAATGCTATCCAATACAAAACCGGCACTTTGATAACCTTTACCTAATGACCAGTCCTTATCGGCATAACTCATGATGTCATTAGGTTTTAATAAGCAACAAAAATGTTTAATTAATTTAGTTAGTCCGCCGGTAATCGTCTTTCCACTTATTGTAGCAAAACGTATTAATTCTGCCGACTGATAGTTCGGCCCCCTACTTTTCATTGGCCTCAAACCACTAAAACCAGCTGCAGCTACGAGTTCGCCATTATAGATAAGACCGTAATTATATTTGGCTTTCGCTATTCCCTGGATATGATAAGATTTGAAAAATGTATTTGCCTGTTGTTGTGTTAAAGTCGCCAGGGTTGTTTTTCGTCCATGAATCCGTTGATTTCTTCCCAATAAAGATGAAATCCTATTTAGTACTTGTAATTTGTTATCAAGCCAAATGTCTTCCCATAGCTGAATCATCTGCTGATTTTCTTTTAACAAACTTGTATGAGCATCTAACACATCATTTGGCACCAAAGTATGTGATAAAGAGATTAAATTTAGAATGAATTTTTCGTGTCCTAAGTAAAGTAGGTCTAAAAATGGATGTGCCATCATCACGGGCGACAAGCCCATTTCTTTAAGCGAATTTTCAACATCCAGAATCCAATCCTGATTTATACCCACTCCTTTTCTTTGAACAACTTATAAACCAGTGATAGATCATTTTCAATTTGCTTCTGCGCAATTTCATCAAGCTGCCTCAATTCATTTTCAACTTTAGAGTTTGGCACATCCGAACTAAACAGAAAATCAACTACGTCGCCATTTATCTTCACACAAGCAAAAAAAGTCTCATTACGGCTAACTCCTGGTTTTTCAGCAGAAATCATATTCTTATCACTCCATAAATCATACTCCACATCACTGTTTATACGATTCGTAAAACCCAGTGTTGCATAAGGCTGCATGGCTGCTCGTATGGTCTGAAAAATTTCTACAAGGTCTGTCTTCATCTCCTTTATTTTATTTAGCTAATAACAATGTATAGGCCCTTTTGTTTATTCAGCTGGTGCCAATTTCAGGGCCAGCCCGGCACCGGCGGCCAGTAATTCATTGGTGATAGAACGTGTATATTCAGAAATCTCGGCCTTAAACTCTGTTACCGATGCACCTGAACGAATTTCCTCCAGTCTTTTTTCCCAGGAGCCCGTCAATTCCGCTTGCGCTATCTTTTGATCTTTTACTACATCATAAACCGCCAAACCTTTTGTTGTAGGTACAAGGTTTCGCTTTTCTCTCAATATATATTCTCTGGTAATTAAGGTCTCAATAATTGAGGCACGCGTAGCAGGAGTTCCTAAACCACTATCTTTCATGGCGTAGCGCAACTCTTCGTCTTCAATTTCTTTACCTGATGTTTCCAACGCTTTTAATAACGATGCTTCATTATATAAAGGCTTGGGTTTAGTTTGTTTTTCCAACAAAGCTTTTTCTACAATTGGAAGCTCATCGCCTTTTTTTACTTTAGGCAGTGATGGGTTCTCTTCTTCCTTTTTATCGTCTTCCTTATCATTCATTACAGAGCGCCAGCCAACAGATCTAATCACGGTACCATTTGCAATAAATACCGAACCTGATTCTATAGTAATCTTAGTGACCTCTTTTACACATTCCTGATGAAAAGCTTCAAGCATTCTTCCAACCACCATATCATATACCGCTTGCCGATCTGAGCTTAAACCCTGTGGCTCAATACCTGTAGGTAATATGGCATGATGATCCGTTACTTTTTTCGCGTTCACACTTCGTTTGTTCAAAGGAATCGTCATCAACAACTCAGCAGACTTGCCAAATTCAGGGTGTTTGGTCAGTTGTGTGATTAATTGTGGTACTCCCGCAAACACATCATCACCTATATATCTGCTTCCTGTCCTTGGATAAGACACCAACTTGGTTTCATACAAATTCTGAAGCAAATTCAGGGTCTGATCAGCAGTGTAACCTTTTTTCTTATTGGCTTCCTGTTGCAGACTACTTAAGTCATGTAACAGCGGAGGAGGTTCTTTGCGTGGCTTAGCTTCCACATCCAATACCTTTCCACCATTAGGAAAACCTGAAGGTACATCTTCAATTTTATCAAACAGAACCTGCGCTTCTTCCTTAACGTTAAAATTAGCCACAGATATGGCCTTAAACAGCTGTCCATCTTTATCCAGCTGTATCCCTAATTGATAATAAAGTTGGGGCACAAAATTTTTAGTTTCCAGGTATCTCGAGCAGATCATCGCCAACGTAGGCGTTTGTACCCTCCCTAATGACAATACAGAACGTGAACCAGCAGAAATACTCAATGCCTGTGTGGCGTTCATACCTACCAGCCAATCAGACTCAGACCTGCAATGCGCAGAATTGAATAAAGTATCATAATCGGTGCCGGGCTTAAGGTTGCGAAAGCCCTCTTTAATGGCTTCGTCTGTTTGTGAAGAAATCCATAGGCGCTTAAAGGGCTTTTTACACTTCAAAAAATAATAAATGTACCTGAAAATTAATTCACCCTCGCGCCCCGCATCCGTTGCTACAATAATTTCAGTAGCTTCATCAAATAGCTTTCTAATGATCTCCAGTTGCTTTCGCACACCTGGATCTTCCACAAAACCATCTTTAGTTTTAATCTTTCTGATTGCCAGCTTAAATTTTGGTGGTAACATGGGCAAATGCTGTCTTCTCCAGCCAATAAAACCATATTCCTGAGGCGGTGCAAGTTGCAAAAGATGCCCAAATGCCCAGGTAAAAGAATAGCCCTTCCCCTCTATATATCCATCCTTCTTCACTGTTGCGCCAAATACTTTGGCAAGTTCACGTGCAACAGAAGGCTTTTCTGCAATAACAATCTTCATCAATCAATACATTCAATTCGAACCGTTAAATCTCATCAAAATTATCTAAATAAGGGATAAATGTGCAAAACTAGTCAGCCAAAATATCTATGCCAACCTTATAAGTATTGCAATGCGCATCCACTATATCCCTGATTTCCGGAGAGTAACCACCTCCCATGCTGACCTGCACCGGCAGCGAATAATCTGCACAAAACTGAAATACCATCCGGTCGCGTTCCTTACACCCAGCCTTGGTTAAAGATAGATGCCCTAGCTTATCCGTTGCCAACACATCAACCCCAGCCAAATAAAATATAAAATCAGGCTGATGCCGCTTAAATAAATCAGGCAAAACATTCTTCAATATATTTAAGTATTCGTCATCTTGAGTGCCTTGAGCTAAGCCAATATCAAGATCGGAAGTTTCTTTTCTAAACGGAAAGTTCTTTTCTGCATGCATCGAAAAAGTAAAGACATTTGAATTCCCCGCCAGAATTTCTGCTGTACCATTACCTTGATGTACATCTAAATCAATAATTAAGATACGGTTAAATATCTTGTTTTTTATCAGATAGTTAGCAGCAATCGCCTGATCATTCAATAAGCAGAATCCTTCTCCCCAATTTGAACCTGCATGATGCGTTCCTCCCGCTACATTAAATGCAAGCTTATGATCTTTTGCATGTAAAGCACCATCTACGGTTCCCTTCGCAATTCTAAGTTCACGTTCCAGTAAGCGGGGAGTTAAAGGAAAGCCAATTCGCCTTTGCTCTTTCTCAGTTAGCGTATAATCCTTTAAAGATTTCCAATACTCCGGATGATGTGAAAGAAGTAGTATATCCTCATCCAGTTGACCTGGTGAAAACAGATTTGCAGCGCTGATAATACCCTCATGCAACAACTGAGCTGGGATTAACTCATATTTAAGCATTGGAAAACGATGTCCATCCTTTAAAGGATGGACATAAATCTCATCATAGGCAATACTAACCATGGCTCAATATTTATTAACCCAGAATTTCTTTAACGTGTTTTTCAATGTTGTTACAGATCTCATCAACCGGCAGGTCATTGGCATCCTGCCCAAATGGATCTTCAATCTCTTCCGCTATTAATTCCAAACTTGTAAAAACATAGAATACAAAAGGAACAATTAGCATCACAAAAAAGCCCAGACTAAATACCCAGCCAAAAGGTAAAGTAATCACATATATAAATAAAAACTTTTTTATAAAAGCACTGTAAGAAAAAGGAATAGGTGTACGTTTAATACGTTCGCAGCCACCGCAGATATCTGTAAACCGGCTTAAATCCGCACTCAAAATAATCAATTGTTCGCCGCTAATTTTTCCGGCCGCTAAAAGATTATAAATCCTGTCGCTCATACTTGCCGCTATCTGATTTGGAATATGCTTGCCGCCATCAACTTCAATTAAAAAGCTATTTTTACCAAAGTATTGTTTTTCTCTCAAATGCTCTTTAAGCGCAAAGGCATATTTAGGTATCCCATAAACAAAATACTCATTATCTTCAATATCGAGTTTCAAAGACTTGATTTTAATAGCCAGATTGCGACTGATATTAGTCAGTTCTCCAAGTAAACGACGCCCTTCCCACCATCTGTCGTAGGATGTATTGGTTCTAAAAACCAGGAGCATCGAAATTACAAACCCAAGAATACTGTGCATCATGTTAATATTACTCACAGAATGGCTTTCAGAAAGTTTAAAATAATAAAGCTCCAGAAAAGCTACTATTCCAGAAAATACAGAAACACTTAACATCAATGGCCATAACTTCCTAAAAGTATCTGCTTTATGCACATGAAAGATAAAGCTAAACCAAGCCTTGGGGTTGTAATTAATCATATTATCCTTTACTTAAGCTCAACAACAATTCTCCCGTCCTAAAAACATCTTCATAAGAATTATACAACGGCACCGGACTCAAGCGGATTACATTCGGCTCTCTCCAGTCACCAAGCACATTATTGGCCACGAGTTGATCAAAAACACCCTTTGCATCACCTTGGGCAATAATAGACACCTGCGCACCACGTTCTGCCGGATCATTAGGGGTAATAACTTTATACTGTTCATACCCTACCGCCTTATTAACCTCTCCAATGATATAAATCAGGTATGCAGTCAAGTCTATACTTTTATTTCTAAGAGGAGCTAAAAACCCGGCTGATTCAAAGATTTGCAGAGAAGCATGATATAGAGCCATAGGCATCACCTGCGCGCAACTAATTTGCCATCCGTCTGCTCCAGCTTCCGGCACAAAGCCTTTATCCATTTTAAAACGAGTAGATTCTTTATAGCCCCACCAACCTGCAAAACGGTTCATATCACGATCTGCAAAATGTTTTTCATGAACAAAAATTCCGCTAATGCCGCCTGGACCGCTATTTTGATATTTATAAGAACACCAACAAGCAAAATCTACCTCCCAGTCATGCAGCTTAACAGGTACATTTCCTGCAGCATGAGCCAAATCCCAACCTACAATAGCACCAACCGCATGTCCGGTTTTAGTGATGGTCTCCATATCAAACCATTGTCCGGTAAAGTAATTTATCCCACCAAACATAACCAAGGCAATTTCATCACCATGGCTGGTAATCAAATCGGTAATATCTTCTGTCCTCAGCGTATACTCACCTTCCCTGGGCGCCACTTCAATAATAGCCACAGATGGGTCATAGCCATGAAACCTCACCTGGCTCTCTATAGCATACTGATCTGAAGGAAAGGCGCCAGCTTCCATTATTATTTTGAACCGATTACCCTGTGGGCGATAAAAACTAACCATCAGCAAATGAAGGTTTACCGTTAGGGTATTCATAGGACAAACTTCCGCAGGACTGGCACCCACAATTGGAGCCATCAGCTTTTTAAGTTCTTTATGATAAAACATCCAGGGACTATCTCCCTCAAACCAACCCTCAACTGCAAGATTATGCCAATTGTCAAGTTGAACTCCAAGTACCTCTCTTGCCTTTTTGGGCTGTAAACCTAAGGAGTTTCCACATAAATAGATAAATGGTTTTCCATTTTGTTGAGGGAAAAGAAACTGCTCCCTGATATTTCTCAATGGATCTGAAGCATCCAATGATTGCGCGAATGATAAGTTATTTTCAAAGTTCATCACTCCAAATATCTTAAAAAAAAGAAGCAGATGTTATTTTTTTCGAAAATTTAGCGATTCGGTTTGCTCACAAACTTATTCCCTTTTACATAATACCTCCAGGGCAACAAGGCGTGATCCTCTGCATAAGCCACTCCAATTCTTGGCCCTGCAACAATATCCAGCGGATCAATCACAATCCCATTGTCTTCAATCCAGATTTCCTCACCTTGTAAATCTTTTGCATTAAAAGACCTGTCTATACCCAGTGCTTTAGCCAAAGCACCTGGCCCTGCTGTCAAATTAGGTTTTACAGCAACCATGTTTCTCCGTTCTAACATCACATCTATCCCTACAACAGGCTCCAATCCTCTTATCAAAACTGCATGAGGGGTAAATTCTGGTCCGGTTACTACATTGAATAAGTGATGAATTCCGTAACACAAATACACATAAGATACACCACCGGCCTCATACATCGTTTGCGTTCTACCGGTAAGTCGGCCTCCATATGCATGAGAAGCTTTATCAGAAACGCCATGATAAGCTTCCGTTTCAACGATAGTACCTCCCGTAACCAAGCCATTAATGCACGTAAACAATTGTTTACCAATCAGGCGCACTGCAAGATCAAGCACATGCTCACTTCTATAAAAACCATATGGCAACTTAGCCATAAATAAGCTTAATTATTTTATTAAGGTAAAATGAATCAACATCATCAAAATGAGAAACATATTCACTATCTACATCTAAAACTCCTACCACAATGCCCTGAACAAAAACAGGCAATACGATCTCTGACCTTGAAGCAGAACTGCAAGCAATATGTCCTGCAAATTCTTCTACATCAGGCACAATTAAAACTTCCTCATTTAACCATGATGTACCACATACGCCTTTACCCTTTTTGATCCTGGTACAGGCAACAGGCCCTTGAAAGGGTCCTAATACCAATTCATCCTCTTTCACAAGATAAAACCCAACCCAAAGCCAGTTAAACTGCTCCTTTAATGCAGCCGTAATATTAGCCATATTAGCGACGAGGTCGCTTTCATAAGCCACTAATGCTTCTATTTGAGGTAACAGGGACTCATACGTAGCTTGTTTACTTTCGCCTGTTATAATTTTAAGGTCTTCTGCCATTTTACAAAATTAACATTAAATTTGAAGCTTTACCTTCATAAATACCATATACATGAATAAGAAAACCTTATTGCTTACTTTAGTACTTTTACTCTCCTTTATACAATTTGGATACTCGCCATTTGAAGAGGGAATGTTCCCCCTTAGTGAGCTACATAAACTGGACCTAAAAAAAGCAGGCCTTAAAATAGACCAAAATGAAATCTACAATCCTAACGGAACCAGTCTTGTTGATGCACTGGTAAATGTTGGTGGATGTACAGGATCATTTATCTCAAACGAAGGCCTCATCATCACCAACCACCATTGCGCATTTAGTGCTGTACAGCAAGCAAGCACGCCAGAACACGACTACCTAAATAATGGATTTGTAGCCAATTTACATGAACAAGAAATTGAGGCTAAAGGATTAACTTGCCGTATAACAGATAGCTATGAAGATGTGTCTGATAAAGTACTGGGCGCGGTTGCAGATATTTCAGATCCTTCATCCAGAATAAAACTGATTAATGATGTGATGAAAAACGTTGCAGCAGAAGCGGAACAAAAGGACCCATCTATACAAGCAGAGGTATCTGAAATGTTCATCGGAAAAACATATGTACTCTTCAGGTATAAAACAATCCAGGATGTGAGACTGGTATATGTACCCAATAGACAAATTGGTGAATTTGGTGGAGAAACAGACAACTGGGTATGGCCAAGGCATACTGGCGACTTCTCATTTATGCGCGCCTACGTATCTCCAGACGGAAAACCAGCCAAATATTCTAAAAGCAATGTCCCATATCGTCCAAAAAAATTCCTTAAGGTAAATGCCGAAGGAACAAATGAAGAAGATTTCGTATTTATCTTAGGCTATCCGGGTCGTACTTTCAGGCACAGACCGGCACAATTTATAGAATATCAGCAGAAATTTGTACTTCCTTACACCTCAGATCTTTTTGAATTTCAAAATAACATCATGGAGTCTGCAGGCAAAAAAAACAAAATTACAGAGCTTAAATTAGCCACAAGAATTAAACGCAATGCAAATGTGTTAAAAAACTACCGCGGCAAATTACAAGGATTAAAAGGTATTGACCTTATTACTCAAAAACAACAGGAAGATGCTGCGCTTGCTCAATTCATTAACGGTGATGTTGAGGAAAAAGCGAAATATGGAAACTTGATGTCAGACATTGACAATCTTTATAAACTTATCAATGGTGACGCCAAAAGAGATTTATGGCTCAACCAAATTTACAGTTCCAGCAATCTTCTCGTTGTATCAAAAAACATCAACATGTTCAAAAATGCGCTTACCGCTCAACCGGCAGCTCAAAAACAAGCTTTTTTTGATCAAAACGCAGCTCGGTTAAAGCAAATACTTTCCAATGCGTATGAAAATTACGAAACCGAAGTAGACAACAAAATTTTGAAACGAATGCTAACTGACGCAGCTGCATTTAGTCCTAACCAAAAAATTAATGCAGTAAATAAAATCACGGCCAAAGCATCAAGTAATGAAAGCGCCATTGAAAATTACATCAATAGTTCGTTTGAGATCAGCAGACTTAAAGATCCGGAATACGTTTTAAACAACTTATTAAAGTCGCCAAAGAACTTAAATGAATATAATGATGGATTGATGCTTTTTGAAAGAGACATTGCACAGCAGTTGACAGAACTAAAAACAGAGAAAGACCGAAGAGATGGCTTATTGAACAAACTAATGGGCGATTACGTAAGCATAAAAGAAAAGTTTTTAAAAAAAGACTTTATACCTGATGCCAACAGCACACTTAGACTTACCTATGGGTATGTACGTGGCTATTGGCCGGCTGACGCAACTTACATGAAGCCGTACACCACCATTAAAGGTATACTGGAAAAAGGCAGCTCCGGCAATCCAGACTTTAACTATCCGTCGCAAATCAAAAACCTATGGGAAGCCAAAGATTTTGGAGCCTTTGTTAAAAAAGACCTTAACGACGTACCTGTTTCTTTCCTGTATAATATGGATACCACAGGAGGTAACTCAGGATCTCCCATCATGAATGCTTCCGGCGAACTTGTGGGTGTAAATTTTGACCGGGCCTACGGCGCCACAATTAATGATTATGCCTGGAACGAAAGCTACAGCCGATCTATTGGCGTAGACATCCGGTACGTCCTTTGGGTGGCCTCAAAAATTGACAAAGCAGATTTTTTATTAAAAGAAATAGGCATCAAAATGTCTACAAAAAATTAAAGCAACATGAGAGTAATAGCAGAACTACCCCACCCAAAATGTAAAATCACTTTGTTCAATATGAACCAAAAATATATCATAAAATTTGAACAAGGAACATTAGAACAAAGTTACAAACTGTCTGAACTTGACCTTAGCGGAGGAGGCGCAAATGAAATTTTTCAGATGCTGGATGAAGAGTTTATTGAAACCGTAGTAGCAAGATTTGCGCTAATGAGAGCAGACTTTTCAAATGCGTATCAAAGGCAACAGTATTGATTGAGATAAACAATATAAATTACTGCAATACAGACAAATAAAACATGATACAGAATAAAATTTGGCTATGCAGTAGAAAAATCATTTAATCATCCAGCCTTAACAAACTATATCTTTACACAAATGCAGATAATAACACTGTATATCTTTATTTTATATGTTTTTATAAAATATAATTTGGCACAGGAAAAACGCCAAATATTATACAAGTTTGCATTAAGATCATATAAATAACCTAGAAAAACGAAATGAGAACATCATCATTATATTTGGCACTTGTAGCCACAACAACCATTCTCTCCTGCACAAAGATTAATGAAGAAATTCAACGCGACTTAAGCATACCAGGTGAAGCAACTTCTTTTAACACCCCTATTCTTACCAATATAGAAGATCAGGTTCAACTTGCCGTAATAACTGTAAACCCAAATTTTAACACGTTAATTTCCGCCGGCGATAGTCAATTTAGTTTTGAGGATTTACAGTCCGCTAAAATCACGGAATTAAAACTTACGTTTTCCAATGCTGATACCACAAGTAACCTCGCCAACTTTACAGCACTGACAGTAGATATTGAGGCAAACGGACAAGCGAAACGCACCGTAGCAAATAGAGTATCGAACAACGATGTAAATGCGAACTCCATCACATTAGCACTAAATAATGCTACATACGATTATAGAGATTACCTCACTGGAACATCTATTAAATACAGTATTTCGGGATTATTAAGAAGACCAACTGAAAAAGTACTGGCAACAAAAATTACCCCACGGTATTTGGTTACGCTGGCCCGGTAGTAATCAACATCTTACTCAAAAATAAATCTTTTTTGTTAAACGTTATTATTACCTTTACTTACTTAGAACATCATCTAAACAACAAAGCAATAAACCAACATGATATTAGCCATTAAAGGAGCGGTAACATATGGTAAAAACTGATCAGCAAATAATTTCCGCTGCGCCCGCAGTCAACATCAACATACTATATGACAAGTATGCAGGTATGTTATTGGGTCACGTATTTACCATTGTAAAAGATCTAAAACTAGCAGAAGAATACCTTGTATTAATTTTTTGCGAATTAGCGCATAAATTCAATCACAAGGAACCTCACCATATAAATAACTGGTGTCAGTTACAACGGTTTGCTATGCAAAAATTAACTCCGTTTACAATTGACATATGTAATGATGAGAAATCATCAGGACAAAGCTCTGCAGGCAATGACTTAAAGAATACTCTTCTCGATTTAATGAATGAAGATGAAAAGTATATCTTTTGTGCTGTTTATTATCATGGAAAGAACATCAGTAAAATTGCATTACAATTAAACAAATCTGAAGATTCAGTACGGAAGATTTTGAAGCAAGCATTTGCAATTATGAGAATAGGTATTGAAAAAGAATCACTCAGCAATGGAAATTAAAGAATACATAGAAAGCGGAATATTGGAAGCTTATATTTTTGGTTCAGTATCCGAGGCAGAAGCTGATGAACTTTTGTCCTTAAAAGAACAATATCCAGAAGTAAAAAATGCACTCCATTATTTGGAAAGGGATATTGAAATCATGGCACAGCACATGGCAATCATCCCACCTTCCGGAACCTGGTCAAAAATAGAGGATGGCATTAATGAGCTGATGAAAGCAAAAGAATCCATCTCCGTAATGGAATTTCCGGCAAAACAAAAATCAAACTATAAAAGCAGTAAAAACTCCGGAGATTATATAGAAGTTGAAGGCCCTTCTACGCATATGCGTATCCACAAAGCCTGGAGATGGATATTTGGAGCCATATTTTTATTGGGCAAGATATTTCTGGCTTTTGCTATCTATTTTTATCTCGAAAGTCGCCAGGCCAAAGAACAAATTAGAGAATTAAAAATAGAGTTTAAAGAGCATAAAAACAGATAAGCCCGAATATATCATATAAAAAGAAAGCCCCTTAAGGGGCTTTTTTCATATCGTCTTGTCTTAATATTTACGTGACAAATGGACTTCTTCATAAGCACCAATCAATTTCTTTTGCAATGATATTACTTCATTCTGCAGTCCGGCAATAATAGCATCCTTATCCTGCGTCAATTGATCTATAATTTCTGCTGATGAATTATCAGTTAAAAGGCTGTCAGTAGTTACCTCAAAAAGGTCGGCAATTTGCTTAAGTCTGGTGATATTGATGTCAGTTATACCAGTTTCAATTTTAGAATACGCAGGGATAGAAATTCCAATTTGAACTGCTATTTGCGCCTGAGATTTCCCCTGCTTCTGTCTTAAACTACGAATTTTTCTACCTATTGTCTTTTCCATAATACAAGTTATTTACAATGAACACATTTATTTCCGTAAAGCTACATAATTTTATAAAATATAAATGAATTTAATATAAAACTCATATTCACTTATTAATCAAGACATTCAGAACAAAATGTCTTCTATAACCTAAAATTCAAAGAGACGTATGGGTACCATCCTTCAACAGAATGGCCAGCCAATATTTGAAATATAGTTAGCCCCGCAGGTGCAAAATAGACACCACCACCTTTTCCCTGGTGCCACTTATCAGATTGTTCAGCTGCCGACCATACTCTGCCAACATCGTAAAAACCAGTAAGTCCAAGTTGACCAGGCAGTATATAACTGGCAATATTCGCCAGTTTTAACCTTGCTTGAAAGTTGTTATATATCATATGCCTACCTGCAAATCTATACTGCAGATAACCTAGCAAATTCCCCTGTCCCCCTAAAAACATAGATTGATAAAAAGCAGGATTTCCCCCACTAACACCCCCACCAATTCTGTTAGATAAAACAAAAGAACGGCTTTTATTTATGTTCTGGTATACTGTAAATTCCGGTTTAATTTGAAAGTACGATTTCGAATAGACGTTTAAGCCAGAATACCCTTGCAGTGATATTTTTAGATAGTAACCTTTTGAAGGTAAAACATCATGATCTCTATGTTCTGTTATAAAATTCATCATTACTCCAAGGTGCATTCTATCTTGATCCAATGTTAAACCATCATAAGAACTTACGGCATCTACTTGATTAATAAATCGTCCTTCATTACCATCTTTATTTAGGTGATAGTATTGAAAAGATGGTCCTGAACTAAAACTAGAATTACTACCCAACAACCATCTCAAGGCAGGATCTACCTGATAAGTATCAAACCTGCTCCTGTAAAATGTCTGGTATGTCCCATTTTTATTTAAAGTTGTTTCATTACCAAGGCCAAAGAAATTAAACGTATTATCTGGTGCCTGGGCAAATGCCTGTAAAGTAAAATCTGCCTTACCTAGTACTTTAATCCATTCACCACTATACCGAACGCGAAATGCAGCAGTAGCAAAAGAACGCATCAACATAAGTTGCTGAACATTTGAATACGGGCCCTTCCTGAAACCATCTTTTCCGATGTACTTAAAACCTACGCCCAATAAAAATCCGTCGTCTGCATTAATTGCAGCTGTAGCCAAAGGCATCCAAACATTGTATAAATTTACAGGAACAAAGCCTATGCTATCTTTACGTGCAATCCTTAGTTTAATACCAGATCTTTCTGCAGCGTTTACCAGGCTATCATTATCAGACAAATACAAACGGATTTCTTTAGTGATAGTATCAGAGAATGTATAATTCATTAAAGTATCCTTTGGCTGTCCATTCTTACTCAATTGCTGAATTTCTACTCTTAAGCCATTTCCAGGCACCGCTGTTAATTTAACCAGTTCTTTTTTATCACTGGTTTTAATGTCTACAATTCTATTTGAAAACCTGTAAAAGGAGGCCATTGCAGCGGGGATGCGATCTCTTCTCTTCTTCAACTGCTCAAACAATTCATCAAAACGCAATGCATAAACTTCTTTAGGTAATCTGCTTAATCCCGCCTTTAATACTTCATCTGTTTCGGCAGCAACAAATTCATTGGCAAGGCGCATCCATTCCGATAAACTGAGGTTAGCGTCGGGATACCCATTCATGAACCGAGTTTTAAATAAAACATATTTTGGTCTTGAAAGTTCAGCATCAAAATTACCAAAAGCAGGGTTAATCCATGGCAAGGCGGCTATTCTTGGAAACAAACCTTGATTTACGTGAAAAACCTGATCCCTGTCACGTGGTACAGCCTCATATACTTTACCACTTCCGCTCTTCACATCCCGCCACCTCCACTGATCTTCGTGACGGTCCCAATCCCCCAGTAGTAAATCCAGCATCCTGGCCCGTAAAAATTGTCTCGCATCAAAATGGTCATCATTGTCTTGCTTAAGCGCTTCCAGCATTTTCGTGGTATTGTCAGAATCGCCAGCAGGTTCCCGTTCTTCCAGCAGCACAACCATACCTTTAAATGCCTCATTAAAGGTGCCCAACGCAGCATCTTCGGCCAGCATACCTATAATTGGATTTGCATGGTGAACACCTGCTGCTGATGCCAAAGGTGGCACAATCAAAGCAGAAAACGGATGCTGTGCACTCATCGCATCATCCACCCAATCTAGTGCAAAAGTGCCTCTTAAATTTTCAGGCAGCAGCTTATCCGGAGTTTTCTCTACACTTCTTATCACCCACTCCTTTCCTGTTTTATCCTTTAACCGCAGTGATTTTGATTGCATGCCTCCACCTTCCTTAACCGGAAAAAGACCACCATGTATAGTAGAAATCCTGATGAGCGGTACTTTAACATTTGTAGCCCACTCCTTCCTGTAATTCTCACCAAAAAACCATCGGTGTATTCCGCTCACTTTATCATAAGAAGGGTGTACTTTTACTTCCACGCTATCAGGATGTTGCGCAACAGCACACGTAGTAAAAAGAAGAAACATTAAGGTAAAAGTTTTTTGCATAGCAGAACAACTAAGAGTAAATATTACCACAAAGCTACAGCAATAACACGTTAAATTACAGTGATATTTTTAGCTCTGTATTGGCAAAGCCCAGCGTTTCAACGGCATGGTGACTTACCACCAATGTAGTGGCATTAAATGTGAGCAATAAAGCCTTTAAGTCAATGATTAACTCTTCTCTCAAATCTTCATCCAATGCAGAAAAGGCTTCATCCATCAACAGTAACCCAGGTTTTGTAACCAGCGCCCTCAAAAGCGCTAGTCGCTGTTGCTGCCCACCAGATAACTGATGCGGCTTATGCTGTACAAAGGCTGTCATTTTACCCATCTCCAACAAGCCATCTATCAACGCCACGTCAGCAGAACAGTAGCTTAAATGCTCCCGCACTGTCATATTCGGAAACAAAGCATAATCCTGAAATACAAACCCTGTTTTTCTCTTTTGAGGACTTAAATTAATGCCTTTTGCAGTATCCAGCCATATATCCCCATTTACTTTAATAAAACCGCTTTCGGGCAAAACTAATCCAGCCAGAATTTTCAAAAGTGTAGTTTTTCCCGAACCAGAAGGGCCATAAATTTTAGTGATAGAACCACGCTCAAAAACATGGTTTACTACCAGTTGCGTTTTACCCTTATAGGTTTTTATCTGTTTTTCAATTGAAAGTTCAATCATTCCAGCGGTCCGTTAGCAGAATTTCTATTAAACAAAAACACCAGGATCACCATACTAAAAGTAACGGCAAACAGTACCATTGCGTAAAGATTAGCCTCAGCAAACTGGTTAAGTTCTACAGCATCATAAATGGCAATCGAGGCCACTTTTGTAACGCCATCAAGCTTTCCGCCAATCATTAATACAACCCCAAACTCACCCAGGGTGTGTGCAAACGTTAATACCGCCGCCGTATATAAAGAAGCTTTAATATTTGGCAACTGCACACGATAGAAGGTTTCCCATTTCGATTTCCCTAATGTATACGAGGCCTCGACAAGTGAAACAGGAAGATGGGCCAGAGCAGATTTTATTGGACTGATCATAAATGGAAGACTGTAAATCACAGAAGCTACAACAAGACCTTCAAAAGAGAAAACCAGTCTAAGGTTAAAATACTTCAAAAGCCAGCTTCCTAAAATACTATTGGGACTTAAAGTTAACAGCAAATAGAACCCTAACACAGAGGGTGGCAAAACCAGGGGCATCGTTAACAACGCCTCAATCAAAATTTTAAAAAATGAACTTCGCCTTGACAGCCAGTATGCCATCGGAACGCCAATAAAAACAAGAATAATTGTGGTAATGCCAGCCAACTTTAAGCTTAGCCAAATAGGTGTCCAATCCATTATCGATTATACTCCATATCCATACTGTTTAAAAATCGATTTAGCTGCAGGAGAAAAAAGATAATCATAAAACTTCCTGCTATTTAAATAACTGCCGGATTTGGCATGTTTAAGCAAAACACATCCCTGCCGTATGGGCTTATAAGCAGATTTATCTATTCTGAGCCATTTCAGCTGCGTACCCTCTGGCATTTCATACACCAGCGATTCTGTTGTAAAACCCAGTTCGACTACTTTTTTAACAATATAGGTGTTTACCTGATTGATACTTTCACCAAAAACGAGCTGCCCTGAAATTGCTTTATATAATTTAAAATGGTTTAATGCCTCTTCCGCAGCTTTTCCATAAGGAGCAGTTTTTGGATTTGCTACTGCAAATTTCACTATGGTAGCGGTAGAAACAATCTTTTTCCAGTTTCTGACATCAGCCCCACTAGCAGAACAAACAATTAAACTTCCGGTCGCATATTCACGAGGTTTAGATAAAGCAAAACCCCTATTATAAATGAGTTCAGTAAATTCCATATCAGCAGAAAGGAATACATCATAAGGAGCACCGCTCTGGATCTGAGAACTTAATTTGCCTGATGAGCCGCTAATGATCTCTACAGTAACTCCCGTTTTATGCTCAAAATCTGCCTTAAGCTTTTGCAATACGAATTGTGCATTCGCTGCAACAGCCACCCTAACGGTTTGGGCCTGAACTGAAAAGCCTATAAATAGAATTATGACTCCTAACTGCAGTTTCAATTTACACATTTTTCAGTCCTTAAATTTAATATTCCGCAAATGTTTCGTCCACAAAACACCATAACCATCGCTCTCCGGGCTCCGAAGAAATAATTACCGGATGCTTAGATTGATGAAAATGTGCAGTCATGTGTTTCAATGGCGACTGATCACAGCAAAGCGTTACTCCGCATGTTTGGCAGGTCCTTAAATGTACCCATCCACTATTGACTTTAACACATTCTTCGCAAACCAGTTCACTGGCTAATTTAAGCTCCTTTATTGAGCTGAGGTGATCGCAAAGCTGATTATCCATACTTTAATATTACAAGATACCGAAAATAAACATTTAATCTGTAGCCAGGGAATTAAATCCGATTATATTAAAAACAAGCTAAGCGCAGTTAATGTTAACCTCTATATAAATAAAATAAAATTATGATTACTCCAGAAAACGAGGCTGCATTTGACAATGAAGATCAAAAAAGTCAGCAAGATATCCAGTCAGATGGTATCGAAGTTACTCCTCAGTCAGAAGAAGATAGAAATGCATCAGATATTGACAAGCTAAATCAGGCCGATAGAGCTTCAGAAGCTTCTTATACCCTTGATGTTGACAGAGGTATTGCCCCAGAGAAAGATTAATTCCCTGAATAAATGATGGCCTCAGCTCCTTTGCCCATGATCACCATTGCCGTTAGGTTGATGAAAAGTCCATGGGCAAGGACACCATCAATCTGATTTAGACTATTAGCTAGATCAGCGGGATTAGTAATCAATCCAAAATCAGCATCTACTATATAATTTTGGTTGTCGGTTACAAATGGCGTTTGATCTTCTTTATTTCTCAGCTTTCCTTTTCCATTCAATTGAGCAAGTTTCCTAAGTACATAATTTAAGGCCAACGGTACTACTTCAACAGGGACAGTAAATTTTCCAAGCAACTCAACTTTTTTTCCAGAATCAGCAATGATAATCTCTTTATCCGTTAAAGAGGCTACAATTTTTTCCCTAAATAATGCGCCACCACCACCTTTTATCAGCTGCAGACTTTCTGTAAATTCATCAGCCCCATCTATAGTGATGTCTATACGCTGCACATCATTCATCTCAAGCAACTCAATACCCATATTGACAGCAAGTTCTGCGGTTTTTTCAGAAGTGGCAACTCCTTTAATTTTAAGCCCCTCTTTTACCAGCAAAGCAATTTCCTGAAGCACAAAAAAAGCTGTAGACCCTGTGCCAAGTCCAACAATATCGTTGGCCTTGATATATTTTACAGCGGCCTTTGCAGCAACCTGCTTTTCCAGGTCTTTATTTAATGTGGGTTTTGTATCCATCCTATCTTTGTTTATGTTACAAATTAGTTAAAATAAATCTATTAAAAAACAGGACTAATTTTGGCTTCATTGAAATCTATCTGATTTTCCTGATGCCGTATCTCTTCATCACTAAATTTCTTTTCTTTGCGCATCTTATAAAGCTCTTGTCGCTGAACCGCATAAATATCCAGCAATACACGATGGTAGCGTTTAATCTCTTCCTTCTGCGTCTCGTCGCATTCCAGAGAAGCCAGCTTTTGTTCAGCAATAACTGCATCGCTTTGCAATTGATTTTTCAGGAAACTGACCAGCTCGTTCTCCTCTACCGCAGCGGCATGCTTTTCTTCAAGCCTTTTAATGGCCGTATTCATCAAGCGGATTTGAATGGCAGCTTCCTGCTCCTCTGCAGGTAAAAAGTCGCTGGTGTCTTTAATTCTGACCCACTTTATAACCATGGGCAAAGTCAGGCCCTGAAAAACCAGGGTAACCAGGATAACAATAAAAGTAACCAAAATGATTAAACTCCGATGGGGAAATGCTTGTCCATTATCAAGCAAAATAGGAACAGATAACGCCGATGCAAGAGAAACAACACCTCTCATACCAGCCCATCCAATAATCGTAGCCCCTTTCCATAAAGGATTATGAGGATCTGTTTTTTTAGTGATTCCAAACCAGCTTGGCACGTAAGAAAACACCAAAACATACAACAATCTTATTATAATCGTAACCAGACTTATAATGAGACCATATTTAATGGCTTCCGTTATCGAATACTCATCCATGTCCTCAATAATAGCCGGAAGCTCAAGTCCAATTAATATAAAGACCAGTCCGTTAAGGATAAAAACCAAAGTTGCCCATACATTAATGGTTTGTAATCTGGAGTTCCCGGTTGCAAAAATTTCATGAGAGCGATAAGACAGAAATAGACCGCCACTTACCACTGCCATTACACCCGAAAAGTGGAAATGCTCAGCTACAATGTACATAAAATAAGGGCTTATTAAAGTTAACGCAGCATCTATACTTGGTGTTGTAGGTAAAAAACGATGTACCACATACATCACATGCGCAATGGCCAAACCAATTACAATACCCATGGCTGTAACGATAAAAAACTGACCTGTAGCATTTGAAAAAGAGAATGCACCAGATACCACCGCAACCAGGGCAAATCTAAATACAATTAAACTTGAAGCATCATTGATGAGGCTCTCACCTTCCAGTATGGTAGATAGCCGCCCGGGAATTTTCAGATGTTTTAAAACAGAATTTGCAGCCACAGCATCCGGTGGCGAAATAATGCCCCCCAATAAAAAACCCAGTGCAAATGTAAAACCTGGGATCAATGACGAAGAAAGGAAAGCCACAATGGTGGAAGTCAGGAAAACAAGACCAAAAGCAAGCATCCCAATAGGTCTCCTCCAGCGCCAGAACTGGTTCCACGATGTATACCAGGCCGCCTCATATAGCAAAGGCGGGAGAAACAAAAGGAAAATAAGTTCCGGTTCCACATCCACCTTGGGAATACCTGGTATAAAGCTAATCCCAAGACCCGCCAGTACTAAAAAGATCGGATAAGAAACCTTAAGCTTTTGGGCAACCATAATGAGCAGAAATACCGCAAAAAGAAGAGAGAGCACCAATAAAATGTATTCCGGATTCATTGCTGTTACTTTTTGTATTCCTCCAGCAGGGTATCCATATCCGCCATCAGTTTTTGTACATCTGTATCCAGCGTACCATCATAGGCACCTCTAATGCGTTTTTCTTTATCCACTAAAATTAAATATCCCTGGTGTATAAAACCACCCGGACCAGTTTTGTCTTCTTTTACAGCAACAAGGTAATTGCGCTCAGCAATTGCATACGTATCTTCCTTTTTACCCCAAAGAAACTCCCATTGTGTTCCTTTAATCCCCAATTTATCTGCATATGCCTTTAAACGGGATGGCGTATCATATTTTACATCTATGGTATGCGAAGCCAATTTAACCTCAGGATTATTTTCGTATTTTTTATACACCTTCAACAAATTTCGGTGCATCGTAGGGCAAATTGTAGGGCAGGAAGTAAAAAAGAAATCCGCCACATAAATTTTACCCTTAAAAGCATCTTCTGTTACCGTAGCGCTATCCTGGTTTAAAAATTTAAACGAAGGAATTGTCCTGTAAGTAGTATCCGCCACAGTTTTACCATCTACCTGGTTTTCGGTAATTTCTTGCTGCAGGAAGGGCAAACGTTTGGGTTCATCGTTACAACTTGCCAATAAAAGAAAAGCTGCCGCTACATAACTAAAGTTCTTCATTTATTTTTTAAATTTATGTAAATACACATCAGATGATTTAAGTTCTGCTTTATACATACTGTCAATACTGGCTATCTTTAATTTCTCTGCCATAAAATATTTTACAGCCTGCTCATTTGACTTTCCTGTAACATCCGGTTCAAACTCATGCATCCAGGTATTCATTGCCTCTTCTGCCCTAGCCAGGTTCAAACTCACCATTCTTAAAGTATCTTGCGCGGCTATAGTATCCAGATCAGGAAATTTAATTTTAAGTGCAGATAGATTTCCCAGCAAAGTATCAGCCTTCATTTGATTGTCAACTATTCTGCTTTGGTCTGCCATTACTACATCATGAAGTTTCATCACCTCATCTCTTGAAACTTTATAGTCCGTTTGCTGAATACAAGAAATTATAGCTGCGGCAAGTAGGATACCGCAAAAAAACTTCAATTTAGTCTTCATTTTCAGATGTTTTATGACGCAATTTACCCCATTTCAAATAAGTAGCACCCCAGGAAAAACCAGCTCCAAAGGCAGTTAAAATCATATTATCACCTGCCTTAAAATCTTTCTGGTAATCCCATAAACATAACGGTATAGTAGCCGCCGTGGTATTTCCATACCGGTCAATATTTATCTTTACCTGTTCTGCTGACAATCCCAAATTATCACCCACAGCCTGAATGATCCTCAAATTAGCCTGATGTGGAACCAAATGGTCAATTTGACTGCTCTGCAAATGGTTGGCTTTTAAGATCTCATTACAGGTATCCGTCATACCCTGAATTGCAGCCTTAAACACTACACGTCCATCCTGACGTACATAATGAAGCTTTTGGTCCAGTGTCTCCTGCGAAGCTGGATTTTTAGATCCGCCAGCAGTAACAATTAAATTTTCTTTGCCACTTCCGTCAGTTCTGAAAAAACTATCCATCAGCCCAAACTCTTCCTCTGTTTTTTCCAGTAATACCGCTCCTGCGCCATCGCCGAACAAGATGCAAGTGTTACGATCGGTATAGTTTACGATCGAGCTATTTTTATCAGCACCAATTACCACCACCTTTTTACTCCTGCCGCTTTCAATCATACTTGCACCTAAAGTAAGTGCATATAGAAATCCACTACAGGCTGCGTTAGTATCAATACCCCAGGCATTTTTTAAACCTGCTTTCTCGCAAACCATACTACCGGTAGATACCATCACATAATCAGGAGTTGAAGTAGAAACAATAACACAGTCAATTTCATCAGGTTGCACATTTCCATCTTCCATTAAACGCAGTAATGCCAGCGTCGCCATATCAGAAGTAGCAATGTTTGGATCTTTAACAATTCTTCTTTCCTTTATTCCTGTTCTCGAAACAATCCATTCACTATTAGTGTCCACCAGTTCTTCCAAATCATGGTTAGTTAAAATGGTATCAGGAACGTACCCTCCCAAAGCTGTTATCACAGCATTATATCTTGTTCTCATTAAGTAATTCAAATACGGTGGGCAAAATTAGTAAATATTTACAGCTACGTTACACTTATTTTTAATAGTACCTTAACTTTGCCGCCATATCTAAAACACATGAACGGTAATTGGCATTTAAAAATAAGTTCCCGCAGTTTACTCATCCTTACCGGTTTCATGCTTTCCATTTCCATCATGCTCTATTCCTGCCAAAATGCAGCGCAACTACAGCAAGATATATATTATACCAACGGACGTGATTTGTATATTAAACATTGCCAAAACTGTCATGGCAGCAAAGCTGAAGGATTTGGTGCATTGACTCCCCCACTTACAGATTCTACCTATTTAAAAGCAAATAAAAGCAAACTGGCTTGTCTTATAAAGAATGGCATAAGTGGCCCAATCCGCATCCATAACAAAGATTACAATGACAAAATGCCCGGATTTCCTGGCCTTGCCAATATCGATATTGCACAACTCATTGTATTTGTTACCAATGCGCACGGTAACCATCAGGGTATGTACACTACAGATCAGGTGACTACCGATCTAAATAACTGCGAATAAAGCACATACTTCGGGTGTTAAAATTGTTGCATTATAATTCACAAGATTATTCTATACTTGTTTAAACACAAATTAAACATCATGAAAGCAGCATTTTTAATACTAGCCGGTCTGTTTGCGGTTACCGCAGCCCCTGCACAGCAAATTTACAACCATCCGGATTTGAAAGATATCATTAAATCTCAAAAGCGGATTGCCATTTTACCTTTTAACACCAGGATAAGCTATAAAACACAGCCACGTAGTTTTGATCCCTGGGCAAACAGAACAAAAGAATTGGATGTAGCCAGTACCGTTCAGTCCAGCCTATATACATTTTTATTAGATCGGGGCACTAAAAACAGGGTTAGCTTTCAGGACGTTGATGAAACCAATCTTTTACTCAAAAAGGCTGGAATGGCCGACAGCCTATTTAACTTTAGCAATGCAGATATAATTAAAACATTAGGCGTAGATGCAATTATCGGTGGCAAATATGAAATTGAGCACATCAGGACAGATACCGACTATTCCAGGCCAAAAAGAAACGACAGCACCTCAACGGCTACAAATACGCCATTTATATCAGGCTCAGCAATACTTACAATTACCATTAACGATGCTTCAAACAATGGGCTATTGTGGCGATATTATAACAGTGCCACAGATTATTCCGTATGGTCTACTAAAGACCTGCTGGACCAAATCGTAAAAAAAGCATCCCGTAATCTACCGTATACTAAATAGGCCACCTTTTTTTATATCTTTGCTTTGAAAATGCAAGCCGTTCTATCGCTGTTCTGATTTATCAGGAGAGAGGAAAGTCCGGGCAACATAGAGCATCCCGCTTCCTAACGGGAAGAGGTTTGGGAATGAATACCCAAATTATGGAAAGTGCCGCAGAAAATATACCGCCGATGGCCCTTGTAGCACAGGTAAGGTTGAAATTGTGAGGTAAGAGCTCACAAATTTTCCGGGCGACCGGAGAGTTGGTAAACCCCGGGAGTTGAAAGACCAAATAGGCTAACGCATGTAGGGCTGCTCGTCCGATGTTAGTGGGTAGGTCGTTAGAGATAAATGGCAACGTTTATAGTAGATTAATGATAGAAGTCCTG
The DNA here is from genome assembly GCF_020991475.1 of Pedobacter sp. MC2016-14. NCBI lineage: Bacteria > Pseudomonadati > Bacteroidota > Sphingobacteriia > Sphingobacteriales > Sphingobacteriaceae > Pedobacter > Pedobacter sp. MC2016-14. The sequence goes on from NZ_JAJMPA010000003.1 coordinate 639,806, forward strand.
AGCAATCAGGATACAGAACCCGGCTTACAGGCTTGCATTTTTCTTATTTTATCTTTAATTTGATAAAAGTAAATATATTAGCACTTAAATAATAAATACCAGTACAGTAAACTATGGCAAAATTATTAATAATTGATGATGAGAGGGCGATTAGAAGTACGCTACGAGAAATTTTAGAGTATGAAAATTATGAAGTCGATGATATTGATAATGGTATTGATGGCCTGGAGCTCATCAAAAAGAAAAAGTTTGATTTAGTACTGTGCGACATTAAAATGAATAAGATGGACGGTCTTGAAGTGCTTGAACTGGCACTGGCACACAGCCCAGACCTCCCTTTTATCATGATTTCCGGACATGGAACAGTAGAAACTGCAATAGAGGCCAGTAAAAAAGGTGCCTTTGATTTTATCTCCAAACCACCTGATCTTAACCGCTTACTTATTACGGTTAGAAATGCACTGGACAGAGGAACATTAGTTACAGAAACTAAAGTACTCAAAAGAAAGGTCAGCAAGACTAGAGATATTCTTGGTAAATCAGATGGAATTGGAAAAATTAAAGAAACCATCGAGCGTGTGGCACCTACCGATGCCCGTGTACTTATCACGGGAGCCAATGGTAGTGGAAAAGAACTTGTGGCCCGTTGGTTACATGAAAAATCCAATCGTGCAGATTACCCTTTAATAGAGGTAAATTGTGCAGCCATTCCATCAGAACTTATAGAAAGCGAACTTTTCGGGCACGAGAAAGGATCATTCACCTCTGCGGTAAAACAACGGATAGGAAAATTTGAACTGGCCAATGGTGGTACGCTATTTTTAGATGAAATTGGCGATATGAGTCTTTCAGCACAGGCAAAAGTATTGCGTGCTTTACAGGAGCATAAGATAAGTCGTGTAGGTGGCGAAAAAGAATTGGAAGTAAATGTCCGTGTACTTGCTGCAACCAATAAAGACCTTTTAAAAGAAATAGAAGACGGTAATTTCCGTATGGACTTATACCATAGGCTAAATGTAATTAATATTCATGTTCCCCATTTAACAGAACGCATTGAAGATATTCCTGTAATTGCTGAAAACTTTTTAGATGAAATCTGTAAAGATTATGGCATACCAGTTAAAAAAATCAGTGATGCTGGTATGGTTGCTTTGCAATCCTTACCATGGACCGGTAACGTGAGAGAGCTGCATAACATGATTGAACGTTTGATTATTTTAAGTGATAAAACAATTACAGAACATGATGTGATAGCCTTTGCAAATCCAGGCGGAGGCACAAATATTGGTGCGGCAAATCACCAGCAAGTTACAGCCAATACTTCATCTTCAGCTGTTAATTACGACAAGTTCAGTAATTTTCAGGACTATAAAGATCATGCAGAAAAAGAGTTCATCAAATTTAAACTCGAAAAAAACAATTGGAATGTTTCTAAGACTGCTGATGATATTGACATCCAACGCAGCCATTTGTACAGCAAAATCGAGAAATTTGGCTTGAAGAGAGTCGCGGAATCATAAATAGTTTACACTTTGTAACCGTCATCTCGACAGAGCGCAGCGACGAGAGATCTGTTTTTACATGTTAAATGGATCTCTCCTATCGTCGAGATGACGATATTATTTCTCAATACGACGAACCTTTTTTATTCCATTTCAATAAAGCCCTGTGTCCGCCACTTTCAGCCAATGGTTTGGTGTAAATAGAGTACTTGTTCTTGCTCCTGTTAATCAGGTAAGCAATAGCTGAGGTGATCATTAACGGTACCATTAACACATATCCACCTGTAATCTCCGCAATTAAAAAAATACCGGTTAAAGGCGCATGCATAATGGCACTTAAAGATGCTGCCATTCCCGCCACTATAAAATTAGCCACGTTCACCTGCGCAAAGCCTAAGGTATTAATGGTGTAAGCCAAAACAAAACCTATCAATCCGCCCATAATTAAACTTGGGGCAAAGATACCGCCGTTTCCACCGGCACTAAGTGTAACAAGCGTAGCGGCAGACTTTGCAAAAACAGTCACAATGGTAAATAATATAATTACCCAGGGCAAAGTACTGTAACCAGAGAATATACTATTACTTACCACAGAACTATAACTCCCACTCAGTAAATTTTTAATGGTAATGTAACCCTCGCCATACAAAGTAGGAAATAAAAATACCATCCCGCCAAGCAAAGTACCACCTACCAATACTTTATAATAAGGATGCTTAATTTTATAAAAAGTCTTTTTTATAAAATAATAAGCTTTATTAAAATAGATAGAAAACAGCCCTATCAAAATTGCGAGTAAGACGTACCATATCAATGCGTTAAACTTCCATCCCTCGGTTACCAGAAAAAATAATTGTTCATTATAAAAAAGTCTTGCTATAACAGCTGCTGTTGCCGAAGCCAGCAATAATGGGATAAAAGAAGGAATCGTAAATTCCGGTAATAAAATCTCAATCGCAAAAACAATTCCGGCTATCGGACTATTAAATGCCCCTGCAATCCCTGCCGCAGCGCCACAGGCCAGCAACATCGTAGTTTCTCTATAAGACAGCCCCAAAAAACGGCCAACTACAGATCCTATACCTGCACCACTGGTCACAATGGGTGCTTCCAAACCCGTAGACCCACCAAAACCCACAGTCAATGCGGCAGTAATGATCTGCGAATAGATATTATGAGATTCTACCTTGCTAGACTTTTTGGATATCGTAAAAAGTAAAGGCGTAAGTCCTGTTTCAAACGTACCCTTTCTGATAAAACGTCTAACATACAATACTGAAAGCAAAATACCGATGAGCGGGAAAACAAGGAACAGGTAATATTTGTACTGCCAATGAAAACCACTTTGTAAAAAATCCTCAATGTGATGTGTAAGGGCTTTTAATAAAGATGCTGCCAATCCGGCCAATACCCCTACCACAAGTGCAGCAACAATCAAAAAGTTCCTGTTAGATATTTTAGTCCTCCTGTACTTATTGATTGCGTCTACATAATTAGCCAATTTTACATACATGTCCTTGATTTTCTAACTATCAAATTTATCCAGCAGCTTTATCAGCGTTGCAAAATCTTTAGGATAAGGTGCCTCTATTTCAATATCATTACCATCCATCCCCTTAAACACTAAATGCTTTGCATGTAATGCAAAACGTTTCATGATGGGGAGCTCCTCCTCATCTTTAGATAAGCGGTATCCCTTTTTAATGCTAGATAAAAACACTGGCTTTCCCCTGTACATGTCGTCACCAACAATAGCGGCACGCTGAGTAGCAAGGTGAATTCGGATCTGGTGCATTCTACCCGTAATGGGTTTGCACTCCACCAGTGTATAATGTCTGTAAAATTTGATGGAATTAAAGATGGTTTCTGCACGTTTACCTTCTTTACGATCTATGGTTACACTTTTATTACCATCATTTAAAATAGGCAAATCAATAAATAACTCTTCAAAAGTAAACTGACCATCAACAACAGCATGATAGGTTTTCTTAACCTTCCGTTTTTCGAACTGCATAGATACAGAACGGTAAGCTTCAGGGTTCTTGGCAATAATAATTGCGCCAGAAGTTTCTTTATCTAATCGGTGACAAACTTGTGCATCTGCACTGTACTGTTTAGCAAGACGAAGGATATTTACTTCTCCGGAGCCGCCACGTTCATCCAGAGAGGCTACAAATGGCGGCTTATTAACAACAATATGATCATGATCTTCAAACAAGATCAAATCTTTAAAGGAAGGATATTTCAAGGATATAAATTTAAAACTCTACAAAAGTACAATTTCATATCTTAATCCATGAACTACCGGGACAAATGATTAAGAAAGTTCAAATTTATAGCCTACGCCTTTTACAGTAGCTACGTAACTTTCACCTAATTTTTCCCTTAATTTACGAATGTGCACGTCTATAGTCCGGTTGGTTACCACTACAGAGTCTTCCCAAATGTTCTTCAGAATAGATTCCCTTGTGTAAACCTTGCCTGGTTTAGAGGCCAGCAAGTAAAGCAATTCAAATTCCTTTTTAGCCAAAACAACCTTCTTTCCATCCTGGTATACCAAATAAGCTTCCCTGTCAATTACCAGGTCACCAATTTCCACTTTATTTTCAGAAATCTCATCGTTGCTTACATTCCTTCTCAAAATTGCATTGATACGGCTCACCAGTGCACGTGGTTTAATAGGCTTAGCAATATAATCGTCGGCACCAACATTAAATCCGGCAATCTCAGAATATTCTTCACTGCGGGCAGTTAAAAAAACCATAAAAGTATTTTTAAATTCAGGTATAGCACGCATTAACCTGCAAGCCTCAATGCCATCCATTTTAGGCATCATAATATCCAGGATAATTAAATCCGGATGAACTTTTTTAGCCAGCGCAATCCCCTCTTGTCCGTTATTTGCCACAAAAACCTGATAACCTTCTTTCTTAAGGTTGTATTCAACTAATTCTAAAATATCCGGTTCATCGTCAACAATTAATATTTTCTGTTTTACACCACTCATAGCATTTAAATATTTGTTACGAAAATAGACATAAAGATGAACGTTCAGGTTAAAGCAAGGTTAACAAATTGTTAACAGCACTTATTTTTTAACATGAACTTACAATTTTGGTAAACTCTTGTTTAAAAAGGACTGTAAGTCTGCTGCTCTTAAATTTTTTGCAATGATTTTTCCTGATGGATCAATCAGGAAAGAAGCAGGAATAGCTTCAACCTGAAACAACTTAACAGAAGGGCCATCAAAGTCCTGAAGTTCACCTGCATGCGTCCAGGTTAAACCGTCAGTCTGTATGGCCTGTTTCCATTGTTTGGGATCTTTATCAAGAGAAACACTAAGAATGGTAAAGTTTCTGTCTTTATAATTTTTGTAAGCCTGAACTACATTTGGATTTTCTTCCCGGCAAGGCCCACACCAGGATGCCCAGAAATCAAGCAATACATATTTACCCTTAAAGTCTGAAAGTTTGATATTTTTTCCTTCTATCGTATTTATGGTAAAATCTGGCGCAATCGCACCTGTTTGAACGCTTTTTAACTTAGCCATGCGCGTTAAGAACTCCACCACTGCAGCATTTTTCCCAAATGTACTGCCAATCTTATCCGAATAGGCAATCATCTCCTTTTCATAAACAGAAGGATTGAGTAAATTAATGGCATAAAAACCCGTCAGCGTAGTTGGGTTATCCTGTGCAAATTTCAATATTGCAGCATCTAGTTGCTCTGCTTCTTTTGTATAACCAGGCATCAAACGTTCAATAATCTGCTGTCTTTTGGCTGGCTCCTTTGCTACCTGATCATCAAACAACTGTTTAATTTCGGCAAGTTTCTGGATGTGCTTATTTTTCGTCGTATTCAAATCCTGAAGTTTATCAGCCTCCTCCGCACCAGAAAGACTATAATGCATATCTTTATCGTCTAAATCAGCATTAAGTTGAATACGGTCGCCATTCTTAGCAATAATCATATATTCATTTGAACCGACGGTAACTTTAAAAAAGTCTACCCCTTCAGTTTCGTGTTTGAATTTAAATTCACCTTTATCAGATAAAACTGTAGAATCCAGAGGTATTGGATTTGCCTTATCCATGGCAAAAAGATATACTTTAGCCTGCGGGGCAGAATGCTCAAAAGCACCTTCTAGTATAAATTTATCCTCGTTGGCACATCCTCCAAATAGCAATGCAGCCATCAAAACAGCTCCAAATCTCTTCATCATCATTTATTTAAGTTTTTCCTCCAGCAACGCACTTACCTTTTGAGGGTCAGCTTTGCCTTTTGCAAGCTTAATCACTTCACCAACAAACAAGCCTAGTACCCCTTTTTTACCTTTTTTATAAGCTTGCACCTGAGCCGCATACTTTTCCAATACCTGGTCGGCAAAAACACTAAGTTCGTCTACGTTATCCTCAATAAGTAAATTCATTTCCTCAGCAAGGGCAAATACATTTCCTCCATCACCTTTCATCAGCGCAGGCAAAAGCTGCTGTAACGCCACTTGCTGGGTAATTTTCTTATCGTCAACGAGGTTAACAACCGCGGCAAACTGCGTCGCAGTTAGGTTAATGTCTTTTATCAATATCCCTTTTTCATTTAACATCGCCCTTACAGGACCAACCAACCAGTTTACAAGGCTCTTTGGCGTTTTTACGTCCAGAAGTGTAGCATTAAAAAAGGACAACAAATCAGTATCTTCAGCAAGAATTACCGCATCAGAAAGCGACACACCTAAATCTTTCATTAGCTGTTCCGTAATCGCTCTTGGTAAGGCTGGCATTCCAGCTTTAAGTTCCAACAGCCATTCGTCTGATATGGATACAGGAGGGAGATCAGGATCAGGAAAATAACGGTAGTCATTTGCCATTTCCTTAGTTCGCATAGGCGAAGTAGTACCCTGTTCAGCATCAAAATTTAAAGTACTCTGTACAATCGCCCCTCCGCTCAACACCAGCTCTTTCTGTCTGATGTATTCAAAATCCATAGCACGGCGAACATTACGGATAGAATTCAGGTTTTTCACCTCACACCGTGTGCCAAATTCAGTGCTGCCTGCTTCACGGATGGAAATATTCGCATCGCAGCGCAAGCTCCCCTCTTCCATATTGCCATCACTAACATTTAAATGCCGAACCAGCTTTCTCATTTCAGTTAGCAATACCGAAGCTTCTTCAGCACTCCTGATATCCGGTTCAGTAACAATTTCTATCAAAGGTACACCCGCCCGGTTTAAGTCTACAAAAGAATACTGCTCATCCTGATCGTGCATACTCTTTCCCGCGTCCTCTTCCAGGTGTATTCTGTTGATACCGATCCTGCGTTCCGTACCATCGCTAAGCGTCAAATCGATATAACCATTCTTACAAATAGGCTCATTGTCCTGAGTAATCTGATAACCCTTTGGCAAATCCGCATAAAAGTAATTTTTACGGTCAAAGTAGTTCAGCTGATTAATGGTGCAATTTAGGGCTAGTCCCATTCTAACTGCCTTTTCAACCACTGCTTTGTTTAGTTTTGGAAGCGCACCCGGCAAACCCAAAGACACAGCAGAGATGTGTTCGTTTCCACTGGCACCAAAAGAAGCGCTGTCAGAAGAAAATATTTTTGATTTCGTATTTAACTGTACATGAATCTCTAAGCCAGAAACCAATTCAAATTCCGGAACGTCAAGGTTTGTATTTGTACTCATTTATCAGCAATGGATTAAACTTATTATATAGACTACAGTCCTACAAATATAAACCAAATATGTTGACCGCCATGATTAAAACACAATTATCACTTTGGCACAGCATTTGGATTATAACACACACACAAATGATTAAAACTATGAAACGATTAATTCTATTTGCGTTGCTTGGGATCGGATCCCTGGCCGCGATGCCAGCAAAAGCACAGGTAAGTTTAAACGTACACATTGGTCCAAGACCACAACCAGTAGTGTACTACAGCAATCCAAGACCTGTTGTTGTACGGTCTGTTAGGTACTATGAACCCAGACGAGTACAATACGTAAGGGCTAACAATTACCGCAGGCCAAATGTAGTTGTAGTGAAACACAAACATTATAAACACCATAATAATCACCATAGAGGTAATAATGGTCATGGCATAGGTGGCCGCCACTAAATAAAAAGGGGGGAATTCGTTAAGATTCCCCCCTTTTCTGTTACTTAATAAACGTGTGGGCCTTTTCCAGCACAGCCGTCAGGCCACTGGCATTTTTACCTCCGGCAGTGGCATAAAAGGGTTGTCCCCCGCCCCCGCCCTGTATGTCTTTAGCAAGCTCCCGCACAATTGCAGAAGCATTCATGCCCTTATCCTTTACCAGATTCTCAGAAAGCATCACCGTAATACCAGGCTTATCATCAATTAAAGTTGTCAAAACAAGATACAAGTCATCAACAATATCCTTTACACCAAAAGCTAAGTTTTTCACCGCCTCCGCATTAGGAAGCTCAACATGTACCGCAATCATATTTACACCGTTAATGGTTTTAAGATGATGCACAATCTCATGTTTTAAGCCTGCAGCGTGTTCTCCGGCGGCTTTATCTGCGTCTTTTTTAAGTTTCGCATTTTCCTCCAGTAGTCCAGATACCGCGGCTGTAAGGTCTTTATTGCCTTTTAATAAGGCACGCAATTCGTTTAGTTCCTTATTTTGGTGCAATACAAAAGCTTCCGCTTTATCTGCAGTAATCGCTTCTATACGTCTTACGCCCGCGGCAACGGCGCTTTCCGAAATTATTTTAAAATAACCAATCTGTCCGGTTGCCTTTACATGCGTGCCACCACAAAGCTCCTTAGAATAGTGGTCATCAAAAGTAATGATCCGCACCAACTCACCATATTTCTCTCCAAAAAGCGCGGTAACACCACTGGATATAGCCTCATCATATGGTACATAACGCTGTTCTTTTAAAGGAATATTTTCCCGCACCTTCTGATTCACCAGATGCTCAATTTTTGCCAGTTCTTCCTCAGTAATCTTCGCAAAATGAGAAAAGTCAAAACGCAGGTAGTCCGCATTTACCAGAGAACCTTTTTGGTTCACATGTGTACCCAACACCTTTTTTAACGCTGCATGAAGCAGATGCGTAGCCGTATGGTTGTCTTGAGATAACAAACGCTTACCCTCGTCTATTACTGCCCAGAAAAATCCTTCAACATCTTCAGGTAAAGTGTCTGTATAATGAACAATCACACCATTTTCCTTTTTTGTATCGGTCACTTCAACAGAAAACAGGCGGCTATGGTCTTCTAATCTGCCGGTATCACCTACCTGTCCGCCACTTTCAGCATAAAAAGGAGTCTTGCTCAATACCATCTGGTAGTGTTCTTTACCTTTAGAATTTACCTTACGGTACTTTATGATTTTTGTTTCCGCCTCAAAATCGTCATAACCTACAAACTCAACTTCAAGCTCCGGATGAACAGCAACCCAGTCGCCTGTATCAATTGCGGTAGCAGCCCTTGAACGCTCTTTTTGTTTCAAAAGTGCTTTTTGATACTCTTCCATATCTACCGTCCAGCGCTGCTCTCTTGCCATCAGTTCAGTCAGGTCAATTGGGAAACCATAGGTATCCTGCAATTCAAATGCAAATTCACCAGATATGACCATTTGGTCTTTCAAAATACTGTAAACCCAGGCATCCTCAAAAGATTTCTCCAGTTCAATAGCATTCTCAGACATCAGCAATTCCCCTTGTTTCCGGGTATAATTTTCAAAGCGCTGAATCCCTGTCGCCAGTGTTCTTAAAAAGGAAATCTCCTCTTCCAGAACTACCTTCTGTACAAATTCCTGCTGCAATACCAATTCCTCAAAAACACCACTAAACTGATTGGCCAAAACTGGCACCAATTGGTTTAAAAAGGGCTCCTTCAAGTTTAAAAATGTGTAAGCATAACGTACTGCACGGCGTAAAATCCGGCGGATAACATATCCTGCCTTCGTATTAGAGGGAAGTTGTCCATCCGCAATTACAAAAGAAATTGCCCGGATATGGTCAGCCATCACACGCATGGCGATGTCAGTTTTTTCATCAGCACCATATACTACATCAGCATGGGCGGCGATGAACTGAATCAGGGGTTGAAATACGTCTGTATCATAGTTAGATGACTTCTGCTGCAATACGCGCACCAATCGCTCAAAACCCATTCCGGTATCAACATGTTGAGCTGGTAAAGGCTGTAAAGAACCATCTTTCAGTCGGTTAAACTGCATAAATACATTGTTCCAGATCTCTATAACCTGAGGATGGTCTGCATTCACCAAATCTTTTCCACTAACTGCTGCACGCTCCTCAGCAGTACGACAATCTACATGAATTTCAGAGCAGGGACCACATGGGCCAGTATCTCCCATCTCCCAGAAATTGTCTTTTTTATTACCTAAAATGATGCGGTCTTCCGGCACAAATTGCTTCCAGATCTCAAAAGCTTCCGTATCTCTCGGCAAGCCCTCTCTTTCATCACCCTCAAAAATGGAAACATACAATTGATCTTTAGGAATTTTATAAACTTCAGTCAGTAGTTCCCAACTCCAGCTCAATGCTTCTTTCTTAAAATAATCACCAAAACTCCAGTTGCCCAACATTTCAAACATGGTATGGTGATAGGTATCAATACCTACCTCCTCCAGATCATTGTGCTTTCCAGACACACGCAAACAACGTTGCGTATCTGTTACACGGGGATATTTTATGGCTGCCTCACCTAAAAACAAATCTTTAAACTGATTCATACCTGCATTGGTAAACATCAGGGTAGGATCATTTTTTACCACTATGGGTGCCGATGGAACGATATGATGTTGTTTAGATTCAAAAAATTTTAAGTAAGCCTGCCTGATTTCTTTTGCTGTCATGTTATAGATATTGTGCAACAAAATTAAAATTTTATTGCGGTATTCTACTAAAATCCCTTTACATTTGACTACTTTAAATAAAAGCCGTAATCAACTCATAATCAACATAAAAATATGCCTTACAAAGAACGGGAAATCAATAAAATGTATTACACCATGGGTGAAGTCACCGAAATGTTTGGTGTAAATGCTTCTCAGATCCGCTTTTATGAAAAGGAATTTGAAGTGCTGCAGCCTAAGAAAAATAAAAAAGGAAACAGACTGTTCAGTCCGGAAGACATAGAAAACCTGAAGATTATATTTCACCTGGTAGACGATAAAGGTTTTACCCTTAAAGGAGCCAAAGAACATCTAAAAAATAACAGTAGTGAAGTAAAGGAAAATCAAAAAATCATCGATTCCCTTGAAAAACTGAAAAGCTTTTTGCTGAAGCTTAACGATGAAATTTAATTATTTTAACATTTTCTTCTCTTTCTCAAAATAAAAAAACTTATTCCGGGTTACTATGCCCGGAACAAAAACTCCATTCTTAAAAAGAACCGCAACGGCGCTTGCCTTTATCGCAGTCAGCACCCATTTTGCCCATGCGCAACAACTCCAGGACCAGTTTATCAGAGACCTGGTAGAAAGTCTTGCTGAAACAGTTCCTGAAGATTATGATCTTTCAGAAATCAGCGATCGCTTACATTATTACAATAAGCACCCTATAGACTTAAACCACAGCAGCGGCGAAACGCTAAAAAACCTGATCTTCCTCAGCCCTTTACAAATCAGCAACTTATTCAATCATTTAAAAACAAATGGCATGCTGCTGGACCTGCTTGAACTTCAATCCATAAATGGATTTGATGTAGAAACAATTCAAAAAATAATGCCTTTTGTTACTTTACGTAGCGAGGGCAGGCTCAACAGCTTATCCCTTAAAAATCTAAGCAGTAAGGGTAATCATGATCTCATTTTAAGATACGCCAAAACGCTGGAAGTTCAAAAGGGTTTTACAGATCTTCCCGGAAGCAGGTATCTCGGCAGCCCTGAAAAACTATTGGGCAGGTATCATTACAACTACAATGATCTGCTCTCCGTATTTCTTATTGTAAAAAAGGATGCAGGAGAATATCTGTTTGCTGGAAATAACAAGCGTAGTTTTGATTTTATGTCTGCCCACATTGCCTTAAGCAATGTGGGTCGTTTAAAAAAAATAGTAGTGGGTGATTATAACCTGCAATTTGGGCAGGGCTTAACCTTATGGACAGGTTTTGGCTACGGAAAAGGACCAGATGTAACCAGTGTAGCTAAAAAAGACCTCGGACTCAAACCCTCCACCTCTTCAAATAATCTGGCCTACCTTAGAGGTGTCTCCGCAACAATTACCCTATTCAAAGACATAGACTTTAGCCCCTTCATTTCATTAAAAAAATTAGATGCCAGTTTATCCAAACCGGTAGATGAAGTACAAACGCTGGTCAATCTAAGCACCAGTGGCTTGCACCGCACTGCTACAGAGATAAAAAACAAAGGCAGTCAGGAGCAAATGCTGTATGGGGCAGCTTTACAATACCATAACAATAACCTCAGTATAGGCACGGTACTGTACCATTCCAGCTACAAGCATCCATTTATAACCGGTACATCAGCCTATAACAAATATAGTTTTACAGGCCGCCAGCTTAGTAACGCTGGCCTGCATTACAATTACACTTACAATAACCTCTATTTATATGGAGAAGCTGCACACAGCATCAATGGTGGCAGCGCATTTATCAATGGGGTAATGGCCAGCTTGTCCAGAACCATTTCAGCCGTATTAGTCCATCGTTGGTATGCTGTAAATTACCATAATTTCTTTGCCCAGGGCATGGGGGAAAACAGCGAAGCAAATAATGAAAAAGGGTTATACGCTGGCTTAAACTTTATCCCCAATAAAACCTGGAACGCAGCCCTTTATGCAGACGTATTTCAATTCCCCTGGCTAAAATACCGCATTGATGCAGCATCCGGAGGTTACGATTTGCTGAGCCAGCTCAGCTTTAATCCTTCTAAGACCTTCAAAAGCATCGCCCGTTTAAAAGTTAAACTGAAGGCGCAAAATCCAGATGATCCACTGTCAGAAAACTTGCTTGATGAGGTTTATAAATATAATTATAGACTAAAATCAGACTATCAATACAACAGGAAGCTTAGTTTCCAAAACTGTATTGAAACTGTTCAGTATAAAAAAGGAAAATCAAAAACAGAAACCGGTATTTTAGTCTATCAGGATATTGACTACAGTTTTCCTAAAACCGCACTTTCAGGAAACTTACGTCTGGCCTGGTTTCATACCTCATCTTACAACAGTCGTTTATATGCTTATGAAGAAGATGTTTTGTATGGTTTTGGCTCCGGAATGTACAATGGTCAGGGGTACAGAACTTTTCTTAACCTCAGGTATAGATTAGGTAAACGCATTAACATCTGGACCCGGTATGCTATTTCCATCTACCCTAACTTAACTACAATTAGCTCAGGGCTGGATGAAATACAGGGCAATAAAAAATCGGAGTTTAAAATTCAGCTGCGTTATGAATTCTGAAAAACTGGTTTACGGTGCCGAAATTGTCTTCGTCAGATTGTTACTGCCCTTATGCTTTGGCATATTTTTCAGCGATTTAACAGAAGCCCAACACCTCAATTACATCATCTTTTTAACCGCATTAACATTTAGCACATTGTGCGCCATAAATATCTTTTATCGGAAGCTAAAAATCTACTTTATCAAGGCAGCACCGGTATTGCTGTACTATGTGCTTATCTTTTTGATAGGCATGTTATCCGGAATGCTCCGCAACCAGTCACAGCATGCCGGGCATTTCAGTAAGCAGCCCTTTCGCTATCTAAAACTATTGGTTGATGATGAACCTCAGCAAAAAGGGAACATCGTGAGGATAACTGCCCTTGTAATCGGCGCAATTACAGTAAAAGATAAATATGAAGTTATCAGGGGCAGAATAATGCTTGCGTACCCAAATACCAATGGTAAATTACATCTTCAATATGGAGACGAGCTGTTTATCCCGGCTGTTTATAAGGCCATTGCGCCAGTTTATAACCCTGGTGAATTTGATTTCCAGGCCTGGATGGCAAAGCAAAACATCTACCACCAGGCTTTTTTAAATCCAGGTCAGCTAAAAGTGTTAAGCCATAATAACGGCAACAGATTAATCGCTTATGCCTTAAATTTACGTCAGAAACAGCTTAAAGCTTACCGTAACATCATCAAAGATGATAATGCTTTTGCTGTAGCAGCCACTTTAATTTTAGGCTCCCGTGAAGATTTAAATCCGGAAATCATTACTGCGTATTCCAAAACTGGAACCATACATGCACTTTCCGTTTCCGGAATGCATGTGGGAATGATTTATTTGGTTTTAAACTGGTTACTTGCTTTTATGGACCGCAACAGGCAGGCTAAAACACTAAAAATCTTCCTTATAATTTCCTTGATCTGGTTTTACAGTTTAGTAACCGGATTTAGTCCCGCAGTATTGCGCTCGGCAATTATGCTCACCGTATTTATTCTTGCAAAAGCATTTAAACGGAACACAAATAGCTATAACATCCTGGCCTTTGCAGCTTTTGGCCTTTTAATGTATAATCCATTCCTGCTATGGGACCTAGGCTTTCAACTGTCATTTTTATCGGTTTTCGGGCTCATCTACCTGCAACACAAAATAAAATCGTTGTTTTACACCAAATACAATATCATAAACTGGATTTGGGAAGCCGTATGTCTATCCCTATCTGCACAAATTGTCACCTTTCCGCTCAGTATTTATTACTTCCATCAGTTCCCTTTATATGTTCTTCCTGCCAATTTGTTTATTTTAGTTCCCAGTACGCTAATGATGTACCTTGGCCTCGGCATCCTCGTGTTCCGTGCCTGGTTTCTGGCGCCTATGTTTGAGTGGCTCATTTGCTTCACAAACCAGGGTTTAACTTATTTATCCCAACTCCCCAACTCAAGTCTTAATGCCATCTGGATCTCTAAAACAGAACTTTGCTTAATCTATGGCATCCTGATTTTAGTATTTCTCTGTCTGCAAACCCGCAATAAAAAGATGTTGTTTGCAGGCATCTTGTTAGCCATCCTATTGCAAAGTTCCTTTACCCTAAATAAAATCAGTGCCCGGCATCAACACCAACTCCTATTCTTCAGCCTCAAAAATAACTATGGGGCCGCTTTCATTTTTTCAGACACCGCTGTTGTACTCACCGACCTTCAAAAGAACAGCAAAGCATTTCAGTTCTCCATTCAGCCTGCATTAGATCAGAAAAAAGTAAGCTGCATTAAGCTGATGAAATGGTCTGAAACTTGTAAGGTAGGCCCTTTGAAGATCAATAAACATCAAATCCTCTTTCAGCATTATCGCATTCTCAAATACGACAGCCTGCTCCAGCAAAAACGCATCCTGCAGTGCCCCTCTTATCAGGTTATCTGGCTGCATGGAAATGTGCTTTATCGGCCAGGTGATCTTATACAGCAAATTAAGTATGAGCATCTTGTTGCCGATGGCAGCACTAAAACCGGAATGTTAAAAATTTATGAAGATTCAGCAAACTTATTTCATATCAAACATCACATCTTAAAGAATAAAAAGGGATATTTGCCCTAACTCAACTGATCTATTTATGCTAACCAACATGACAGAACCTTTGGTTTTATATAGTGTATATAACAAGGTGGCTACCATCACGTTAAACCGTTCAGAAAAAAGGAACGCCTTAAACCCTGAGCTTGTAAACTTACTTACAGAAAGTTTTTTAAGGGCGGCAGAAGATGAACAGGTTAAGGTAGTTCTGCTTAAAGCCAATGGAGCAGTATTTAGTGCCGGTGCAGATCTGAATTACCTGCTACAGTTACAGCAAAATTCATATGAAGAAAACCTGGCAGATTCTGAAAACTTAAAGCGGTTGTTTACCACTATCTATTATCTTCCAAAAATAGTAATTGCCCAGGTAGAAGGTCACGCTATTGCAGGTGGTTGTGGCCTGGCAACAATATGTGACCTCATTTATGCTGTTCCAGAAGCAAACTTTGGCTATACAGAGGTTAAGCTTGGTTTTGTACCGGCCATTGTTTCCTGTTTCCTGTTGCGTAAGACCAGTGAAAGCATCGCAAAACAAATCCTGCTCACAGGCGATTTGTTTACAGCACAAAAAGCTTTCGACTACGGACTGATAAATTACGTAACGCCGGCAGCAGAGATTAATCAAACGGTTATGGACTGTGCATTGAAACTATGTACAGAAACTTCCGCCAATTCACTTATGGTAACCAAGCAACTCATCGGTCAAACTAACAATCCTCAACTGGAAAAAATGCTGGACTTTGCCGTCCACATCAATGCCAGGGTACGTGACAGTGATGACTTTAAAAAAGGCATTGCTGCGTTCATCAATAAAGAAAAAATCAATTGGTAAGAAGCTTATTATTTTTTGTTCGCCTGTATCTTTTCTGGATACTTTTCTTCTGCATAGACCGGGTAATCTTTCTGGCGGTCTTCCATAAAAAACTCACCCTAATTCCTGCAAAGCAGGTGCTGGCAACCTTCTATCATGGATTTAGCCTGGATTTGTCAATGACAGCATATATCTCCATATTCCCTGTTTTGTATGCTGTATTTAACTATTTATACGGCAAGGGCCAGGCGGGCATGAAATGGTTAAGAATTTACAATACGGTCTTAATTGTCATATTCAGCCTTATCTCAGTCATCAACTTCAATATTTTCAGAGAATGGGGAACAAAATTAAATGCCAAGGCCATTGGTTTTGCATTTACAGCGCCAAATGAATCACTGGCTTCAGGTGCCTCCTCGCCTATTTTACCAGGCTTATCAATTCTTATTTTTCTGATTACCTCGGGTATACTGCTGCGTAAATTCATTGTACCATTACACATCAACTTCAATAAAAATAAATTCAGCACCCGGATTATTGGAAGTATGGTGTTGATGCTGATCAATTTTTTATTCATCCGTGGGGGATCAGTAGCCCCTATTAACCAAAGTGCCGCTTACTATTCAGATGATTCTATCTTAAATCATGCCGCTGTAAATACCGAATGGAACCTGATGTACAGTGTGCTTGCTGCCACAGGGCCTCATAAAAACCACTACCTGTATTTAACGCCTAAAGATGCAGATGAAAATTTAAAAGCCCTGTTCAGTGTCAAAAAAGACAGCACCATACAGGTATTAACCACCAAAAGACCGAATGTAGTATTGGTGATTATGGAAAGTTTTACAGCAGACTTAACCAGTGTGCTTGGGCGGGAAAAAGGCGTAACACCCAAATTTGACAGTTTGGTGCAGCATGGTATTTTGTTCTCCAAAATATATTCTACAGGCAACCGCACCGATAAGGGCATCATTGGCACCCTAGCTGGCTTTCCAAGCCTTGCCGCAGGCAACATGGTCAATTACCTTCATAAAATGCAGAAGATTCCGGCAATTTCCCAGGAGTTCAGGAGAAATGGCTATCAAACCTCATTTTATTACGGCGGTGCATCAGAATTTGACAATTACAAGGCATTTATACTCTCCCACAGCTATCAAAAACTGATTGACAAAAAGGATTTTAGTAAAGCTGAAATGAATTCTAAATGGGGTGCGTACGATGGTGTGGTATTGAACAGACAAATTAAAGAGCTCAATAAAACCAGGCAACCATTTTTTGCTACGCAAATGACCTTAACCAATCACGAACCTTTTGAAGTTCCGGGAGCCTATAAATTTGGTTTGCTGGACAATTCCATGAGGTTCAGGAGCACAGCCTATTATACAGATTCTTGTATCAATGACTTTTTAAACCAGGCAAAGAAACAAGCATGGTACAAAAATACGCTCTTCGTTTTTATCGCAGATCATGGCCATATCCTGCCTTCAGAAAGTAATGAAGTCTACATGCCCCAGCGTTACCACATTCCTATGTTATTTTTTGGTGATGTCATCAAAAAAGAATATCAGGGAAAGGTTTTTGACCGGGTAGGCAGCCAGATAGACCTTGCAAATACCCTGCTAAGTCAGCTAAGTATGAATACTAAACCATTTATCTGGAGCAAAAACCTACTCAATCCTTATACCAGGCCTTTTGCTTTTTTTAGCTGGGATAATGGAATGGGCTTTATCAATAGCCAGCAATGTGTTACATTTGATAATGTAGGCAAAAGAGTTTTATATAATGACAACAAGACAGCTCCTAAACAGACGGCAGAAAGCCTTAGAGACGGACAATCCTTTTTACAGAAAGCATATCAACAATTTATAGAACTTTAAAAATGAACTTAAAAAACACCGCTTTTAAACTGGCCTGTATGGCCGTCCTTTTGTGTGGTTACCTCAATGGCCATGCACAAGGCAAAGATGGCATCAATTGGGCCAAAGATGGGAATTCCTATTATGAGGTAGACCAAATGGGGCAAATTACCTCCATTACCCTTCCAAAAAGGGAACGTAAAGTTATTGTATCTTCCACCTTGCTTAGCCCCGCCGGACTGGGCTACGCACTACAGGTAAGATCTTTTCAACTTTCTGAAGATGGCAAAAAAGCCCTGATCTATACCAACAGTAAAAAAGTATGGCGTTACGATACCCGTGGTGATTACTGGGTAGCTGATTTAACAAGCAACAAACTTTTACAAGTAGGAAAAGACAAACCGGCTTCCTCTCTGATGTTTGCCAAGTTTTCTCCGGATGCTTCAAAGGTAGCTTATGTAAGCGGGCACAATTTATATGTAGACGACCTTAGCTCTGGAGCAACTAAAGCCTTAACTACTGATGGAACAGACCGTTTAATCAATGGAACGTTTGATTGGGTTTACGAAGAGGAATTTGACTGCAGGGATGGATTTAGGTGGAGTCCTGATGGAAGTACGATCGCATACTGGCAAATTGATGCTACCAAAATCAAGAATTTCCTGATGATTGACAACATAGATTCCATCTATCCTTTTACCATTCCCGTAGAATACCCAAAAGTGGGCGAGAATCCATCTAACTGTAAAGTAGGTGTGGTAAATGTGGCAACAGCAAAAACAACCTGGCTTGCTGTTCCTGGTGATCAGGTACAAAACTACATTCCCAGAATGGACTGGATTCCTGGAAGCAGCGAAATTATTTTGCAACAATTAAACAGAGAACAGAATATAAGTAAATTGTATGTAGCCAATACAAAAACGGGAAGTATCAACACCATTTATACAGAAACAGATAAAGCCTGGATTGATGCCGCTCCGGAATTCAAATGGATCAACGAAAACAAAGAATTTATATTGGTTAGTGAAAAAGACGGATGGCGCCATCATTACCGCATCAGCAGAGACGGAAAAAAACAAACGCTGATCACAAATGGCAACTATGATGTTATTGAGAACACGCTGGTTGACGAAAAGAATGGCCTGCTATATTTCATTGCCTCTCCTGCCAATGCTACTCAAAAATATCTGTACAAAACAAAACTTGATGGAAAAGGTAAACCGGAAATGGTAACCTCCGCAGTTTTTCCCGGTACCCATGCTTATGATATTTCACCAAACGGTCTTTGGGCTTTTCATGAATACCAAAGTGCGGCTATACGTCCCATGAGCGAATGGTTGAACATGACCACAGGCAATCCTTTTTCTATGGAGGGCAGTATCACCAACAAATTGTCAACTATAAAATTGGCCAAAAATGGTGTTGAATTTTTCAAAATTAAAACAGAAGATGGTACAGAACTGGATGGATGGATGAAGAAGCCCTTAAACTTTGACCAGACCAAAAAGTATCCTGTTGTATTTTATGTATATGGAGAACCTGCCTCACAAACCGTAACAGACACTTACGGTACAGGAAACAATTTCCTTTATGCTGGCGATATTTCAAAAGATGGTTACATCACCATGTCTATAGAAAACCGTGGTGCCCCTGCGCCTAAAGGAAGAGAATTTCGCAAAAGCATTTATAAAAACATAGGAGTATTGAATATCAAGGACCAGGCAGACGCTGCGAAGAAAATTATGGAGTGGCCATTTGTTGATAAAGACAGAATAGCCGTTTGGGGATGGAGCGGCGGCGGTTCTTCTACATTAAACCTGATGTTCCAATACCCTCAAATCTACAAAACTGGTATTTCTATCGCCGCTGTTGTTAACCAGCTCACCTACGATAACATTTATCAGGAAAGGTATATGGGATCGCCTTTAAAAAGCAAAGAGGCTTATATAAAAGGTTCGCCACTTAGTTATGCCAAAAATCTTCAGGGCAATTTATTATACATTCATGGTACTGGTGATGACAATGTGCACTACCAAAATGCAGAAATGCTCATCAATGAACTGGTAAAATATGGTAAAGTATTTCAATTGATGTCTTACCCAAACCGTACGCATAGCATCAGCGAAGGACAAGGAACAAGACAGCACCTTTCTTTAACCTATACCAAATTCTTACAGCAAAACTGCCCTATGGGCGGCAAATAAGAGACTAACGTCTAACAGGGAGTTCCACGGTAAACGTGGCTCCCTTACCTTCGCTCTCCGCAAACAACTTCCCGCCATGGGCTTCTACCAGGCCTTTAGCAATAGAAAGCCCTAAGCCTGTTGAATTTTCGCCACCTGTAGGCTGCGCACTTAAGCGCGTAAAACGCTGAAAAAGCAACTGTTTATCTTCTTCTGTAAATCCTGGGCCTTCATCTTGTACCGAAACTGCTACCTGATCAGCTTTTAAGCACATTGAAACCGTAATAGCAGCCCCTTCTGGAGAATATTTAATTGCATTGTTGATCAGGTTGTCAAAAACTTCAGTCAGTTTATTTTCATCTGCCTGAACATAAGGATCAACCTCAGCTGTAAAAGATATCGTTTGGTTTTTCCGGTCGGCAAGCGGAAAATTCATTGCAATTACCTGTTTAACCAGATCCACCAATGGCAGTTTAATCAGCATTAAATTAACTTTACCGGCTTCCATCGTCCCCATCTGCAATAACTCGTCAATGATACGCACCATACTTAAACTTGCCGTTTTGATCTGATCGCACATTTTGTCGATCATGTCCGGATCGTCTTTTTTGAGCTTAATCAAATCTGCGCGCACAGGAATAGTGGTTAAGGGATTTTTTAAATCGTGTACAGCTGCATGCAGAAAATCATACATCTGCTGTACCCTTAATTGTTCTGTTAAGTTTAGTTCCGGGTTGCTAGGAGTCGTCATCTGGGTAGCCATGGGTTCTTAATTTACAATTGGTTAGCAATATAGCATAAAATTCGCTAAATATTAAACGTATAAAAAAAAGGAGGCCTGCATGGTAGCAGACCTCCTTTAACATTGTAAAATAGAATCCTATTTTTTATAAGCTTCCAGCCCGCTATTTAAAAATTTCAAATAATTGGCTACTTCATAATCTGCACCCTGAGGTGGCACTAAAACACCTTCTGTACGCGGATCAAGTAATACATAAAAAGGCTGAGCATTGGCTTGAAATCTTGAAGCTTGTAAATCACTCCATTTTTTTGCCAATGTGTTCAAGCTCTTTCCTGCAGCGTTAACCACCACATCTTCCGGAGCAAGCTCAGTTTTATCGTCTACATATAATTGAATCAATACGTAATCCTGGCTAATCAATTTATACACAGCCGGATCAGGCCATACGTTTGCTTCCATCTTGCGACAGTTTACACAGGCATGTCCAGTAAAGTCAATCAACACTGGTTTACCTACACTTTTGGCATACTCTACTCCTTCTTTATAATCAAAAAACGGATCAAGTTTCAAAGGCTTCTCAAAAAGCTCTGCATATTTATGCGGTTTAGAAGATGAGCTTTCCGGAGCTGCCGCAGCAAAACCGCCACCCAATGATGAGGTATACAAATCGAAATCTTGCGTTGACTGCGGAGGCAAAAATGCTGAAATAGATTTTAACGGCGCGCCCCATAATCCAGGAACCATATAAACGGAAAATGAAAATACGATAATGGCTAAAAACAATCTCGGAACAGAAACAAACGGTACCGGACTATCGTGAGAGAATTTGATTTTGCCCAATAAATACAGGCCCATCAAAGTAAAAATCACAATCCACAATACAAGGAATATTTCGCGGTCAAACCAGTTCCAGTGGTAGGCTAAATCTACGTTACTTAAAAACTTAAGTGCAAAGGCTAGTTCAAGAAAACCTAAAACAACTTTTACACTGTTCAACCATCCGCCTGATTTAGGCAATGTGCTTAGTAAGGAAGGAAACATAGCGAACAATACAAATGGTATGGCCAATGCAAGTGCAAAACCAAACATTCCTACTGCAGGGCCCAATAAAGCACCACTTGTAGCCGCCTGTACCAGCAAAGTACCAATAATTGGTCCGGTACAAGAGAAAGAAACAAGTGCCAGCGTGCCAGCCATAAAAAATAAACCGGCAATACCACCTTTATCAGAATTCGCATCCATCTTGTTTACCCAACTCGATGGCATGGTAATTTCGAAAGCGCCCAAAAAAGAAGCACCGAAAACAACCAGCAGCAAAAAGAAAAAGAAGTTAAAGATTCCATTGGTAGACAGGCTGCTCAATGCGTCTGCACCAAACAATACCGTAATCAATAAGCCAAGTACCACGTAAATCACGATGATAAAAAAACCATATAACATGGCGTTCCTTATGCCTTTACCTTTATCCTGTCCTTTTGTAAAAAAGCTTACCGTTAAAGGAACCATCGGAAAAATACAAGGCATCAAAAAAGCAGCAAAGCCACCAAGAAATCCGGCAATAAATATTGCCCAAATTGTTTGTTGTGTATCTTTTTTATCTGCTGTTTTTCCCGCTACCGTTACTACGGCAGAATCTGCGCTGCTTTTAGCTACCGCAGGAGCGGCTGTAACCTGTGTATCGGCAGCCGGAGTTTCGGGGGCGATCTCCGTAAATTCCACTCCATCCATGGAGGTCGTATCTTCTGTTTGCGCCCTAAGGTTGCCAAAGGATACTAAAATCAATAAGGCCGGCAGGATAAACCTGCACAAGCCTTTTTGTAATCTATTCATCTAATTAATATAAATTATCTACAATCTGCGAAAAGTTTTCCTTACTTATTTAACAGGAATACTGAATTCAACCTCTTCTGGTGGAAGACATTGTTTGTCGTCGCAAGTCATGTATTCAAATTTACCTTTAACAACTACAGGTTTACCTGGTTTAATTTTCACCTTTTGTTGAAAAATAACACTTTTTTCAAAGTACGTTACGTTCATGCTAAATGTTTCCTCAAATTTAGTTACACCTTTTGGCTCAATAGTTTTACCTACTAAAGTATAAGAAGGCGAAGGTGCAAATGTAAAGGTAGTTTTTACCGGACCGCCGTCTTTAACGTTCTGTGAATATACATGCCATCCATCACCAATGGTAGCTTTAATAAATACAGTAGCTTCAGTAGCACTGGTTTTTTTAGCACCATAACTCCAGGTTACCGGTTTCATGATTTGGCTATGTGCGGCAGCTGTAAAAAACAGCGCGGCAGCTAATAAAAATAATCGTTTCATTTTATGTGTTTGTTTAGAGTTTAATATATTACTTACCTTTTGCAGCCAAAAGTTCTTCTAATTTTTTAGTAAGGTCTGCACCGCGAAGGTTTTTACCCACAATTTTACCAGATGGGTCTACCAAAAAGTTTTGAGGAATAGAATTGATGCCATATTGCTTAGCAACTGCATTGTTCCAAAACTTTAAATCAGATACCTGTGTCCAGGTTAAACCATCAGCAGCAATAGCGCCTAACCATGCATCTTTTTTACCAGGTTGATCCAGGGAAACACCAAGTACAGTGAAATTTTTGTCTTTGTATTCGTTATAAGCTTTCACCACGTTAGGGTTTTCTGCACGACAAGGTCCGCACCATGACGCCCAGAAATCAATCAGCACGTATTTTCCTTTGAAATCAGAAAGCTTTACTGGTTTATCATTCACATCATTTTGAGTAAAGTCTGGAGCTATTGCACCAACACTGGTATTGCGGGCAGCTTCTATAGCTTTTGCAAAACTTACACCTGCTTTACTTGCACGTACAGCTGGAGAAAGGCTTTTGAATACAGGCTCTACTTTTTCTACATCAATACCGTTACCTGCACTTTCAGTCAAAGCCTCAAGGCTAAAATAAGAGTTTGGGTTTTGTTTGATATAGGTATTCTGAATTGCCTCCCTTTCGCTGGCAAATTTTTCAAAACGTTGTTGTAAATCGCTTCTAAAAGCATTATCCTTTTTCTTATCTTCAGGGGCACTTGCATATTCAGCATTTAATGCGGCCATAGCTTTTTCAGGACCAGTTAACAAGGCACTATATTTATCAAACTCAGCATTAATTTTTGAACCTGTAATTTTTGCTTTTTTAACTGAATCAGTAGCTGTAAGTGTAACTGTTCCCGGCTCAAGATAAAGTGCTTTAACATCAGCTGTTCTACCAAGAGTACTTATGCCTTTTCCAGCATGGTCAAGCAGCAATTGGGCTTGCAAAGGACCTTCGCTGACACCTTTAAACTGAAATGCTCCATTTGTAACTACAGCAGAGTCAATTACTTGTTTCCCCTCTAGCCTGTAAACCAAATAAGCTTTTGTAGGAACGTTTAACGGGTTTACTTTTCCCATCAAATTGAAATCGCTACTTTGCGCACATCCCAATAAAGGTGCAAGTGCAAGAGCAGATAACATCATTTTTTTCATGTTGTTTTTTTTTAAGTCGGTTAGTTGTGCAATTATATAAAATTCCTGCGTAAATATAAGGTCACATTTACGATATTACAGACTAATCTTGTAGGATAAGGTTTAATCGAGCCTTAATGAAGATGTGGAAACAACATAAGTATGACAATTTGCTATAAAAAATATTAGAGGATATTAATTTGCTTACAAGCCCCTTTTTCTTACCTTTACAACATCATAAAAAGACTGCCCGGCTTTTCAGCTGATGCCTGGTCATCAACGTCTATTTCTTTGACGGAGAGTTCACAAACCTATTTATTCACAGATTCCTGCAGCTGCATTTTTGCCATCAGGAAAATTAAAATTTGAACTAGCTATGCAAAGAGAAAGAGCCTTGTCTGACTACAAAACCTATCGTTACTTTAGACCATCAGAATTAAGAAACCCGCATAAACAACTGGCTTCTTTTTTTGAGGAAGAAGATGTTGAAAGTTTAAAATCAGAAATTAACGACTTTTTTAAGACGGCCTGTGATGAAGCCTATGAATACGGGAATTCGCTACGCTACCCTGCTACGCATCAAAACTGTTTTAAACTTTTGGAACTGGCTTACACGTTAAAGAACAGTAACGAAAATTTCACTTTACAAAACGATCATAAACTTTACCGGAGCTCGGATGCTGTTTTCACACAGGCCTTTCAGGAAAACATTGAATTACTTTTTCCTCTGGTACACCTCAGGTTACTCAGCGCTGCGGAAATAAATGACATTACGTTTTTCCTCAGCGAATTCTTTGAGTACAAAAGTTTATACGAGTGGCATGAGCTTTTGGACAATTTATTAAGATGTGCAAATGGAGACACCGTTTTAGAAAAGATTTACAATCGGTCTTCACATATCATTTTGGTTAAAGAATATGTTGAGAAACTGATTGAAGCAATGTATCTCATCTACCAAACAAAGTCCATAAATTATAAATCTGAATCTACTGAAGGTAAAAAGGAAGCCTTATCTGCCGAAATTGAAAATGCAATTATAGAATACTTACGGTATTTTAAATAAAGTATTATTGGGCCACAATCTCCTGTTTCAAAAAATTGGAGCAAGATTTTAGGGTATAAATCTTAGCTCTAAAATACTGACAGTTTGGACATACCCCTGAATGAGGTTTTAATACCACATTCAGAGAAAAACATTTCTTAGGCAGTGGGGTTAATTTACATTCAATGTAATGACATGCAGCACAACCAACCTAAGACCCTCAATGCCATTTGGAGCGACGTACAAAAATACCTCAACATCAGACTTGAGCTACTTAAACTCGTTATTGTAGAAAAATCATCCAGGCTCATAGCAGATTTGATTACAAACACAATTGTTTTGTTTTGTATGGTCTTGTCCTTTTTGGTTTCTGCGGTAACACTTGCCTTTTATCTCTCCAGGATCTTGAATAGTTACACATCTGGATTTGGTTGCGCAGCTCTGTTTTTTACAGGCCTCGCCTTTCTGGTGCTCTGGAAAAAGGGTGCACTGGAAAAAGCAGTAGCAGGCCTTGCCATCCGAAGATATTTCGAAAAACATTGCGAAGTGCAGCAAGAAAAAGAAAAGGATAAATCCGAAGTACATCTTAAATCGGCCAGGCCCGAAATCAGTATAGCTAAACAAACAAATCAAAAACAACAGCCTGCGGCTAAAAAACAAGCTATGAAAAAAGAGAAAGTAACATTCAAAGGACTCTGGGAAGTCCTTAAAAATTCATTTAACGGATTTAGTGACCATAAGGTCACTAAATTGAGTGGTTCACTGGCCTATTATACGGTGTTCTCCATGGCTCCACTATTACTGGTTATTATTTCTTTATGTGGAATTTTTCTAGGTCAGGAGGCTGCCCAGGGTCAAATCTATGCGCAGCTGGCAGGATTTGTGGGCAAAGACACCGCCTTACAGATGCAGGATATAGTTGCAAAAGCAGCCATCGGAGATAAAGGTACTGTAGCTTTTATTATTGGAATAGTGACCCTACTTGTAGGTTCTACTACGGTGTTTGCCGACATTCAGGATTCTATTAACACGATCTGGGGTCTAAAACCCAAACCTAAAAGAGGTTGGCTAAAGATGTTGCAAAACCGTTTCTTATCCTTTTCTGTTATCATTAGCCTTGTTTTCTTATTACTAATTTCTTTATCTATCACTACTGTACTGGATAATTTTAATCTTAGACTGCAGGCGCGTTTTTCTGATGTATCTGTAGTATTTTTCTACATCCTTAATCAGGTTGTTACTCTGGTGGTCATCTCTTTAATTTTCGGGGTGATCTTTAAAGTCTTGCCAGACGCAAATATCAAATGGCGCGATGTAGCATATGGGGCAATAGTAACGGCGCTATTGTTTATGCTTGGAAAATTTGGTATTTCTATCTACATCGGACAGAGCGATGTTGGCAGTACTTATGGTGCGGCCGGATCACTGGTTATTTTATTGTTATGGACGTATTATTCATCCATCATCTTATACTTCGGTGCAGAATTCACCAAAGCCTATGCCCTTGCCTATGGTTCCGAAATTCATCCCTCCCACTATGCTGTGACTACAAAAGAAATTGAGATTGAAACTGGCAACAATTCTATACAGGACAATGCTTCATAATGATAAAACAACTAACATAAAATCGAGCGTAATTACAGATGAAAAATTTAAAAGAATTGAAATCCAGGCAATCAAATTTAACAGCGATGCATACACTACTTCAAAAAGAAATTTTAACTGATGGAACGCATGCGTTAGTGCGTCGTCCAGCACGCAAAAGATATGATACCGCAGAAAAGGTTGTTTCCTGGCTAATTCCACTCCTGGTGGACAAGACCTTATTAAGAAAATCTGGCTTTGTAACTAAGGCTATCGGCGCATTTGTGGTCAGAAAAACAGTTAAACGCCTGGCTCCTGTAATTCTTTCATGGACTGCTGACGCGCTACTACATAGAAAAATATAAAATTAGCGCTGTAGATTCGTATATTGGAGCATAAGACATATGAAGCTACACCTCATTTTTTTCGCTGGAATACTGCTAAGCCTTTGTGCGGCATGTAACGGAGCAAAAACACAAAAACTAGAAAGTAAAAATGGATTCGCTGTATTACCGAAGCAAGCGAAAGGTGAAGAAATTGCGGCTTTCGCAGGAGGCTGCTTTTGGGCAATGCAAGAGAGTATGCTGGAGCTTAAAGGTGTACATAAGGTAATCAGCGGTTATGCAGGAGGAACAGCGGATCATCCGACTTACGATGCTGTATTAACCAAACAAACTGGTCATGCGGAGGCCGTATTGTTATATTACAATCCTGCAGTAATCAGTTTTGAAAAACTAGCCGAAGCCTTTTTTTATGCACATGATCCTACCCAACTCAACAGTCAGGGCCCGGATGTTGGATCAGACTACCGCTCCATTGCATTTTATCGCTCCCCCGAAGAATTAAAATCGCTCATCAAAGTTGTAGATCAGGTAGACCATACCGGATATTACACCAGCCCTATTGTTACGGAGTTACTTCCCTTTGCCGCCTTTTATCCGGCAGAAATGGAACATCAGGATTATTTCGTTAAAAACCCCTGGAGCATTTATATTAAAAAGGTGTCCAAACCGAAAGTATTAAAGTTAAGGGCTAAAATGTCATCACTGATTAAGCCAGAATATCTTTATAAATAGCAACAACAAATTAATCAGCTAATAATTCTTCCAGTTCAGTTTGTTCTTCTGGCTCCATATCTACAATGCCAGCCAGCAGGTTTGCAATTTTCGGTCGCTGATCAGAAACCAGTAATCCATCTAGTAATGCCACAATAGTTTTCTTTTGATCTATGCTCAGGTTGCTGAAAAGTTTTGGCTGAATCTCATATAAAGCCTTCAAAGTATCCAATAATCTATTCCGGCGTTTAGCTTCAATATGCTCGGCCACTACGATAGACAGCACGCCTTCTCTTTCGTACCGTTCCAGTAATCTGGAAGAATATTCTTTCAAAAAAGCCTTTCTTTTACTTCGCAGCAATTCATTAACTTTTTTACTCAGAAATTTGTATTCCGCTGAAGCTTTAGAACGGCTATACAAACCCGTCTGGATTTCAAACTCAGTACCGCGAAAGTCGAAATCGGTAAAAAATTCACTTTCTATATAAACACTGTGAAAATATTCATCCGCTTTCTTATTTAACGTAGTGTATTCTTTGTACAGCTCCGCTCCTTTTTCATTGATGAAATATACCTTAGATAGTTCTTTATGTAAAGATTCCTTCCATTGTACAAACTTTAGTTTAAAACTCGTATTAGTGTCTTCGTATTTCCAAAACAGATCTTCTTCATAATCCTGGATTTGATCCTGATAATCTAAAGGCTCGCCATTGATTAGAATACTATAATTTCTGCTTTTATTTAGCTCCAGGAACCAGCAAAATTCAGCCTTTAAAAACGGAATAATTTCCTGCTCAAGGTTATCTGCAGAGATTTTTAAATTTGAAAACAAGACCCTTGTACCCGTATTCTTGCTCAATGGCACATCAATTTCTGTAGCCTGGTAATTGTTGAGCGAGGCAACGCCAATTGAAATTCTGCCACTTTTTAAGCTATTATTTTGCGACAACCAGGTCGTTTGCCATTCCGCATCATTGGCAAATCTGAAAAAAGTTAAACGGCCTACACCATTCTTGCCATGCATCGTAGATTTGTTCCGGTTTACAGGCAATTGCAGCGCCTTTTCAGATTCATAAAAGGGATCAAACTTGGCCTTTAATTGCTCAAAATTAATCCCATAGCCATTGTCGGCAACCTCCAGCAAACTGATATATCCAAGCTCATTAGCCGTATAGTTAATTTCTACCGTAGTTGCTGTAGCGTCAAAACCATTCCAAATGTATTCTGCAACTGCTTGTTTTTCATTATAATTCCGCAATACTTTTTGTATCCCGCCTGATGTGATATTAACATGAGTAGCCATGGAGCAAAACTAATAAAATTAGCTAAAAGAAATTGAAAATTTATAAGGCCTTTCCAGATTGATGTGTCCTTCAATTTCAATTAATATTCCATTTCTGCTGTGCCGATATACCATAACTGGGAACTTATGAACAACACTTGTACGAAAACTAGGCTATAATTTGAGGGAAACCGGGGGGAAAGTCAAAGTTTCAGTCGTCCTTAGCTCGCTGTTTAAATGCTGTTCAATCGGTGTTTGTTCGGTTAGAAGCGAACGAACACCGATTGAACTCCGTGTCAAATACGATGAAATGTTCCGGTTTCCTTCGACTTTCCTCTGAATTTCCCTTGTATTTCCGCGCAAGTGTCGGGATATTGAAATACCCAAACTATTCAGAATTTTGCTTTACTTCGCAGCATGCCAATCATAGAAAACGATAATTTATTTAAAGAAGAGATTTTACGTATTGAAAAAGCACGTCTTGATTCGAATGCTTGTATTCTCAAAAAAGATGTAAATGGGGTGGCGAAATACTGGACGCCAGATTTTGTACAAGTAGCCGGAGATGGCAGCTATAGCAAAGGAAAAGATCGCATTGCTAAAGATTGGAAGTATATGTTTACCCACAGCAGCCCGGTTTTTGAACGTATTCCTGATGAAATCAGCATTGCCGAGAGCGGAGAT
The DNA here is from genome assembly GCF_020991475.1 of Pedobacter sp. MC2016-14. Lineage (NCBI taxonomy): Bacteria > Pseudomonadati > Bacteroidota > Sphingobacteriia > Sphingobacteriales > Sphingobacteriaceae > Pedobacter > Pedobacter sp. MC2016-14. The sequence continues at coordinate 669,522 of NZ_JAJMPA010000003.1, forward strand.
ATGGCTTGGGAGAAAGGAAAATGGGCATATAAAACCGATAAATATTATGGAAATTATGCCGCAATGTGGCGTAAGATAAAAGGGCAATGGCTCACGCAGACCGAGCTTTATGTAGCTATGAATGCATAATACATTTCACCCTGCTATGATCCATTTAAGTTGATTAGCAACAAACCATCGCATTTACCTCCGCCCCACCTACTGAGACAGAAATTCCCCATTTTTTTCAAAAAGTTGGGGAATTTTCGTGTTTTAAGCAAATGATTAGAATGAAAGCTATTCCGCTAAAAACTTTATTTTCTATGCTCAAACGCCGCAAATGGCACTTTATGACAAGTCCCCTTTCAAATTTAAATGTTGGAACGGATGTTGGATAATGCGAACTAATCATTTTAAAAAAAACACCTTATATGAAAATTAAGTTACTTTCAATAGCATTAGGATTAAGTCTATTTGCTGTGTCATGTAAAAAAGGCGAATCTGTTGAAGAAACGATTAGCAAAAACATCAATGATATCAACGTACCAGCAAACTTTAACTGGTCAAGCACAAAAGAAGTAAGCTTTAGTGTTGGAACAACTGATTCACGTTATGGCAATACTCAAATTCAGGTGATCAAAATTTACGCTGGAGATCCTGCGAATGGCGGTCAAATGGTTGCTTCAGGTTCAGCAACTTACCTTAGCCCTTTTAACACCAAAGTTTCTTTACCAACTACACTTACAGATGTATATGTTGTAAAATATGCACCAGATTTAACAACAGTGACCCAAAAGGTAGCATTAACAACTGAGGCCGTTCAGGTTACCATTGGAACTTCGAACAATGTAAATGCTACCGTTAAAGTGAATGCGATTGCGGCATGCCAAAGATCAACTACTGATGGAAATATTAACCTTAACACTCCCGAGGTGGTTTGCTATAGTTCAACCAATGATGCAACCATTGACATCCAGGCGAATAACGGTGGTACTGTAAAAATTAGTGCACCAAACAAAACCGTAACCATTAGAAACTTCAACCATACAGGTGTAAATCTGGTTGTTGAGGCTACTACTACAGTAATTGTTGGTGGTGAGATTAAATCAGATGAAACCTGGACCAACTACGGAACTATCCTATTAAACAACAAACTTGACATCAGGGGTACTTTAGATAACTACGGTACAACTACATCTACAAATACTTTACAAATCAACGGTGGCGGAACAGTAAACAACCACTGCAAGTTGTACATGAATGACTTTATCAATGATAATATCCTGAACAATTATAGCTATGCCATTGCTTCAAATACTACCCGTTTAAATGGTGGTAGTAAATTAAACCTGATTGGTAACGAGATCAGCGGTGTAATGTTTGAAACTAAGGATTTCAATAAAGGTGGCACACTAGTAGTTTATGGAACTGGTAAAACTTCTTTATTTAAAGTTACCGGAACCATTGATGGTAACATGATTCTTGATGCAAGACAAACCAGCAACAGCCAAATCATTACTGGTAATGTACAGCTTTGTACACCACAGGCTGCCAACATTCCAAATGGTTTCTTCGTTGCTCCTGCAGCTTTAGGATGTGATGCATACGTAGCCAGCGATTCTTGCATGCCAACTGGTAACGGAACTGCTCCTGCAGACAACGACAGAGATAAAGACGGTGTTAGCAATGATTTAGACGCTTATCCTGATGACGCCACTAAAGCTTTTGATACTTACACTGTAAATTACGCCAATGGTGGTTCTACTATCGCATTTGAAGACAACTGGCCATCAAAAGGCGACTACGACTTAAATGATGTTGTATTGGCTTATAAATTTAAAATTGCAACAAGTGCACAAAACAAAGTAGTAGATATTACTGCTGAATATACTTTGAAAGCTACAGGTGGTGACTTCCAGAATGGTGGTGGTATTGAATTCAACATCCCTTCAGGAAGCGCAACAATTACTTCTTCATCTGCCGTTTTAGAAAGTGGTCAAAGCAAAGTCGTTGTGGTATTGTTTAACAACAGCAGAACCCAACAAACTACCTGGAATACCAAAGTTGGCGAGGCAATTTCTCCAAATGTAACTTATAGCTTCACGCTTAAGTTAACTGATGGTCCTCTAATCAGCACATTCGGTGGTAATAGTGCACAAAATCCATTTATTTGGAATGGCACAAACACATACGGCAGAGGTTATGAAACGCATTTGTATGGCAAAACACCAACTACTAAAGCTACATCAAGCTTATTTGGAACAAGGGATGACGCTTCAATCTCTACAGGAAACTACTACAGCACAGCGAATAAATTACCTTGGGCAATTGAAGTTCCTATTGCTAACTTTGTTTATCCGATTGAAAGAATTGCCATCAGTGATGCTTATTTAAAATTTGCTACCTGGGCAGAAAGTGCTGGTGCAAACGCCCCGGACTGGTATAGCAATACAAGCGAGAGCTACAGAAACACGACAAAACTATTTAACCGATAAACTACATTTTTAATTTGATTTAATCCTCCTGCGCAATGCGCAGGGGGATTTTTTATTGATACCGTGTAATTTTTTCCCCAAAACAGGGCGCACTCCACAACCCCCGAATGCGCCACATCTTGCAAATAGCGCAATAACGAGTAGATCAAGTCCTTTTTTTTTTCTGGCATAATTTTGTAATGCCTATTCGCGTACGCGATCAGCCGGGTGTGATAAATTTATACGTCGATCAAATTTATATGAAGAAAAAATTACTTGTAGTTGCGACAGCAGCTCTTATTTTATCACTTGGGGCCTGTAAAAAGGAACTCAGTTCAGAAACCGAAACTCCAGCAGGAGAAAAAGTAGCGCCGGACGGCTTTGCTTATGTTACCACTAAAAAAGTAGAAGTTAATGTGCGATTGCTTAGTCGTGACGACAAGCCTATTGATGGTGCATTGGTATCCATTTATAATCCTGCAAGCATTGGTGCCGGAAAGGAACTCAGCAAGGTAATCAGTGATGCAAACGGTTATGTAAAAACTACTTTAACTGTTCCAGCTTCTCTTGAAAACCTGATCATTGATCCAGCTTATATTGGTCTGGCTGCTAACGTTAAAACCTATATTAAAGACAATAGTGTTATCGCAATTATTGGTGGTCAGTACGGCTACGGTGGTAATGTGATTATAGAAACTTCTAAATCAACAACAACTGCTTCATCGGGAATATCTACTTTTAGTGTAAAAGGTGTAAATGACATTCCTTCATCAGCATACAATTACGACTTGTCTAAATACGATGAACTGGGCAGACCAAAAGCAATTTTACCGGTTGATAAAATTGATTTCTCTGCATTAATGGAGCAAATCAACAGTGTTCTTCCAGAAAGACAAAAAGTTCAGGAGAAATATATAAAAACAGAAATCCCTACGGATTTAAGAATCACTGCACTTGCAGATGTTTGGATTACATTTGTACATGAAGGTGCTGATTATCGCAATTCTTTAGCGTATTATACTTACCCCACAGGCCACGCTCCTACTAAGGCTGAAGACATCACGAACGTCAACATGGTGTTTCCAAATGCCTCGTTTAAAGTTGGAACCGGAGCTGGAAATATGATTCAGGGCGACAAAGTTTTACTTGGTAGGTTTACAGAAGGAACATCCATAGGCTTTGTGGTACTTCAAAATGCCTATCAAAACAATGGTTCAGTTAATTATTCTGCAACAAAATTCTTCTCTACTGAAGGCTTAAATCCAGAATCTGATCCAAAAATAAAAAGACACAATGTAGTATTACACAATCTTTCTCAAAGGACTTTCTTAATTGGATTTGAAGATATTGAAAGAACAGATGGTTATGGAAGTGATCAGGATTTTAATGACCTGATTGTATATGCTCAGTCTAATCCTGTGGAATCGATAAACCCGGCTGATATTCCAGTTTTAGAAGGTGATGCGAAAGATACAGATAAAGATGGCGTTCCAGACGCGATCGATAAATACCCTAATGATCCGGAAAGAGCTTATGATCGTTATTACCCAAGTGAGACCATTTGGGGAACAACTACTTTTGAAGACAACTGGCCTGCTGAAGGAGATTATGACCTCAACGACCTTGTACTGAGTTACAGGTACAAGTTTGCAATGAGTGCTACCAACAAAGTAGTAGACTTAACTGCTGATTATAAACCATTGGCAGCTGGTGCAACCTTCCAAAATGGTTTTGGCGTAGAATTACCTTTAACCCCTGCGCAGGTTAAAGCTGTAACCGGCTTAAATTTATCTGCCGGCACTTATATTAAACAAGTCGGAAATGGATTAGAAAGCAATCAAAGTAAAGCAGTGATTATTCCTTTTGACAACTACAGAAACCTGTTTGGTGTTGGGACATCATTGATCAATACTTATGCAGGTTCTTCTTACAATGAAAGTAAAACCATTACTGTAGGCGTTACATTTAGTACTCCTTTAGCAGATGATTTCACCGCATTGGCTCCTTTTAACCCTTTCCTGATCAGCAATCTTGAACGTGGAAGAGAAGTTCACTTGGTGAACCATGCGCCTACCGACCTTGCCAATAAAAAATTATTTAACAGCACAGCTGATGATTCGGATGCTGCATCGGGCAGGTATTACACCACAAGGGAAAATAGGCCATTTGCCATTGATTTTTATGGTCCGTTCAGCTACCCTCTTGAAACTGTACCAATTTTTGATGCTTACACTCATTTCTCTGAATGGGCAAAATCAAATGGAAAATCATTCCCAGACTGGTATTTTAATACAAGTGGATACATCAACACCAAATTGATTTATACTAAAAAATAAAGATTTCAAAATATTTAGAAACGGGATAAGTGATAAAAAACTTATCCCGTTTTTTTTTGTAATCAGGTTTATAATATTTTTCAATTGATTTTGTTATAGCGTTTGTATTACACGGAAAATTGTTAATTTGCAGCCTAAATAAAGTTTAAACCCATACAATTTGTTTTATGATGAATCTTCCAAATTGGCTTCAGCCCCATTTGTTTATTGGAAAAAACTTTAAAGATCTGACTGCGGGAGAAATTGAAACGATAAAAGAAAACATGAAAGGCTTTCAGTCAGAAAGCCCGGAAGTTTCGATTTTGATTCCGGCATGGAACGAAGAAAACAATATCTACAGAACCTTATCATCTCTGGCTAAAAATAAAACAAGTATGGAAGTAGAAATTGTTGTCATCAACAACAATTCTACCGATCAAACCCAGGAGGTTTTAGACCTGCTAAATGTGAAGAGCTATTTTCAGCCTCAACAAGGTATAACTTTTGCCAGGCAAATGGGTTTAGAAAAGGCTAAGGGGAAATACCACCTCGGTGCAGACTCAGATACATTTTACCCTCCAAACTGGATTGAAAGCATGGTTAAGCCCATGAAAGAAGACAGTACCATTGTGGGTGTTTATGGCCGCTATTCTTTTATTCCGCCAATTGGTGAAGGCAGGATGGCACTTTGGGCTTATGAAAAAATGACGGGGGTGCTCACCAGACTGAGAAAGAAAAACAGAGAATATATAAATTTTCTGGGCTTTAATATGGGTTTTGTGACAAAAGTTGGCCTGGAAAACGGAGGGTTTGTGGTTACAGATGTGAGGAAGTTTGACAACGCCCGTGATAGCGAATACCATGTGGAGGAATCAGAAGATGGCAGAATGGCTGTTAACCTTCAAAAAACCGGCAAATTGATGTTGGTAACTGGTCAAGGTGCCAGGGCTTATACGTCATCCAGAAGATTGGTTGCTGAAGGTGGTATTTTCAAATCATTTACGCAACGCATATTCAGACACCTTGGTGCAATTAATGAATATATAGGATTGAAAAAGTAAGAACACTTAAATATACTCAAACAAATACCTGATCCTTCTACCCATGGATAAACCGTTACTTTTTGAAGACATTACCTTACTAATCACCCATTTTAACCGCAGTAATTCGCTGGAAAGGTTACTAAAACGCTTTGCAGAACTGAATTGTCAATTTCATGATATCATCGTTTCAGATGACTGCAGTAATGAAACTCACTTTAACCGATTAAAAGAGCTTAAAGAAATTTACAATTTTCAAATCGCTGATACACCTGTAAATAAAGGACTGGCCAATAACATCAATAAAGGTCAGGAGAAAGTTCAAACTCCGCTTACACTCTATGTACAAGAGGATTTTGTCCCTAAAGATCTTTTCCCGGAAAAATTAAAACTAGCTGTACAATGTATGGATGAGCGCCCTGATTTAGATATGGTGAGGTTCTACGCTTATTTTGATTATCCTTATCTTAAGCCTTACAAGGGTGGCTTCTCAGAGATGATCTTCAAAAAATTCTCAAGAGGGTATAAAAAATTCTATTACTATAGCGATCATCCGCATCTAAGACGCAAAAACTTCCTTGATAAATTCGGAAAGTATGTTGAGGGTATCAAAAGTGACCGCGCAGAATACAGAATGATGTTTGCATTTATTAAAGCAAAAGGTAAGGCATTATTTTATACGGATTATAAGGGATTATTTGATCAGATCAATGATGCCATTGAAACCAGCACAGTGAAACGTAACTTTTTAAGGGAGGGAAATGGTATGATATTAACCGCTATAAGACATCTATACAGACACATTCGTTTTAATTTCGATTTATTCCGCTAACTAATGAAAAACAAAGAAAATATCACCATAGTTGTAGCCAGTGACGATCACTTCGCCATTATGCTTGCGGCCCTTATTCAGTCAATTATTCATACACACAAGTCGGGAGAGAAAATTGACCTGTACATCGTTGACGACAATTTATCAACTGCTAATCTTGAAAAAATCAACAGTTCTTATGATCCTGAAAAAATAAATATAAAATGGCTCAAACTAACCGAAATATTTGCTGGAGTAAAACTGCCGCTGGATAATTCTACCTTTCCTTTGAATGTGTATATGCGGTTATTTATCCCGCTGTTTCTTCCTAAAGAAGTCAAAAAGGCAATCTTTTTAGACGTAGACATGATTTTATGCACCGATATTTCAGAACTCTGGAATATTGATTTAGGAAGTTACCCCATAGCAGCTGTTAGAGACAGAAGTGAAATAATTAGTAATGAATGGGGAGGAATTACCAACTATAAAGAATTAGGTTTGCACCCAGATTTACCTTATTTTAATGCAGGTATGATGGTTTTAAATAATGAAATTTGGCGGGAAAACGGAATTACCCAAAAAATCATTGAGTGTATTACAACCAATGTTAAATATGCCAACTTCCCTGACCAATATGGTCTGAACGTGATATTAGCTGGTCAATTTTATGAGCTGGATTTCCGATGGAATTGTTATTCAATTTTAGACGAGAAAAATCCATACATTATTCATTTTATTGGAAATAAACCCATTTATAAATCCTATAACAGTAATGTAACCTATGCAGAGGAATTTTTTAAATATGTCCGCCTAACAGCTTGGAAAGACTTTAGCCCTCACTCCTCTTATAAAAGATATTTGAAAAAGGCTATCAATAAGATCAAAAAGAAACTTAACATTAGATAACCATCATTAAATCAAAAAAAATGAGCGTTAAAAAGTACCATGTATTTATTGGAGTTGTTGTGGGAGTTGTACTTGGTATTTTAGCCAATAGAAACAGAGAATATCTTATAAATGCACAATTTATAAGAAATCACTGGCATTTTAGAAAACCTATTGAAAATACGGATCAGTTGATTAAAAGTGATAAAGTAATGATTTTTTTATCTTTTGGTCAATCCAATGCTGCAAACTATGGAAATGGAACATACCAATGCAGAAATGAGATATATAACTTTTATAAAGGGGAGATCTTTCCCGCTAAAGAACCCTTATTAGGCCCAGATGGGGCAGGCTGTAGTGTTTGGACACGTGTAGCTGATATGTTGGTTGATAGTGGTCTTTACAGTAAGGTAATCATCGTTCCCATTGGAATTGGACAAACCTCAATAACTAAATGGACAAGCGGAGATTGCAGAACTATTTTAGACAAGGCATTGGAAGACCTCAAAGAGAAAAACATAAAATTAACCCACATCTTTTGGGATCAGGGTGAAACTGATAATGTGGATGGGACAACAAAACAAGAATATAAATCGCGGTTAAATAAATTAGTACAGATTTTTAGAAGCAATGGCTTCAATGCCCCTTTTTATTCATCAATTACAAGCTACTTCCCATATAATAATGATTATCCGCTAGGTATAAATCCAAAAATTACGACCGCACAAACAGAAGTAATTGAAGAAAGAAAAGATGTTTTTCCGGGTCCTAATACAGATTCCTTAAACCTCGCTTATTATAGGGCAGATGCTGTCCATTTTACAGAAAAGGGACTTGATAAATTAGCTGAGGCATGGTTTAAAAAAATCAAAGAAAGCGAAAATCAAGCTTTATCAGTCCATTAATAATTGCCCCTCATTTTTTATGTCAAAACTAAAAGCCATTATATCAGCCTTAAAAAACCCTCATTTTCAGTCACTTCTTGGAAATGGAGTTGTTTCTGTATTCGGAATGGTGACACTGGCTGTTCTTTATAGGGCGTTAACGGTGCAGGATATTGGAGTCTATATTTTTTTCATTACAATTTTGGGCCTCGTTGATACCGTAAGATCTGGATTCCTAACCACTTCATTTATCACTTTCTACTCCGGCACCGAGAGAACCCGCGCCAATGAAGTAGCTGGTTCTACCTGGATGATCGCCTTAATTGTTACAATTGCTTGTGTAGTCATTAATATTCCTACCTACTTTTTAGCCCCATATGTAAAAAATGAAGGGATGAATTTATTCATGAAATATTTTTCATTGATTAGTATCATTACACTTCCCGCATTTATGGCTAGCCTGGTTATTCAGGGGGAAAAAAGATTTGACCGCCTACTTAGGTTAAGGCTCATTAGTCAGGGTTTATTTACAGGAGCAGCGATGACGCTTGCCCTCTTAAACAAAGCGAATTTAACAACTATTATATTGGCTTATATAGCTACAAATACCTTATCAAGTATCATTGCATTGTTAGTGGGATGGACAATGTTGTCTAAACTTAGAAACTCTACAAAGAAAACCTGCCTGGAGCTTTTCCATTTTGGTAAATATAGTTTTGGAACAAGCATCAGTGCAAACCTATTCCAGGTGACAGACACGTTTTTTATCAATTTTTTTCTTGGTCCGGCAGCAATTGCAGTTTATAACCTTGGGGGAAAACTACTTCAAATTATTGAAATACCACTTTTAAGTATTGCCAGTTCTGGAATGCCGGTACTCTCTAGCCACTACAACAATAACAAGAGAGAAGAAATGATGTATACCATGAAAAAAATGGCCGGAATGCTATCAATAGCCATTATTTGCGCCGCGATTGGTGCACTCATTTTTGCAGAACCCATTATCCAGCTAATTGGGGGAGCAAAATACCTGGACACGGCAGCACCAAATCTTTTCAGGATATTTATGTGTATTGCGATTTTATATCCCATTGACCGTTTTTTTGCAATAACACTAGATGTTGTCCACCTTCCTAAGGTGAATTTCTACAAAATTTTAATCATGCTTTTTGTAAATTTAATTGGCGATTATTTTAGTCTGTCTATTTTTAAATCTGTGTATGCGATAACAATTGCCAGCCTTTTCCCTACACTGGTTGCTATATTTGTAACCTATCCTCCATTAAATAAATTTTCTAAATTTAATTATTGGAGTATTTATTCAATTGGCTATAAAGAAAGCATTTTGTTTGTGAAGCAGATTTATCAAACGTTATTCCTTAAAAAACAATCAAACAATTCCATATAGCTCCTTAACCATTTTAAATTATAAAAAGATGAAACCATTATAATAGCTTCATCACATACAAAAGAAAACTATAAAAAGATGAAAATAAGTGTTTTGACTCCATCATTTAACTCAGGTAAATACATTGAGCGAGCTATTCAGAGTGTAATTGATCAGGATTACAAGGATTACGAACACATTATAACAGATGGTGGCTCTAAGGATGATACATTGGACATCATAAAAAGATACAGCCATATCAATTATATTTCTGAACGTGATAAGGGTCAGTCTGATGCCATGAATAAAGCATTTAAGATGAGCAACGGGGATATTATTGTATATCTCAATGCAGACGATGAGTTTTCTCCAAATGCCTTTAAAACAATTGCCAAAGCCTTTAAAGATTATCCGGAAGCGGATATGATAGTTGGAAATTTAATTTACCTGGCCCCTGATGAAAAAGTGACGCGAATACCTTCAAATAAATATTTAGATATTGTACGCTACTGGCTTAATTTATTCCCGAATAATCCGGTAAGTTATTTTTATAAGCGCAAGGTACAGGTTGAAATAGGTGAGTTTCCAGTTGACAATCATTTTGCGATGGATGTATGGTTTTTATTGAAGGCATACCAGAAATTTAAAGTAAGCAAGGTGGATGCAACTCTGGGTATCTTTCACTCTGATGGAAACAATAAAACTGCCTTAACGGATACAGGTGTGAACTTGCATAAAACCGTAAAAGCGCATATAAAGAATGACAACCCGATGTTATTACCTTATTTTTACTATAGATTTATCCTTGCCAAATTTTTTAAATAAACCTAAAGTACATTTTCATCAAGATGGTTAAGAATAGCTTTATCTATCCCTTCATCAAACTTACGTGCGAAAAAGCAATTTGAATCTTCAATCTTATTAAGATCTGAGAGTGTTAATGTTTTTGGACTGGATTTATTTTCCGACCAATCAATATATCTTAAGTTGTTGTTCTGCAACCTGTTTTTTAATGGAGAATTATATAAGATACTTTGAAAAAACAACTCATCTGAGCCCCAACTGTAAGTAAAACTACTATATATGTGTTTATGTTCTTTAATAAAATTTAACACATAGCGGGCACATTCACTGTCAATGGTAAACCATTGTGACTTCCCTGTCAAATGAAAATCTTTTGGAAAGGCTCGCGTTGGAAGTAAAGCATCCATAATCCGCTCAACTTTAAATTTGCCAAAAAACGAAAAATCAGCTAAATGATAGCGGTTAAAACGATCTTTTGACTTTTGAACCCATGGATCATTTAAAGGTAGAAATTCCATAAACGCACCCTCAGATTTATTTTGAAGAAATTGATGAAACTCAGAAAGCTTTCTGACAGGGTAATCCTGACCACTCAACAGATTGATATATTTTACAGATGGTGCTATCACCAGCAACTCTTCTAAGCTGTTCAACGTAGCCTTTATCTGGCTAAAACCTCCCCAATTTACAGAAACCCGTTTCTTTACAAAGTGTATCCCCGGACTATTAAATAAGTCCTTAAAGCCTTTAATATCTGTCTTACGATCCAAATGGACCATGATCAATGCATCGGGGTGCCACAGACTTAAAACCAAACGCCTAAGCTGATTTGGATCTTTATGCGCTAAAATAATATGGCCTACTAACATTCCAATTGATCTATACAGTTAATACTTTAATATACGATATCCGCCGCAAAATAGCACAACATTAGTAGATAAAACCCCATAAAGAACAACAAATACCTCATAATGTATTGACTATAAATCCCCCTACTTAAACTTCAATATTGCTTTATCATGGTATTTCTTTCCTAGTTTGATGAAGAATTTTTCAAAATACACATAACTTAACCAGGCAAACAGAATAGAAAAAACAACTGTCAATGTAATTAGCGCAATACTGGATTTAATTGCAAAAAAACCTAATAAACTACCTACTATCCCATATGTTATGGGATGCAGCAAATATAAAGAATAGCTGATATTACCGAAAAATTGAAGCACATCTTTTAGGTATTCATTAAAGCTTTCAAAATCGAATTTGTAAAACAGAAAACAAATGACAGTGATATAAAATGATAAGATCATTTTATTTAGCCCGGTTACCAGCTGAACAGGTTCTCCAAAAACCTGATAAGTATAAAACAAAGCAGAAAATACAAGAATTAAAATGCCTGTTATGATGTTTTTTCTGGGCACTAATCCACCAATTGAGCCCAATGCTATTCCGGTAAAAAAGTAAAAAATCTGCCCCAATGGATTAACATAATTAGACCACTGTGCACCCAGTGCAACATTTGGGTCCAAAATATAAAATGCAAAATAATATAAAGCAACAAATGACAAGAGCAAACTCATGTAAATAAATGCCTTATTTATCCTTCCTAAATAGATAATGAATGGAAAAAAAAGATAAAAGAAAATTTCATTACCGATAGACCAGGCACCACTTGCAATAAACCCTTCAGGTCTGATTGCACCAGGAATAATGGTAACATTCAGGACTATTTTTTTTAGCGTCATTATTTCAGGATTATACTGAAAAATAAGGGTTAAAATTGTCGCCAGCCATAGTAAGGGCACCAATCTAAAGAACCTTTTGATATAAAAACCAATTAAATCTGATTTGTTAAGGTATAACCTATTGGCGTAAACGATATATAAAGTAATCCCACTTAAAATATAAAAAATAGATACACCATAAATTTTAAGTTTGCCAAGCATAGAAGAGGAATCAACCTCACCAAAAGTAAAAAGATGCATATGATAGGCCAAAATGCTTAAAGCAGCCAATCCTCTTAAATAATCTATTGATTCAACTCTTAAAATAGTCTTTTTTGGGCTATTGTCCATTATATGTTGCATTGTTAGTTTTTATGGCTTTGTAAATTTCCCGCACACTAGCTTCCCAGGTATGCTGGGCAGCAAAACGCTTTCTTGATTTTTGTAAATCAACACTATCAGTTAACCTTGCCTGCTCAAGGTATTCCAGGTACTGTTCTTTCGTATCTGCAAGAAAAACAAAGTCAGCAAATACCTCCATACTTTCCGTTCTTGTAGCTAATATGGGCTTTCCAACAGCAAGGTACTCGTCAATCTTTCGCGGGTAATTGCCAATTGTAACTTCGTTTACTTTTTGGGGATTCATGCAAACGTCAAATGAATTGACATACGCAGGAAGTTCGTCAGGATTTTTAGACCCTAGAAAATGTACATTTGTCATTTTATGTAAACCACTTTTAGCAAAGTCGCCATCTTCAGGACCAACTAGTACTACATTCCAGTCTGGTTTCTGTTCTGCAATATATTTTATCAATTCAAGGTCTAGCCGCAATGACTGCAAGGCTCCCACATACCCAAGTATTGGAGCTTTAATTGTGTTCATATCATTAGGAACAGCTTGCTGATCTGCATCCAGAAAGATATCTATTTCACAGCCCTGACCAACATAATAAGAATGGGGGTTATACAATCCGCACAATTTTGCCAGGTATGCTGAGTTGGCTGTACATACATCACTTTTGGCCATCAGTTTCGGTTCTAATCGTGAACCATGATGTCTCCAATAGTCTACCCCAATTAAATAATCCCTGGAATAATAAATACTGCTGTCAGGCTTTAAATAATCCTTCAAATAAAAGCTCCTGAAAATATCGTTATCGTTGAAAAGCAGGTAATTCTTAAACTGGAGTTTTTTAACCGCCTTAACAATAGAATTAGAAAACAGCTTATTATTTGAGCGGTTTAAGAGGTCAAATATGAAGTTAATTTTAATCCAGTTGATGGATTCGATAACCACATCAGGGTAATACACCCATAAGTTCGGCGCTATCAGCTCCAAATCTTCAGCCTCGCCACTTAAAATCGCTAGCCTCTTTTTAACATCTTTATCATTCTTTCTCTTAATTTTAGTAATTCGGTCAAGTGGTGAATTGACATATAAAACACGGTTGTGTTTACTAAATTCAATCGCTATGTTTTTGCAATTACTTCCTATCTCCGTATCCCAGGGTTGCAAACCGACAACAATAATATCCCTGTTTTTAATTAAAGTCATGATTATAATTTAGATAATTCTTCTTGCTGCTTTTCTTTATCAAGAATTAAGGTAACATTTATCAATGCTACAAACAAGTAAAAATAAATACTCGTTGGGAATTGTACCAATGCTTCCTGAGGATAATTCCCAATGTTCAACGCAAAAATGATCAGTACCATGGCTAAACAGTAACCTTTCAATTCAGGATCCTTAATTTTATAATAATTCGTAATCCCTGTTTTTAGGATGGTAAACATTAATGTACAGAACAATATCAACCCCACAAACCCCAATTCAACGGCTACCCTGACATAACCACTATCAGGTGGAAAATGGGCCAGGTAAGAATTAGGCGCAAATCTCTCTCCCCAGGTACCAGTTGCGCCCAACCCACCACCAAAGGGATGGGTCTGTATAAATGGTTGTATGCGTTTCTGATTGATTCCACGTAAATTAAAGGAAGGATCGTCTGAAGGTCTAAACGCAGATTGAAACCTAATCAAATTTTGATTGGATGTAGGCATATAAACGAGGATAGCCAAAAAGATCATTCCTAGTATTGATAAACCAAGTACTCTGTAATTAAACTTCAATATGGCTAATAAAAATATTGCTGCAGGTAAAAGAACGTTTGCCCCTCTGGTACCGGAATACAACATATTCAACATAAAGAAAACAACTAAAAAACCCAGAATGATTTTCTTATACACCTTCATATTATTCATCATTAGCGTCAGGCACAATATAGAGCTGGTTACCATATTATAAGAGAAGGCTACGGGATCAGAAAATATTGACGACTTCCGCCAATGACCTGCAATAAAATACAACGTAGATAAATTAGGGTCAGAAGCTAACCAATCTTTCTCAAATTGAAAGAAGCCCAGGTGTTCAGACTTAAAGGCATATAGTGCAGCAAAAAAGGCCAATCCAATCCAAAGTTTAAGTATAAGCCTCACAAAATTTACCGTCCTTATCTGGGTCATAAAAACAAAATACATAATCATTACTGCCGCAACAGACCTAATTGTATATACCCAAGCCAATCTTGATTCAGCCGTAGGATTGAAGAATTGTAACAAATTATAGCCTATCCAGGCAAGGATTATGTAACTAATTGTGTTTTTGAACTTCTCCAAACCAGGATTTTGTTTCTGATAAATCAGAAAGCCTAAAATTAGTAGCAACTCAAGGCCGTCCATAACGGTTCCTAAAGGAAAATGAACCCCTAATCTACTTATAAGGGCAATCACATAAGCAAAAGTCAGAAGAATTACGATTCCAAATTTTGGATAGATAATAACTGATATCGCCACAGGAATACCTATCAATATTATAAATACTAAAACTCCGAAATTTAATCCATAATAAAATGTACCTAGTGTTAATAAAATCGCCAATGGAGCTGTGACTGCCAGCAGCATTAATGGAGTAATCTTAGACAAGGCAATTTTAAACTTCATAAATAAATACAACCAGGATTATAAGAACACAAGTTTTATAAAAAAATAATATGTCGAAGCAGCACAAACGATGCAAGCCACGTAGTAGCAAAGTTTCTCTAATCTTTTTTTGCTCTTTATTAGCTCCTCTTCACTTTTTTTATACGGGTAGATTTTCATTAGGATCTGAATTTATACCGTTTATGGATTCGTTATGGTAGTGAGTAGTCGCAACAGAAGCCTTATTTGCATTCTTGCTTTTTAACAATGAAATAACTTGTAAGTAAATAAACTTTGGAATGTTAATTAATGACTTATATATCCTGGCATCTACTTTTGCCCTGACCAAAGCGAGATAAAAGCCTAAGATGAAAAGCAAAAAAGCAATACACCATATTAGGAAGGCAGTTAAAGAAATGAATATGTTAATGAACATGAAAATGCCCGAAGCGATAATAAAAAGAAACAGCGGTGGTCTTAAAAGCACAATCCCAAATAGAAATTGATTGCAGTTCCATTTTGTAATTCCAGCCCATAATATGCCAAATCCAAGCTTGAAATATTTAAACCAGGTGTTGATCCAACGACTGCGTTGTTGCACCAATTGCTCAGACTTAGATGTCTTTTCATCATATACAAAAGCATTTTCAGCGAATGCAATTCTAATGCCCTGCTTAACCAGCCAGTTTTGTAGCACCTTATCAAAACCGGCTCCAGTCACCGGATTTTTAACTAAGAACTCATAATAAAGTTTGGCCTCAAATGCCATTCCAGACCCTGCAAGCGTGGCCGAAGAACCCAATTCGAATAGAACCTTACCATCATAAAAATGATAATAAATGTCACGTGCAGCATCCAGCGAAGCGATAGTAGTATTTAAGTTTTTAGCTTCGCGTACCCCCTGAACAGCAACAAAACCTTGCTCGAAAGCAGTATTCAATTGATTTAAGTAATCGGCATGGACCAAATTGTCACTATCTATAATTGTAATGCGATCATGAACCCTTAAAAAATGATCCATGGCATACAAATGAGACTTTGTATTACTTGCCAGTGTTTCTTCTGGCCGCAATAAAACAACACGTGAATCATTAAAATTAAGTGCAGAAATATCACATTTATCTGCTACAATATAAACCAGATAGTTGGAATATTTTAATTTTAATATGGAGTCTACAACAAAGGGTAATGTATTAGTCTGCTCATAAGCAGTTACAATGATTCCATAATCAGCTTCTACTGAAGGAAGCTCAATGGGTTGTTTTAATTGTTTTCTGAAAATTAACCATAATAGATACAAAAATACCGGGAAAACAAGGTTATACCCAATCAGCAATTGTAAAGCAATAAATGGCACCTCAAATAACCACATAATTATTTTTTTTCTGGGACTTTATTCATCACCCAACCTGTGAATAAACCTGTATTCTTTAAATAATTGGCATAGTATAATTTCTTCCTGTCAATTGTTTGCCCATAATTAAAAATGCCAATTACTTTGTCTGCAAAGGAAATCCATTCTTTAGGTTGATTTAGTACTTCAAGTGCTGCAGTTTCAATAATAATTAAATCAAACCATTGTTTAGCCCAATCTAACTTTTCCCTGATTTGTTCATAACTCGCAACCTCAATTAAAGATGCGTCACCTCCCCTGTTCTTTAAAACCACCAAAGAAGACTCTCTGAAATCCGTTTGAATAAAACTTTTCCCCTGTAAAAAATCTTCTACATAAATTGTGGAATTTGAACTGTTACTGATCTTCGGACTACTAAAATTACCATCTATAACCAACACCTTTTTATTGGTCATCATCCAGGCAAAAGCAAGGCTCATAGCAACAAATGTCTTACCTTGTAAGGGCGTCATGCTATTTACCACCAGAACTTTACCTTTAAGGTCATTTTCAATTTCATAACGAATAGACCTCAACTGGTTTTTAAGTTCAAGTACGGGAACAGGTAGCTCTTCATCATGTTTCCATATCCCTTTTAGATCTATAGAAGGAAGATTCAAGGTGCTTAAACTTCCTATAACCGGAAGTTCTGTTTTATTGGATAGTTCTTCAGCTGAAAGAATACTGTGATCTATTAAAAACAAGACAAATAGTACTAACAGCACTATTACTGCCGTAATTATACCACTAAGAATTACCAGTAGCATTTTTTTAGAAGGTTGCGCCAAACCTGGCATTCCCATTTGAACTACATTAAGCTTAATGGATATACCAGACTCCAAACTACTCTGGTTGTATTTATTCAGGATATCTAAATATTCTTTAGTAGCAATGTCTATGCTCATTTCATAAGACTGCACTTCGGCTTCTTTCGGAACAAGCTGATCAAAATCTTTATTCAACTTATTAATTTCACGTTCCAATGCATTGATGCTATATCTGGAAACGTCAAGCTTAACTTCTAAATCTAATTTTTGTTCTATTAAAGCCTGCTTGGTTGCTAAGGGATTGTTAATATACTGATCTGAAGATCGATTGATTTCAGCAGTGAGTTGCCTTTGCAAAGAATCAATAGAAATCTTATACTTTTCATCAAAATCACTTTTATAATATTGATCATACAATGCACTCAATTCTTCTTTGGTACCAACAATATCCTGGTTTACTTTAGACAACGCAGCCTCAATATACCGGCGTTCACCAGGGCTAAACTTTCTATCAATTTCATTCAGCGCACCAGCATAAGACGAAGTATTTTGTACAGCTTCCTGCTTTTTATTATCAAAATCTACAATATTTGAATATAACTGTTTGGATTGCTCATCCAAATTTAAAACACGGTTATTGATCTTATAAGTGCGAAGTGCTGCCATTTTCTTGGTCAGTGTATCGCTTTTCTCTTTTAAAAGTTGTCCTAAGAAATTAGTTGCTTTAACTTGATTTGTCTTTACAATTGTAGAGTAGTACGCTACAAATTCATTGGATAGTGAATTTACAACAAATGCCGATAATTCTGGATCTTCGGATTCAAACTCAACAATAATAAAATCACTTGAGCCAGAACGATAAATATTAAGTTTTTCGCTTAAGCTCCCACTATCATAACGCACTGATTTAATAACATTAAACAGACCATTTT
The DNA here is from genome assembly GCF_020991475.1 of Pedobacter sp. MC2016-14. NCBI lineage: Bacteria > Pseudomonadati > Bacteroidota > Sphingobacteriia > Sphingobacteriales > Sphingobacteriaceae > Pedobacter > Pedobacter sp. MC2016-14. Next base: position 687,896 of record NZ_JAJMPA010000003.1, read on the forward strand.
GATCCTTATCCCACAAATTCAAAGGCATTTTCTTTCGATACATTTCCCGATATACCTCCAGTGCATGCGCTTTAGCATTTGGATTCAGATCTTTTATAGCCTTACCAGGCTGTCTAAATGGTTTACTTGTAGTCAGATCATTAATAATCAATTTGTAGGAAATCTGATCAAGCATTTTCTTCATCTTCATCATGGTAATCAGGTTATTAAATTCCTGATTAGCTTGCTCACTAGGTAAAACACCCTGATTTAAGATAGACTGTTGCTGATATTGCTGGGTTTCATCCACAATACCAGTTGCAATTTGTACTTGAGATACATATGAATCAGAAAGATTCCTTACAAGAAAATAAGTAATGATTACTGTAATTACAGGAACTATAATCAGAACCAGTAAATACTTCTTAACGATATTTAGGAATTTTTTTACCTCGTCCATTTATTTTATTTCTTCGAGCTTTTTAACAGTTAGTTCTTCTAAGGCTGCTTTAGCAGTTAGGTAATTTCCTTCAATCTGTAATTTTGTAGTCAATGCTTGATTGAAGGCAATAGAAGCCTCGTTGTAAATCTGTAAAGTTACTTCGGCTCTTTGATAAGCAATTTTTATTGATTTGAAGTTATTTTCAGCATCAAGGTAAGCATTAGTTGCTGGGATGACAGATTTCTGTGCTTGTATGTATGCAAAATATCTGGTTTTAACGGCTGCTTCCAGAGAAAGATCATACTCATCCCTGTTATATTGTGCGATCCGAACTTGTTCCTTTGCTTTTTTAATTTGACTCGGCTTTGCTAATAAAGACCCAGGGTTGATTGAAATACCAATCTGATAGCCATTTAAAATATCTGCTGTTGTTACATTGACTAAATTTGAACTTGCCCTATTTGAACGAGAAACATATTGGAAAGAGAAGGGCTCTAACCAGGAAATCTTAACTCCCGACAAATCACTTTTGGCTGCTTTTATTTCACTTTCAAATGATTTTAACCTCGGATAATTTTCTTTTGCAGCCGCAATTAGCTTATTTAAATAGAGATAAGAAATTTCACTGAGTATCGCTTCCTGAGCTCTAAGATTACTGACAGGTCCTATTAAACTGAAAAATAGTAACCATAAGAATAAAGAGTATCTTTTTTTGTTCATAAACTAGCTAAGTAATGGTCAAATATATATTTCTTCTTCAGAATATGCTAATATTGTACCATATAATAAATCATAAATATGGCATCACTCTCAGAGCGAGTAAAAAACAATCCTAAACTCAAAAAGATTGTACATTGGATGATTGTTCCCCGGCACGAAGCGCGACCCCGGTTATGGATTAAGTTATTTGTAAATCCATTTGTGCATAAAAGAGGAAAAGGCAGTAAAATAAGAAGAAGAACCAGAATTGACGTTTTGCCTTTTAATAAATTTGAACTGGGCGAGTATGCTACTATAGAGGATTTTAGCACCATAAACAATGGCGTAGGACCTGTGTTTATCGGCAATAGGACTTTAATTGGAATGAGCAATGTGATTATCGGACCGGTTACGTTAGGGAATAATATTATCATTGCCCAAAATGTGGTAATGAGTGGCTTAAATCACAGCTATCAGGATGTACATCTACCTATCTCACAGCAAAATGTAACCACTTCAGAAATCAGGATTGAGGACGATTGCTGGATTGCCGCAAATGTAGTTATTACTGCCGGGGTAACTATTGGAAAACATAGTGTAATAGCTGCCGGAACAGTTGTTACCAAAGATGTGCCCCCCTTTTCCATTGTAGCAGGAAATCCTGGGAAAATTATTAAGAAGTACAACGGCGCGACTAATTCCTGGGATCGGGTTTAAATTATCGGGGAATTGCTTGCTAGTAACGGGAAGTATTTCCTCAAAAAAGAATGACAAAATAGGTGCTAAAACTAGCAGGTGTTTTAATTTTTATGGATTTTAGTATGATGAGGCTTATAAAAGCCTTTAATGTATTAAACCAATGATATAAAGCGGTCAAATGGCTTTATATTTGCCTTTAATTGTGGTGTTATTGACATTATTTTAAACTTATGATAAAATTTTTACGGTACTCCGTATTCTTTTTAGTGTGGCTTTGTTTTATACCAAAGTCTTTTGCTCAATTTCCATACGTGGAAAGTTTTAGAGCTGCTACGGCACCTGGAATCACCTTTGGTGGCGCACCAGCTGCATTTTTAACGGCCTCCGGAAATTCTTCTCTTGGGGGCACACCAATTGATCCGGTTGGAAATGGATATCTTCGCTTAACCAGTGCAGCCAATAACCAGAAAGGTTATGCCTATAGTACTTCAAATTTCCCTTCCAGCAAAGGACTAAGGGTTGAATTTGAATACTATATCTATGGCGGAACCGGTGCCGATGGGATCAGCTTTTTCTTATTTGATGCCACAGCTAATCCATTTGTTATCGGTGGTTTCGGTGGTTCGTTGGGATATGCACAGATTACCACTACTACGCCTGTCTCTCCCGGTGTAAGCAAAGGCTATCTCGCTATTGGATTAGATGAATTTGGTAACTTTTCGAACACAAACGAAGGTAGACAAGGTCCAGGAATTGGACAGGTGGCTGGATCAATTACACTTAGAGGTAAGGGAGATGGCGCAGCATTAACCCCAGACAATTATACTTATTTAACAAGTAAAAGGTCTTCAGACCTAGGTATAGATTTGGTGGGTAACGGAAGTGAGCGTATGCCGGACTCTACAAATGTGGGCTACCGCAGGGTACTCATGGAACTGGAGCCCAATCCTTCCGGTGGTTATTTCATTACTGTTAAACTGACTCAGGGAGGTACACCACCGCTGATGCCAGTAACCATAATCGACAGATTCCCCTATGCTGAAATCGCGCCTGCTAATTTACGGTATGGATTTGCTTCTTCCACTGGTGACCAGACCAACTTCCATGAGGTTAGAAATGTGGCCATTTCAGTATTTGATGAAGGCTCACTGGTAGCGCCAACCGCAAATAATGATACACAAGCTGCCTGTCCTGGCAACCAGAGCAGCACCAATGTTTTTGCCAACGACATCACGACAAATACAAATGCGGTCATTGAACCTAGTACCATAGACCTTAATCCTGCACTTGCCGGATTTCAAAAAACTTTCACCATTGCCGGTAAGGGTACATTTACCGCCAATGACAACGGTACCGTAACTTTTGTGCCTTTATCATCTTTTACCGGAACTGTTGCAGCCGATTACACCATTAAAGACAATTATGGAAAAACATCTACTGTTGCGACAGTAACCTTTAACTATATAGCTGCAGGTATTACAGCTGATGCCGGGCCGGATGCGGTAATCAATTATCTTGGATTGCCTTTGAGTTTTACATTGGCAGGAAATGACCCTGGCATTGGAAATACAGGCGCATGGACTCAAATTTCAGGCCCAAGTGTAGCTACTTTTGCCAACAATACTTTATATAATACTACCGCCGGAAACTTAGTAGGTGGTGCATATGTATTTAGATGGACGATAACAACGGCCGGTAGCTGCCAAAGCTTTGACGATGTAACGGTTTTGGTCAATCGCCCTCCTGTCGCCGCGAACGATGAAGTGAGTACAAACCTTGAAACAGACATCGCTATACATATTCTTGACAATGATTCAGATCCCGATGGCAACCTAACAATTGTAAAGTCATCTGTTGTAATTACTGCACAGCCAGCGCGTGGAACGCTTGTACTGGATGCGGTTACCGGAGATGTAATTTATAGACCTAATGCAGGCTTTATTGGAAATGACTCTTTTGTTTATACGATTAAGGACATTTACGGTGTAGTATCCAATCAGGCCATTGTGAATATACATGTGGTGCTTACACCAATTGGCTTAAATGACGTAGCTACTACTCCTACCAACATTCCGGTTACTATCCCTGTGCTGGATAATGATCCTGGTAAAACCGGCGCAACAGTTTTACCAGATTTGTTACCTACTCACGGTACTTCAGTAATTAATCCTGACGGCACCATTTTTTATACGCCTACACCGGGTTATAGCGGATTAGACTCCTTAAAATATGTGATAAGAAGCAGTAGTAATGTGAATTCTGCGCCAATTACAGTGCTGATTAATGTGAAGCCGGTAGGGGCAGCTGATCAGGCTACTACAACGGTTAATATACCTGTTTTAAACAAAGACATTAAAGCCAATGATTTAAGTAAAGCTAATACAACAGTAATTCCAAAATCTAATCCTGCAAATGGTACTATAGGAATTAATCCTGACGGTACCATTAACTACACGCCATTCCCTGGTTTTATCGGTAAAGACTTCTTTAATTATGCTTTACTTACAGCTGATGGTGTCCAATCTGACAACATTCTTTTTACCATTACGGTTAAGCCTGTCGGTTCTAATGATGTTTCTAGTACAGTTTCGAATGTTCCAGTTACCATATTGGTTAAAGAAAATGATTTAAGTGGCCCGGTAACCAATGTAAGCCTTTTAAGTCCTCCGGCTAATGGTACTGTGGTACTCAATGGCGCCGGTAATCCAGTATATACACCTACACCTGGGTTTTCTGGTACAGATAGCTTTACCTACACTTTGAAAACACCTGATGGATTGACAGAGTCTGATGCAATTATGGTAAACATAAATGTCCGTCCAGCTGGTTCGCAAGATGGTGCATTAACGACTACGAATGTTCCACTGACCATTCTGGTTAAAGACAATGACATCAGTAAAACCGGAACTACAATAACCCCTGGTACACCACCTGCAAATGGTACAGTTACGTACAACGCCGCTGGCAATCCGGTTTATACGCCGGCAACCGGATATTCTGGTAAAGATACCTTCACTTATTTATTAAAAAATGGTGCTTTATTTTCAGATCCTATAACTGTAAATATTGATGTGAAACCTGTGGGTAGTGCTGACGTAAAAACGACACCTATAAATGTTCCTGTAACCATTTTAGCAAAAGATAACGACCTTAGTAAAATTGGTACGCAACTTAGTCTTGCTACTACACCTTCAGCTTCAAAAGGAACGGCAGTTGTAAATGCAGATGGTAACATTGTATTTACACCAGCAGCCAATTTCTCTGGTGAAGCTGTTTTCACTTATATCTTAACAACTACCTTAGATGGATTGGTGTCTGACCCTATTACAGTTACTGTAACGGTTAAACCTATTGGAGCAGATGATTACAAATCAACCAATACCAATGTGGCCATAACCATTCCTGTTAAAGATAATGATGTGAGCAGTGCAGGTACCACCATTTTATTTGCAGATATGCCAACTCATGGTTCTGTGGTATTGAATGGAAGTGGTATACCTCTTTATACGCCTGCTAACGGATATTCCGGAAAAGACAGCTTTACCTATAGATTGCAAACTGCAGACCTGGTTAATTCTGATCTGATCACTGTAAATATCGATGTAATTCCGGTAGGATCCCCAAATACAGCAAATACAACTACGAACAATCCTATAGCAATTCCTGTTAAAACAAATGATTTAAGTCAAACAGGTACATCAATTGTTTTAACTTCAAATCCTCCTAACGGTACGCTTGAATTTAATACAGCTGGTGAAGTTGTTTATACTCCACTGCCTGGTTATTCTGGAATAGATAAATTTACTTACAAGCTTCGTACTACATTAGACGGTTTAGAATCTGAGCCAATTGAAGTCACCGTTACGGTAAAACCAACAGGTATTACTGATCCTGTTACTGTTAACTCTAATGCGACTTTAGTACCTATTCCCGTTAAGAACAATGACCCGGGTGCTACTGGTACCACCGTTAGTATAAATACACCACCATTACATGGTACGGTTACTATAGGTGCAGACGGGATCCCTGTTTACACACCTACACCTGGCTATTCTGGTCCGGATAGTTTTACCTACAGGCTAACTACAGTACCTGATGGTGTAGTTTCTGACCCAATAACGGTTAACATTACAGTTAGGCCTTCTGTAGTTATTCCTGCACCACCATTAACGGTTTCAACGCCGATAAATACACCTATAGCTGTACCTGGCATTCCATTACCTACAGGCGGCACTGTTACCTTCCCCACTTTACCCCTTCATGGCACTGTAGTCTTTAATCCGGTAACTGGTGTGGTAACGTATACTCCTGCTCCAGGTTATACTGGTCCTGATGAATTCTTTTATGTAATTACCGACCCGGATGGCAATACTTCTGCTCCGGCAAGAGTAACCGTAACTGTAACTACACCTGCGAAGATTGGTTTGGCGAAGCAATTGAGTGCCGGCCCAGTTAAAAATGCAGATGGTACGTATACGATGACGTATACTTTTACGCTTGTAAATATTGGTGATGTAGCTGTAGATCGGGTATCTTTAACAGATAACCTAGCCACTACATTTGGAGGAAATGCGGTTACTGTAACGAGGTTAAATGCATCTGGCCCATTACGCGTTAATAACAATTATAACGGCACCTCAGTAACAGAATTGCTCTTAAATACAAGTTCAATGGCTGCTAAATCTAAAGAAACGGTGGTACTGGAAGTGAATGTAAGACTGGACAAAAAAGATGGAACTTTTTACAACTCTGGATTTGTTGAAGCTTATAGTGTAACCGATGGAAGCAGAACTTCTGATCTTTCTACCAATGGAGTTAATCCAGATCCTATTACTGCGGGAGATTTTAGCTCTTCTGAATTTACACCTGTTAAATTGGTTCTTCAAGACATCTTTATCCCGAAAGGCTTCTCTCCTAACAACGATGGCATCAACGATTTCTTTGTGATTGAGAATGGCGGAGGAAAAGTAATAGCGCTTGAAGTTTATAACAGATGGGGTAATTTAGTACACCGCAACAAAACTTACGCAAACACCTGGAACGGAAAAACCACTGAGGGTATTCATATGGGTGATGATGTTCCTGATGGAACGTATTATTACATCATTACTATTGATGGACAAGACAGACGTGTGGGTTACATTACAATTAAACGATAAAATGAAAAGATTAAAAGGAATTATAATAGTACCCCTACTGCTGATTTGCAATAGCCTTATGGCACAGCAGGACCGGATGTACACACAATATATGTTCAATACCCTGGCTGTAAACCCTGCCTATGCAGGAAGCCGAAACGTGGTTTCGGCCACGGCTCTTGCAAGAAGTCAGTGGACAGGAATTGAAGGCGCACCTAAAACAGGAACATTTACCATTGATGCGCCTATTATGAACAAACGGTTTGGGATTGGACTTCAGATTTTTAGTGATAAGCTGGGTGCAGAACAAACTAATGGTGCCGCATTGAGTTTCGCCTACCGTATTAGAATGGAAGAAGCAACTTTAAGTTTTGGTGTTCAGGGAGATTTAAGTCAATACAAAGCGAACTTAACAGATCAGCCTTTGAGTTCCCTACCTGCTTATGACCCTGCTTTTGCGAATAACATCAACAAAATGCTTTTCAATTTTGGTACTGGGGTATATTACAATACAGACAAATTTTACCTGGGGCTATCTGCTATGGATTTGATGCCTAACAGCCTGTCTGCTGAAAATTCATCTGGCACTAAACTGGCCGGCAAACAGTCTTTACACCTCTTTCTTGCTTCAGGCTATGTATTCCCGCTTTCGGAAGAGTTTAAATTAAAACCTTCTGTTTTGATTAAAGGAGTTAAAGGTGCACCAATTGAAGGAGATGCAAACTTAACCTTCTGGATTAAAGACGCCATAGGCATTGGCGCTGGCTACCGCTCTGCGGCTGATGTTTCTGCCCTTATTGAAATCCAGGCCACTCCTCAGTTTAGAATTGGTTACAGTTACGACCGAAGTACAACGCAACTTCAAAACTTTAATTCGGGAAGTCATGAGATCATGATCCGTTATGAATTCGGCTTTGAAAAAGGTAAAATTTTATCTCCTAGATTTTTCTAATCAACTATGAAACCAAACGCAAATAAATTTATATTGATCCTTTCTTTGTTGGTTATTATAGCTGGACAAAGTTTACGTGCCCAGTCATCTGGTGACGATGCGGCAATGAAAAGTGCAACAGCTGCTTTTAAAGCGCTAAAATATGCATCCGCCATTAAGCAGTTGAGTGTCATTGTAAGAAAAGATACAGGTAACGTTAAAGCCATAGAAATGCTGGCTTACAGTTATAAAATGACCAATAATTATGAAGGGGCCTTAGACTGGTATGATCAACTGATCAGACAAAAAGGAGTTAAACCTGAATGGGCATTGAATTATGCTCAAGTATTGGCCAATGTGCAACAATATGAACGTTCTGAAGGCTTTTACAGGAAATACCTTTCTTTAGTACCGGAAGATAAACGTGCGGCTGCTTTTTCTGCCAGTAACATCTCTAACATCCGTAGAAATTCTGGTCACTGGAAGTTAGGTTTTACTAACCTGAATACAAGTAGTGCTGATTATGCACCAGCCTTTTATAAGGATGGGTTGATGTTTAGCAGCAATAGAAAAACCGGAACGTTATCTAAAAGAGTTTGGCAATGGGATAATACACCTTTTACAAATTTGTATGCAGTTGCAAAACTGAAAGACATTAAAGTGGTAAATCCGGATAGTATTATTGGGGCGGCCAAGCCTGGTACCATGCAAAAAACGCGTTTTAACGATGACGATACCCCGCCTACCAGCAACGACACGAGAACACTTGGACAGTATACTGCAACTGTTGAGCGCGATGTACTTAGCGCTGTTGGGCCTAAACAGGAATACACAAAACTCTTGCCTGGATTAAATACCAAATACCATGACGGTGCCGCTGCAAGTTTTCCTGATGGCTCTGTAATTTTTACCAGGAACAATTATTACAAAGGCTCTGCTAAGAAGAGCAAAGATGGCATTATGAAGCTAAAGCTTTATATTGCTGAAGGTGCAACGTTAGGTAACATCACGGAGTTTCCTTACAATAGTGATGAATATTCTACCGGACACCCTGCTTTGAGCAAAGACGGCACGATACTGGTTTTTGCATCGGATATGCCTGGCGGTTTTGGTGGTACTGACTTATACTATAGTGTAAGATCTGGATCCGGGCAATTCACCAGACCTGTTAATTTAGGCAAACAGATCAATACTGAGGGAAATGAAATGTTCCCAAGTTTGGATAAAGATGGCAATTTATATTTTGCTTCAAATGGTTTGGCAGGCTTAGGCGGCCTGGATATTTTTGAAGTGCCTTTGAAGGAAATGAGACCAGTTGCTGCCCCCCATAACATGGGTGCTCCTATCAACTCACAAACGGATGATTTTGGTTTGATTATGGCCGATGACTTAAAGTCTGGCTACTTAAGCTCAAACAGAAAAGGGAATGATGACATCTACCGCTTTAACCGGGTATCTTACCGTATTATCCTTGAAGGTGTGGTGAGGGATTCGAGAACTAAACTTCCAATTCCTAATGCGAGAATTTTATTCCGCTCACTGGATGGCGCAGATACCGTACGTACAAATGGAAAAGGTGAATATAGAAAAGATATGCCGAGAGAAACAGATTATGAGATGACAACTCAAAAAATCAGTTATGTAAGTAATATGGGCTTTGTAAGCTCTGAAGGTATTGAGCAGGATTCTACCATCAAAAGAGATATTTTGCTAAGCAAAGCAGAAAGTAAACAACAGTATGTGTTAAACCACTGCGACTCTATGAAGCGGGTATTTGCAGTTCAGAACATCTATTATGATTTGGACAGAGCAGAGATTAGACGTGATGCCAGACCCGCATTAGATGATCTGATAGACTTAATGCGTAAATATCCTGAAATAACTGTAAATACTTCAAGCCATTGCGATAGTCGCGCATCTGAATCTTACAACAGGGATCTTTCTCTGCGCAGAGGTGAGAATGCCAAAGCATATCTTGTTGCAAGAGGTGTTTCTCCAAGCAGGGTTAGCGTTGAGTACTATGGTAAAACAAGACTGGTAAACAGATGCTTTGATGGGATGCCTTGTTCTGAAGCAGATCAGCAGTTGAACAGACGTACCGAGTTTGATGTAATCATCAATGGTGTAAACATCACCAGAACAAACTGCGACGATATGTAACATTCCTCGCCTGGCGGGGTTGTTCCTTCCTCATGAAAGTTAGGTTTGCATGAAATGAGGATTGCTACTCATTTCTAAATCACTAAGCATACAAAGAGATCATAAAAAAGCCTATCCGAAAAAACGGATAGGCTTTTTTATGATCTTGTTTTAAGCTATACTTGCTCTTTTTGAACTACAGCAGGGAAAGTTTGCAGGATGATTTTAAAGTCTAGCCAGAATGAATAATTCTGCGCATAGAAATTATCCAGCTTTTTACGTTCTCTTTCAGACATATCAGCCTTTCCTCTTCTGCTTACCTGCCATAATCCGGTTAAACCTGCAGGACCAAGAAAACGCATTGACCATTCATTAGAAGTCAGCATTTCTGCTTCATACAGTGGCAATGGACGGTTTCCTACTACAGACATATCGCCGAAGAAAACATTTAAAAGTTGAGGCAGCTCATCTATACTGTATTTTCTGATGAAGTGTCCAAATTTAGTGATTCTTGGATCATTCTTTAATTTCACAAAAGTTGTGGCGCCGGTTTCTGACTTGTCATATTGATTAAGTTCATTACTTAACGCCTGAAGCTCATTACTGGCATTGGCACGCATAGAACGAAACTTGTAGAAGTCGAACACCTGATACCCGGTCCCTACCCTTTTACTTTTAAAAATAATTGGCCCCTTAGATTCAATAGCAATGATAATGGCTACAATTAATAAAAAAGGAGAAAGCACTAATAAAACCATACCTGAACTTACAATGTCAAATATTCTTTTGTAAATAGGGATTTTGTACGTAACATCAATTTTAGCAAGGTCTGCCATCTGAGGTTTGATGAGTTTAAACTTCACCAAAAAAATGATCCGCTCGCAAAGATCTTCCAATGGAACCGGAGACACATAAAGGTCATTCACTTTATGCTTCATCGCCATTTCCCTGATTTCGGGATCTGCAGATTTAGAAAGCAATACGATAACCAATCCTTTTAATAAAGGATCTTTCTTTATTGACCTGATAAATTCAAAAGATTTCACTTTATCATCTACTTCCATCACAATGACGTCTGGTAAATTGAATAAAGATTGGTCTTTAAGGTAATTAATGCAGTCTTCTATAGTAGGTTCCTGATGCAGAAAAAATGTCTGCTCTAACCTGGGTAAAGCTTCCTCTTTAAAAGATTCCCCGGAATAAAGTAACCTGATTGGATTTTTTGAACTAACCTCGGATTGAATCATACTTTAAGAAAACATTAGAAATTGCTGTTTTTAATTGCGCAGGATTGAATGGTTTTGGGATGAAATCATCCACGGTGAAACTCATTTTAGATACCAATCCTTCTAAATCACTGGCACCTGATAAGATAATTACAGGTGTATGTCTGTAAAAGCCACTTATTTTTAGATTGTAAATGAATGAACTTCCGTCAAAATAAGGCATTTCAAGATCTGATATAATTAAGGCGGGCGAATGGCCTTCTTCCAACCAGGTTAAGGCCTCCACCCCGCTGGTTTTGATAATTAAGTCATATTCAGCAGATAAAACAAAATTCAACAATTTGAGAATTGTGATTTCATCATCTACGATAAGTATTTGTTTCTTAGACATACCAAATTAAATATTCCACATCCATTTAATAAACGAACATACGAAATTATAACAGAATGTGCTGAATTTTATACTATAAAAATCAAAATTGCCATTATTGGCAAAAAAAAAGCTGAAACATATGCATTTATGTTTCAGCTTTTAAATATAACATTAAAATAATGTTAGCTAATGATTAGCACTATTGAGCACGGCCAGACTTTTTATCTTCACCACGGCCAATAAGATAACCAGCACCTGCTCCGGCTACACCACCGATAATAGCACCTTTTCCTTTACCAATTAACGCGCCACCAACTGCACCAGCACCGGCCCCTATTAATGTACCTTTTGCTGCACTACTCCAACCTTTCTTTTTGGTTGTGGTGGTAGTAGTGGTAGTTTGACTTGTTGCAGGTGCTGCATTGGCTGATGCCCGTTGCTCTGCAAGCATAAGCGTACGTTTCTCTTCTGCTACTCGTGCCACTTCTTTCTGACGATCTGCTTCTTGTTTTTGCATCACAACAGCTTTATTCAAACTGTCTAACCTGATACTGTCTTTTACAGCTTTAACGGCAGCTTGCATAGCAGCTTCTTCTTTTGCTTTATTTGTACATGCCGAAAAAACGACAGCGATTGCGAATATTGCGAATAACCTTTTCATAATAATAAATTTAATTTGTTTTGTTAATGATAACTTAGAAAAAATGATGCCAAACTTAAAACTGGCTATTTATCTTCTAACGGGGAATGCCCGATACGCGCGCTGGTATCAGAGTCATCATCCTCACCATCTGGGTTATGGGAGATGCGATCACTGTCCTGATCATAACGAATACGGTTGTCTGAAGAACCATCTGCATCTAATCCCAAATTTTCTGTATCTGGTAGTACTTGCTTTTGCTGTTTCATATTCTATACGTTTAAATACATAACAAATGTTAGGCTTTTAGGTTTTTACCTTTCTATTCATTACTTTCACTGCATATATAGATTACATGATATGAGTACATTAGGAAAAGTTAAATGGTTCAATTCTTCTAAAGGGTTTGGTTTTATCACTCCTGAACAAGGAGGAAAAGATATTTTTGTTCATTTTTCAGCAATTGCAGGAGATGCATTTAAAAATCTCACTGAAGGAGATAGTGTTGAATTTGAATTAAACGAAGGAAAAAAAGGCCCTGAAGCCTCAAATGTTAAGGTTCTTTAATCTGATTGATTTCGCTTAAATGACGCTGGTCATAACAGCTAACATATAGAGGATGTCTTTGCAGGCATCCTCTTTTGTTTATATATAACTAGCTTTTATATTATAATACGGATGGAGACAAAAAAATACACGATTAGCATCCTTGGTTGCGGATGGTACGGACTGGCAATGGGAGGCTGCCTTGTTAAAAATGGTCACACTGTTAAGGGCTCTACAACTTCTGAAAATAAACTGGCCTTACTTGAAAAGGCCGGCATACAGCCTTACCTATTAAACTTAACAGACGATACCGCAACCGTCGCGGCTGACTTTTTTAAATCAGAGCTGCTGATCATAGCCTTGCCTCCAAAAAAGCTAACTACAGAAAAACAGGCTTACGATAAATGCATTGAGAGAATTGCAGCACTGGCCACAGCAGATGATGTTAAGCAAGTTATCTTTATCAGTTCTACTTCTGTTTATAAAGACAGCTGCGATTTGGTGGATGAGTATACGCGACCCCATGCCAGTACCTCCTCAGCAGAAGGAATTTTAGCTGCTGAGCATCTACTTTTCATGAACAACGGTTTTGTTACTACAGTGATCAGATTTGCGGGGCTGGTTGGACCGGAAAGAGCACCCGGTCGTTTTTTTGCCGGTAAAAAAGACATTCCAAATGGAAAAGCGCCTATAAACCTTATTCATTTGGATGATTGCCTTGGTATCACCCTTGCTATCATTGAGCTGTCTGCATTTGGGAATATCTATAATGCTTGTTGCCCGCATCACCCCGAAAAGCAGGATTTTTATACCAGAGCTACTTTAAATATAGGATTGCCTGTTCCTGCTTTTAAAGATGAACTTTTAACCTGGAAAAAAATATCGTCTGTACGTATTTCCGAAAATCTCAATTATCAATGGAAGGTGGGGAATTGGGATGAATGGCTTGAGGCTGAAAAATAATTGATATATTGGGTGGCTTTAGAAGAAGATAATATATGAAGTTAACGATATGGGGCGCAGCTAAACAGGTTACCGGAAGCATGCACCTTTTGCAACTGGAGGGTTATACCATTTTGGTAGATTGTGGATTGGATTATGAAAAGGGCACATATCAAGAAGAAAACCAGTACTTTCCTTTCGATCCGCGTGAGATAGATGTGGTTATTTTAACACATGCACACATTGACCATTCTGGAAATTTACCCACACTGGTGAGACTTGGCTTTAGTGGTCAGATTTTAAGCACCGCAGCCACAGCCGATTTAACCGAGATCCTATTGATGGACTCTGTGAATATCTTTTTGAGCAAACAGCAGAAAAGGTCTAAAGGTAGAAAACACCATAGCGGCCCACTGCCACTTTATGTTTATAAGCACGTTACAGAAACTATGGAGCGCTTTATAACAATAGGCTTTCATAAAGATTTCAAAATAAATACACAGGTATCGGTAACGTTCATTCCTGTTGGTCATTTGCTTGGTGCAGCGGCAGTGGTACTAACCGTAACCGAAAACGGCAGCCAGAAGAAAATTGCTTTTACCGGGGACATTGGCAGAAAGAATTATCCTGTATTAACAGATCCGGAACCTATTCCACAAGTAGATTATTTAGTAACCGAATCTACCTATGGCGGCAGGCTACATTCTAAAGACAGCACCCTGCAGGATAAACTTATTGAAACCATAAATGAAACCTGCATTAAATTTCCGGGGCGGCTGATTATTCCAGCCTTTAGTATAGGAAGGACACAGTCACTTGTATTTGCACTAAATAAGATCTTTAGCACAGGATTACTGCCGCCTGTTAAAGTTTTTGTTGACAGTCCACTGGCCAGTGCCGCAACGGAGGTATACAGAAAGCATCATCAATTGGTGAACGAAGAGGCCAGGGCTTTTTATAACAGGGCTGGTGATGAATTTGAATTTGATGGTCTCTCTTATGTGCATGACAAGAGAGAGAGTATTTCGATTTCTAATTATCATGAACCCTGCATCATCATATCCTCTGCCGGGATGCTTGAAGGAGGGCGGATACAAGACCATTTATATTATAACATCCAGAACTATTATTGCACAATTTTATTTATCGGGTACTGCGCAAAAGGCACACTTGGAAGCCGCCTGTTGCGTGGAGATCCTATTGTGCGATTAAGGAACAGGGACCTGATGGTATATGCAACCATTAAACAAACAGATCTGCTAAGCGGACATGGTGACCATGATGACCTGATCAATAATGCAAAGCATCAGAACCCTAAATTAACCAGGCATATTTTCCTGGTACACGGAGAAGATAAAAGTCTCCAAAGCCTGAGTAAGGCATTTAGCGAATTGGGATATACAGTAAGTATTCCTGAAAAAGGTGAAACTTTTATATTGTAATTTTATTTTTTGAGTTAAATTGTATCAAAAACTATACAGACAAATGCCTTTTTAAGCACAAGTAACTGCATAGAAATAATTTTATGCATACATAATAAAGTGTTGATATATAGCTTATTTAAGAAATAAGGGAATTAAAACCGGCTTTGGCAGGATTATTTCTATTGGGTAGTCAAATCAGTAATAAACGAGCTGATGACATCTAATGAATACAAAAATGAACTTAAAAATTACAAAATCGGCTTTGGTACTGTCCTTAGTAGGACTATCAAGCGCACTGTTTGCTCAGGACTCGGATACAACGAAACGTTTTGATAAAAAAGATTTCCGCACATGGTCAATTGGTTTAAACGGTGGTATGCTTACTCACTACACACCTTTCAACAACAGTAACAATGGTGATTATTACACGCCGAAAGAGAGCTGGGGTTACGGTGGTTACATCAAAAAACAAATTACTCCTGGATTTGGTTTACAGGCTGACTTCTTAGCTGGTAAAGTTGAAGGTATGAGAGCAAACGGTGCTTCTCTTACAACTGCTCAAAGAGATGCTTCTACTTTCTCTACCAGAATTGACTGGTCTGCAGCTTTAAAAGCTAATTTTACAATTGCTAACTTAAGCTTAAACCATAAAAATGGTGTATTTTCACCTTATTTAACTGCTGGTGCCGGTTACATGTCATCTAGTGCTGCTACTAACTTTGTAGGTGGTACTAATGATGGTTTCCAGGAAAACTGGTTTGTACCGGTTGGTGCAGGTTTTAAATTGGGATTATCTAACACGATTAACCTTGATTTTGGTTATGACGTAAACTTCATGAAATCTCATAATTTTGACGGCTTAGTTGGTAATGCTAATGACAGATTCTCTTATGCACACGCTGGTTTAGAGTTTGCACTGGGTAAAAAATCTAGTCCTCAATTGCAAAACTACAGTGCATTGGCTGCTTTACGTGAGCAAACTGCTGCTGAAAGTGCTGAGTTAAGAAGAGCATTATCTACACAAGAAGAAAATGCAAGAAGAGATAGAGAAGCTGCTGCTGCTAAATATGCTCAGGAAATGGGTGATGATGATGGTGATGGTGTAGCTAACAAATTTGACAAATGTCCAGGTACTCCATCAGGAACAGTTGTTGATGGTGCTGGTTGTCCACTAAGAGCTCCTTCTCAAATTATCAGAGAAAAAGTTATTGTAACTGAAGCTGACCGTAAAGTTGTTGGTGAAGCAATTAAAAACTTAGAGTTTGAATTGGGTAAAGCTACAATTAAAGCTAAATCTTATGAAACTTTGAACCGTGTAGCTGCTTTATTGGTTGAGAAAAACTTTAGCCTTAAATTAGCTGGCCACACAGATAACACTGGTTCAATGGCTTTAAACTTACGTTTATCTAAAGACAGAGCAGAAGCTGTTAAAGCTTACTTAGTGTCTCAAGGTGCTAACCCATCAGTAATTGAAGCAACTGGTTACGGTCCAAACCAACCAATTGCTACAAACAAAACTGCTGCTGGTCGTCAGCAAAACAGAAGAGTTGAATTCTCATTGTTCTAAACCTTGTTTAGATCATCCAGATTCAATTCCGGATATAAAAAAAGCCCGCAAAAATTTTGCGGGCTTTTTTTATGACATGTAGGCAATGGTTATCCCCTTAATTTCCTGTAAACCGCAGCAAGGAATGATTTTAAAAATGGAGCTACTCTTAAACTTTTCATGATTTGAAGATCTTCAAAAATAGACGTCTCTGCATCCAGAAAGGAAAAAATGGTTGAAGCAGGTGTGCCTTTAAATAAATCATAAAACAATTGGTGCCCCTGATAACGGTTTCCATCTAAAACATTTAGCAAGGTGCTATCATACAATTGTTGTTTTAAAGCTATTGTTTCTGCACCGAAACTGGCATGGCCGTGTTGTTTCAAACTATGAAGTATTTTTGAGATTGTTTTTTGTGTATTGATGAAAGTATATCCTGTGCTGGCTCTTGTATCACCTCCTGCAGTACCGATATTTACAATAGAGCCATCAAAACGATTAAACATATGATCTGTCATTGGGATAGCACCAAATTCCTCTTCAATAACTTTATATTGGGTTATATTTAATTCGTCATTTATATAGGTCTCAATTTTTGCGTCATACTCAGCTGGCCTTAACAAAGATTTAGAAAAAATGGTATACTCCACAAAAATTACAGATTCACTAAGCGGCAGGGTATAAAAAAAGGTTGTTCCATGCTCCTGACTGGTTCTAAAGTCCATTAAATGAGCGGCACGTAGGCGTGTAGGTTCGTTTAATTGTATAATAACCCCTTTAAAATGCTGTAAAAAATACTGACTGTGCGAATGTAAAACTGGTTTCTGGTAAATAGAATTAAATAAAAATTCACCTGCAAACTGATAGCGCGCGGTATGCAGAAAACTTTGCTGGTCTTTGTGATACCATGATCTAACTTCATCCAGGTAAAAGGAAACGTTGGGGAAGGTTTTTAAGTAAGCAAGTACAAAATTATAAAAATCAAGACTACGAATGGTACAATAAGTATAGGGAGCAGCGTCAAGATGTAATTGCTTTCCAGAATTGGAATAGAACAAAAGATCATTCCAACTATGGGATATGATTTCATCAAAATCTGTCTGCTCTTTTTTCCAGAACGACCAGGTTTTGTCGTTATTTTGCTTTGAATGTTTATCTACAACAACAATATGTTTATCATGCCATAAGCCCTCCTTTAAGGCACGATAAAGCAGGCTTAAGCCTGCCATTCCCCCACCGGAAATAATGATATCACACTTGATGTTTTCCATTGCATTTAAGTACTGAACCCAAATCTATGGAAACTATATGGGTAATTTTTGATTATGTTAATACTTCAAAATATTCACTGGCAATTTTATTAAAAATCTGCCTTGTGAGTGGCTTATGCATAAAGGTTACAATTTCTTTATTCTGCATAGCTAATGCTTCATCGTCTGGATTAGTCGAGGTAGTTAGCATGATTACTTTGATTTCTTCTTTCTGACGTTGATCCAGCGTCCCATACTCCTGCATAAAATCCCATCCACTCATGCCAGGCATATTGATATCTAAAAAGATCAATCCAGGTCTGGGAGCATCCATTTCGATGTTTTCATACTTTCCGGAAGAGGTTAAAAATTCTAAAGCCTCCCTGGCAGATGTGATGGATTTTACATCCACATCTATGTTTGATGTAGAAAGTATCTTTCGATGTATAAAGTTGGTCGGCACATCGTCATCAATTAATAAAACACAATTAAGGCCTTTATATTTAATTATCGGTTGTATATCTTCGCTTTTATCAGCTTTCATTATGGGGATTATTTGTTTAAGGTGAAACAAAAAGTACTGCCTTGCTGAAGGGTTGATTCTACATAAATCTCACCATCATGAAGCTCTACAATTTTTTTGCAATGTGCAAGGCCTATTCCGTTGCCTTCATATTCTGACCTATGGTTTAAACGCTGAAAAATAACAAATATTTTCTCTTTATAGCGTTCGTCCAGGCCTATTCCGTTGTCTCTAACTAAAAATTTCCAACCCTGCTCCTGCTTTTCAGCGGATATTTCTATTTCTGGAATGCTACCAGGCTTTCTAAATTTTATAGCATTACTGATTAGATTTTGAAAAAGTTGTCTGATTTGGGTTTCATTCCCATTTACTACCGGCAAATTATTAAAATAAATGTTAGCACCGCTTTTTTGAATACTGGAATGCAAATCATTTTTAACCTGTTCTACCAAAATTTCGCAATCTACAGTACTAATCCTGCTCACACCGATCCTGGAGTAATCCAGCAATCCTTTAATGAGTTCTTTCATCCGCTCAGCAGATTGAGAGATATAGCTAAGATAAAGCAGCCCATCGTTATCCAGGCTTCCAGAATATTCTTCTTTTAATAAATCAATAAAATTGGTTACGGTTAACAAGGGCTCTTGTAAATCATGAGAAGCGATGTAGACAAACTGCTCTAATTGCTTGTTATAAGCAGCTAATTCTCTGGCATAGTTCCGTATTGCCCTGTCTTTCCTCATTTTTTCAGTGAGGTCCCGGGTAACTTTAGAAAATCCAAGTACATTTTTATTTTCATCGTACATGGCTTTAATGAGGATGCTGCCCCAAAAACGGTGTCCGTCTTTTTTTACCCGCCAGCCTTCATCTGATGCTTTACCAAGTTTTACGGCTGCCTGAAGCAGGGATTCGGGCTTTCCATTCAGCAAATCTTCCTCCGTATAGAAGATTCTGAAATTTTTACCAATAACTTCGGCTGAGCTATATCCTTTGATGTTTTCTGCTCCTTTGTTCCAGTCTACAATGTTCCCCTCTTTATCTAAAAATAAAATAGCATAATCTTCTATTTCATCTAGCATATTAAGGAGTTCCGTTTGATCTTTACCGAAGTGCATTTATAACATCTATATTAAGTTGATAGGTTAAGGCCATTTTCAAAATACGAGCCAATTAAAAAAGCGGCTTGATTTGGCTTTAATATGGCCCTTTCTAATAAATCGAGCAATTATTTCTCATATTGTGGAGTAAACAAATTCCCATGTTTACACACCTGACCACACGGTATCGAGAAACCATTTTTTTGAATCATAGAAATGTGCAATCGGTTTAAAACCTGCCGCTCTTGCAATAGCATCGGTTTCTTCGACACTATATTTTTGAGAGATTTCCATATCAATATATTCATTTTCTTTGAAATGAAAGGTATGGTCTGAGATATTTACTACCTGATCCGTCAAACTGATCAGGTAGCTTCTGCATGCACCGGTAGAGGGATCGTAGGATGGATAATGTTCAAACTGGCTAAGGATAAAATTTCCCTTTAGTTCGCGGTTGATTCTTTTAAGCAGGTTAAGGTTAAAATCACGGGTGTATCCCGCTGCATCATTATACGCTGCACGGATGACGCGCGGATGCTTTTTTAGATCGAAACCAATCAGTAGCAAGTCGTCTGGTTTTAGCAGGGTACGTAACCTTTTACAAAAATCCAGGGCTTCATCAGGTTTAAAGTTACCGATGTTACCTCCCAGAAAGAGCACTACCTTTTTACGTGAAGATATTGCATAGGCTTTTTGGAGCATTTCAAAATATTCTCCGTTTAAACCTGTTACTTTAAGTCCTGGTATGGCATTGGGAAGATTTTTTTCCAGGTAATTGACCATACTAGAAGAGATGTCTATAGGCATGTAGGTGAAATCTGCACCTTGTTCATGAAGCTCAGCAAGCAGATAACTGGATTTTGTGGCGTCCCCCGCTCCGAGCTCAACCAAATCAAATTCAGCAAAGCCATTTTTTAATGTTAATGCAAGCTCCTTTGTACGCGTTTTGAAAATTTCCATTTCACAATTCGTGGGGTAATATTCTACACTACCCATAATCTGCTGAAAGAGCTTATCTCCTGCTTCATCATAAAAATATTTGGAGTTCAAGCTTTTTGGGCTTTGATTCAGGTCTCGTAAAACCTCTTTTAAAAATTGTTCCATGGTTTATTTTGCAAGCCTGATTCCGCTAAACATCCACCTTAATTGAGGGTGAAAAAAATTTCTGTAGGTTGACCGACTGTGGTTTAATGAGCTGGCAACTGATGCGCCCCGAAGTACCTTTTGGTTAACCATAAATTTGCCATTGTACTCTCCTAATGCTCCTGCGGCCTTCGAAAATCCAGGATATGGAAGATATGCACTTTCGGTCCACTCCCATAAGTTACCCCATTGTAATTGAGCAGCCGCAACTTCCCATTCAAATTCTGTTGGCAAGCGCATTCCCTTCCATTGTGCAAAGGCTGCAGCTTCATAATAACTTATATGGTTTACCGGTTTCGCAGCTGCTATTGGCCGTAATCCTGAAAGGGTGTAGCTATACCAACAATCTTCTATTTTATACCAATACATTGGTGACTGTATCAGATTTTCATTAACCCAATCCCATCCTTCGGCATGCCATAAATTGAAGTTGCTATAACCTCCATCTTGTATAAAATCAAGATATTCTGAATTACTGACCAGCTTTGTGGATATACTAAAATCCTGAATATACGTTTTATGCCTGCCCAATTCATTATCAAAATGAAAGCCTGAACCATTAAAACCTATTTCATAAACACCTTCGCTAATATCAATCCAATGTTCTGTATTGGCAGTGGTATCAGCTAAATTTTGATCTATTGTTTCAGTACTGTAAGCAGGGAAAAGGGGATTATGTCCTAAAATATATTTAATATCATACCACAACAGTTCTTGATGTTGCTCTTCATGATTTAAGCCTAATTGCATTAACGCTTCGATTTCAGCATTTGGGCTTGTGCTTAAAAAGCCTTCCATCGCTTCATCTACATAAGCCCTATATAAAAATACTTCATCTACAGTAGGCCGACTTAGGTTGCCACGATCTGTACGAATTACTCTAGCCCCAATATTTTCATAATAACTATTGAAAACATAATTGTATTCTATGTTATAGGGAACGTATGCTGCAGCATGAGGGATCAGGATAAATGTTTCAAAAAACCATGTTGTATGCCCTAAATGCCATTTTGGTGGACTTACATCTACTATGGGTTGCACCACATAATCTTCCTTTTGCAATTTCGAACAAATCAGTACGCTATGCGCCCTGACTTTGGCATACTGCTTCCAAAGTGACATGCTTTATTTAGTTAAATGTTTGGTTAAATCTGTTATGCTATTGATCTGCAAAGTTTGTGCCTGTTCTCGTCTCATCATCAATGCATAGGTATTGTTAAAACCTATCGGCTTAAGCCACTTCACATTAAATTTCTGTTTAAATTCTGTGCTTACATATTCATAAACAGCAGCTGGATCTGCATTTAATTTTTGGATGACAGATTGCGCTGGTTTTAGCAATACCAGGAAGCCTGTTCCTGTATATTCCGGATAAAAATCAATCTCATTATTAATTAAAGCATCAAAACAAATTTTAGTACCCCCCAAGCCTGTTTTGGTTGCAACGTTTAGATCTGTATTGCCCATGATGAGTATTTTATACATTTGGGCGAGAATGTACTGTTCGCCGAATATCTTTGAGCCAATCCGGATGGTACCTTTGTTTTTTTTACCAGCAGGTTTGAATAGCTTTTTTGCGACGATGAAATCCATTGCTACTTTTTCTGGACTCTGTTTGAGATGATCTACTTTATAATTGAGTACTGTCATCAGGGAATCATTGATCGTTCCGGACAATTGGTTTAGTACCGATTCCAGCTCGGGATATCGATAAAGTACTTCTTGTCTGATAATGGGCGCCGCATAATAAGGCGGAAAAATATGTTGGTCGTCTTTAAGGGTGACAAGATCATAAGCCTTTAAACGTCCATCAGTACTGTAACCGCTAATGATATCAAGTTTACCTTCATAAGCAGCTTTGTACATAACTGCATCGCTAATCACAACTGTTTCTATTCCTAACCTGTATACTTCTTTTAAACCAAGGTACCCATCTTTACGCCCCATAAACTCTGGTGTAAAGCCTGCCAGCATACGATTGCCGATTTGAACGGGAAGTAGATAAAAGGAAGTGGACAACACGATAATAAATGGAGCGAGGAGGTATATGAGCTTAAAGGATTTAAGATTGATTTTTTGAACAAACGAAAGTAAAAGGTCCAACAAAATGGCCAGTAAAGCCGCTGGGATTGCGCCGGCGAGAATCATATTTGAATTGTTTAGCGCTATGCCTCCAAAAATGAATTCGCCCAAACCACCTGCTGCTATATAAGCTGCTAGTGTAGCCACGCCAACGTTAATGACAGTTGCAGTACGTATTCCAGCCATAAGAACTGGAAAAGCAAGTGGCAACTCAACTTTAACCAGAATTTGCCAGGTATTCATTCCCATCCCCTTTGCAGCTTCTTTAACTGCGGGATCTACTTCGGTAATGCCTGTATAGGTATTACGGATAATGGGCAGAAGGGCATACAGGAAAAGCGCAAGTATAGCAGGCTTTGGTCCTATTCCCAACAGGGGTATCATGACGCCTAATAAGGCGATACTGGGTATAGTTTGTAAAACTCCAGCAATACCAAGTACTATGCCTGAAGTTTTAGGTTTTCTTGCGATGAGAATACCCAAAGGCACTGCAACAAGAATAGCCGCCAGTAAAGAAATTAATGTTAGGCTAAGATGGCTGAGCGTTTGGCTTAGTAACTTATCAGATTGCTGGGCAATAAACGTGAAAAAGCTTTGGGATTGATCCATATTATTTTTGGTAGGTCAACATTGCATTTCTGAGCTCCTCAGCTGTCCAACCCAACATGGCATCCCATACTGAGCGCTCATCGGTAAGTTCCAAAGTTTTTAATTCCAGTTGCATGCGCTGCTCTTTAAGGAACTCTGTAACGAATTCATTTTGAGGGTTAAACAACAATTGCCGGGGCGTACCAACCTGCATCACTTTTCCTTTGTCCATCAGGCAAATTACATCGCCAAGTTCAAAGGCTTCCTGAACATCGTGGGTAACCATAATAATCGTTTTTTTAACAAGTTCGTCCAGTTGTTTAAATTCCTTCCGGATATTTATCCTGGTAATGTTATCTAACGCACCAAAGGGCTCGTCCATTAGCAATACAGATGGGCTGGTCATTAATGCTCTGGCTAATCCTACACGCTGCTGCTGACCGCCGCTCAATGATCCCGGATATTGATTGAGCAGGGCAATCTCCAGTTTAAGTTTTTCAAAAAGCTCTAATGTTCGCCGGCGAATACGTTTACTATCCCATTTTAAGAGTTGAGGAACGATGGCCACATTCTCGGCAATGGTGTAGTGAGGAAAAAGTCCATGGTTTTGCAATACATAACCAATTCCCCTTCGAAGTACTTCTGGCTGCTGCAGGTTAATGTTCTCGTTGTTCAAATAAACAGCCCCTTCATCAGGTTCTATTAAACGATTGATCATGCGGAGTGTGGTGGTTTTTCCGCAACCGCTGGTACCCAGAAGCATTAAATTTTGTCCTTCCTGAATTTCGAAGCTGAGCTGATCTACAACAGTGGTTCCATTATATCTTTTTACAAGATTTTCTACTTTAATCATGAATGGACATAAAAAGATTATTTAAAGATTCTGCATATAATGGATGTGCGATGATGGCGAAGCGAATTTGATCGTATGTAATTTTCCCCATCATAGCCATCTGTAAAACAGTCATGATCTCTCCCCCTTCTTCACCAATAATTGCAGCGCCTAAAATTTGCTTCGACTTGCGATCTACTACAGCTTTCATCAAGCCTCTTGTTTCTGCAGTTTCAATAGCCCGGGCGACATTTTTCATTGGGATCTTTGCAACCATATAATCTATCCCCTGCTCCTTCGCTTCTCTTTCTGTAATGCCAATTCGGCCCAACTGAGGATCGGTAAACATACAGTAAGGAACCATGCGATCCAATGTATCTAATTTTTCTCCTTTAGCCAATAAGTTATTGGTAACAATTACATAATCATTGTAGGCGATATGGGTAAAGGAAGGACCTCCTTTAACGTCGCCCAGTGCATATACATTTTTTGCTTTTGTTTCCAGATATTCGTTCACCTTAATATACCCACGTTCATCACATTCGATACTGGTGTTTTCGAGGCCTAGTTTTTTTGTTTGAGGGGCCCTTCCTGAGGCTAATAAGATATGGCTACAGGTATATTGACGGCTTTTATTTTCAATTTCAACGTCTGCAATAATATTTCCAGTTGATGATTTAGATAACCTTTTGACTTTTGCAGCAGTAACAACTTCGATTCCATCTTCCTTAAATATTTCTGACATGGCAACACAGACATCATCATCTTCTTTAGGCATTAGCAATGGTGACTTTTCCAGCAAAGTCACTTGAGCACCAAAACGCTTAAACATTTGCCCAAATTCTAAGCCGATATAGCCTCCGCCAATGATCAGCAGGTGCTCTGGTATTTCAGTTAGCTCCATGATACTGGTAGAAGTCAAATAATCCACGTCATTAATCCCTTCAATTTCGGGAATTACTGGGCTTGAACCAGTATTTATAAAGATTTTTTTAGCAGTATAGTTACCAAAGTTTCCATCGTGTTCGTTAATGTAAACCGTATGATCATCTACAAACTTAGCTTCACCGTATAATAGGTTAAGATTTTCTGTTTTCTCTATGCCTTTTTCAGATCCGCCACGAAACAGTGATATAATCTTATCTTTTCGTTGGATGATAGCTTCGAAATTGACTTTATAGGAGGGGATTTCAATTCCCAAATCATCGCTTCTTTTAGCCAAATAAGCCATTCTTGCCGAAGCTATCATTGCTTTTGTAGGGGTACATCCATCATTAATACAGGTACCACCTACCGCTCTTTTTTCTACGAGTAAGGTTTTTAAACCAGCAGCAGCCATTTTTTTTGCAAGTGGCACACCTGCCTGGCCAGCGCCAATTACTATTGCATCGTAATCTCTCATTTATTAACGGTTAAATGTTATGTGCTTTAAACCTAACAAATATCAACCCAAATTTAAGATTACATTTGGCTTTATCAATTGCTACATGGCATAATCTGCAGCTACCATGTTACTTTTAACTTTTACCCTTAGCAATTTCAGTCCCTGATCTTTAATTTGCCTTACGCGTTCCCGGCCCAGGTTATACCTCTCGGCAATGTCATCCAGGCTAAGCGCAGGATGATCATAAAGCCCGTAGAACAAAGTAATGATTTCTTGCGCCCGGATGGGTAAGGCCTGTAGCAACCTGCCCAGCTCATCGTTCCTGGAGTCTGTCATCAAAGAAGCATCAGGTTCGGGTTCTCCAGCTTGCTCAAGCACATCCATTAAGGTAAAGCCATCTTCACTACTTTGCATATCCAGCGAGTAAGACATTGGTGCATTCCACAAATGATCATTGATCTTTTCTTCTGTCATATCTACCAGCTCACTGAGTTCAGCTAGTGTTGGCTCACGCTCCAGCTGCTGTTCCAATTCGGAACTACACTTTTTAATACGCATAATGCCTGCTATCTGATTGGCAGGCAACCGCACCACTCTATTGTGTTCTGATATGGCCTGCATTATATTTTGACGAATCCACCATACTGCAAAAGAAATGAACTTAAAGCCTTTTGTATCATCAAACCTACCTGCCGCTTTGATGAGCCCCAGATTTCCCTCATTGATTAAATCTGCCAAGGCTAAACCGCGGTTCTGATATTTTTTAGCGACCGACACTACGAATCTCAAATTTGTTTTAACCAACTTGTCCATTGCAGACTGATCGCCCATTTTTATTTTACGGGCAAGGTTAATTTCTTCTTCTGCGCTTAAAAGTTCAATTTTAGCAATGTCTGCAAGGTATTTTTCTATCGAATCGGAATTGCGATTGGTAATAGATTGTGAAATTTTTAAAGCTCTCATATGCTTATTTGGTTAGATTAGGAGACGCATAAAGATCAGTGGTTTTATTAATTATTATCTGATAACACTCAAAAAACAGATAATAAATCTTTTTTACATAGATAGCTTAGGATATATTATCTTTATAGGCATATATTTTTATTGGCAAACCGAATAAAATTCTAAAGTAAAAAATTAAATCTCAGCCCAGATTAGTAACGATTTACGTAAAAACCTCACTATGGACAAATATGTTTTAGATACCACTGACATTGCGATACTTAATCTTTTACAGAAAGATGCGCATTTGACCAATAAAGAACTGGCACATAAACTTAAAAAATCTCCCACGCCAATTTATGACCGCGTAAGACGATTGGAAGATCTAAAGTATATTAAAAGATATGTAGCTATCATTGACCATACGAGAGTTGGAGAATACATGACTGCTTATTTACAGGTGCAAATAAAGGAGCACTCAAAAGATGCTTTGGTTTCTTTTCTACATGAAATAAATTCTTTTACTGAGGTAATGGAATGCTACCACACCACAGGAGCATTTGATTTTATTTTAAAGGTTGTAACACCAAACATGAACAAGTACAATGATTTTTTACTGCAGAAACTGGGTAGCTTACCTAATATTGGAACTTTACAAAGTTCGGTAGTGATTTCTAACGGCAAACATGAGACGGCTTTCCCGCTATAAAAAGAAACAGGGATACGTTTTGACGGCATCCCTGTTATTAGATGGTTTATCCACCACAGATAAACCTAAACCAAACAAACTATATATAAAACGCAGTCTGCGACAAAAAGTTTTATAAATTTTAAAATATTTAAAAATATCTCACAAAAAACACATTATCAGATAGATAATTTTTAACATTCCAATGGTTAATTGATCTTAAGGGTATGCGTTTGGCCTATTAAAGGATTAGATAAAGATCAACCCATATTTTGATAAGACGAAGATGTTATATAGGTGCCAACGCATGCAGGAGGCGTGATCTTTAAATTTCTTCAGCTTTGTAACCTGCTTTTTCAAGGATTTGAATAACCTGGTTAGCTTCAAGTTGCCCGCTGGAAGTTATTGTTAAAATTTTATTGGGATCATGAACATCTGCATTCCATGATTCAATGCCAGCTAGACTATCTAAATAGGGTGTAACTGTAGTTATGCATCCTGCACATTTAATATTTGTTTTAAATTTTAAGGTTTCCATATGTGATAAAGCATTTAAACTTTTTATGCTTACAAAGATAAATGGGATGTCATTACCGATTTACATAGATTTGTTATAATGCAA